>NZ_JBIUVC010000002.1:0-809612 GCF_044742755.1 Streptomyces sp. NPDC087845
GGTGGCTGTGGGGGGGTGGGGGTTTTTGTTTCCCCCCCGGGGCGGGGCCCCCCGTGGGGCCGCACGTCCGGTTGGTTCCCGAGCGCCCTCGCTCGGGAACCAACCGGACTTCCCCCGCCCCCCTGGGCGGGGGCAAGTGCGTACGACGGGCCGTAGGACCGTCGTACGCGACAACTTGCTCCGCCAGGAGCCGTCGTGGGGTCACGCTGCTGTCCGGCGGTGGTAACCACCGGATCGTTGGCGGTCACCGACGTGTCTCCGGGTTTTCCTGCCGCAGTTCGCGGACGAGTTCCTCGATCCAGTCCATGGCCAGGACCGGGTGGTGGAGGGTCCAGGGGCGACTTTCCCGGGCCCGTTGCACGATCCAGGTGTTGTCGGGGCCGGATTGGGCGCGGTGCAGGTGGCCGCGCTGGTGCAGGACGGTCAGCCAGGAGTTGACCTCAGCGGGTGTGGCCGGGTGGGTGCGCATGGGTTGCTCTCCGCTTCGCTTCGGAAGGATGTGGGGCACGGGTCCGAGGGCGGGTGACCGGCCGTGGTGTCCGGCTCGGTCACCCGCCTCGTGCTGTCCTGTCAGTTCCGGCCGGAGGTGACCGGCTGTCCGTGCTGGGCGCGGAGCTGGGCCATCAGGGCGGTCAGGGTGTCGCTGGACAGCGGGATCTGCTGACCTCGGATCGCCTGGGCGACCACCTTGCGGGTCAGCTTGTCCTCGGCCCTGACCGCTGACCGGGCGATTTTCAGCAGCTCCTCGGTGTCCGGGTCACTCCGTCGGTCAGTGGCTGTCCGGGTGTCCCGGTCAGTGACCGGCGAGGTGACCGGCCGGTCGGTGTCCGGCGCGTGGCTGTCCTGATTGCCGGTGACCGGCTCGGTGCCGACCGCGCGGTCAGTGACCGGAGGCGCGGTGTCCGGCTGTCCGGGCAGGTCAAGGGCCTTCTGCGGCTGCTCACGGTCACCGGTGACCGGGCTGCTGTCCGTCGGGGCACTGTCCCCGGTCAGTGACCGAGGACTCGGGGCCTGCTTGTTCAGGGACGATCGGGGCCGGTCAGTCAGGGCAGTGACCGGCTGCCCGGCGCTGACCTGACCGGGCTGCGGCTGCTGCTGACCGACCCGGTCAGCCCGGGTGACCGCGATGCCCTCGGGCCGGTCAGCCTGACCGAGGTGACCGGCCTGACCGAGGTCCTCCCGGTCACCCTCCTTGACCGGGCCCCGGGCGATCAGGATGTAGAGGTGGACCGCTCCGGCCAGCGCGAGGGGGGCGATGGTGGACAGTACGGCGACCACCGTGTCCCCGAGCCGGAGGCCGGTGCCGGCGACCCCTTCGTCGTTGAGCCGGACCGCGTGGAGGGCGTTGGCCGAGATGCTGGCGGCGGTGGCCGTGCCGAAGAGGGCCCAGACGTAGAGCCGGGCGCGCAGCGGCGCGTCGCGCAGGACCAGCAGGGCACGGATGCCGTAGGCGATGAAGCCGTCGATCACCAGGGGGAAGAGGTAGGTCAGGAAACCGCGGACGTGGATGGCGACGGCCATCTGCTGGAGGGCGTCGTACGACAGGGCGCACCCCGCGCCGCCCAGGGCGATGACCACCGCGCGGTCCCAGCCGGTGATGTGCGCCGTCTTCGGCGCGCTCGCGGTGCTCACGCCGCCGTCCCGAAGTCGTCGCGGCCCAAGCGCTCGCCGTCGGTCTCGGGGGGCGGGGTGGTCTTCGTGGTCTGCTCCAGGTCTCGGTTGCGCAGGGCGCGGCGGGTCTCGCGGTAGAGCTTCTGAGCGTGCTCCTCGGTGATCTTCAGGAGCCAGGCCAGGCGCTGCTCGGTCACCCCGTGGCGGTAGGCGGCATGGACGACCGCGCGGCGCTCCGCCTTGGTGAGGTGGACATCCCGTCCGGCGACGGTGGCGTTGACGCGGCTGTAGTCGAGGCGGTTGGCGAGCTTTTCGTGCAGCGGCCCGCGCTCCTCCTCTGTGAGTCCGCCCCGGATGCCGTCGGTGTCGCCGCTCTCCAGGGCCGCGTCCAGGCAGGTGCGGCGGACCGGGCACTGGCCGCACAACGACTTCGCGGCGGTGATCTTGTCGGTCTCGTCGGGCTCCGGGAAGAAGATTTCGGGGTCCACCGGGTTGTACTCGGTGCTCTGGCAGACGGCCTGGTCCTGCCAGGTCTGGTCGCCGAGCGAACGGTGGCGGGCAGGGCTGATCGTCGTGGTGGTCATGCGGGTTGCTCCGATCGCTCTCCACGCGCAGGGGCGTCGGCGGAGAGGTGCGCTGGGTCGGGAGGTGCATGGGGCGGCGCGCGGAGGGCGCGGCCCGGCGGGGCGGCCTGCGGCGGATCAGGCTGCGGCGCGGTGGCGTCTGCGGTCGACCGGCTCGAACTCGACCCGAGTGGTCATCTGCGCAAGGCGGGAGGCGATGCGGTCACCGACGTAGGCCCGGAGGTCTTTGATCGCCAGGTTGGTGGTGATCAGGGTCGGGAGTTCGTAGTTGTACCGGCGGTTGATCAGCCGGTATGTCACTTCCTCGACCCACTCGCTGGCCTTGGCCGCGCCGAGGTCGTCGATGATCAGGAGCGGGCAGCGGCTGACGGCCGCCAGCTCCCGCTCGCTGTCCACCCCGGGCCGGGGCCGCAGGTCGGCGTACAGGTCGGCGGCGGTGGTCGCGCGCCAGCGCACGCCGACTCCGCTCTGTACCAGTCGCCTGACCGCCCCGTACGCCTGGTGCGTCTTGCCCGCTCCGACGACTCCGGCCATCAGCAGGCTGGGGCCGGTGGTGACCTGTCGCCGGGCTCCCACGCTGGGGGCGATGGCTGCCTCGGCGACGTCTCGGGCCCAGGCCAGGACCTGGGGGTGGTCGGCGACAGCGGCCTGGTAGCGCGGCGGCATCCCCGCCAGCAGGGCATCCAGCGGAGAGAACGGCTCGGGCTCGTCGACCACTGCGGCGACGGCGGCCGGGTCGATGTTGCGCGCGGCCAGGATCCGGGCCATCCGGTCCAGGGTGCCCTCGCTGCCGATGGTCTGCGGTTCGCGGGTACGGGTGCGCATCACAGCTCCTCGGCGTAGGCGGCGGCAGCGTTGGCCGGGTTGGTCCACGCCTGGTGAGCGGGCACGTTAGGCCGGATTCCCGGCCGCGCCAAACCGCCCGAGCGTGCGTTCATGGCCTCGTTGACCATGCTGGTCAGGACGCTCGGGTGCTTGGGGTTGGCTGCGAAGTTCTGCAGTCCGGCCCGGATGTGCTCCGGGGCGATGCCCTCGCCCAGGAGCTTCTTGGCGATCCGCCCGAGGTGCCCGATCACGTCGCTGGGCGGACGCTCGTCGCAGGCAGCGATGTACTCGCCGACGAGCTGGTTGGCTGAGACGGTGGCTGCGGGCGCTGTGCGCCCCGTAGGGATAGAAGATCCAGGATCCAAGATCCTAGATCCAGGCGCCGAGCCCTCTCCGAGGTTTCGGGGAAGGTTCGGGGAAGCCTCGGAGAATGCCGCCTGACCTGCGCTTTTGGAGTCAGGGGGGCTAGGAGTGCCGACCATGTCGTCGAAGGCGTCCTGCTGGATGGTGGGAGCCCGGTCGGCGTTGGTGTGAGGTGTCACGAGGGGCTGCGCGGGCAGATCGAGGGCTCGGGGAGCGTACGGCGAAGCCTCGGCGAGCCCTCGCGTAGGGGTGGGCGACTCCTCGGCCCGCTTGGTGCAGGTCCCCTTGCAGGGCGCGCACCGGTCGGCACCGTGGTGCTGCGGGCAGGTGGGCAGTCGGGACTGGCTCGGCTTGTCGATCTTCTGGTGCGCGGACCAGGTCACGATGTGGAGGTAGCGGCGGCCGTCACAGCCGGTGTACCGGCAGATCAGGCCAGCGGTCGCGAGCTGGTGGAGGTCGTCTTCGACGTGGACCGAGGTGTGCTCGGCGCGCAGGGGCCAGAGCAGCCCGGCGATGATCGCGGCGTTGTCGCGGTGGCGGCCGTGGTCGTCGGCCTGGGTGAGCAGGCCGAAGAAGGTGCGCTCTGCCTCGACGCTCACTTCGGCGAGCGACTCGGAGACGAACGCCTCCGGCTTGATGGTTCGTATCCGCGCCATGTCAGCGGCCCCGACCGGCGGCGATCAGGTCGCTGCGGGTGAGGGTCGCGGAGGCAAGGTCGAAGGTGTGCGGCCGTGTCCAGTCCGCCTCCGGCCAGACCCGCAGGATCCAGCGGGCTGCGACCCTAGCGGTCGTCCGCCCCAGCTCCAGGGTTTCCCCGGCCGCGTCCTTGACGATGGCGTGCGGGTGGGGCCACGCCTCCTTCGGGTCGTTGAGGCTGACCCGGATGGTGGCCGCGCCCGGAATCATGTCGGCGAGCTGGGCGGCAAGGCGGCAGTGGCGGTCGGTGTCCGGGCAAGCCGGGGTTCCGCTCGGCATGGCGAGCATGCGATACTCCGTTGTTCGTAGGAGCGCGGTGCGGCGGTTCTCGTGCAAAAGCCCCGCCGCCCGCGAGATGTGAATGGCGCCCCTCGGGGTGCCGGCCCGGCGCTTGGGAGTTAGTAGCTCCCGGGCGCCGGTTTTCTCTGTTGCGCTACGTCACGGACCGTGCGCTCGCATTCGCACCACCACCTCCTCCTTGCCTTCCACCTGCTCGTTTCGCCCCTCCCCGGGTCGCTGCCCGGCGGGGGGACGACGAACATACGTAGACACCCGCGGACAAGTCCATCCCTGTTTTTAACCCATCGCACAGGGCTGGCGACGGCCGGTATTTGGGCAGGCGCCCCCCGCATCCGGTCGGCAACGACTGGGTACCGAATGCGTCGGGGCGTTGCGCGAGTGACCGCGACAACGCAACATGCATAGGGCTCTCCCAGGGGCTGGCACACTTGAGGTCGGGGCCGATCAACAGGTGCGATACAGGAACGTACGTTAGTTGTGCGGATGTATCAAGCCTGGATTACAGTTGTCCCAGACACCGCCCCAACCAGCCCGACCGCCACGCCGCAGGAGTTCATGTGCCCCCACGTCAGTTCGACGGCAGTCGCGTGCGCGCTGTCCGGCGGGGCAAGGACCTTGGCCAGAAGGAGTTGGGGGCCGAGGTAGGCGTCACCGGCCCCGCTGTCGCGCGGTGGGAGAGCAGTCAGGATTTCCCCAAAGGCGAGAAGCTCCCCGCGATTGCAGCGGCGCTCGGGCAGCCGCTGGATGTCCTCTTCCCCCACGACGGTCCGCCGGACCTGCAGCTCCTGCGGTGCGACGCCGGCCTCAGCGTGGCGCAAGCTGCTGCGATCATCGGCACGAGCCGCACACCAGTCAGCAACGCCGAATCCGGTCGGCGCAGACTCGCCGACGCCTACGTGCAGCCGCTCGCAGCGGCGTACGGGGTGACCGAAGCAGAGTTGCTGGCCGCTCAGGACTGCTCGTTCGGACACCGCCCCAGGACCTCGCGTGACGACCAGGTATCCGCGCCCCGCACTATCGGAGAAAAGATCAACTATCTCCTGGAGCACGGGTACGTGAGCCAAGAGGCACCCTCTGACGAGGAAATCGCGCGGGCCGTCAATGCCCACGCAGGCGGGACAGCCGTCACCACGGACGACATCGTCGCCCTTCGCACGGGTGCAGCAACCGAGGCTTCCGACGTAGTACGCGCCGGCCTAGCCGATGCGCTTCAGGTCGACGCCGCCCTCTTCCAGGACGATGCCGAGGTCAACCCTGCGGCCCGCGAACTCCTGGAAGCGATCCGCTTCCTCGGCTCGATTCACCGAGGACAGATCCTTGGCCTGGCTGCCCGCGGCAACGGTGGGGGCCTGTCGGCCGAGATGATTGCCAACATCAACGACCTCGTCGGGGAGCTGAAGCACAAGCTGCCAGAGGTGCCGGACGGGGATTGACGGCACCCGCGAGCTCGCGCAGCCCGGACGTTCTCTGCTCGGCAGGCTGCACGTCTGCTGCGGCCCGCCGTCCGAGCGTGGCAGGTCCGCTCAAGCTACGCCACAGCTAAGTAGGAGCCGACATAGCGAAGGGACTACGGCGTCGCCCCATGATGGGGCGACGCCGTAGTCCCTTCGCGGTCCTCTTCGCAGAGGACAGGTTTGCGCTCGGCCGAGTCCGGGCTACGACGCGGCGAGATCCACGCCAAGCAGCTCGGAGAGAGCGGCGACCGTCTGCTTGGGGTCCTTGTTGTGCACCCCGGCGAGGCCGAGCTGCTCCGCTGCCTGAACGTACGCTTCGGTGTCATCGACGAAGATGCACTGCTCAGCGGGCAGATCCATGAGCTTGAGCGTGACCTCGAAGAGGCTCGGGTCAGGCTTGCGCATCAGGTGCTGCTCGGAGATCACCACGACGTCGTACAGCGTCTCCAGCTCGTAGCCCTGATACAGGTCCCACGGGGCCAGTCCAACACTGTTCGACAGGATGCCCACCTTGATCCCGGCCCGCCTCGCCGCCGCAGCCGCGTTGATCAGCAGCGGCTCAGGGCGGAGGTCACCGAAGATGCGACCCATCAGGTTGTCGGGGGACACGCCCAGCATCTTGCCGGCGAAGTCGTTCCACTCAGACTGGGAAACCGCTCCGCGCTCAAGATCGCTCGTGATCCGGACGCCTTCGTCGTCCTTGTACAGGGCCGTGAGGCAGGCTCCCTGCGGAAGGCCCTCGCGCTGCTCGAAAGCGAGCACAGCAGGCAGCAGGGGGGTGGTGAGCACGCCTCCGAAATCGAGGATGAGGCCGGTGCGGTTGGACATTCGGGAACTCCATTGCTGAGATTTCGGACGCCCATCCAGACCGGACAGCGTCACGGACTCGCCTGCATACGGTGACGACAGCACGGTGCGTCACGAGGCCGAAGTCCATTCATCATTTACTGGGCGGAGCAGGGCCTATCAGTCCGCTCAACCCACGGTACCAGCCCGGTTCGCTCAGTCGAGGGTGCCGAATCTCACTCACAAGGCACTCGCTCAAGATCAATATGCCGATAGACCCCGAGCGCAGCTATCGATCCACTTCGGATTCCACTCCTGTGGAGTGCAGGAGAAGCCTCTGCGCTTGATCCGTCGTGATGTGCGAGTAAGCGGTGCTAACTCGCACTAGCCACGCCGCTTCGCTGTCGGTATCGACGAACGGTTTATCTCTCAGAGGCGCGGCGGCATGCGGAAGGACTGGTGTGGTGTCCGCAGCCAGGAGTGCCGCCTTAATCCATTGCGCTTCTGCGGCCGGCTCAGAATCAGAGTGCGAGGCGGTAATGTCCTCAGCAGCGAACATCAGATTCCGTGGAGCGTAATGCCGCAGCTTCTCGCAAGCGTCCGCAATATCTTGAGTCCATCGGTCCAGGCGGACGTCTATAGGGACTCTTATATGCACGAGTTCCGCAATGCGCCGCCCAGGTGGGTACAGGCTTGTCCCAGGGAAAGCCTGCACCAGGTCAAACCAGAGCGGATAAATCCTGTAGAGGGTTTGCCATGTCTTCCACCGGGCTACCGCGGCACGGGTGGTGGGAATACTCGCCCCTGCGGCGACGATCAGGAAGAGCACGTCCATCCAGATCGATGTGGCGTCCACAAGAAACTGTACTGTGGAGGGACTTAGAGGGAAGGCCACTGCGACCCAAAGGATGGCGATACGGGCGACTGTATGAATCAGCCCCATCCACATCGAAATTCCCATCAACCCCAGTCCGATGCGCATGCTTGTGCTCTCGGCCTGTCGCGCCGCCCTCGTCCATTGGTAGCCACAAACTGCGGTCGTGATGAGCGGGAAGAAGTAGAAGACGGTCATGTAGACCGCGACTCCCCATTCTCCCGCATGGTCGATGAGGAAATTTTGGCTGGGCCTCTCGCGATCCACCACGGTAAAGAACAGGATCGTAAGAAGAATTACGCCTACCGCCCCCGCCTTATATGATGCGCGGGCAATCCAGCGTGAGACCGCGACGTGCCGAGGCACGACCGCCGCCGTGCTCTTTCCGTAGCTGGTGGCGACGTAGGTCAGGGCGGCCATGATCGCTGCAGTACTGGCAAAGTGCCTGAGCAGGGCGCTCAGGTCCACCACAGGAATACGGTCGACCGCATCCATTGCCGCTGGCGTGTAGAGGCATAGAGCTACGGCAAACCCCGCATAGCCGCCCCAGAGGGCCCGGCGGTGAGAGTCGCCATACCGAACCGCAGGAAATCGCCAGATGGCGATAACGGTCATGACTGCCGCAGTCAGGTATTGAAAGTATTCGAACACGGAACCAGTGGATCTCTACGCGGGCTGCATTTTGTCGACCCGCAAGGTCGGTTGAGTGCAGACTGGACTGCCGGGGGAATGCGAGGAGAATCGGGAGCCGCTAGGCCGGAATTTCACCTAGGGGCTCGCCGAGCCCTCGCGGCTACACTCGACGCCGTGGAGGAGCCACAGGGTGAGCGAGGGAATTCTCTAGAAGGCTTACCATGTCATCTCCCGTGAACGACTGGCGACGCGCCAGTCGCTTTATCAGCGAGGCCGACAGCTCGGCTTGCTTTTCCTCGGGGCTATCAAAATCCACTCGGCCTTGGACCAAAGTCGACGGAAAACGCCGGAGGACTTCTTGGCGGATTCGTTCAGGGACGTATCGCTCGATCTCGGCGGCCGTCAAGCAAGTCCCATGGTCCAGCCATTCGTGCACAAGCTCATGGAGAATGATGTGCTCGGTTTGATTTCGACTCGAACGACGGCGGTAGAGAATAATCGTGAAGTCCGGCGCTTTTACCCGAAGGCCGCACGCTGCGCCGAGACCTCCGTCGGGGTCGTCCAGTGGCACAAGCCGAATCTGGCGGCCCAGCAAGACTTCCATATTCCGCACCAGGGCCTCAACACTGAAAGGGGTGGGAATAGGGAGACCCACGAGCAGTCTCTCGCATTCCTTCACGAAGGCGCGCTGTGAAGGGCCTCGACGCCAACGCATAGTCGCTCCCTAGAGATTCCTCTGATATTCGCCGCCAGCTCAATCCCGATACTCGTACACGAGGCGCTGGTAGCCAGGAGCTTGCGTTTTGGGTGCGTGGTGGTTGGCCAGCACACCCGTCTGCGCCTCACCCTACAAGCCGGAAGCCTTGATCCACATGGGAGGTATGTGTAGCGAAGGCCACCTAGGTGCGATAGGCCACAAAGTGAGTACCAAGATCGAAATTGGGTGACGACCCTTAAGTGATCTTCAAATAGCTCTGGGGCGGGACTCCGACTGCCTCGCTTTGTCAGGTGCATTTAACTGGACTTTGTCAGGTCCATTTCGGTTGCAGCACGCGCCTATCGAAGGGATCACGCCTCGGTCCGCACACCTCAACCGCCTTTCTGAATACAACTCAACTCCTTTATAAGTTGGGCCACTGGGGTTGTCAGACCCACGGGATACAGTCAACGCATGGGCAGTGTCATGTACTTGAGGAGCGCCCCGGGCGCTGACGGGCACACCGATTGGCGCGGCTTCGAGGAAGTCGTGACCAGGCGGGTGGCAGACCTTGACTCGGCGGCGACGGTCACTCACAACGCACGCCTCAAGGGGCGGTTGAGCGGCATCGAGCGGCAGATCGACGTCTTGGTGACCGGAAAGCTGGCCGGGACGCAGATCAAGATCGTCTTCGAGTGCAAGCGGTATGAGAGGTCGGTAGGACTCGCGACGGTCGAGGAGTTCATCGGCAAGCTCCACGACCTCGAAGCAGATCGGGGTGCGTTGTGCGTCTTCGGCGGCATCACAGCTCCCGCCCTCTCACGCCTCGCTCACGCGGCGCATCCGCAAATCGACCTCTACCTCTGGGAACGGCCGCGCCCCCGATGGGAGGATCTGGAGGAGGACTTCGAGGAGGCCATCCTCAGCCGGGCCCCTGCCACGCGGCGGCTGCTCTACGTGAACCCCAAGGCCGGTTTGTAGTCAGCGGCGGCGAGCACTGCGGCCGACTGCTGCTCGGGCCCAGGCTCGTGCAGTTCGATTCGCACGCAGCGCCGGCACCCCTCGGCGACGAGGACTTCGTCGAAGGCGAAGTCGTTCGTCTGGAGCGCCACCGGCTGGGTTCCTCTGCACTGCGCTCTGGCGGGCCGCCGGGCCAGGTGCCTGTCGATTTGAAGGAGGGCCGGGCATGCTCGGCCCTCCTTCGGCTTCAATGGGGCCATGGACAGTGCAGTGGTCGGGTTAATCGGGACTGTCGTGGGCGCGGTCAGTGGCGTGCTGGGGACGCTGGCCACGACCCGCCTCGGTGGTACGGAACAGCGGCGCACGCAGCGCGGTCAGTCCGAGAGGGAAGGCAGATCGATCGCCTATTCAAACCTCGTCAATGAGTGCAGCCGCACCTATCGAATCGGTTACGCCGCCCACGTGGCGGTTCAGGCAGTTCCCGGTGTTCAGCGGTCTCCCCACCTTGCCGACAGCCTCGCTGGGTTCAGGCCGGCCGTCGATACCGCCCTCGAAGCTGTAAGCCTCGTGAGGCTGCACGGCCCGGACAAGGTCGCCCGTGCTGCGAACAACCTGGCCTCGGCCATGACTCGCTGGTGCCGCGAGGTGGAGGATCTGTACGACGGCCAAGGAGACGAGCAACGGGCAAGCGAGGCCATCGAATTGTACGAGGAGATGGAAGAGCGTTTCCTCACGTTGGGGCGAGAGACGCTCAGTCCTGAATTGGTGCGTTAAGAATCGACGGCCCGCCCTTACCGACCACCCGTGATGAGCCCCCCGGCCTGCTGGGCAAGGAGGTTCGCGGCTCGCGCAAGGTCGTCCGGGGTGTCGACTGCTACACCGTCGTCCAGGACAGGGATCATCTGAACGGCGTGGCCGTGTTCGACGAAGCGCAGCATCTCCACTCCCTCGGCCCGCTCCAGGGGCCCCTGCTGGAGCTGTCGGAAGCGTTGGAGAGCTGGGCCGGTGAAGCCGTAGAGGCCCAGTTGGCGGAGGTACTTCGGTCGGTCACCCTTCGGGTAGGGAATGGGCTGGCGCGAGAACATCAGGGCCTCGCCCTGGGCCGCGACGACGACCTTGACGACGTTATGGTCGAGGACGGAGCCGATGTCGACCAGCTCGGTGTAGGCGTTTACGGCGAGCGTGCTCGACGGCAGGTTCTCCAGGGCCTCGGAGATGGCGTCGATGGCGGTCGGCGAGATGAACGGCTCGTCGCCCTGCACGTTGATGTACGCCTCGGCTTGCAGGCGCTCGGCGACCTCCGCGACGCGATCGGTGCCGGTGAGGTGCTCTCCGGTCCGGATGTACTCGATGCCCAGTTGGCGACATGCGGCTTCGATGCGTTCGTCGTCGGTCGCCACGACGGCACCGTCGAGACGTTTGGCTTCCAGGCAGCGCTGGTGGACGTGCCAGAGCAGCGGCTTGTCGCCGAGAAGGGCCAGTGGTTTGCCGGGGAAGCGCGAAGCGCCCCAGCGGCAGGGTATGACGGCGATGTGCCGGCGCGGTGTGGTGCCGGTCGGCTGGGCTGTGGTGGCGGCCACGGTGTCCTCCTGATGGTCGAGTAGGGGCGGGCCTTCAGGTGAGCAGGGCGAGCTTGGAGCGGACGGTGGGAGAAGCGGCGCTCGTGAACGGTCGCCATTCGTAACCGTCGACCTCTTCTTCTTGGAGGGTCACCGCGTGTTCTGCGCCGAGGAGGAAGCCCCAGCGGAAGTCCACGTGGTGGTGGGCCGGTTCGTCTTTCGAGGGGTTCGCGTCGATGGCGTGCACGTCGATGTCGAGGGGAACGTCCTCGTAGCCGGAGAGGGGGACGACGGCACTAGGCGGGATGCCGGCCTCCTCGTGCAGTTCGCGCACGGCGGCGTCGCGCAGGTGCCGGTCATCGGGTTCGTTGTGCCCGCCGTTAGGAACAGTTCGCATGTCTCAGTCCCCTTCTTGTCTCACCAACACCCAGGTGAGGCGCCGAGATGATCCATCGCGAACCGCGCCGCAACTGTCTCAGAGATAGATGGGAAAAGTTGCCGGTTCGTAACTCTTCACTGCCGGGTGTGGATGTCCGATTCGCAGGACTCGGTGAAGCGCCGCCAGATCCTCGGACGCTGCGGCTTCATCGCGACCTCTCCCGACCAGTTGCTCCAGCCGTCTTCCCGCCGTCGAAGGCTGGCTCGTGCACCATCCGCAGCGGACGGTGGCACAGGCGCGGCGATGGCCAAGGACCAGGGTATGGATGCACCCGAAGCCTTCTGAGTTGATAATGTCGACGCCTTGATCGGCGGGAGATCGGCGGTAGGGCATGCGGGTGATCATGGCGAGCGCTGCGGCGCGGACTGACCACGCCAACGAGGACTTCGCCGGCGCCGTACCGAAAGCGGTGGTGTTGATCGACGGTGCCGGAATCGCTGGCACCGAATCGATCTGCCGTCACGGCGTGGCCTGGTACGCCAGCCGCTTGGGAGGCGTCCTCCTCAGCCTCTTGACACGCTTGCGAGACCGCAACCTTTCGGCGCTGCTCGCCGAGGCCATCGAGCAGGCGACGGACGATCACCGAGATACCTGCGACGTGGCCAACCCCATCAGTCCATCGGCGACCGTGGCCATCCTGCGCCTGTCCGACGGCCTCATCGAGTACCTGGTGCTCGGCGACTCAGTCCTCGTGCTCGACAGAGTAGACGGTGCGCCGGTCGTCGTCTCCGATCCTCGGGAAGTGATCATCAGTCGGTCGTACGAGCACGCGCTCGAGGCCGCCGCTGAGGGTAGCGGCGAATATCATCGAATTCTCCAAGACCTGCGGGCCAACCGGAACCAGCCGGGCGGTTTCTGGGTGGCCAAGGACGACCCGCGGGCGGCAGACGAGGCGATCACTGGAAGCTGTCCGATTTCTGAGCTGACCAGTGCCGTCCTGTTCAGCAATGGAGCCAGCCGTATCGTGGACCGGTTCCGGCTCTTCGACTGGCCAGGAGTCATGACGACGCTGGCGTCGAGCGGACCCGCCGAAATCATCCATCGTGTCCGGCAGGCGGAGGCACGTCACTTGGTGGCGGCAGACGATGCGACGATCGCTCACTGTACTGACCTCGGCGGGGCCTGACCCGCGACAACAAGGGGCGTGTCCGGCCGCCTGGCGAGTTATGACGCACTGCCACCATCCATTCAGGGGTGGCAGTGGACCGCCAGTACTCGAACCGCGGTGTCCGGATCGTCATGCGGCCCGGCTCGATTTTGTCGACCGAGGGCGACATCTGTTACGTGAGGCAGCTAATCTTTCGAGATTAGATCACGCGGACCGTACTGGCAAATCTGGAGTTGCGGGGTCCGCGAGGTCGTTGTCGCACGTATCGACTCGGGGGAGACTTTTTCATGCGGTCCCATCGCGACGGTCGGAAGCCCACATCGCCCAACAATCATGGACCGGCCCCAGACAGCCGCCTTCAGGTGCGATTACTCGGACCGCTCGAGGTGACCGTCGGGGCGCGGACGGTGGAGCTGACGACCGGGAGACTCCGAACGCTCATCGTGGCGCTGGCGTTGTCCGCGGGCCGACCAGTGACCGTCGATCAACTTACGAAGACAGTGTGGGGGCAAAACCTTCCTGTTGATGTCCGGCGGACCTTGTCGACCTACATGACCCGGCTCCGCACCGCACTGGGCGCGGAGTCGGTCGTGTTCGACCCCACCGGCTATGTGTTGCGGGTCAGCCCGGATGATGTCGACGCCCTCCGGTTCAATCATCTCTTGGACGCCGCTGCGCGGGCCGTCGACCCCGCGCGGGAAGCGGAGCTCACGGACCAGGCCGTGGCGCTGTGGCGCGAGTTCCCTTTCCAGGGCGTGCAATCGGCGTGGCTGGAGGATACCGAGGCTCCGCGGATGGTCGAGCGTTACCTGTCGGCGGTCGAGCGTCGTGCCGATCGGCTGATCTCGGCGGGCCACGGTGCCGATCTGCTGCCTCAGCTAAAGGAGTTGACGGCGCGGTTTCCGTTGCGGGAGTCGCTGTGGGCGCGGCTGCTCGCGGTGCTGGACCGGTGTGACCGGCCGATCGAGGCCCTCAAGTACTACGAGATGATCCGGGTGCGGATCGTCCGGGAACTCGGGGTCGATCCAGGGCCCGAGCTGCAGCAGATCTACCAAGAATTGTTAGGACGTACACTCGATGGCCCGTCGGTTGGTACCGGGCACACGCTTCCGGTCGTGCCCCGTCAGCTGCCCGCCGACGTCAACAGATTCGTCGGCCGGACGGCCGAGGTCCTGACGTTGGACAAGCTGCTCGACGATGAGCACGGTCAAGGGGTGCGGCCCGCCCGGATCGTCGTGATCAACGGTACCAAGGGTCTCGGGAAGACCGTGCTCGCGGTGCACTGGGCCCACCAGACCGCTCATCGATTTCCGGACGGCCAGCTGTACGTCGATCTTCATGGTGACGACCCGTCAAGCCCAGTGTCGACGTCGGAGGCGATGGGTATCCTACTCGATTCCTTTCAGGTGCCGGCGCGCTGCCGTCCGAGCAGCGTCGAAGGACAGGCTGCGCTCTACCGGAGTGTGCTGGCCGGTAGGCGTGTGCTGACGGTGCTGGACAATGCGCGCGACGTTGACCAGGTCCGGCCCCTGCTGCCCGGTGCCCCCAGCTGCGTTGCGGTGGTGACCGCCCGAAGCCCGCTTACGGGCATCGTCGTCGCCTTTGGCGCGCGGGTGATCAGGCTGGATCGCCCGACCGTCGAGGAGGCGAGGCAGTTGTTGGCCCATCGTCTCGGCGCGGACCGGGTCCGCGCCGAACCAGAGGCCGTGGCGGAGATCATCGCCTCGTGCGGGCGGCTGCCGTTGACCTTGGCTCGGGTGGCCAGCCTGCTGGAGACGCTGGCCGCCCAGCCCCACGACGCAATCGAACCGGACGTGCCGCTCAATGGATGAAGGCGATCTGAAACAGCGCGCCCGTACGATCGCTCACCCGAACGAGTCGTTCGTACCTCGCATCAAGGAGGAAGCTCGTATGAAGGAGTCCGTACCCCGACTGAACGAGTCCGCCCGCAGCGAAGCCGCTGAGGACCTGGCCGAACTCGAGTTCTCCCCGCTTACGCCGGAAGAGGCCGCCGAGGTCGACGACCGTGTCTACCTGCTTGGCGTCCGCCGCGAGTACTACAACGTCCGATAACAGAATGAGAGATCGTTCTGGACCGCTCACCAACCCAGCCTCCGTCGCCCGCGAGGCGGTGGAGGCTGGCAAGGATTTCGTGTCACTAACCTCGTCAGCATCCGTAGGTGGCACGGCCTCTGTGGGACCCATCGTCGCCCGCCACGCACGTGGCGATATCAGTTCGGCCGAGGCCGTGGAGGCCATTGACCCGCACGAGTTGGAGCGGGCACTCACCTCGACCGCAGACGTCAGTGGTCTGGATGCCGTGGTGCACGGTCTCGGTGTGTCACCCGGGGTCACCAGCGGCGGCGTGGTGTTCAGCACGGAGGCCGCTGTGGCCGCGCGTGCGGACGGCTTGGAGCCTGTCCTGGTGCTACCCGAATCGCGGCCAGACGATCTGCCAGGGCTGCTCGCTTCCGCGGCCATCGTCACGGAACGGGGTGGGCAGACCACCCACGCCGCCGTTGTCGCACGTGCGTTGGGCCGTCCTGCCGTCGCCGGTCTCCTGGACGGCGTCATCGATGGCGCGAAGTGCCTCAGGAGCGCGCGGGGCGATGCTCTCGTTGCTGGCGACATCGTGACGGTCGACGGGACCACCGGGACCCTGTACCGCGGTCGCCCGGTCGAACCCTTCGCGAGCGCGCGAGGGAGCGCGCGAGTGCTCCAATGGCTCAACGGAGTGCTCGCGGATCTGCCGGGCTTGGCGGTGAAGGCCAACGCCGACTCGGCCGGCGCAGCGGCGTGGGGACGGGAACTCGGCGCGGTCGGCGTCGGGTTGTGCCGAATCGAGCATATGTTCCTCGGCGAGCGGCGCTCGCTACTGGAACGCGTGCTGATCGCCCGCCCCGGGCCCGAGCTGACCGAGGGCCTCGCCGAGGTGTACGCCGTGTTGCGGTCCGAATTCACCGAACTGCTCGTGGCCATGGACGGGATGGACGTGGCGATCCGGCTTCTGGACCCGCCACGGCACGAGTTCCTTCCCGACCCGGCGGTGTCCACGGACCACGGTGCGTGGGCGATGCTGCACAGGTTACGGGAGCACAACCCGATGCTCGGCGTACGTGGCGTACGGCTCGGGCTCCTCGTACCCGCACTGACCGTCGCGCAGATCCAGGCGTTAGTGGACGCAGCCCTGGCGGTTCGCCGGTCCGGGCATGATCCGCGTCCGGAACTGCTGGTGCCGATGGTCAGCACGCCCGCCGAGGTGGACATGGTGCGGGGTCTGCTGGCCGACGTCTGCACGCAGGCGGGTACAACCGTGGCGGAGCTGCCAGTCACCCTCGGCGCGATGGTCGAGACTCCGCGTGCGGCCCTTCTCGCCGCACAGTTGGCCGAGCGGGTCGACTCCATTTCTCTGGGGACGAACGACCTGACGGCGTTGCTGTGGGGACTGTCCCGCGATGACGCCGACCGGCAGTTGCTGCCGACATACCGGGATCTTGGCGTGGTGGAGCACTCGCCGTTCGAACGGCTCGACCTCGACGGCGTTGGTGCGGTGATCCGGCAGGTGGTCCGGGACGCGCGCGACGTCCGTCCCGGCATTCGCATCGGAGTGTGTGGTGAGCAGGCGGCAGAGGTCTCGGCGGTGAGTTTTCTCGCCAAGGCCGGGGTCGACTACATCTCGTGCGCGGCGCCCAGAGTTCCGTTGGTGCGGCTGGTCGCAGCGCAACAGCGACTGGCGGACACGGAGGTAGCCGGGTGAGCGACGCTGCGATCGAGGTTGAGGGGCTCGGCCGAACGTTCAAGGCACGCGGCGGTGACATCGTCGCACTCAGGGACGTGAACCTGCGGGTCGAGCCAGGCGAGATCGTCGGGCTCCTGGGCAGCAACGGCGCGGGCAAGACGACACTGACGAAGATCCTGGCCACCCTCCTGCTGCCCTCATCGGGAACGGCGCGTGTTTTCGGCCACGACGTCACCAAGGACGCGCGCGAGGTCCGCCGGATGAGCGGTGTCGTCCTGGGCGGTGAACGCGGCCTCTATGGCAAGCTGACCGGCCGGGAGAACCTGCGGTTCTTCGGGATGCTCGCGGGCGTCGGCAGGCGCAGGCTCACGGAGCGGCTGGACGCGGCGCTGGATCGCGTCGGGCTCACAGAGGTCGCGGACCGCGCTGTGGACACGTACTCCAAGGGCATGCGCCAGCGGCTTCACCTCGCGATCGGAATGATCAACGAGCCGCCGGTTCTGCTGCTGGACGAGCCGACCGTGGGCCTCGACCCAGTCGAAGCGGAGCGTCTGCGCCACGACGTCGCCGCCCTGCGCGCGCGGGGTACCTCGGTCCTGCTGACCAGCCATCTCCTGCTGGACATCGAGCGGCTCGCCGACCGAGTCGTCATTCTGGCCGAAGGCGCAGTGGTGGCGGACGTCGCGGTCGACGAGTTCGCGAAGCTCGCGGGTTACACCGCGGTCGTCACGGTTCGCGGGACGGGGCGTTCGCCGGTGCTCGACACCGGACGGTCGTCGCAGATCATGGTGGACGATCTCAGCGAGGCGGAAGGGCTGTGGACGCTGCGCCTGCGCGTGCGCGACTGGAGCGTCGATTCGTTCGGTCATTTGGGGGCCGTGCTGGGCGGCGTCGAGATCCTGGGCGTGGATGTGGCGCCGTTGCGGCTGGAGGACGTGTACGGGCACGTCGCGGCTCAGCTGGCGACGGGCAGCGGGACCGATGCCGTTGAGGTGCATCCGTGAGTGTCCCCGCCGGAGCGCGTGCACCCCTGACGCGGAGCGATCGCCTACACAGTGCGGTCTGGACGTTCTTCATCGCCGCGCGCACCGAGCAGCGCAGCATGCGCGGCAACCCGCTGCTGCTGGTCAACGCCGGGTTCCTGCCCGTCGTTCTGCTCATCATTGCGGTCGAGACGCAGCAGCCCACGGCCGACCGCGGCGCGGAGATCGTCGCTTCGGTCATGCTCACGGCGCTGTGGGGATCCACCATCTGGACCAGCGGCGGCGTGCTGCGGCGCGAGCGCACTTACGGAACGTTGGCCCGCTGCGTGTGCGGGGTGGAGTCGCCCACGCTGATCCTGTTCGGCAAGAGCCTCGGCGCGACGCTGTACGGCGTCGGCACGATCCTGGCCTCGACGGTGTTCACCGTGCTCGCCCTGCGCCTGCCAGTCGGCATGGCTCACCCGTTCTGGCTGGTGGTGGGGCTGGTGGTGGTCATCGTCTCCGCCACCACGCTCGGGGCGCTGCTGTCCTGCCTGTTCCTGCTCACCCGCAACGGGCTGATCTGGTCCGGTGCACTGATGTACCCGGTGTTCGTCCTCGGCGGGCTCCTGATCCCGCAGGACGTCCTGCCGGTGTGGCTGCGCTGGGTGCCGCAGTTGCTGAGCCTGCGCTGGATCAACGAGTTCCTCTCCAGTGCGGCTGGCCACGGCCTGTCGATCACCCCACTCGCGGTCGCCGTGCTGCTGACCGTCGGCTACGGCGTCGTCGCCGGACGCACCTACCGGTGGTCCATCGACAAGGCGCGACAGAGGGGGACCCTTGATTACGCATGAGCGGACCCCGGCGAGCCTGTCGCTGTGGCGGACGGCGGAGGCCATGCGGTTCGGCTGGCGGGAGTACGGGGCGAGCTATCCGCCGGCGGCCTCGTTCTTCGCCACCGTGCCCCGGGGAGTCATGCAGATCGTGTTCTTCACCGTGCTCGGCGAGGTGGTCGCCGGCCCGGGCCATCGGCAGTACGCGTTCATCGGCGGTCTGGTCCTCGCTCTGACCACGACGAACACGGTCAACGTGATCAATGTGCCGTTCTCGGACAAGTACTTCTCGACGTTCTGGCGCATCCGCACCGGTGACATGCCGGTGGCTGCTGTCCTGTATGCCCGCGCGGCGCCCTACCTCGCCGTGGGCTTCGGCCTCTTCCTCGTTGAGGCGGCGATCGCGGCAGTCGTCCTCGGGATGTCCGACTTCGCCGTCCGGGTACTGCCCTGGCTGTGGATCTTCGCGCTGATGGCGTTTGGGTACGCCCTGCTGGGCATCGCCAGCGCGACGTTGACGATCGCCAAGCGCGCCGATGTGCTGGCCCCGAACCTCCTCGGGTACCTGACGATGCTGTGCAGCGGCGCCTTCCTGCCGCCGGGCCAGGTCGGTTGGGTCGACACGATCGGCTCGGTGCTGCCGGTGCGGCACGGGCTGGCAGCCGTACACGCGGCGTTGGACGGCCGCCCGTGGCTGATCGAGGCCCTCCTGGAACTGACGATCTGCCTCGTGTCGGGCGTGCTCGGCGTGTTCGCTGTCATGGTGCAGACCCGCCGGGCGACCAGGCACGGACACGACGACTTCGCTTAGTCGGTTCCACCCTCACGAAAACCCGAAATCCGCCGCACCAACGAACTGGGGGATCTCATGACCCGGACCACTGTCCCGCTTCTCCTGTCGCGCCCGGCGGAGCTGTCCATCGACCCGGCGACGCCGCCGACCAGGCGGTTGCGCGTCGCCCTGGTCAACATGCCCTGGGCGCGGGTCAACGCCCCGTCGATCCAGTGCGGGCTCCTCCAGGCGATCACGCGCCGCGCCGGGCACGACTGCAACACCCACTACCTGAACATCGAGTTCGCCTCGTTCCTCGGCGGCGAGGGCTACGAGAAGATCGCCATGATGGACGCCATGCGGGACTACTTCCTCGGCGAGTGGCTGTTCTCCTACGCCGCCTTCGGGGAGGTCCTGCCGGTATCGGAATACCTGGCCACGTACCCCGAAGTGCAGGCCGACTGGGCCGAGTGGACCGGCGGCGACACGGACGACCTCGTCAGGGCGCAGCGCGAGACGCTGCCGAAGTGGATAACCGACTGCGCGAACCGTCCGGAGTGGGGGCAGTACGACGTCATCGGGTTCACGTCGACGTTTCTGCAGAATACCGCCGCACTCGCCCTCGGCAGGGCCATCAAGGAGGCGCATCCGCGAACGGCTCTGGTGTACGGCGGTGCGAACTTCGACAGCGAGATGGGGCTGGAGTACGCGCAGAAGCTGCCCTGGCTCGACTACGTCGTGGTCGGCGAGGGCGATGTCACGTTCCCCGCGCTACTCAAAGCCATCGCTGACGGGCAGGACGTCCAGCTGCCCGGCGTGCACCGGCACGGCCTGCCGGCCGTGCAGTCCCGAGCCGCGCAGCTGGGCCCCGCCGCGCTCGACGAGCTCCCGGTGCCGGACTACGGCGACTACTTCGACGCCCTCAACCGGTTCGGCCGGGCCAACGTCGTACCGGAAGACCAGATCAGGATGCCGGTCGAGTTCTCCCGAGGGTGCTGGTGGGGGCAGAAGCACCACTGCACGTTCTGCGGGCTGAACGCGCTGAACATGGCGTTCCGGGCCAAGTCGGGGCAGCGCGCGGTCGACGAGCTGGCCACGCTGCTGCGCGAGTACCAGATCGTGCATGTGGATGCAGTGGACAACATCCTCGACATGCAGTACCTCACTTCGTTCTGCGCGGAGTTGGCCGAGCGCCACTGGGACGTGAACATGTTCTTCGAGGTCAAGGCGAACCTCACGCGCGAGCAGATCAGGACGATGCATCTGGCGGGCATCATGCGCGTCCAGCCCGGTATCGAGAGCCTGAGCACCAGTGTGCTGCGGCTGATGCGCAAGGGGTCGAGCAAGCTTATCAATGTGCGGTTGCTCAAGTGGGCGCGGTACTACGGTGTTCGCGTCTCCTGGAACCTGCTTGCCGGGTTCCCTGGCGAGACCGAGGAGGACTACGCCGAGCAGCTCCGCCTGATTCCGCTGCTGTACCACCTGGAGCCGCCGTCGGGCTGCCGCAAGATCTGGCTGGAGCGCTTCAGCCCGTATTACACCGACGAGTCGTTCGCCATGACGAACAAGCGGCCGCAGGAGTGCTACCGGCACATCTACCCCGCTCACCTGAACCACGCGAAGATCGCCTACTTCTTCGACTACGAAGCGGCCGGTACCTGCTCCGACACCACGGTGAAGGCGGTGAACGCCGCCATCGACATCTGGGCGGACCACCACTCAGCCAACGCCAGCCTGGTCATGCAGCGGCTGCCCGGCCGACTCACGATCATCGACAAACGGACGGAGGAGGCTCGCCGACTGGTGCTGACCGACTGGCGGGCGGAGGCCTACGACGCGTGCGGTGACACCGCACACACACCGTCCAAGGTGCACGAACGGTTGGCCGCACACGGTTTCGACGTGGGCACCGACCGGGTCGCGCGCTTCCTCGACGAGTGCTGCCGGGTGGGGATCATGGTCTCCGACGAGGGGAAGTACCTCGGCCTCGCCCTTCCCGAGAACCCGGGCTGGTGATGGCAGGCGCGCAGCTGCTGGACTTCGGGCGAGAGATGGCCGCCCAGCTGGCGGAGGCCGAGGGCGCGGACGCCGCCTTCCTGGCCGGCAGCATCGTGGTGGGGCTCGGCAGCGCATCGAGCGACGTCGACGTGTACCTGGTCGGCACGGGGTTGCGCGAGTCCCGGCGGCAGTTGTTCACCGACGGTGTCCGGGTCGACGTCCAGACGCTCGCCACCGAGCGGCTGACCGGTCTCGTCGACGAGGTCGTGGCCGACTACCCGGCCCCCTCCCGCAAGCGGGTGGCCGATGCGGAGCTGACGGTGGCCGTGCGCCTGCTCACCGCGGAGGTCGTCGCCGACACCGGCTGCCTCGCGACCATGCGGGAGCGGCTGGCCGCCTGCCCGCTGCCGCTGCGCCGCATGGTCATCAGCAGCTGGGCGCGCACGGCGTACTCCGCCGTCGAGGACGTCGTGGGGCTGCGGGAGTCGTCGGACCGGCTCGACCTCGACGCGGCGGTCACGGCGGGCCGCCGGGCTCTGCTAGCCGCGGGAAAGGCGCTGACCGCGGGCGGCGGCGACGTGCACCAGGGCGACAAGTGGGTGTGGCACCAACTGGCCCGCAGCGCGCCGGACTCCTTCCCGCTCGCCGAGTACCGGCGCCTGATGCATCACTGCGCACCGGAACCGGAGTCGGGGAAGGCCGACTGCCTCGGCGAGCTCGTCTCCTTCGTCCAGACCTGTCTGATCGCGGCGATGACTCTCGGCTGGTGGGGGGTACCGCTCACGCACTGGCCGCGCTGGACGGACGGGGGCGGGCCGCTGCGACGGAGCGCGTTCTTCCTGCCGTGTGCGACCGACGCCACAACGCTGATCGCCGGGCCTGGCGCGCAGATTTTCCGGGCACCGCCCGAGGCCCTGCTGGTCTGGGGCCTGTGCCACGGCGCGTCGGTGGACCGGGTGGCCGCCTCAGCAGCAGCACTGGGTCCGCTCGCCGAACCCTGGAACGGACTCACCGGCCGACGGTGCCGCGCCGTCCTGCGCGAACTGGCCGACGCGGCCCTGATCACCGGAGCGCACATTGCGGATTAACCACACCCGGAGCGCCACGCTGGATCTCTTCCTGACCCTGCAACGAGAGCTGCACGACCGCTTCTCGTTCGAGGCGATGCTGCTCCCCCGTCCCACGGCTCCGGAGGTGGCGGCCTTCTGGGACGGGTTCGAGTCCTGGGCGCCGATCATCCGGAACAACGTCCCGGCCGCGGTCGCCGC
This sequence comes from Streptomyces sp. NPDC087845, assembly GCF_044742755.1. NCBI lineage: Bacteria > Bacillati > Actinomycetota > Actinomycetes > Kitasatosporales > Streptomycetaceae > Streptomyces > Streptomyces sp. NPDC087845. The sequence continues at coordinate 22,462 of NZ_JBIUVC010000002.1, forward strand.
CGCACCCGATCCGGCGAAACTGGTGGCGCTCGTCGACGATGAGCGGCTGGCGGACGGTGCCCAGCTCATCGCTGCGGCGATGGCCGCCGCTGAACCGGCCTTGGCACCGGTCATCGCCCGGTACGACGCGATGCGGGACCGCGCCGCCGCCGAGCTGGACTCGATCCTCGTCCCCGACCAGTACCTCGCCCCGCTGTGCGAGGCGCTCGGGACGAGTGCGCCGCCCCGGACGCTGGACCTGCATCTGGTGCCGTTCGCGCCGCACACACCCGCGGTCGGCTATCTCACCGACCGCGGCGTGCTGACCGGCCTGTACGTCGACTGCAACCGCTTCCGGGGCACGACCGCCGCGGACAGCGTGCTCACCCTCCTTGCCTGGGCCCAGCTGATGGAGACGCGAGACGATCCGGCCAATCTGTCGGTGGAACTGGCCGGGCGGCTGCCGGGCTCCGCACCGTACCAACGGCGGCTGCGGGTACTGCTGGCCAAGATCCTCATCGAGACGCTGGCGGGCCACCTGGTACGCGCCGCACGCCCCGAACACCGCCCCTGCTTCGACGTACTCGGCTCGCAGTGGCGGTATCCGCGGCTCTTCGCGGTCGTCGAACGGCACTGGACCCGCTACCTGCACGGTGACGGCAGCCGTGCTCAGGCCCTGGACGGCATGGCTCGCGACCTGGCGGCGTACAGTCCGCGCTGGTTCATCGACCACGTCGATCCGTCCAGTCTGGCGGCCGACTTCTATCTGCTGGAATGGATGGCCGCCGAGGGCAACCGGGAGGCCGGCATCCGGCTGGCAGGCTGGCTTCCCCAGCTCTGCGCCGACGTGGCCGGTCACCTGGACGTCGCCATCGGAAGCGAACTCGGCCATTTCGGCCGGGTGCCGCTCGAACTGTGCGCGCCAGAGCTGGCGGACTTCCTGCGCAGGACCGCCGACGGCGACAGCCGCGTGGCCTGGCCGCGCCTGCGCACGGACCTCGGCCATGCCCGCGCCCTGGAGCTGGCCCGCCAGGCCTTCGCCGGTCCTGGCGTCGAGTTCGGCGGTGCGGCATGGCACCCGATCGCGGAGATGATGGGCCGCTACGTCACTGGGGAGCTCCCGGACCGGGTCTTCGTCGACCAGTGCTTCACGCTGGAGCACAACAACGGTTCGGTCTTCGACAAGTTCTACGACGTGCAGGACATGCCGCTCGTGCTCGACGCGCAGGCCAGGACCGATGTGGACGTACTGGCGAAGCATGCGTCGGCCGCCGTGCGGAGACGTTTCCGGCACCATCGGGGGCAGGGCCCCGCTCCGGTCGACGAGCCGTCCGGCTGGTTCGAACTGAGCCTGCGCCACGCCCGTCCGGGGATGCTGGGCTGCGGCAACCGAGCCGAGCCCGGTGACTTCGATCCCGCGGGCGATGCGCTGCTCCGGGGCCCGGTCAACGTACGGCAGATGCGGGTCCGCTCGCCGATACCGTCGTCCCTCACCACCTACCGGTCGGTGCGGGTATGCCTGCACACCTCGCTGGGAGACGTTCACCTGCGGCTCTGGCCTGACAAGGCACCGTACACAGTGGACAACTTCGTCGGGCTCGCCATGGGCAGCCGGGCCTGGCGCGATCCCCGAACCGGGCAACCGGGCCAGGGCGGCTTCTACGACGGCACCATGTTCCACCGACGGGTGCCCGGGTTCCTCGTCCACGGCGGAGACCGGCTCGGCACTGGTGAGGGCAGCGCGGGCTACCGCTGGTTCGAGGAGATCTGCCCGGGCCCGACGTTCGACCAGCCGTTCCGGGTGGCCATGGCCAATCGCGCAGGTCCCGGCTCGACCAGTACGGGCTCGCAGTTCTTCATCACGGTGGCACCGGCACCGCACCTCGAAGGCTCCTACGCGGGATTCGGCGAGGTGCTCTCCGAACCGTGCCGACAGGTCGTGCTGCGGATCGCGAAGTCCCCGAACCCGGTCCTGATCGAGTCTGTGACCGTGACCGCCGTTCCCACGACATGAACCCGAACTACTGGGGGCGATGATGGAAACACAAGTGCGGGCGATACTCCGGGAGCACTCTGGCCTCGGGGACGCCGTACGGAACATCAGCATCCACGAGAGCCTGTGGCTGCTGGGCATGACGTCCCTGGACAGCGTGGCGGTGATGGTCGCGCTCGAATCGGCGTTCGACTTCGAGTTCCCGGACGACAAGCTGCGGCACGCCACCTTCGCGTCCGTCTTCAGCATCATGCGCTGCATCAAGGAACTGACCGAGAGCGGTGTGCGGTGATACCGGACGGTGCGCTGACCCGGACTCCCGCTGCGGGGGTCTGCCTCTCCTCCGCGGGCTTCGAGTCGATCGTGCGGGGCCTCACCTCGGCCCTGGCGGTCCTCGCCTCCGATGAGGTGGTTCAGTTGCGCACGCCGCCGGTGATCGCCCGCGAGATCATCGAGAAGGCCGGTTACGACAAGACCTTCCCGCACCTGCTGGGCCGGGTGTTCGCCAGGGCGGACAGCGGGGTGACCGCCGAGTCGGATCTGGTCCTGCTGCCCGCGGGCTGCTACTGCGTGTATCCCCTCTATACGGGCGTACGCCTGGGGGCGGCGGTCGAGCTGAGCGTCGAGGCGACGTGCTTCCGGCAGGAGGAACAAGCCGAGGCGGGGCGGCTGCGCTCGTTCCGGATGCGGGAGTTCGTCCGGCTCGGCACTGCGGACCAGTGCCTCGCGTGGCGCGACGACCGCCTCGCGGCCGCCGGGGAGTGGCTCGCCGACTTGGGCCTTGAGGCCGAGAGCGCAGTGGCCGCCGACCCCTTCTTCGGCAGCGGCGACCGGATGCTGCGGATGCTCCAGATAGAGCGGGAACTCAAGATCGAATTGCGGGTGGCGGTCGCGCCGGGACAGGTTCAGGCGGTCGCCTCGGCGAACTGCCACACCGACCAGTTCGGGCGACTGTTCGATATCGCCGACGCGCACGGCGACGTCGCGCACACGGCGTGCCTCGCGTTCGGCTACGAGCGCCTCGCCCTCGCCCTGATGCACCGCCACGGCGCGGACCCGCGCCGCTGGCCGGACCGAGTCCGGAAGATCCTCAGTCTGGGGGCGCCACAATGACATCCACGATCCCGGCGGCCGGGCTCCGGCCGGAGGCCCGGCTGCTACTCGCCCTCGCGGCACCGCGATGGGACGCGGCCCGTGCCCGCCACACCCGCGAACTGCTGGCCGCCGAGGTGGCCATGGACTGGCCGTACTTCCTGGATCAAGCGCTGTGCCAGCAGGTGGTCTGCACGGTCGGGCGCAACCTCGGCCGCTATCTGCCCCGGGATAAGGCGATGCTGCCGCATCTGTGGATCTACTCGGCGGCGTACGAGGCGAATGCCCGGCGCAACCGACACCTGTTCGCCGAATTCGGGGGGATTCTCCGGGCGTTGAACCGGCGCGAGGTGCGGTACGCGGTGCGGAAGGGACCGTCGCTGTGCGCCCTCGTCTACGACGATCCCGGCATTCGGCGGATGAGCGACCTCGACCTCCTGATCGAACGAGAGTCCCTGGAAGCCGTCGGCGGGATCCTCACGGAACTCGGCTACCGGCAGGGCGTTCCTTCGGAGGACGGCGAGCGCGTCGTCCCCCACGAACGCAAGACGAAGCTGTTCTGGGCGGTGCATCTGAATAACGCCCTTCCGTTCCTGAAACCGACCGCCGAGCCGGAGGTCCCGTGGTTCGAGGTGGACCTCTGCCTCGACCTGTTCCAGAAGCGATCGGCCGGCGGGGTCGAGACCGGTGCGGTGCTCGACCGCGCCCGACCGGTGGAGATCTGCGGGGAGCCGTCCTTCGCACTGAGTCCGCTGGACCAGTTGCTGGACATCTGCCTGCATCTCTACAAGGAGGCGACCAGCTACCTGAGCATCCTCCAGGGTCGGGACCTCAACCTGATGCGCTTCATCGACGTAGTGGAGTCGCTTCGCGTCACGACGAACGCCGACCTGGAGCGGCTACCAGAGCTCGTCCGGGAAGTCGGGGCCGAGCGGGAGATCTACTTCGCTCTCCACCACGCGGGCCTTCTCTATCCCGATGCCATTCCCACGGGGCTGTTGAAGCAGCTGGAACCGCAGGACTGCGGGTATCTGGACGAGTTCGGCGGATTGGAGGGCCGGACCAGGCGGTGGAGCCAAGGCTTCCTCGACCGATTGTTCCATCCCGACCGGTGGACCGATCTTCCCGGCCCCTCGTCGATCCCAACCATCTGAAGCCGTAGCCCGGCACATGGAGGAGGAGCCATGCCCAACCGCCTCGAAGTCATCGGTACGGCCACGGTTCCCTGGCTCCCGCCCAGCCACGACTTCCGTCCCGGGCTGGCCGCGCTCGCCGAGCGCGCCGAGAAGAACGGCTTCAGTGGACTGCTGGTCTTCTACGACCACATGGTCCTGGATCCATGGACGGTGGCCGGGGTGCTGCTGCAGCACACCTCCACGCTGGTCCCGCTGGTCGCGGTGCAGCCGTATGCCCTGCCCCCGTTCACCGCGGCGAAAACGATCAGCAGCCTGGTCTCGCTGTACCGCCGCCGCGTCGACCTCAACGTCGTCACCGGTGCGGCCCCGGAAGAACTGGACCAAATCGGCGACCCTCTCGACCACGACGGCCGCTACGCACGCGCCGCCGAATATGTGTCCCTGCTGCGCCAGCTGCTTGGCGCGGACGAACCGGTCACCTGGAACGGCGACCACTACCGCTACCGGAACCTGCGAATCAACACCAGGCTCCCCGAGCACCTCATGCCGCGGATATTCGTCCCGGGGTCGTCCGAGGCGAGCCGGAGCCTCGTCGATAGGATCGGTCACGTCACGCTCACCCACCCCGAACCCGTCGACCGGTTCGCCGAGAACTTCGCGGCCGCGCGCAATGCCTCCGGTCTGGAGATGGGCATACGTGTCGGACTGATCGCACGGCGGACTGCCGAGGAAGCCTGGGCCGCCGCCCTGGAGAACCACCAGGTGGACCGGGCGGCCCGGTTGAGGACGCTCCTCAAACGGGAATCCGAGTCCGACTGGAACCGGCGGCTGGCGCGACTGGCATCCGAAGCCGAGGTCCACGACGACGTCTACTGGACCGGCCTCTACAGCACCGGACGGACGGGCGCGCCCCTGTTGGTCGGCAGCTACGACCAGGTGGCGGAATACCTCGAGCGGTACATCGCCCTCGGTGTCACGAAGCTGCTGGTGACCAAGGTTGATACCGAGGACGAGTTCCACCACGCCCGCACCGTCCTGACCCGGCTCGACAAGTAGGGCATCGATCGAGGGGACTACAGCAGCGGCCCACACAGCCCGTCATCACCGCCTACCTTTCCTCCACCAGGGACGACGAGGCCGAAGCGGGTGCCCGCGTCACCCGCCCGGACACCTGGCTGACCGTCGCCCGGTGAACTAGCCTCTTCCGTGCGACTGGTGTCCCGCTGACCTGGAGGAGTATGCCCGGAGCGATGCCCTCCCGTCACTGCTCCGGGTAATCGTCTCGGCATCGATTACTCCAGCCAGGGGCCCGACGCGGGCAGGGCGGTGATCCGGCCCTGGCGCCGCGTGGTGTCCTTCTTCTTCAGTTCGAGGTTCTCGTAGTAGAGGTTTGCGGTCACCGTGGCAAGCGCGTCGAGTTTGCCCTGCACTTCAGTCGCCCGGGTGTTGGCCTCGCGCAGCCTGCTCCGCAAGTCGGCGATCGTCTCGTCGCGCTGGACTTCTCCAGGCGTACGAAGCACAGGACGCGCGACCCGCGCATCCCACTCGGCCAGGACCTCCTCGGCACGGTGGACCGTGGCGTGGCTGACCTTCGCCTCGCGTGCCAGGTTCTCCTTGGTCAGCGCGCCGTCGGTGTGCAGCGGCTCGCCGGCCAGCAGTCGGGCCATGGCCTCGCGGAGCTTGGTCTCCGTGGCGGCGGACACCGGCATCAGGCGTCCTCCCTCATCTTGTCGAACTGCACAGTTGCCGAGCGGACCTCAGCGAGCCGAGTCAGGGCCTGCTCGCGCCGGGGCTTGGACAGCTTCTTCTTCAACAGCGACACGAGGTCGGCCTCCTCCATCCGCCAGATCGGCTCGTGGGCGAGGGTCAGCACCGAGTTGCGGCATCGGGCGGGCTGGCACGCCCCCAGGAGTGGGGTCTGGCCACGCTGTTCGGGCGGGAGTTGGTTCTGACACTCGGCCGTGGGGGCGTTCCACAGGCAGTGGTTGACCGTGCCCAGGTGTAGATCAGCGAACTCGTCCCGCAACAGGGTGATCTCCAGACGTTCGTCGGCAAGCTGGGCACGGAGCACGGTGCTCTGCTCGATGACGTCGTTGACCTTGTCAAGACCTGCATGGAAACGCACGGCGCCGGGACCAACCGCGATGACCTTCCCGGCCCGGCGGGCCTGGAGCAGGGAGACCAGCTTCTTGGCCGCGGCGACCTGCAGCTGGTTGTCGAACTCTTTGGCCCACCGTGCGTCGGGCTTGCCGTAGGCGAGGGTGGTGCGGTTCGCCATCGCTCGCCGGGCGGCGTGCTTGAGCTGCAGTCCGAGTGCGATCTCGCCGTCGGGCTCCTGGGCCGCGATGATCGACATCGTGTGCCGGAACATGTGGGGCCGCACCAGAGTCTCGGGAATCTCCTCCAGCCCGGTGTACTCGCGGTTGGTGTTGACGGTGGCGATGAAGTCGTCGATGTCGCGGGCGGCATCGAAGCCGCCGTGGCCGCCCCCGGCCAATGTGGAGCAGGCGAACTCGGATGGGTCAAGTCGCGCATGGACTGGGCGATCTCGTTGGCGAAAGACGATCTCACGTACCCCGATCCGGTTCGGCGAGGGCTCCGCGGGCCGGGGCCGACGGGTGCCGGGGGTGCCGCGGCGTTCTCCTCGGCGGGGCATCAGACGTTCCCCCGTCCACCGTGCCGTGAGGCCAACTCCGCGTACGTGACGTCATGTTCGTTCCATTCCTTGATGGCCTGCGCGACCAGGAGGTTCGACTTCTTCTTGTACGTCAGGTACCGCATCGTCGACTCTGGGCGGCGGTGTCCGAGGAGCCGCATCACGGTCAGGAAGGGGTTCCGTGACTGGTGGTCGGCTGCGTAAGCCGGGACGCGGCTTGAGCGCGCGTACTCCTCCGCGTCCTGCTTGCGCAGCAGCTCGGTCAGCAGTTCCAGCATGTAGATCGCGAACGTGTGCCGTAGGTCGTGGATCCGGACCTGATTCGGCATCTCCAGTTCCAGGCCGTACTCCTCGATGATCCGCAGCGTGCGCGCATGCGCGTCGAGGAATATCTGCTCCCACCGCTGGTTGGAGATCATCCGCCCGTGGCGGCCGACGAACAGGGCCATCGGCTCCAGCCCGTGCTCTCCCTCGATCATGGTCCGCGCTCGCAGGTTCGCGTCCATCGCCTTGATGCTTCGGGTCCGGCGCCTGCCGTGCTCGACACCGCGCAATTTCATCTGTCGCTTGTCGACGTCATCGACGACGAAGAACTCCTCGCGGCGCCGCCACAGATTCCTCGATGCTCGGCGCACCATGGCGGCGCGCTCGGTCCGGCGATACCAGTCGATCTCCCGAAGCATCTCGTTCTGAACCTCGACGGTCCGCGGCAAACCGAACTTGGCGATGGCCTGTAGCTCCACCTCCTTCGCCGTGTCGTCGCGGCGTGGTGGGCCGACCTCGATGTCAAGCAGGGCACGGAACTCACGCAGCCGCAGGCCGGTAGTGATGGACAGATTGCCGCCAGCGCTGTCGCGCAGCGTGTGCGCGGAGCGGAACGATGGGTCGGCCGTGCCGTCCGGAAGGAGCCCGCGAAGGCCGACACGATCCAGGAACCACCACTGCTCGTACGTGAGATGCCGTACGTCGAGCGCCGCGGTGGTGCCCCAGCTCAGAACGTCCCGACCATTGGGGCGCCGGTAGTAAGGGCGCCTCACCAGCAGCTTGGCTTCGTCAACTGCCCAGTCGTAGAAGCTGCCGATCGTCACGCGGCGGCGCTTCCAGGTGGCCGGCGACATGGGCTCGTCCCGGTGCTCGGTGCAGTGCTCCCGGTACGCGAGCAGATCGTCCTCCACTGCCGACAGCACGTCACTCGGCGGATCGAGGCTCTCCAGGAAGTCGCTGAAGTCCAGGAAGTCGTAGGTGTAGTCCTGCAACGACTTCGCCTTGAGCGTCTTGGCCAGATCTAGGAAGAAGGAGCAGTGCGGCTCCAAGGGCCGCATGTCCGAACCGAGGAAGAACGGGGTGCCGTCCTTGAGCGCCCGCTCCCGGGTCACGTACCGCATGCCGTCAAAGTCGGTGCCGTCGGGCGCCGCACCGTAGCGGCGAACCTTGTCGCGGGAGGTAAAGAAGTAGTCCACAGGGCTCCTTGAGACAGGTGGGAAGTCCTGAACCTAACCGTCTGCTGGACACAAAGAAACCCTCCGCGAAGGGAGGGTGAGACAGTCCCAAATACTTGGCCTAACCGCCGGGCACCAGAAGCTTCCCGGATGCCTTGTGCACGATGTGCAGCACGCGCCGGTCGCCGTCGATGAGGATGGCGCTGCAGGTCACGTGGGCGGGGTACGTCTTGCGGCTCGTGGGGTCGTCAGAGGCCGCGAGCGCTGCGAACAGCGGCGCGAGGGAGTCGCGTTCCTCCGGGTGGCGGGCGAGGTACGCCTCGGTGATGGAACGGATGTGGTGGACAGCGGGGGCCACTGCGGGTCACCTTTCGAAGTGGTGGAGCCAGGTTCTGGCGATGCCGTTGCGGTCGGCCGCCGGCATCTCGTGCAGTCCGGGCTGGAAGCGGGTGTGGCTGAGCGCGGCGGTGGCGGCGAGTATCTCGGCCTGCACGAGGTGGATGTACGCGCCGACGGCGGCTCCGTGCACGAAGTTGACGGCACCGCCGTCGGCGAGAACGTAGAAGTAGTGGCCGGTGACCTCGTATCGCGTCAACTGAGGCCCGATGGCGCTTCGTTGGTAGAGGTCATGGAGGCTACCGAGTTCGAGTTCATCCTCGGAGGAGGTCACCGATCCGAGGTACGCGCCGTTGCGCAGGGCGGCGAAGTCTCCCTGTCGCAGGGCGAGATTGCCGGTGGCGCACAGGACGAGTTCCGCGTCGCGTAGGGCCTCGGTGGTGGACGCGCTGGTGTGGAAGCCGAGGGAGTGCGCCTGGACCCGCTTGATCGGATCGCTGTCGTACACGGTGACGCGCAGGTCCTGGGCACGCAGGGTCTGGGCGATGGCCCGGCCGATCTTGCCGAAGCCGATGACGCACGCGTTACGACTCGTGAGGATGTCCCCGCGGGCACGGACGAGGGCGTCGGTGGAGAACACGATCGACCGGCCGACGAGGTGGTCTTCGCAGTCCTTGAGCGGGGAGCGGGCCACGGACACTACCGCGCACGGCAGGGAGTCGAGCGCCGCATACCGCTGGTGCCCGTTCTCGGTGTCCTCGACGACGCCGAGGATACGGCCGGAGAACTTGCTCGCGAGGGTGTCGAGGCTCGCCGCGAAGTAGCCGCCGATGTCCACCAGGACGACGTCCCGGCCGCCCGCCGTGTCCTCCAGGTAGTCCAGGGCCTGGGTCTCGTCGGCGAACCGTTCCCGAGTGAGGTCATGGACCGGGAAGGTGCGGCGGACGGCGTCGAGGGTCGGCTGGTGGATAGACCGGGGCTTGGGCAGCACGGCGCCGACCGTGGACACTGCGGCCATAGCCCGCAGGAATGCCGGCCTTTCCGGGAGCAGGTGCGTGATGACCAGGGTCGTGATCGCCTCGCCCGCGGCGAACTGCGCGGTGATCTGCCGGAAGAAGGCGTCCAGCCGCGCTCGCTCAGGACTTTCCATTACCTCTCCTCTCGGACTCCGGGTCGCGGGGTTACGCGGCTCGGCTGTAGTTGGGGAGCTGTGCGGCCAGGGCCTGCATGTGAGCGCGCAGCCCGTTGTGGAGGTCGACTCGCGGCTGCCAGCCGAGGACCTCTCGGGCACGGCTGGGGTCGGCGCGGGTGAGGAGAACGTCACCGTTGCGCGCGCGGTCCTGCTGGAGCTGGATGTCGCGGCCGGTGAGGCTGGTGGCGATGTTGATCACCTCCAGCAGCGAGGCATTCGACCCGCCGCCCACATTGATGGCACCGTTCGCGGTCGGTACGACGGCAGCGGCGATCGTGGCGGCGACCACGTCGTCTATGTAGGTGAAGTCGCGTCGCTGATGGCCGTCTCCGTACAGGCGGAGCGGCTGACCGGTCAGGGCGGCTTGCAGGGCGCGGTGGGTGAACATGTCGGCGCGCTGGCGGGGGCCGTAGACGGTGAAGTACCGCAGGGCAACGACGCTGGGGCCGATGGGACGCTCGGCATAGGCGAGGCAGAGCTGTTCCTCGGCCAGTTTGGTCACGGCGTACGGGGAGGCGGGCTTCGGACGGTCGGCCTCGACGCTCGCGCCGCCGTCGGTCGGACCGTAGACGCTGGAGGAGGAGGCGACGACCAGTCGCGGGACGCCGATGCGGGTGCAGGCTTCCAGGACGCGGTGGGTAGCCAGCACGTTGGACGCGAGGTAGTCGCCGAACTGCGGGCCCCAGGAAGGTCGTACGCCGGGAATTCCGGCGAGGTGGAAGACCGCGTCCGCGTCGATCAGGAGGGGGTCGATCGCGCAGTGGAGGAGGTCGGCGGTGACGTGGTGGTATCCGGGGAGTCCCCGCAGGTCGGCGAGGTTGGCGGCGGCCGTGGGGTCGGTGGACGGGTCGCGGCGGTCGACGCCGATCACGGTGGTGCCGGCCTGGATGAGGGCGTGTGCGAGGTGGGAGCCGATGAATCCGGCGGAGCCGGTCACCACGGCCCGACGGGGTGCGGTGGTGGTCGAGGGCTGCTCGTGCTGCGACACGGGAATCTCCAGAGAGGTGTGGTCGAAGAGGGCGAAGGTCAGGTGAGCCGGGACAGCACGGTCCGGCCGTGCGCGCTCAGGGAGGGGTCGTTCTCCTTGTGGCCCTTGACCAGGGCGGTGGCCGCCTCGATGGCGCCGAAGGACTCCAGGAGGCGGCGTTCGGAGCCGTTCAGCGGGCGGCCGTAGCCGTCGAAGAAGGCGGTCCGGAGGTGGGGCGCGGCCTGCCAGCGCCGGAATTCGAGCCGGGCGAAGTCGCGGATGCGCGCGTCGCGTCGCATGTGTTCGAAGTCGTAGATGCCGAAGGCGTCGCCGACCAGCCAGTTGCGCGGCTGGTAATCGAGGTGGCAGACCGCGCTGTCCATGAGGCTGTTGTCCAGGATGGCCGCGTGGTGGTTCAGCAGGTTCCGCTCGACCGTGCTGATCAGGTCGGCGCGACCCGCCTGATCGATCCAGCCCTGGAGACGCTGTGCCAGCATGGCACCGACGGAGCCGCCCTGGGGCATGGAGGTGGCCCGGTGGAGCGCGCCGAGGACGTGGCCGGCCTCGTGATGGGCCAGCTCCTCCTCGGGTGAGCCCGGTGCCACGGTGTCCGCCCGATCGCCCGCGAGCGCCGTCAGCAGGAGCGTGCGGCTGGCGTCGTATCGGCCGACCAGCGTCGGGGCGTGGCCGCGCAGGTGGGTTCCCCATGTTCGGTAGGCGTGAAGCTCCCGCGCATACCGGTCCTGCTCGGCGTGCTGCTTGGCGACGAAGTGCCGCCCACCGGCGTCGACTACCCGCACCACCCGGGGAGGAAGCAGTGGGTCCGGCACGATCTCCACCACTCCGAGGAGGTCGTGCGCCAACTGGATCCGCGGGTCGTCTGCCACCGTGGTCACGAGGAAACCTCCGGCGCGAGGTGTGTGGTGTCGTTGTGCCGGTCGAGCATCCAGCGGGTCTGTCCGAGCCGGTTGTGGTGCTCCTGCCAACGGGTGATGGAAGCGTGGTTGACCGTGAAACCCGCGGGAGAACCGATCGGGATGTCCAGCAGCAGCGTGTGGGCGGTGATCACGATCTCGCCGTGAGCCGCGAAGAGGACGCGCTGCCCCCGGTGCTGGTCGATGATGTCGCGCAAGGAACTGCCGGCGCGTTCCAGGTAGCCGTTCCAGGTGTCGGAGCCAGCGGCCCACTGCTGGTCCGGGTGAGCGTGGGGGCCGCCGTCTGCTGCGGTCTTCACGGCGGTCCAGGGCTGGCCGTCGGCGTCGCCGTGAACGGGTCCGTCAAGGCGTTCGTCGGTGGACATGGGTATTCGCAGTGCCTGGGCGATGATCTCGCCGGTCTGGATCAACCGGATCCGCGGGCCCGTGTAGACGAGATCGAAGGGCTGCTCCTGGTGCTCGGTGGCCAAGCGGCGTGCCGCCGCCTCGACCTGGGCATACCCGAGGTTGGTCAGTCCGGTGCAGGTGTTCGGGCCCCCGACGAGGCCGTCGGCGTTGCACTGGGCCTGGCCGTGCCGTACGAAGACGAGTTCGGTGGTGATCATGGGGTTCCTCGGAGGTGGGAGCGGAGCGGCCAGCTGTAGCGGTAGCCGTTGCGCCCGACGTACGGGGCGGTCAGCACTGCGTGCAGAGCCAGGAAGTCGTCGAGCCGTTCGCGGCCCGTGGTGCCGAGCCGGGTGCCGTAGCTCCCGGCTGCCGCGTTGTACGCGAGCAGGGCGGCGTTGACGTCGTGGTCCGGGAGGGGCCCGTACGTCAGGTGGAGCGTCGCGATGAGCTTGGCGAGGTCGTATCCCATAGGGGCGAGGGACAGGTCGTCGGTGTCGACGGTGACGATGTCCCCGGTGCTGGTGATGATGAAGTTGCGGGGGTTGCTGTCCTTGTAGAAGGCGAACGGCCCCTGGGCGGTCTCTTCCAGCAGGCCGAGCATCGCGTACAAGGCCACCTTGTCCGGGAGATAGCCCTGCTCGTGGCGACGCCGGAGCGCGATCTCCCGGGGGCCGAGGTAGTCGTCGAACGTCGTGCCGTCCTGGAAGCGGTGCGGGATGCCCAGCGATGCGGACTGCAGGTCGCTGGTCCAAGCAGCACCGTGGGCGTGGCCCAGCAGTTCCGCCATGCTCGGGAGGTCCTCGGGGTGAACGGAGCGGCCCTCGACCCGCTCGAACGTCAGGCTGTCCGGTCCGATGGTGTGGAGTGCCGGCTGCCGCAGCGGCTTCGCGTGTTCGTTGATCCACCGGTAGTGGCGCACAGCCCCCGCCGCGCGCTCCGGTGTCGCGTAGTGCTTGGTGAACGACGGGAGCGTCATGGCTAGCGCCCTTCGTTCGGCTGGGCGACGACGAAGGTGATGCGGGACCTGGTGGTCAGCGGCTGGTCCGGAAGGAATTCGTGCAAGGTCGCGGCCAGGGCCCCGGGGTTGCCGTACAGGCCGGGCGCGAGGTCGTACTTGGGGTTGGTGGCCAGGTACTGCGCGGTGTGGTCGTGGCCGCCGAAGGTGAAGGCGTGCTCCTCGTCCAGGACGGCGATCACGTCGAGAGAGGAGGCTGCCAGGTCAGCGAGGTTGCCGCTGTGGGCTGCGGTGTAGAGGCTCTCGTGCTTGTCGGCCTGCGCGTCGAGGCCGGCGGAGGCGACAAGCTGGTCCATCTCCCGGTAGCTGTCGAGGCCCTTGGTGACGAGCACGGCCAGGCCCCCCGGGGCGAGGACTCTGGCGATCTGCGCGATGACGTCCTTGGGCTGCGGCGAGTGGTAGAGGCAGAACGCGGCGACGGCGACGTCGCACGATCCGGCGGGCAGCGGGAGGTCGTGGAAGTCGCCTTCGACGAAGTCCACCGTGCTGTCGGGCAGCTCCTTGGCGCGCTCACGGGCCTGGGCGAGCAGGGAGGAGGCGGCGTCCAGGCCGACGGCGCGCTGCGGCCGGAGCTGCTCGGCAAGGGCCAGGGTGCTCGTGCCGCGACCGCAGCCGATGTCGAGCACCAAGCCGAGCCGGTCCGGCTGCGCGTGGTGGGTCTGCACCAGGCTGACGATCGTCTCGGGCACGGGGTTGCCGGAGGTCTTCGCGCGCATCAGGGCGCTGGTCCGCCCGGCCAGCCGAGCGGCGTGGCCGTAAAGCTCGTGCTGCCGGGCCGGGTCCAGGAACGGGTTGGGCTCGTTCATGCCGCGCCCCCTGTCCGGGAACGCGGGCCGTTCAGGACTGCTCGGCGGCCACCTTCTGCAGCCAGCGACGCGTCTGGTGCCGGTTGGCCAGCAGCACCACGTCGGCCTTCGTGCCGAACTCCTCGATCTTTGCCATCACGCGGGGCCGCATCTTGCGCCGGTACGTGGCGACGTACTTGATCACGCCCCAGTGGATGCGGTTGTGCACCCCATTGCCCTTGTGCCCGGCCCCGTGCCGGATCTGCCGGGCGAAGATCCCGTACAGCGCCGCCACGGTCGACACGTCCATCAGGACCACCGTGTCGCAGGCTTCGAGCCGCACCTGCAGCGTCGAGTTGTAGTTGCCGTCGATCACCCATCGCGGCTGCGAGACAAGCTCGCGCTGCAGCTCGGTGAACTTGTCCATGGGCAGCGCGTTCCACTCGTCGTCGTAGAACGCGGCGTCCAGGTGCGTGACCGGGGCGTCGAGGATCGTGCCCAGTTCGCGGGCCACGTGGGATTTGCCGCTGCCTCCGCAGCCGACGATGGCGACCTTCTTCATGGTGCTCCAGCGTAGAGAGGTTCGGGTGTCCGGCGGGGCCATCCTCCCGGACACGTGCGGATGATCCAGGCGCTATGGCCTGTCGAGTGGTCTGCATCAGGCCACTCCCTGCTCGGGCGCGGTGGCCCGGACGAGTCCGTGCAGGACGGATTCCAGGGTGTCGACCTGCTTGCTCAGGCCGAACAGGCGCAGGCGGTCCACGCACGCGGCGATCAGGTCGGCGTGCTGCTGGGTGCCGGCGATCTCGTGGAGGTAGGAGAGGCGTTCGATCACGTCGTTGCCGGAGCGCACGACCAGCTCCTTGGGGACGAACCGGTCAGCGAAGCGGATGTCCGCCGGGGCCAGCGGCAGGCATCCGGCGAGCACGGCCTCGAAGATGCGCTGGGTCATCTGCCCGACGGCGGCGTACCGCTCCGGCAGCATGAGCACCGTGGCCAGCGACCGGCCGTAGATGCCGGCGGCGGCCTCGAACGGGATCCGGCCCACGAAGCGGACGTGCGGCCAGCGGTCGGTCTTCGTCCACTTCCCGGCGACCAGGTGCTCGACGCGGGCGGCGGCCGGGGCGAAGAAGCGGTCGAAGGACTCGTCGCGGTCGTATTGGTTGCCCACGTAGCCGAGCGCCAGGTCCCGCCGTTGTGCCGCGAGGGCCACGGGGTCCGCTTGGGCGAGGAGGTCTTCGGCGACGGGGAAGAGCAGGGAGCGCGCGCCGTGGGTCGGGGCGAGGGCGGCCTCGCAGACGCGGGTGTGCGCCGTGCGGCGCCACACGCTCTCGGCCCGCAGGGTGCGGTCCTTGTCCCAGATCACGGTGGGCATCCGGTGCCGCACGGTGTAGTGGTTGATGAGCTGGGCCTGGCGGTGCAGGTCGCAGGTGTGCCCCTCGCTCCCGCACATGGTGGTGTTGCGGCCGGTGATCGCCCAGCGCCACTCCAGGAACAGGACGTCGATGCCCGGGAGGCCGTCGTCGAAGGTGTACTCGCTGCCGAGGTCCTCGCCAGCTTCGAGGCGGTCGCGGTCGGCCTGCAGGAAGACGATGTCGTGACCGCGGGCGAGGAGGGCGTCGATGAAGGGGCGGCGGTGGCTGCGGCCCCCGTCCGGGGTGTCGGTGACGCCGTTGCCGAGGAAGCCCCAGAAGCTGTATCCGATCTTCACTTGGTGATCCACCGCCCTTCGAGGAGCAGGGCGTCGAGCCCAGAGTTGGCCAGGCAGTCCAGGGCCATCTCCGGTGTCCCGCAGATCGGCTTGCCCTTGACGTTGAGGGAGGTGTTGATCAGCACGGGCACCCCGGTGCGGCGGCCGAAGGCGGTCAGGACCGCGTGCATGAACGGGTTCTGCGACCTGGTGACGGTCTGCAGGCGGGAGGTGCCGTTGGCGTGCACGATGGCGGGCACCTGCTCGCGCGTCTTGTCCGTCACGCCGGAGGCCATGGACATGTACGGGGCCTGCTGGCCGAGGGTGAAGAACTCGTCGGCTCGCTCGGCCAGGACCATGGGGGCGAAGGGCCGGAACGGTTCGCGGAACTTCACTGTGGCGTTGAGGCGCTCGACGACGCCGGGCTCCAGCGGGGAGGCGAGGATCGAGCGGTTGCCCAGGGCGCGCGGCCCGGCTTCGACGGCCCCCTGGAACAGGCCGACGATGGTGCCATGGGCGAGCTGGTCGGCGAGGAACTCCGCGGTTTCGATGCCGAGGGTCTTCTGGTGGAGGCCGGGCCAGGGGGCGAGGTCGAGGGGCTGGTCCTCGTAGGACGGGCCGAGGTAGCAGGTGCGGGCGATGCCGGCGAGCGGGCGCGGGCTGCGGCCGTCGACGTGCACGGCGAGGGCGGCGCCGATCGCGGTACCGGCGTCACCGGGCGCGGGCGGCACGAACACCTCGTCGTAGATGCCGGCCTCGATGATCTTCCCGATGCTCACGCAGTTCGTGGCGACACCTCCCCCCACGCACAGGCGCGGGGAGCCGGTGACCGCGTGGGCGCGACGGGCCAGGTGGACCATGACCTGTTCGGTCCGCTCCTGGAGGGCCGCCGCCAGGTCCTGGTGGACCTCGGCCGGGGGCTCGCTGGGGTGCCGCTCGGGGCAGGTCTCTGCGATGAAACGGCGGGACGTCCGGTCGTATCCCGAGGTGAGGGTGCGTGTAGGGAAGTAGGCGGGGTTGATATGGAAGCCGGTCGCGGTCGTGCGGACGGCCTGGGCGAACAGGTGGCGGAAGCGGGCGGGGTCGCCGAGGGCGGCCAGCGCCATCACGGTGCCTTCCTCGTCGCCCCGCCGCCAGCCCAGGTGCTCGGTGACGGCGCCGTACACGTAGCCGAGCGAGGCCGGGTCGTTGATCGCTTCCAGGGTCTGCGTGACCGGGCGGATCAAGGTGTGCCCGTGGGCGATGGTGGTGGTCTGCCGCTCGCCGAGGCTGTCGACGATGAGCACGGCGGCCTCGTTCCAGCCCGAGGCGGCGAAGGCGGTGAGCTGGTGGGCGCGGTGGTGCAGGACCGGTACGACACGGGCGGCGGGGAACTGCCGGCCGATCACGCGCAGGCGGAGCTGGGTACGCAGGGCGACCTTGGCGAACCCGTGCGCTCGGGCCAGGGCCCGGTCGCGGGTCGCTGGGGAGAGCGCCAGGCGCAGGGCGGCGGGCGATTCGGCGAGGTAGCGGGCGGGCTGGAAGTTGTAGGCGACGGCGTCCACGTCGGCGGCGGTGAGCTTGGCCTGGCCGAGCAGCCACTCGATGGCGCGGGCCGGGTAGAGCTTGGTGTGCTTCTCCTCGGAGAGGCGTTCCTCCTCGACGAAGCCGATCAGTTCGCCGTCCACCAGCAGGGCAGCCGACGAGTCGTGGGTGTACGAGCACAGGCCGAGGACGACCGAAGGGGTGCGCTTCACGGCGGCCGTCACCTCGCCCCGGCGGTCGCGGCGGGCTTGGCGGAGCGGCGCTCCAGCTCGCCGTACCAGGCGGTGAGGGCCTGGCCGAGGGGACCGTCGATACCGTCGGCCGCCCGCCACGCCTGCTGGCGCTGCCCGTCCTTCCACAGCCGGTAGCTGCGCAGCGTCTCGGCCATCGTGTCCCAGCCGGGGTGGCCGGTCACGTCGCGGGCCTCGACCTGGTCGAGCAGGCCGTCGAAGCCCTTCCACGGCGTCCGCAGGTCGGGCATGACCGGGCTCGCGGTGAGCGACGTCAGCTCCTCGGCCCGCTCGACGTGCTCCTCGTAGACGTGCAGCGAGCCGACGTGCAGGTGGAACTCGCCCAGCTCCGCGTCGAGCCATCCGGCGACCAGCTCGTGCAGCACGGTGTAGAAGAACACGTCGTACGGCATGCCGATCCACACGTCCTGGCCGCGCATCATGGTCGCCATGTGCAGGCGGCCGGCGCGCAGGTGGAAGCGGAAGCCGAGGGTGCAGGGCACGTCCTTGTGCCCGGCGGCGTCCTGGGCCGGGTCGTAGAGCTGGATCAGGGCTCGCCGGGAGTCGGGGTCCTCCTTGAGGATCTCCACGACGCGAGCGAGCTGGTCGACCTTGCCGCCCCAGTTCCGCATCCTGGGCCCGTACGCCCCGAGCAGGACGCCATCGTCGGCGTACTGCCGCAGCCGCGCGTTGTAGTCGAAGATCCACGGGTCATCGGAGCCGGAGAGGTGCCAGACGGTCTCGGCGACCGCGAAGGCCGGGTTCACGATCCGGGCCGGGGGCGCGTAGAGCAGGCGGGCGCGCGGCTGGGTGAGCAGCAGGTGGACGTCGCGGACTTCGCGGGTGGCCATGCCCCGGGGGCTGACCTTCTCGCCGGACTTGGCCAGCGTGATGGCGCCGGAGAACAGCTCGGCCATGCTGTCGGCGGTGAGGTGTGTCATCGGGCAGGAACTCCTTCGCCCTGCGGCGACGCACAGGCCGCGCTCGGGGCATCGTGGTGGACGGGGTCGGATGATCTGGCGCTGGTTTCGGCGCGCTGGGTGATGAGGCGAGCGACCTGGGCCGCGCTGTCGCCGCGCGACCGGCACACCGCGTCCAGGGCCGTTTTCGCGACGGGCGTGCCCGGTACACGCAGGGCGGAGAGTGCTTCGGCGACGTCACCGGCGTTGTGGCAGCGGGTCGCCAGGCCGTGTCCGGCCAGGCCCAGCGTGCGTTCGCCCGGCATGCCGATTTCGAGGACCGGGACGTCGAGCAGCGCGGCTTCGATCCCGCACGTCGAGTACGCGCTCGCCAGCACGTCGGCCCCGGCGAGACAGCCCCGGGCGCCGACCCGCGGGTCGGCCACGGCCACGAGCAGGCCGCCGTCGCGCTTCAGCAGCGCGGAGAAGGCATCGGCGCCCTGGGCCGGGTGCGGTGCGATGACGAGGCCCCATTCGCCGTCCGCCTCGCTCAGGCCGTCCAGGAGGAGGTCCGCCTGGGCCTTGAGGTGAGCGGGACTGAACGGCTGGCAGGCCCACACCGCGATCCGGGCCGGGGCTCGGCGGTCGCCCGGAGCGAGCACCTTCTCCAGGTACCGGCGCTGTGCGTTACGGCCGAGGCTGGCCAGCGCATCGAAGCGGGGCTGTCCCAGCACGTGCACTGCGGCGTCAGGGTGGCGCATCCACGCGCGGGCCAGGGGGACATCCCGTTCCCCCATGACGACGATGTCGCGGCTGTGTAGGGCCGGCCAGGCGACTGATTCCGCCGTCCACGCTCCGTGCTGGACGTGGACCGTGTTCGCGCCGTGCCGCTCGGCCGCGTGCGCGGCCAGTGCGCCCAGCGGGCTGGTGTCGTTGCTCAACAGGACGGTGTGCGGCCGGGTCGCGGCCAGGACGCCGTCGAGCCAGCTCTCGGCTCGCAGGATGGTCCGCCAGGAGGGCTGGGTGCACCCGCCGCTGGTTTCGAGGAGTACGGACAAGAGCATTACGAGCCGGGCGAGTTGGACGTCGTGGCCCTTGACCCGGACGATGTGGTTGTCGTCGCGCGGGGGCAGGCCCTCCGTGGTGCCGGAGAGGGTGAAGAGGTCGCTCGGCGCCGAGCGCAGGTCGATGCCCGTGCCCGTCGGCGCGGGGCACCGCTCCGCCGGGTCGGTGGCGAGGTCGAGCAGGAGGCTCGACCGTCCGTCGCGCTCCAGCTCGGTGAGCACCGGCATCAGGGTGTCGGCGTGGCGGGAGGTCCAGGACAGCGCCAGGACGTCTCGCTGCTTCAGGTCCGTGGGGAGCGGGCTCGGGTCCGTGTTCGCCGTGCTGGCACGAGTCCGGTTGCGTAACTGGGCGGAGCGGGTGGGATTGTGCGGAGCCGCTGCTCCGAGCAGGTAGGCGATGCCGGACCAGGTGACGGTGTACGCGAGGTACTCCCGCGAGCTGCTCGAACGCAGGCCGACGCGCCCCTCATACGGGGCGAGATCCAAAGGTGCCGGAGTCGACGCGAACGGCTCCCAGGCGTCCAGGGCCAGCAGCTTGCGCAGGGCCTCGGTCACGAAGCGCCGCACGGGAACGTGCTGGATGTGGAGCCAGCCAGCGCCGCCCGGTGTGGAGGCGAGAGAGGCGCCGTAGCGTTCCAAGGCGTCCATGACGTTCTCGACGAGGGCGCGCAGCTCCTGCTGGTCGACGGGGATGGCCTCCAGCTCCCCGGTCCGGATGTGGTCGGTCGTGACGTGGCCCAGGGCGCCGCTGCCGACGAGAGCCCACCGGGGCTGACCGGCGAAGTCGGACCGGACCAAGCTCAAGCCGCCGGTCGCGCGGGTGCTCACACCAGACTCCCCGCAACGAACGACTTGTCGGAGCGCAGGAGTTGCAGCAGTCCCTCGGGCGCGACGACGACCTCGGGTGCGGGAGAGGTGGGCTGCCCGTATCCCCACCCCGCATGGACGTAGGCGACACCCGCGCGGGCCGCCGCTTCCTGGTCGACCGCCATGTCCCCCACGTACACGGCTGCGGCAGGGTCGACTCCGAGGTCGACCAGGGCCAGGAGGAGCGGATCGGGGGCGGGCTTCGCCCGGCCCGCTCCAGCGGGGGTGCGGACGGTGGCGAAGGGGCAGCCGAGGCGCGTGAGGAGCGGCGCGGCGCGATCGACGTGCTTCGACGTCACGACGCCCAGACGCCAGTCGGCGGCCACGAAGGCGTGGAGCACTTCGACGATGCCGGTGAATTCGTGCGCGAGGTGTGCGGCGGCGACCGATTCCGTTTCGTACGTCCGGCGGACCGCGTCGATGTCGGCGATGCCAAGCCGCTGCATGATGTCGCTGAACTCACGTCCGAGGTGACGCTCGTAGTCGGTGAACGGAAGGGCTATGCCGTGGTCCTCCTGGACCTTCCGCCATGCCTTCTGCATCACCGGGCGGGTGTCGAGCAGGACGCCGTCGAGGTCGAGGAGAAGGGCACGCTGCGCACGGTCGGCGTGCCGACGCTCGCCGACTTTGCTTTCGGATGCGGCCGGAGCCGGTAGAGCTATCGGGGCGGGAACGGTCATGATCGTCCTCCTCATCAGGGGGGCTAGTGGCAGCGGAGCGGCGAGACTCAAAGGGCCGAGACCGGGTCGAGTTCGCACTCGGGGTACTGGCTGGGCCCGCCGGCCTCCTCGAACGCCGCATTGAGCAGCGCCACGTGCATGCGGTCGCGGCGGTTCCTGGACTGCAGGGCGCGTCCGTGGCGGGTCAGGGCCCACGCCTTGAGCGCCACGGGGTCGTTCATGAAGTTCTTGGCGTTCTCCCGCAGCACGGCCGACGTGTAGACCCCGAGGTTGAGTCCGGTGCGCCAGAACTCGAGCCACCACTGGCACATCAGCAGCGGACCGGACTCGTCCTCCTTGACGTGATCGGGGTGGTTCCGCACCCAGATCGGGTCCAAGTCCGGATGGGTCGTGGCGACTTCGAGCATGCGGCCGTGCGCCTTGTGCATCTCCAGCTCCAGGTGTTGCCGGTGCTGCAGGCGCCGCTGGGCGGTGTGCACCGCGGACGCGACGGCAACGGTGGCGGCCAGAGCGAGAACGGAACGGTTCATCTGCTACCTCACTTGCTCGCGGGTGGGAGTGTCCGTGACCGTCGTCATGCCGCGTCCTGCGGGTCGTCAGGCGAAACCGGAGGCGCCGGATTCCTGGCAGCGGGCAGGCGAGAGAGGCGGTGGAAGCGGGAGAGGTTGAAGCCGCTCCCCCGAACCTCGCCAGCGGGCACGGCGAAGAGATCGATGCCGGCCTCGCTGGGCAGTTCCGGACTGGCCTCCTGGATGGCGCCCAGGGCCTCACCCTGCTCGCGGTGCGGCAGGGGACGCGGTGCCCGGTCGATATGCCCCTCGAACGTCATGGTGTCCCCTGATCAGGTGGAGTGGTAGGCGATGGCGAACGCGGCAAACATGGCGAGGATCAGGAGGACCTGAGCGCTGATCTGTCTCCAGCCCCAGCCCTTCGCGTCCATCCAGCGCAGCGGACGCCTTCAAGTCGGTACGGCCCGTTCCTCGGGGATCACGAGGTGTACGAACGCCTCGTATCGCTCGCCCAGGTGCTTGATCACGGCGTGGTATTCGTCATCGTCAGAGCTGATGTTGTGCCGATCGAGGACGATCACACCGTTCGCGAATCCGCCCCGAATCAGTCGCTCGACTTCTCCCCAACCGGGTCGCTTCCAGGGAGGCAGGTAGACCCCACGGCTGGCGCGCGCGCCGGGGAAGTAGGGCGACGGGGCTGCGGGGACGGCCAAGTCGTGCAGCCTGGCTCCTATCGCGTAATCGTGCTGTTCGGCCTCGACCTGGAGGGTGTGCCAGTCCTCGTCGGGGCTGGCCCCCCTGCCCAGAACCAAGCTGTATGCCAGTACGCGAAGTTGGCGATCACCGGTTCGACGCGCGTGCCGCTCCTTCGCCTCCCGACGAAACTGCTGACGGAGCCGACAGAGCTGCCCACTGCGGGACGGGCGCACCAACGGAGCGCCGTGGTGCCACCTCCGGATTTCTGCGTTGTCGACGTCCATCCAGTGGCTGGACGCCGGCATCTCCAGCACCGCCTCGCGGTGAGCCGCGTATGCCAACGCGTCTGACACGGCGGGGATTTGGTCGTGCGGCGGCATGGGGGTGCCTCCATTTCTCGTGATCAGATCAGGTGCTCGGCGACTGCCGTCTCCAGTACCGCGGCGAACCGGAGAGGGCTCACCAGGAAGAGCTGTCAGCGATCTTTGGGGTCTTGGCGGACGACTACTCCTCGTCGCGCCGAGCGCTGGCCCCTCCGCTCAGCCGCTGGCCGTACCACTGGGGCTCATGAGGCGAGGCGGCTCGAATGGAACCGTCCGGGCGGTGGCGGGGCGTCGCGGCTATCTCCGCCTGCTCGTCGGCGCTCACCATGCGCACTCCGTCGAAGAGACGTTGTTCCCAGGAGGAGAGCTTCCTGCCGCGCTTGGGCGCCGGGCTGACTTCTTGTGTCTCGTCCACGGCTCAGATGCGCCCGACCCCTACGAGCACGCGGCCAATCAGGTTCGGATCGACTCGTGGCACCCTCTGCTTCCCGGGGCCGGCTATTGGAGGCCGGTCCGGAGAGCGCGCCGACCTCTCGTCTTCACCAACTCGGTCGGCGGGGTTGAGACCGATCTCGGCCCACACCACCTTGCCGGGCATACCGCGCGCCGGATAGTGACCCCAGCGCCTGCTCATCACTGCGACGATGAAGATGCCACGGCCCCCCGTCGCCTCCACGCCGACCTGTTTCAGCACCGGCGGCCTCGTGTCGCGATCCCACACCGATACCCTCACCGCGCCGCCGATGATCTCCAGCGTGAGTTCGAAGGTCTGCACCGTGTTCCGGACCGAGAACGGGGAGGTGTCCTCCTCGCCCTCCTTGGGGTGCCGGACGGCGTTTGTGGCCAGCTCCGACACCAGAAGCTGCACGGTCTCGACGATGCCGGCGTGCACGCCCCAGCGGGACAGAACATCTGCGGTGTGCAACCGCGCCAGGCCAACAGCGTTGGGGATATCGGCCAACATGAGGCTATTGCGCGAGTGTGGTGCCTGGGACACGGTGTGCCTCCCGAGTTGGGAGAGGAGCGCGGGGTGCGTTCGCTGGCTCTCGCTCGTTTCGTGATGGGGCCGCCGAACCCGGACTCGGCGTTTGAGTAGCGACAGACGGCATCCCGGGCTCGCGCCGTCTCCGGATCCGCGGGACCGATGCCGACTGATCGCCGACTGCACGGTTGTCCCCGGGCCGGGTACGTCCATAAGAGAACCGCTCCGGCGCCCCGGTAAGAAGGGTGCACGGAGGATGTCTCCGGCCACACGGGTCGGCACGGTTGGTGAAGGGTTGTACGGATGACGAGCACAGAACGTGACCAGGGGAAGCAAGCGGCGACGGGACGTTTCGAGGGCCGGCGGATTTTGGTGACGGGGGGTTCCAGGGGGCTGGGCGAGCACGTCGTGCGCCTGCTGTTGTCGGAAGGAGCACGAGTGGCGACGTGTGCGCGGAAGCCCGAGCCACTGGAGGCGCTTCGCAGTTCGCTCGATTCGCCCGACGCGCTGTTCGCACGGCCTCTGGACGTCGCTGCGCCGGAACTGCTGGAACGGTTTGTGGACGATGCAGCGTCAGCGCTGGGGGGCCTGGACGGTGTCGTCGCTTGCGCGGGTGGCGCGCGTGGTCGGGGTATCGCCGAGGCAACGCCTCAAGACTGGTCGGCAACGTGGGAGATGAACGTCGGCCATGTCGCACGGCTGGTCGCCACGGGTGCACCGCACCTGCGGACTGCTGGTGGCGGGCCGATCGTCGTGGTGGCCTCGGTCTCCGGTTGGAAGCCGGGCCCACAGGCTCAGTACGGCGCGGCGAAGGCGGCCCAGATCCACATGGTGTCGTCGTTGGCGAGGGAGCTGGCCACAGACGGCATCCGCGTGAACGCGGTCTCGCCCGGGTCGATGCTCATCCCAGGCAAGCGGTGGGATCGGATGCGCCAAGAGAACCCATCGGCCTTCGACCGCTTCCGCGCCGAGTTTCCCGGGGGCGACCTGGTGCGTCCGGAGGAGGTGGCGGACGTGATCGCGTTCCTGCTTTCGGACGAATCCCGGGCCGTGACAGGAGTCAATCTCCCTGTCGACAAGGGGCAGAACGCGCCGACACCGGAGGGGTACTGACTGAGCGGGTCAGGCCGCAGTGCCGAGTATGGGCCTAGCCCGGAGTTCGAATTCGCGCACGATCGGCTCGCCTCGGTGAGGGGCAAGTCGCGTGCGGAAGTCGCGCAGTGCCTGGACTGATCGCTCGCTGTGGACGCCGCTGAGTAGATCCAGGGCGTTGCTGGCGGTGCCGACTGCCTCGTCCAGCCTGTCCTGCTGGAGGAACGCCGTGGCGAGGACCGAGCGACTGATCGCCTGGCGGCGGCGCCGGTCGCTGTTTGCCTCCACCGACGCGCTCGCGAGGCGCTCGGCCTGAGCTGCCTCGCCGAGGTCACGGTGGACCAGGGCAGCCTCGGCTTCCAGATAGTGGTGGTCCAGAAAGCGGACCCACGGCGATTCCTCGGCCGGCCCCCGGCTGGTGTCCAGTCCTCTGCCAGCCGCGTGAAGGGAAGCCGTGGCCTGTCGGGTGTCGCCGAGAGCGGCGTAACCGCGGGCGGCCATGGCGTGCAGCCGCATGAGACCCAACGGGCTGCCCGACGACTTGGCGGTCGCGATGCCCGCTCGGGCGAGCGAGACCCCTTCAGCGGGGTTGCCGAGGCTGGTGGCGAGGTGGGACATGCCCGCCAGGATCTGTCCGCCGAGCACCCGGTCGCCGCCTTCGGCGCACAGCCTGAGTGCCTGGATCATGTAACGCTCGGCGAGTCCGTAGTCGGCGGTGTCGTACGAGCACCAGCCAGCGGTCGCCGCCATCTTCGCGGCCGACGTGTATAGGAGTCGGCGCTGGTGGCTGGGCATGTTGCGCTGTTGCAGCATGGGTGCGAGCTGGGTGCTCAGGTAGTGCACGATGCTCGCTCGGACTCCACCGCCACCAAAGCGGTTGTCCATCTCATCGAACATTTCGATCATCGACTGGACCTGCTCGACGGGGCCTCCGTCAGCGACAGCGGCAAGGCGTGGAGCCTGATCGTCCTCAAGGAGCCAGAGCAGCCACTGCCGCTGGGGGTCCATGAGGGCCGACGCGACGAACGGCACGGCCCCGAGCAGGCTGCGCCGCGAGATATCGGTGGAGCCGAGCTCCGCGAGCGTGTGCAGTGTTTCACCCACGTCTTCACGGTACGTCAAGGCCCGTGCAACAACGGGCCGCTGGCTCTGCTCCGGGAACCCAAGGTCGACAGGCGCGATGGGACGTTTTAAGAATTCGGCCAGGGCAGCGGCGATGAATTCCGGGGCGCGATCACGAGGCGTCATGCCTTGCAGCCACCGGGTCACGGACGCCTTGTCGTAACGGGTGACCACGCCCTGCAGCGCGGCCAGGTCGTTGACCTTGCGGGCAAGGGCGCCATGCGAACGACCGGACTCCGAGAGCACAGCCGCGAGCGCGGAGTTGGTCCCGCCGGTCCCCCTTGCACTTCCCATGCGTAGATGATGCCTTGTCGATCACGCTCTGTCCCAGCCTTTCGACACAGGGGCATGAAAGAACAACCTCCGTACAACCGAACAACCCCGCTACCCCCTCCTCGGAATCGGTGGCAACACTGAGACTGGGAGGGCTGCGGGCCGACCGTCCCTCCCAGCGAGGACGCTGCTGGAACGTCGCCGATGCCCTCAGCACCGGAGGGAGAACACCATGCAGCCAGTAGTCGTCTTGGACTGCTTCACCGTCGAGCCGAGCGGTCTCGGCGTACCGCCGTACCTGTCGACCTACGTCCGAAACGCCTGGTCGGCACTGCGTCGGGCAAGGCCGGAGGCGGACGTTCGGTATGTGACCATCGACGACGTCCGCTGGTGTCTCGCTGGCGGAAGGCCCACCGTCGAACCGCCCCAGAGCGATCCGTTCACGTACTCGACCACGGTCAACCGGGACTCCGCTATTCAGCTTCTGCGGGATGCCGAGATCGTGGTCGTCATTGCCGGAGACGCCGTTCCATCCGTCCATCTGCATGCTGTGAACGGGTCGTTCGAGGAGATCGCCCGCGCGCTCGCCTGTGCACGAGGCCGTCGTTACCTGCTCGGGCCGTTGTCCACCTACGCCCTGGCCGCTCCTGCGGAGTACGCCGGGCTGTTCGACGCCATCCACACCCACACGGTGACGTCCGGCGACCTCCTGCTCGGTAGCCACCGCCCCGCCGCCTACGGGCAGATGCAGCGCGAGCGCGACTCGTTCACCGGGCTCGTCGAGCAGATGCCCTGGCGGCCGATCGCCGAGCTGGAGCTGTACCGCGGCTGCACCCGGCGCAAATTCTGCGACTTCTGCAACGAGCCTGCGAAGTCCCCTCTCGTCTCCTTCCGCGAGGTCGACGATGTTGTAGCCGAGGCTGCCCAGCTCTACGCCGCCGGCGTCCGGAACTTCCGACTCGGCCAGCAGACCTGCTTCTTCTCCTACCGCAACCGGGACGAGGACGCGATCCGCGCCCTGCTCGGCGGTATCCGGGAGCGCTGCCCCGAGCTGGAAGTGCTCCACATCGACAACGCGGACCCCCTCGCTGTGGCCGCGCCGGTCGGCCTGCGCATCGCCAAGCTGGTGGCGGACTACGGCACCGAGGGCAACTGCGCCCCGATGGGCATCGAGAGCTTCGACCCGGTGGTCATCGCGAGGAACACCCTCACCTGCACGCCCGAGATCCTGATGCGGGCCGTCGAGCACGTGAACGAGGCGGGCGCCGCCCGTGGTCCCGGTGGTCTGCCGATGCTGCTGCCGGGCCTGAACCTGATCTACGGTCTGCCGGGTGAGACCCACAGCACCCACGTGGCAAATCTCCGGGGACTGGCGGAGATTCTCGATGCCGGCCTGCTGTGCCATCGGACGAACGTCCGTCTGGCACGGGCCTTCCCCGGTACACCGCTGGCCGCGCTCGGCGAGCTGGAGCCGCTGCCCTCGGCGGAGCACTTCCCCTCCTGGAAGGCGGACATCGACTTCACCTGGGATCAGCCGATGAAGGAGCGGGTATACCCGACTGGTCTGCGCGTACCCGGACTTCACTCGTACTTCATTGGCCAGGGCGGCACCTGGTGGCGGCGGCTGGGCTCGTACTCGATCCAGATCGTCGAGCGCGACGCGGCGGTGCCGCTCGGCACTACCGACGACCTGGTGGTGACCGGCCATGCGCCTCGCGTGATCTACGGAGAACGCGTTGCATCCGCTTCGTGACGGGACGCTCGCGAGGTTGGCGGCCCTGGATGCAGCGGCGGACCGCACCATCCGTGCGGGGCTGCTGCTGCCCTGGGCCAACGTCGCCGTGGAGACTGAATTGACCCGCCTCGGCCTGCGCCACACGGTCTTCCACCACGCGCGGCTCGTACCCGCATCCAGGACGACGGCGATCGACGCCTCATTCTGGCGCGGACTGCGTGAAGCGTCAGCGCAGGCGCTGGACTCGCTGTCCCACATCCCTCTCGACGCAGTAATGCTGGCGTGCACGTCAGCGGGTTTCACCGACGGTCCGCCGCTACCGGGCGGCGTGTTAACCGCCTTCGACGCCCTTCTGCGGGCTCTCACCGAGGCAGCCGTGGCACGCGTGGTACTGGTTACGCCCTACCCCGCCCTGGTGACCGAAGCGGAATCGGCGGCGTTTGCCGAGGCCGGCGTGGAGGTCCTGGCTCACGCGAGCCTGGGCCTGTCCGACGGCTATCCCGCGATCACCCCGGATCAGATCCTGTCCCTGGTGGAGCAGCTCCCGCAGGAAGCGGTCGAGGCTGCCGAAGCGATGGTCTTGTCGTGCACCGGATGGCACACCCTGCCGGTGGTCGCTGAACTGGAGCACAGGTTCGGGAAGCCGGTCTTCTCGTCCAACCTCTCCATGGCACTTCTGGCCACCCGCGCCCGTGCTGGAGTCTGTTCATGACGATCGAGAGAGCGAAGGCGAAGCCGCTTGAGATCCGGCGCGTCCACCGGCTGGTGGCCCGTGCCGCCGCTCTCCCGGATGTGCAGGCCGAGGTGGAGACCAACCATGACGAGAACCGGTGGTGGCCGACGTCGATCAGCGATCCACGAGTGCGGATGCTCGCCGCTGGCTGGTCCACCCGGGTCTCCTATCGAATGGTGGAGACGTACGCCCGAGTGATCGCCTCGGCGAACGATCGTGGGTTCGAGAGCCTCGTTGCCGCCTCCGACGCCGAGCTTGCAGCACTGGTGCGTCCCATCGGCTTGCCGAAGACCCGGATCGACTACCTGCGCTCCCTCGCGGAGCTTCTCCGTGGCTGGGAGAGGGAGGGGACCGACCCGACTGGGGATGTAGCCGACTGCGATGCCTTGATCTTGGACTTCGCCACGCGGGTGCGAGGTGCGTCCTACAAGGTCGCGCAGTGCGCACTGCTCACCGCCCGCGGGTATCACTGCGGCATCATCCCCGTGGACTCCGGCATGGTCACCAAGCTCGCACCCGTGTTGGGCCTCGCCCTTCCGTCGGGAGCCGTGGCACACGAACGTATGCGGCACGTCCTTGAAGCGACCGTGCACGCCCGCTCAGCCGAGTTCCGCTCGCTGGCCACCGACAACGAGTACCTGGTGACAATCCCCGAGGGGTCGGAGCCAACCTGGTTCGCGCACCTCGTCTTGATCTACTTCAAGCGCCTGTACCTGAACGGTCCCGCTCTGCAGCTCTGCCGTCGGCGACCGGTCTGCACGAAGGTCGTCGACTGCGCACATCGTGCCCGCCGTGCTTGACCTTCTGGAGGACACCGTGGAACGGCTTGACGTGATCGGCAACATCAGCCGGGACCGGACCCGCTATCCCGATCACCGTGGTGGATCCCGGCTCGGCGGCGCGGCTCTGTTCCTGTCCCTGGCGGCGGTAAGGGCCGGCCGCCGGGCGGCCCCGGTCTGCATCCTCGGCGGCGATCTCGCGCATCTTCCGGAGTCGCCGGGTCTGGACACGCTCGACTGGACGGCCCGGATCCAGGCCGACGGCGTGTCCACCACCTTCGACCTGCAGTACGACCTGCAAGGCGAGCTGGTGGAAGTAGGCACCGACTACGGGGTGGCCGAGGGCCTGACCGAGCATGCGCTCAGGCACGTGGACCTGCACCCGGGCGGCACCTACCACGTCTGCTGCCGCCGGCCGTTGGGCGTGGCGGCTGTACTCGACCGACTCGCCTTGAACGGGAGCGACTTCAGTGCGGACTTCTTCCTGCCGAGCGCGGAGGAGATGATCCGCGCTGCCGCCCCCTGGCTGCCGAAGGCGACCACGTTGTTCGTCAACGCCGCCGAGCACCGGCTTCTGGAGCAAGTGATCGATTCCGCTGTGCTCCCGGAGGTGGTCATCACCGATGGCCCCCGGGCCGCAGTAGTTCACCGCTTCGGGCGCCAAGTCGCCTCCGCCGTTCCGCCGCCGCATCCTCCGCGCGAGGTCTCCGGTGCCGGAGACACCTTGGCCGGGACCTTTCTCGCCCATCGTTCGCGGGGTGCGACAGCCGCCCAGGCGCTGGCGGAGGCGACTGGGGCGGCGGCTCGGTACGTCGCGGCCCCGTCCCTTCCGATCCCCGCGCCCCGTCGCGGCTGACCTAATGACTTGGGGGCCTTTCCCGGTGTCCGTCTACGTAGCCCACCGGCTCTTTGCCGCGCACGACCGCGCTCTCGCCGCCGACCTCGCTGATCGACTCGCCGCGAAAGTCGGACCCGAGCGCGTCTTCCTGCCGTTCTGCGACACCGACGAGGAGGACCTGGTCGCCGAGGTCAAAGGGCGCCGCCTGTTCGAGCTGGACCGCGAACGCCTCGGCCGCCTCGACGCCATGGTCGCCATCCTGCACGGACCAAGTCTCGACGACGGAGTCTGCATGGAAATCGGGTACGCCGCTGCATCGGGTGTCCCGGTCATCGTGCTCACCACCGACTTCCAGACCTACTCGCTGACCGAGGCTGGCCCTCGCCTCGAATTCCCCGACCCCCTCCTCCAGGCCGTAGCCACACGCATCGTGCGCGTCACCAAGCTCGGACCGCCAACCCTGCCGTCGGCTCCGCCCCAGTCCCGCTTCCCGGGCTTCCAGGTGCGCAATGTGGCCCAGACGAACACGGCACTCGACGCGGCCGTCGACGCGCTGCTCGACCTCCCGGATCGTGCACCCCGTCTCTTGGGTGCACCTGCCGTAATCGGCGCACCCGTCTACGTCGAAGCATCGCCGTACACGGCATGGGGTCGAGATCATCTGGCCAAGTCATGTGTGGACGCCGGCCACACGGTGATGGTGCCCCAGCGCTTCACGTCGTCGGACCCGGTATCAGGGGCCTTGGCCGACCTGACCGCGGTGTGCTCGGCTGCTCGGCTACTGGCCGATGTCTCCGGCCCGGAAACGCCGCCCGGAACCGCCCTGCTCATAGGTGCGGCTGCGGCCAGCGGCGTACGGATCGCAGCCTTCCAACCGCGCCCGACGTTCACACACGCCCATGGCCGGGAGCCCAACTGGCGGAACCTCATGATCCAGTACGCCGCCGACGCTCACCTCGACAATGGCGACGCCGTCCTGTCCTGGCTGGCCACATGAACCTCGACGAGGTCGCCGGCGACTACCAGACCTTGGTCCTGGAAGGCTGCGACGGGGTCGGCAAGAGCACGCTCGGCGAACGCTTATCGACGGACCACGGCTTCGTCGTAGTGCACTCCCCGAAGACGCCCGACCATCTCGACCTGGCCACCCGCTACAGGAACATTCTCGCTGGCCCCGGACGGATCCTCTTCGACCGGTGCTTCATCAGCGAACTCGTCTACGGCCCCCTTCACCGTGGCCAGTCCCGGATCAACTGGAGCCAGGCGATCGACCTGGCCGAGAGCGTCATCGAGCGCTCCGGCGTGCTCGTCCACCTGACCGCATCGCCAGCCGTCATCCGCCAGCGACTCCTTCAGCGCGACGGCGAGGCGGTCAGCTTGGAGGAGGTATCCGCGCTAGTGACGGGGTACGACAGGGTCTTTTCCACCCTCGCTGACTACACCCGCGTGCTCAGCATCGACACCACGGCCCTCGAACTCCCTTCGGCAGGGTGACGGCCTGCCGAAGCCAGCACGCCGACACTCTGCTCCCGCTAGGCTTCGAAGGCACCTGCTGTACCGCCGCTGGAGGAGTCTTGGAGATCGGGTCCGCCCAGAAGCTCGCCTGGGAAAATAAGACCCTCAAGGGGTTCAACACCACAGACGTGGCCTTGGAGTTCGGCCTTCTCACCGCCGAGGTCGGCGAAGCCTTCACCGCCTGGCGCAAGGGGCTTCCCGATCTCGGGGAAGAACTGGCCGACGTCTTCCTCTACCTCACGGCCCTGGCCGAGATGAACGGCGTGGACCTGGACTCCGAGGTCGCCCGGAAGATCGAAAAGAACACGCGGCGTACGTACGAACGAAACGAGCATGGGGCTCAGATCCGGACGAGCGACGTCTAGGTCTTCCCACTCAACGACGGCGGGCCCCCGACACTGGTCGGGGGCCCGCCGTCGTACAGGTCAAGGTCAGCACATCGCTCGGTTGACGCTTCTAGGCGGCGAGGCCGTGACGCTCGCTTCTGCCGTCGCCCAGATCTCCACCTGCCTGCGGGCGCTCCAGGCCCAGCAACTTCAGCAGGTCAGCCGTCACCACCCGGTAGGCGTTGCCGAGACGCAGCACCTTGACCGGATACTCCCCCTGCTTTGCGAGTCCGTATCCCGTTGATCGGCCGATCATCAGCGCTCGGTTTGAGGTGTCGAGGTCGATCACAGCAGGCAGGGCCAGCAGCTCGTCGCCCGTCAGTCCTCGTGCCTCACGGGACGAATCAGATGCCGCCATGATGGTGCCCTCCTGGGGATATCTCGTGTCGTGGTGACGCCGTAGATGTATCACGAAGTTGCGGCAGCGCCTTTTGGCTGCCTAAAGTGTCGCCATGACACCTGATCAATGGCCGACAGCGTTCACCAGTCGGATCGCCCGGCGCCTGCGGGACTCACGTAAGGCCGCCGGCCTCACGATGGCCGAGGTCGCCCAGGGCTGTGCTGACCGCGGCTTGCCGGAGTTCACCGAGCACTCGATGAAGAATCTGGAGTCGGGGCGCAAGACGAGCATCACCGTCGCGGAGTTCGTCGTACTGGCTGACGTCCTCGGCGTCCCGCCGGTGACTCTCCTCTTCCCACTCGGGTCCTCAGCCACGGTCGAAGCCCTCCCCGGCCGCGAAGTCTCCACCTGGGATGCGGTCGCGTGGTTCACCGGCGAGTCTCCCTTGGCCGAGCCCGCGCCCGAGGGCTCCGCTCGGGAGGTCCTCGACCTCTTCCGTCAGCACGGTGACCTGGTGGCTGGCGCAATGGCCTCCTACGCCCTGGCTCGGGAAAGGCGTCGGGTGGCCAGCACCACCCTGGACCGGGCCCGCAGAACCACCCTTCTGCAGCGCGCCGAGGGCTACGAGGAGCACGCGTTCGAGGACTGCCAGGAGCTGCGCACGTTCCGTGGCCGGATGCGCGACCGCGACCTGGCACCTCCGTCCCTGCCTGACGAGCTGGCCTTCGTCGACCAGCCCGAAACACTGACCCCCTCGGAGGACAGCGAGTGAAGAACGGCAACCTCATACGACGGTGCCGCTGCACGGACCCGAAGACCAAGAAGGAGTACGGCGCTTCCTGCCCCAAGCTCAAGTCTTCGCGCCGACACGGCACTTGGAGCGCTGTCCAGGAACTCGAACCCAACCAGAACGGCGACCGCAGGCGGTTCCGCCGTGGCGGCTTCGAGACCTCCACCAAGGCCCAGGAGGAGCTGGACAAGGTCCGTGCCCTCATGGCCATTCCCGAGGAGGACGACGCCTGGGGCAAGACCCAGATCAGCGACCTCCTGGAGAACTGCGTCAGGGACAAGGACCCGGTCCCGGACTACGACGAGACCCGCCGCCGCTTCAAGACCGGGCAGTCCTTGAACTCCAAGGTCACCGTGGCCGAGTGGCTCGACACCTGGCTGGCGGGACGCAAGCGGCTGCGGCGCGGTGGCGCGACCCGCTACGAGTGCGATATCCGCGTCCATCTGAAGCCCCATCTCGGGCACCTGCGCCTCGACAAGCTCCGCGTGCACCACATCGATTCGATGTTTGACGCGATCAACGAGCGCAACATCGAGGTCCAGGAACAGAACGCCCAGCGGCGCGTAGTGCGCGACGACCTGAAGGCCACGCCGAACAAGGGTGCCGAGAACCGCGCCCGACGCCATTGGCTGCGTGCCCAGCTCGACGCGATGCCTCCCTTTCGCCGGATCACCGGCCTCAACACGCAGCCCCATATCCGGGACACCCTGCGCGCCGCGCTGAACGTCGCCATCGCGCAGCAGGTGATGCCCGCCTTCAACCCAGCGGCGCACGTCGAGTTGCTGCCGGGCACGAAGCCGAAGGCCCTCGTCTGGAGCGACGAGCGCATTGCGCGCTGGAAGGAGACCGGCGAGAAGCCTTCGCCGGTCATGGTCTGGACCCCCGACCAGACGGCGACGTTCCTCGACTTCGTCGAGCAGGACCGGCTGTACGTGCTCTGGCGGCTGATCGCCTTCCGAGGGACACGACGCGGCGAAGGGTGCGGCGTCCGATGGGAAGATCACTCGGCCAAGGCTCGCTCGCTCGCCATCGCCACCCAGCTCGTGCAGGACGGCTGGGAGGTCCACGAGGGCGCCCCCAAGACCGACAGCGGCATTCGACTGATCGCCCTCGACGAGGAGACGAACCAGGACCTCCTGTCTCACAAGGCCCGCCAGCAACGGGAGCGGGAGGCATGGGGCGAGGGCTGGCAGGACACCGGCCGGATCTTCACCCAGGAGGATGGCTCCCTTCTTCACCCTGGCAAGGTCAGCGACCTTTTCGAGCGTCTGGTGGAAGCGGCTGGCCTCCCTCCGATCCGCCTCCACGATCTTCGCCACGTCGCAGCGACGCTGATGCTCGCTGCCGGGGTCGACATCAAGGTGGTCTCCGAAACGCTCGGCCACTCGGACACGCGGATCACCCGGGACATCTACCAGTCGGTCCTGGACGATCTCGCTCGTGACGCCGCCGAGAAGGTCGTACAGCTCGTGCCGCACGCCCGGAGGCCCTTGGCGGCGGTGAAGGACGGGAAGCCGACAGCCTCTCCCCGCCGGCCCAGGATGACGCCTCCTCGCAAGAGCGAAGAGGGCAAAGAGGAACGCTCCGCCTGATTCAGGCGTGAAGGAGCCCCGGTCAGCGGGAATCTGACCGGGGCTCCGGCATGTGATGAACGTCACGCACTAGGCATAGTTGGCCGCGATTGATCGCATAGCGTGACCATCTTCCTCATTAGGTGCTGCCGTTCCAAGCGTGCTTCAACGGCGGGGATACCCCTGGCGACCACCGAGCAGCTTTGGGCGAGCCTGCCAGCGCACCGGCCTCCCGCAGCCCCCGGCTTACCTCGCCCCCTCGCACTCCAGCCGCTGCCGCCACGGCCGAAGGTGCGGCACAGCATCCCTGCAGCCGAACACAGAGAAGGCTCCTTGGCGGCGGCTCGGAGCCACGCCCCTCTACACGCCCGCCCCAGGGCTACTGGACCTGACCGAAGCCCTCGCCGACAGCACTGTTGGACGACGGCTTGTAGGGATGGAACAACAAAAGGACCGCTGCCCGCCCGCTTCCGCCGACGCTCTCGGCCACCGCCGATGCACGCCGTTTGCACGTTTGGCCACCGGTCGGCCACCGGGGGCCGCATCTCGGAGCCTCTGGGCTGACAGACCAACAGAAGTAAGGTCAAGAAAAGGAAAAAGCCCCAGGTCACGGCGAGTGAGTCCTGGGGCTAATCCGAGCCGCCTTCGGGATTCGAACCCGAGACCTACGCATTACGAGTGCGTTGCTCTGGCCAACTGAGCTAAGGCGGCACGCCCTGTCACACCATGGTGCGATCAGCAGCGTCGCCAAGTCTACACAGTTTCCGGGGGTGCTCCGCACCAGCCCGGATTCGGTCCGTCTTCGCAGGTCAGCAGCGGTCGGCGACAGGTCAGCAGCGGTCAGCGGCAAGTCAGTGGCGGCCCGCTGGGATCAGGAGCACTGCTTGCCGTCGCTCGGCGGGGTGCCGTCCAGGAGGTAGGTGTTGATCGCCGTGTCGATGCAGTGGCTGCCGCGGCCGTAGGCCGTGTGGCCGTCACCCCGGTAGGTGAGGAGAGTGCCGGAGGAGAGCTGGTCGGCCAGGGACTCGGCCCACTTGTACGGGGTGGCCGGGTCGCGGGTGGTGCCGACCACCACGATCGGGTCCGCGCCCTTCGCCTCGATGCGGTGGGGGGTACCGGTGGGCCGGACCGGCCAGTGGGCGCAGTTCAGGGCGGCCCAGGTGAAGGTCCTGCCGAAGACCGGGGACGCCTTCTCGAAAGTGGGAAGCGCCTGGGCGGCGGCATCTGCGTCGGCGAAGGCGGGCGGCAGGTCCAGGCAGTTCACGGCGGCGTTGGCGAACATCAGGTTCGCGTACGTGCCGTTCGGTTCGCGTTCGTAGTAGCTGTCCGCCAGCGAGAGCAGGCCGGAGCCGTCGCCCTTCCCGGCTCCGGCGAGGGCGTCGCGGAGCTGAGGCCAGGACGACTCGTCGTACATGGCGGCGATGACTCCCGTGGTGCCGAGGGATTCCGTGAGTTTGCGGGAGTCACCGGTGGGGATCGGCCTGGCGTCGAGGTGGGCGAAGAGCTGCTTCAGGCGGGCGGCCGCGTCGGCCGTGGAGGTGGTGCCGAGCGGGCAGTCCGCCTTCTTCACGCAGTCGGCGGCGAAGGACTGGAACGCGGTCTCGAAGCCCGCGGTCTGGTCACGGTTCACCTCGACGGCGGGGAGCGACGGGTCCATCGCCCCGTCCAGGACCAGGCGGCCGACCCTGGCGGGGAAGAGATCGGCATACGTCGCACCGAGGTAGGTGCCGTACGACGCCCCGACGTAGTGCAGTTTCTCGTCACCGAGCAGGGCTCGCAGCATGTCCATGTCGCGTGCCGTCTCCACGGTCGAGACATGCGGCAGTACCTCCCCGGAGTGCTGCTCGCAGCCGCTCGCGAACTCCTTGTAGGCGCCGCTCAGCCTGGCGACCTCTCCGGCGTCGTCCGGTGTCTGGTCGACCTGCGTGTAGGCATCCATCTGTGGACCGGTGAGGCACTCGACGGGCTCGCTGCGGTCCACTCCGCGCGGGTCGATGGCGACCATGTCGTAGCGGGCCCGGACCTGGGCGGGGTAGCCGACGGCGGCGTAGCTCTGGAGATAGCCGACGGCCGAACCGCCGGGGCCGCCCGGATTCACCAGGAGGGAGCCGATCCGTTTGCCGGGCCCGGTGGCCTTCGCGCGGGAGACGGCCAGCTTGATGTCGCCGCCGTCCGGCTTCCCGTAGTCCAGGGGCGCCTTCATCGTCGTGCACTGGAATCCCTCGACGCCGCAGTCCCGCCAGTCCAGCCGCTGTGCGTAGTACGGCTTGAGCGCGGCGGGGACGGACGGGACGGAGGCGGCGGACGGCGAGGCGCCCGTGGAACTGCCACTGCTGCAGCCGGAGACGAGGAGGCCGGCTGTGCCGAGCGCGGTGGCAAGGATGCGGAGCGGGCGCCTGGTGTCCATCCCCGGAGCGTAGTCGCCGCGCGACGGCTCACCCGATTTCCCGCTCGTACGGGTGAAAGCAGCGACGAACGATGACAAATGGTGAGGTAGTGGTGGGGTAGCAGTGATGTGCGGTGATGCGCGGTGCCTGATGGCTGGTGACGTCGCGCGTGGCGACGCCCGGTGTCAGCCCGCGCGCAGCGCCATCGTCATCGCCTCCACCGCGAGCAGCGGCGCCACATTGCGGTCCAGCGCCCGGCGGCAGGCGATCACCGCCTCTATCCGGCGCAGGGTGCGCTCGGGCGTGGAGGAGCGGGCGATGCGGTCGAGGGCGTCCTCCGCGTCCGCGTTGGCGATGGCGATCCGCGAGCCCAGCTGGATCGCCAGGACGTCGCGGTAGAAGCCGGTCAGGTCGGTGAGCGCGAGATCGAGGCTGTCGCGCTGGGTACGGGTCTTGCGGCGCTTCTGCCTGTCCTCCAGCTCCTTCATCACCCCCGCCGTGCCCCGCGGCATCCGTCCCCCGGCGACGGCACCGAGCGCCGCCTTCATCTCTTCCGTCTCCTTGGTGTCGACCTCCTCCGAGACCTGCTTGGCGTCATCGGTGGCGGTGTCGATCAGCTCCTGGGCGGCCTTGAGGCAGCCCCCGATGTCCTCGACCCGCAGCGGAAGCTTGAGCACGGCGGCGCGACGGGAGCGGGCCCGCTCGTCGGTGGCGAGGCGGCGGGCCCTGCCGATGTGGCCCTGGGTGGCGCGGGCGGCGGACGCGGCGCGCTCCGGATCGATGCCGTCGCGCCGGATCAGGACGTCGGCCACCGCGTCGACCGGGGGTGTGCGCAGGGTGAGATGGCGGCAGCGGGAGCGGATGGTGGGCAGCACGTCTTCGAGGGAGGGCGCGCAGAGCAGCCACACCGTGCGCGGCGCGGGCTCCTCGACGGCTTTCAGCAGGACGTTTCCCGCGCCTTCGGTGAGCCGGTCGGCGTCCTCCAGGACGATGACCTGCCAGCGGCCGACGGCCGGCGAGAGCTGGGCGCGGCGGACCAGCTCGCGGGTCTCCTTCACGCCGATGGAGAGGAGGTCCGTACGGACCACCTCGACGTCGGCGTGGGTGCCGATGAGGCTGGTGTGACAGCCGTCGCAGAAGCCGCAGCCCGGTGCACCGCCCAGGGCACGGTCCGGGCTGGTGCACTGGAGCGCGGCGGCGAAGGCGCGGGCGGCGGTGGAACGGCCGGAGCCCGGCGGCCCGGTGAACAGCCAGGCGTGGGTCATCTTCGAACCCGGAGCCACCGGTTCCCCCGCGGAGTGGGCGGTGACCAGCGCATCGGCGTCCCGGGCGGCGGCGCCGAGCTGCTCCTGCACGCGGTCCTGGCCGACGAGGTCGTCCCATACGGTCACGGGTCACCGCCCTTCTTGTGGTGGTGCGGCCGCGCGGCTGCCGTGCGCTGCGGTCACGCGGTTGTGGTGTCGCTGCTTGTCGGTCCGGCTTCCCCGGCCCCGGACCCATTTCCCGGACCCGGTTTCCCTGGCCCGGTTTCCCCTGGCCCATTGCCGGACCCGGTTCCCCGACCAGGCTCCCCGATCCGGCTTCCCATTGTGAGGGACGGGTCTGACAGTCCCGGCCAAACAGCGGGACAACAGCCGGACAGCGGGACAGCGGGACGGCGGCGCGAAGAGACGGCGGGAGGGCCCCACCGCGGTCCGGCTGCCGGGCGGAGCCGCCCGGCAGCCCGCCGCGGATCAGCGGCGCGGGCGGCGTCCCCGGCCCGAGGAGTCCGAGCCCTCGCCGTCACGGTGATCGCCCAGCAGCTCGTCCGCCAGCGTCGGCAGATCGTCCAGCGGAGTCTCCTCGGCCCAGTCGGGACGAGGACGCCGGCTCCGGCGATCCTGCCGTTCCTCGTCCTCCTGACCGTTCCAGTGGCCCTGAGCCTGCCGCGGAGCACCCGCGTGCGGGTCACCGATCTGCGGAAGCTCGCGCGTGCGCTCGTTCTCGCTCTCCCGGGCGGAGCCCGTCGGCCGCTCGTCGCGGAAGATGCCCCTCGGAACCCGGTCCGCCGGATTGGCCTCCCGGGCGGCCCGTGCGTCCCGTGCGGCCCCTGCGTCGTGTACGTCCCGCTCGTCCCGTACCGGAGGAAGAACCGCCGTCTCGTCCGCGGCACCCGCGGCACCCGCCGTGCCAGGGCGCTCGGGCCGATCCGAACGGTCCGACCGGTCGTGGATCTTCGGAATCATCGCCGTCTCGGCCTCGTCCGAGGGCGAGGACGAGGGCATGGCCCGAGTGACCGGCGACGGCACCGGCTGCGTCACGTCGTTCGGGTTGACGATCGGGGTCGGCACCGTGATCTCGTTGTCCGGTACGGACGCTGCCGCTGCCGCCTCCGCCCGGGCCGACTCCGCCGCGGCAGCCGCCTCGGCCTCGGCCCGCCGACGGGCCTCCTCGGCCCGCAGCAGTGCCTCTTCGGCCTTGCGCTGCTTCTCCAGCCGCCGCGCCTCGGCCTCCTTGCGCAGCCGGGCCTCCTCCTCGGCCTGCCTGCGCAGCCGGGCCTGCTCGGCCTCGCGAGCCGCTTCCTCGGCCTCTCGCCTGACCCGCTCCTCCTCGGCCAGACGGCGGGCTTCCTCGGCACGCTGCCGGGCTTCCTCGGCCTGGCGCTCGGCCTCGCGCCGACGCGCCTCCTCCAGCTCTTGGCGCTTGCGCTCCTCCTCCTCGGCGCGGAGCTTGGCGAGCTGTGCCTGCCGCTCGCGCTCCAGCCGCTCCTCCTCGGCCTTGCGGGCCGCCTCTTCCTCGGCCTTGCGCCTGGCCTCCTCCTCGGCGGCCTTGCGCGCCTCCTCCTGGGCCTTGATCTCGGCCTCGGAGAGCGGAAGGAGCTGGTCGAGCCGGTGGCGTACGACCGTGGTGATCGCTTCCGGATCCTGACCCGCGTCCACCACCAGGTAGCGGGTCGGGTCGGCCGCGGCCAGCGTCAGGAAGCCGGACCGCACCCGGGCGTGGAACTCGGGCGGCTCGGACTCCAGCCGGTCGGGCGCTTCGGTGAACCGTTCCCGCGCGGTCTCCGGGTCGACGTCCAGCAGGACCGTCAGATGCGGTACGAGTCCGCTCGTCGCCCAGCGCGAGATCCGGGCGATCTCGGTCGGGGAGAGGTCACGGCCCGCGCCCTGGTAGGCGACGGACGAGTCGATGTAACGGTCGGAGATGACGATCGCGCCGCGTTCCAGCGCCGGACGTACGACCGAGTCGACGTGCTCGGCACGGTCGGCCGCGTACAGCAGTGCCTCCGCCCGGTGGGAGAGACCGGCCGACGACACGTCGAGCAGGATCGAGCGCAGCCGCTTGCCGACCGGGGTCGCGCCCGGCTCGCGGGTGACGACGACCTCGTGGCCCTTGGCACGGATCCACTCGGCGAGCGCCTCGACCTGGGTGGACTTGCCGGCACCGTCGCCGCCCTCCAGGGCGAGGAAGAAACCGGTCGCGGCGGGGGCGACGGCCGGGTCGCCGCCGCGCAGCGCCTCGCGCAGGTCGCGGCGCAGCGGCACGCCGGAGCGGTCGTCCGTCTTCGCGAGGACGATCACGGCGACGGGCAGCAGCAGGGCGCCGATCAGCATCAGGGCGAAGGCCGCTCCGCCGTGGGCGAAGACGAAGTCGCCGGAGGTCAGCCGGTGGGTGCCGATCGCGGCGGCCAGCAGCGGGCCCGCGAGCGCGCCGAGCGCGACGAGGACCCGTACGACGGCCTGGAGGTGTTCCGCGGTCCTGGCCCGGCGGAACTCCTCGGTCTCCTGGTCGACCAGGACATGACCGGTTCCGGCGGCGACACCGGCCGCGTATCCGGCGAGCACCGCGATCATCAGCACGGTCGCCGTGTCCGGCACGAGGCCCATGGCGAGGAGCCCGATGCCGGTGACGGCGATGGCCAGCGCGAGCAGTCGGCGCCGCGACAGCTCGGGCAGCACCTTCCCCGCGGTACGGATGCCGACACCCGTGGCGCCGGTCAGGCCGAGGATCAGCAGGGCGAAGGTGGCGGGCCCGCCGCCCAGCTCGGCGGCGTGCAGTACGGCGACGGCGGCGGCGGCCGCGATGGCTCCGGCGACGGTGGCCGAGGCGCCGACGATCAGCGGTACGGCTCCGGTGCGGCCCTTGTCGGGTCCACCGGCGGTCGACGGCCGTCGCAGGCCCTCCAGCGGCGAGCGCGGACGGGGCGTCTGCGTACCGGGCAGTTCCAGGAAGTACAGGGTGGAGATCGAGGCCGAGAAGAGCCCGGCCGCGACGTACGAGCCGAGGGCCGCCTGGTGGAGCGAGAACCACTCCAGACCCGAGCCCAGCAGGTTGCCGACGAGCGTGGCGATCAGCAGGACGGCCGCGGCGGCCGGAATGGCGGCGAAGTCGGTACGGAGGGAAAGCCGGCGCAGTGCGTCGAGGCGGTCGGGCAGCGGGCGGACCGCGGCGCCCTCGGGGGGCGGGGCGGGCAGCAGCGCGGGGGCGGCGCCGTCCTTGGCGACCGTCCACAGGCGTTCGGCGGCGCCGACGACGAAGACGGTGATGAGGATCATCATGAGTGCCTTGTCCGGCATCCAGTCGATCCACAGGGGCGCGACGACCAGCAGCGCGAGCCGCAGCCCGTCCGTCCCGATCATCAGCCACCGCCGGTCCAGCGGCCCTCCGGGCGCGGTGAGCGTCGTCAGCGGCCCCAGGAGTACGGCTCCGAAGAGCAGGGTGGCAAGGATCCGGGCGCCGAACACCGCGGCGACGGCAAACGCCGCCCCTCGGTACCCGGCTCCGAATGAGCCCTCGAGGACCGCCGCTTGCAGCGACATCAGCACCAGCACGAGAAGGGCGAGTGCATCGCCGATACTGCCGACGAGCTGGGCGCTCCACAACCGCTTCAGCGGGGGAACACGCAACAGGGCTCGTACGGCGCGCTCGCGTGAGTCTGCGGCAAGTGTGTCGGAGGTGGGGCTCACGACCGTTGGCTGCTCGGCTCGCGTCATCCGCCCAGCCTATCCGGAGCGGAGGGGTCCCTGGAGGCCCCGCCCGAACATACAGGCGCTCGGGGCACCCCAGCCCCTCCGGCGTGTGACAAGCGAGGCCCGGGCGGAGCCCGGGTTCGGGGAGAAGCGAGGCCCGGGCGGAGCCTCGGGTTCGGGGAGAAGCGAGGCCCGGGCGGAGCCTCGGGTTCGGGGAGGAGCGAGGTCTGAACCGAGCCCCCCGGTCCGGGAAGGAGCGCGTGGGGGAACAGGCCCGCCGCAGGCGCCCCACCCGCCCCTCGCGCGCCCGCCCCCGGGTGCACGAACGCCGGAGGGGCTGGAAGACCCAGCCCCTCCGGCGATCGGTCGTACGGGTCAGTCGGGTCAGTCCTCCGCGGACGCCCCGGCCGTCCTGGCCGCCGCAGTCGTCTTCTTGGCGGTCGCCGCCTTCTTCGCGGTGGCGGTGGTCGTCTTCTTCGCAGCGGTCTTCTTCGCCGCGGTCTTCTTGGCCGTCGCCGTCGTCTTCTTGGCGGCCGTCTTCTTCGCGGGCGCCTTCTTGGCCGGGGCCTTCTTCGCCGTCTTCTTCTTGGCGGGCCCCTTGGCGCGCTTCTCCGCGAGCAGCTCGTAGCCGCGCTCCGGCGTGATGGTCTCGACACTGTCGCCGGTCCGCAGCGTCGCGTTGGTCTCGCCGTCGGTGACGTACGGGCCGAAGCGCCCGTCCTTGACCACGACCGGAGCCCCGCTGACCGGGTCGGTGCCCAGTTCCTTCAGCGGCGGCTTGGCGGCGGCGCGGCCGCGCTGCTTGGGCTGGGCATAGATCGCGAGGGCTTCTTCGAGGGTGATGTCGAAGAGCTGGTCCTCGGAGGTCAGCGAACGCGAGTCCGTGCCCTTCTTCAGGTACGGGCCGTAGCGGCCGTTCTGCGCGGTGATCTCGACGCCCTCGGCGTCCTCGCCGACGACACGCGGCAGCGACATCAGCTTGAGCGCGTCGGCCAGCGTCACCGTGTCCAGGGACATGCTCTTGAAGAGCGAGGCGGTCCGCGGCTTCACCGCGTTCTTGCCGGTCTTCGGGGTGCCCTCGGGCAGTACCTCGGTGACGTACGGACCGTACCGGCCGTCCTTGGCGATGATCTGGTGCCCGGTGACCGGGTCCGCACCGAGCTCGAAGTCGCCGCTCGGCTTGGCCAGCAGCTCCTCCGCGTACTCGACGGACAGCTCGTCGGGCGCCAGGTCCTCCGGCACGTCCGCGCGCTGGTGGCCCTCGGAATCCTTCTCGCCGCGCTCGATGTACGGGCCGTACCGGCCGACGCGGAGCTTGATGTCGTTGCCGACGGGGAACGAGGAGATCTCCCGCGCGTCGATCGCGCCGAGGTCGGTGACGAGTTCCTTCAGACCGCCGAGGTGGTCGCCGTCGCCGTTGCCCGCGTCGGAGGCCGCGCCCGCTCCCGCCGTGTCGCCCTCGCCCGCGCCGAAGTAGAAGCGCTTCAGCCACGGCACGGCCTGGGCCTCGCCCCGCGCGATGCGGTCGAGATCGTCCTCCATCTTCGCGGTGAAGTCGTAGTCGACGAGCCGGCCGAAGTGCTTCTCCAGCAGATTGACCACGGCGAAGGAGAGGAAGGACGGCACGAGCGCCGTGCCCTTCTTGAAGACGTAGCCGCGGTCCAGGATCGTGCCGATGATCGAGGCGTACGTCGACGGGCGGCCGATCTCGCGCTCTTCGAGCTCCTTGACCAGCGAGGCCTCGGTGTAGCGGGCCGGCGGCTTGGTGGCGTGGCCGTCGACCGAGATCTCCTCGGCGGACAGCGCGTCGCCCTCGGTGACCTGCGGGAGGCGCCGCTCGCGGTCGTCGAGCTCGGCGTTCGGGTCGTCGGCGCCTTCGACGTACGCCTTCATGAAGCCGTGGAAGGTGATCGTCTTGCCGGACGCGGAAAACTCGGCGTCGCGGCCGTCGCTCGCCCGGCCACCGATCTTGACAGTGACGGAGTTGCCGACCGCGTCCTTCATCTGGGAGGCGACGGTCCGCTTCCAGATCAGCTCGTAGAGCCGGAACTGGTCGCCGGTGAGGCCCGTCTCGGCAGGGGTGCGGAAGCGGTCGCCGGAGGGACGGATCGCCTCGTGCGCCTCCTGCGCGTTCTTGACCTTCCCGGCGTACGTGCGCGGCTTGTCCGGCAGGTAGTCGGCGCCGTAGAGCTGCGTGACCTGCGCCCGCGCCGCGGAGACCGCGGTGTCCGAGAGGGTCGTGGAGTCGGTACGCATGTAGGTGATGAAGCCGTTCTCGTACAGCTTCTGCGCGACCTGCATGGTGGCCTTGGCGCCGAAGCCCAGCTTCCGGCTCGCCTCCTGCTGGAGGGTCGTCGTCCGGAAGGGGGCGTACGGGGAGCGTCGGTACGGCTTCGACTCGACGGACCGCACGGCGAACGTGGCGTCGGCGAGCGCGGCGGCCAGGGCGCGGGCGTTCGTCTCGTCCAGGTGCAGCACCTGGCCGGAGCCGGACTTCAGCCGGCCGTCCGGACCGAAGTCACGGCCCTGGGCGATACGGCGGCCGTCGACCGCGCTGAGGCGGGCGGCGAGGGTCG
Organism: Streptomyces sp. NPDC087845; assembly: GCF_044742755.1. Classification (NCBI taxonomy): domain Bacteria; kingdom Bacillati; phylum Actinomycetota; class Actinomycetes; order Kitasatosporales; family Streptomycetaceae; genus Streptomyces; species Streptomyces sp. NPDC087845. Next base: position 66,924 of record NZ_JBIUVC010000002.1, read on the forward strand.
AGGGGTCGGAGGCGTCACCGGTGCGGCCGGTGGCGAAGGTACCGGTCAGGTCCCAGTACTCGGCGGAACGGAAGGCCATGCGCTCGCGCTCCCGCTCGACGACGAGACGGGTCGCCACGGACTGGACGCGGCCGGCCGACAGGCGCGGCATGACCTTCTTCCACAGGACCGGCGAGACCTCGTAGCCGTAGAGGCGGTCGAGGATACGGCGGGTCTCCTGGGCGTCGACCATGCGCTGGTTGAGCTCGCGCGGGTTGGCGACGGCGGCCCGGATCGCGTCCTTGGTGATCTCGTGGAAGACCATCCGGTGGACCGGGACCTTGGGCTTCAGGACTTCCTGCAGGTGCCACGCGATGGCTTCGCCCTCGCGGTCCTCATCGGTGGCGAGGAAGAGTTCGTCGGACTCGGCCAGCAGCTGCTTGAGCTTCCTGACCTGCGCCTTCTTGTCCGCGTTGACGACATAGACGGGCTGGAAGTCATGCTCGACGTCGACGCCGAGCCGACGGACCTCGCCGGTGTACTCGTCAGGGACCTCTGCGGCGCCGTTCGGCAGGTCGCGGATGTGCCCGACGCTCGCCTCGACGACGTATCCGGGGCCGAGGTAGCCCTTGATCGTCTTCGCCTTGGCAGGCGACTCGACGATGACGAGTCGGCGGCCGCCCTGTGCGGTCTCGCTGGTCGGGGACAACTTCGCTCTTCTCTCCGGTCGACACTCAGTGGGCATCCGTGCGGCGCGATGACGCTGCCGACGGTGCTGTCGCTGCGGAGTGTGACGGTACAACCCGCCCCCGTGTCAAACGGCAAAAGCCCGCAACGGCCACTCGAACGGTAACCCGACTTCCGCCATTCCTGCCGCCCGGACTGCCCGCTCTCCCGTGCACACGGCCGCTGCCTGCGGGTTTCCGGGTGCTGTGGCGGCGCTGCGGAGCCGTCCTTCCGGCGGGTGGGCGGCCGGGCGCTCCGGGCGTGTTCTCCGACGTGACCGCCGGGCCCCGCGGTCCGGCCGGGTCCGGTGGGGGGTGGATCAGATGCGGGTGAAGCACCACACACCGAGGACGAGAAAAAGTACGCCGAACACAGTGGCGAGAGCGGCGGAAGCGATGGGGCTCACACCGTGTGCCACCGGCGCGCGGTGCAGCACGCGCGCCCCCGTCCACAGCAGCAGCGCGGCGCCGAACAGCGCGAACGCCGTTCCGGCGAAGACCGCAGGTCCGCTCTCCATGTCCGTACGCCTCCCTTGTACCCGCCCGGCCGGGTTCCGCGCCGGTCCGATCCATGCCGGTCCGATCCGGTCCAGTCCGGTCCGGGTCCAGTCCGGATCGGTCATGGGGAGGCTGCCACCCCAGGGCGTCGTGGACGCGAACCCCGGGTGAATGGCCGGATTCACACATCCGGAAGCGCGGGGCCGATGCCCAGGGAACAGAGCGGGGCCGATACCCAGGAGCAGAACTGCCCCGGTGCGCCAACCGGAATCCGCAGCCCTCACGGCGGACCCGGCGGCAGTGGGCGTCGAGACGCCGCTGACGAGCCCGATCGCGACGTACAGAACGTACAGAGCCTGTTCATTACGTACAGCGGTACGCGACCATTACGTACACCGGTACGCACGTACGCACAGCGGTACACAAACGCACAGCGGGACGCGCCCGAACCGGAACGCAGCCCGCGGGCGGACGCCGTCAGAGGCGGCGGCGGGACAGCGGTCCAGCAGCAGGGCGGCAGCGGCAGCACCGGCCACCCCGCCCCGGATCACGGCGACGCGATCAGCCCACCGGCGGCACCGGCTCCAGGAATCCCTCCTCCACCAGCAGTCGGATCGCCTGCGGGGTGCGGTCGCGCAGCAGCACCGGGTCCTCGTTCATCAACTGGGCGATCGCGTCCAGAATCCGGCCCGCGGGCAGCGTCCCGTCGCACACACCCGCGAAGCCGGCGCCGACGGCGTCGACCTTCGTCGCCCGCCGCATGCCGCGGTTCTGACGGAGCACCACGTGCTCGGGGTCCTCCGCGCCCGGGAGCCCGACCTGTTCCTGCACGACCTCGGCGGCAAGAGTGAAATGCCCGGCCAGGAGCGCCGCGTCATCCTGTTCGCGGAGGTAGTCCTGACGGTCGAAGTGGGCCTGGACGGCCGTTCCGAGGGGCTGCTCCACCGCGTGCGGCCACTCCTCGATCACGACGGACGGATTGCCGGCGGCAGCCGCGGCGGACTTCCGCAGGGTGATCCAGCCGAAGCCGACACCCTTGGTCTTGCGGGCCTCGAACTCGTCCAGCCAGGCGTCGTACCGTGCGGCGTACTCGGCGGGGTCCGTGCGGTGGTCGCCGCTGTCGCGCAGCCACAGCTCCACGTACTGCGTGACGTCCTGGACCTCACGCTGCACGATCCAGGCGTCGCAGCCGCGCGGCACCCAGGAACTCAGCCGGCTCTGCCACTCCTCGCCCTCGATGTGCTGCCAGTTGGCGAGGAAATGGGCGTATCCGCCTTCGTTCAACCGGTCGCCCGCCTGTTGCACCAGGGTCCGGCACAGATCGTCGCCGCCCATTCCGCCGTCGCGGTAGGTGAGACGGGCACCGGGCGAGATGACGAACGGCGGGTTGGAGACGATCAGGTCGTACGTCTCCGTACCGACCGGCTCGTACAGGGAGCCCTGGCGCAGATCGGCCGCGGGGGCGCCGGACAGGGCGAGCGTCAACCGGGTGAAGTCCAGCGCTCGCGGGTTGAGGTCGGTGGCCGTGACCCGGGTGGCGTGCTGCGAGGCGTGCAGCGCCTGGATGCCGGAGCCCGTACCGACGTCGAGCGCGGAGGCGACAGGCGTGCGGACGGTGATCCCGGCGAGCGTGGTGGACGCCCCGCCGACGCCGAGGACCACACCCTCCTCGCGGGAACCGATGCCGCCCGCGCCGCCGACCGCGCAGCCCAGGTCCGAGACGATGTACCAGTCCTGCCCCTCGGGCCCGCTGTACGGACGCACGTCGACCGTGGCCCGCACCTCGTCGGCGGTGCGGGTCACCCAGCCGTCCTCGACGCACTCGGCCAGGGGGAGCGCGGCGCGGGCCCGCTCGTACGGGACGGGGTGCTGGAGCAGGAAGAGCCGCACCAGTGTGTCGAGCGGGGAGTCGCCCCGGGTGGCCCGCAGCGCCGGGACCGTCTCGCTGCGAGCGAGCGCGGCGTAGGCGGGGGCGCCGAGCAGGTCGAGGAGCCCGTCGGCGGTGAAGGCGGCGGCGAGCAGGGCTTCGCGGAGCCGGGGTGAACGGTCGGGCGCGGGGAGACTGGTCGTACTCACCCACTCATTGTGGCCGCTCCCACTGACAAAGGCAGCGGCCCGGCCTCCACCGGGGCCGCCGGGCCGCACGCACAACGGTGGCGATCGCCGCAGCCACCGCACCCGCCGCGCCGACTACAACCGCCGCAGCCGTTCGGTCACGACTTCTTGCTGGGCGAGTCCGACGGCGACGAGGGACCCGGCTTCGGAGAAGTGGTGTCCGGTGCCACCGAGGCCGTCGGCTTCTGACAGCCCTTCTGCTTCGCCATCGCGGTGCCGACCTCGCCGGACTGGAGCTTCCTCAGCGCCTTGTCACCGCTGGTGCTGATCTTGTTCAGCTCGTCCGCGATGCCCTTGAGACCGTCGGCGAACTTCGCCTGGTCCTTCGTGTCGAGGGCGTCGACCTTCTTCTGCAGGTTCGCGTACGCCGCGGAGGAGGTGTTGAGCTCCTTCACGGCCTCCTTCTGCGTGGTCTCGCCGCCGTCGACCGGCGGCGGGCCCGCCGAATCGACAGCCGCGCCCAGTGCCTTGTACGCCTGCGAGATCTGCTGGAAGGCGGCCGAGTCGGTCTTCTGGACGTCGGCGGGCTTGCTGTTGTCCGCGGTCTGCTGCTGGATGGCGGCGTTGGCGTTCGCGATCTTCTGCAGTTGGGGCTGGACCTGGTCACAGACCTTCTTGGCCCAGTCGTTCACCTTGTCGCTGTTGTCGTCGCTGCTGCAGCCCGACAGCGTCAATACCAGTACCGCACCGCCGGACAGCGCGGCCGCAAGCTTCTTGTTCACCGGATCGGTCCCTTCCAAGGCTCTCGGCCCCGGAACTTACACGTCGGGCGCCGTCCATCCGGGTGCCGGGCGTCCGATGGGTTCGCTTTTGCAGCCATTTGCACCAAGGGAATCGAGGGAGATACAACTCACCCACACGGCTCCCCGTAACTCTCCGCACAGGTGAACACCTGCACGAGCACCCACACGGGCGGCTGTACCGGCAGTCCTATCGGCACATCGACCCATCGGCGCATCGGCGCATCGCCGCCGTCGACCGGCGCATCGCCGGCGGACGGCCGGGCGGAACTCCGGACGGAACACCGGACGGAACACCGGACGGAACACCGGACGGAGCACCGGGCGGACGACACATCAGAGTGCGTCGCCCGCCCGGCTGTTGGACGAGGACGGCTACGTACCACCGCCCTCCTTCCGCCTCTCCGGCCTACTGCCGGCCCTTCCCGTCACCGCTTCACGAAACGGCCGCCTCACCGGGCGACTCGGCGGGCCTGCCACCGTCACCGGCCTCTCCACCGGCTCCGCCACCCGGCCCCTCCTCGTCCCCCACGGCGACTCCGCGCCGTTTGGAGACGTAGACGGCGCCGATGATGACGGCGATGGCGAGCACCGCGACCACCGCCCGCACACCGGCGCTCGCGTCCTGCCCGTAGCTGAACTGCACCACCGCCGGGGCGATGAGCAGCGCGACCAGGTTCATCACCTTGAGCAGGGGGTTGATCGCCGGTCCCGCCGTGTCCTTGAACGGGTCGCCGACCGTGTCACCGATGACGGTCGCGGCATGGGCCTCGCTGCCCTTGCCGCCGTAGTGGCCGTCCTCGACGAGCTTCTTGGCGTTGTCCCACGCACCACCGGAGTTGGCGAGGAAGACCGCCATCAGCGTGCCGGTACCGATGGCGCCCGCGAGATACGAACCGAGCGCCCCGACGCCGAACGTGAACCCGACGGCGATCGGCGCCAGGACGGCGAGCAGGCCGGGCGTGGCGAGTTCGCGCAGGGCGTCCTTGGTGCAGATGTCGACGACGCGCCCGTACTCCGGCTTCTCGCTGTAGTCCATGATCCCGGGGTGCTCGCTGAACTGTCGCCGCACCTCGTAGACCACGGATCCGGCGGACCGGGAGACCGCGTTGATCGCGAGCCCGGAGAAGAGGAAGACGACCGCGGCGCCGAAGATCAGGCCCACCAGGTTGTTGGGCTGCGAGATGTCCAGGCTGAGTGTCATCTCCCCGGCCCTGGCCCCCACGTCGCCGACAGCGGTGGCGATCGCGTCGCGGTACGAGCCGAAGAGCGCCGATGCCGCCAGTACGGCGGTGGCGATGGCGATGCCCTTGGTGATGGCCTTGGTGGTGTTGCCGACGGCGTCCAGGTCGGTGAGGACCTGAGCACCGGCACCGGTGACGTCGCCGGACATCTCCGCGATGCCCTGCGCGTTGTCGGAGACCGGGCCGAATGTGTCCATGGCGACGATGACACCGACGGTGGTGAGCAGCCCGGTCCCCGCCAGGGCCACCGCGAAGAGCGCCAGCATGATCGACGTCCCGCCGAGCAGGAACGCCCCGTAGACGGCCAGACCGATCAGCAGCGCCGTGTAGACGGCGGACTCCAGACCGATGGAGATACCGGCGAGTACGACGGTGGCCGGGCCGGTCAGCGAGGACTTGCCGATGTCCCTGACGGGGCGTCGGCCGGTCTCGGTGAAGTAGCCGGTCAGCTGCTGGATGAGCGCCGCCAGCACGATGCCGATGGCGACGGCGACCAGGGCGAAGACCCGCGGGTTGCCGCCGTGCGAGGTGATGGCGCTGTCGGTGACACCGTCCAGATCCGCGTACGAGGACGGCAGGAAGACGAAGACGCCCACGGCCACCAGGACGAGCGAGATCACCGCGGAGATGAAGAATCCGCGGTTGATGGCGGTCATGCCACTGCGGTCGGCGCGCCTCGGGGCGACCGCGAAGATCCCGATCATCGCGGTGACCACGCCGATCGCCGGAACGATCAGCGGGAAGGCCAGCCCGGCATCGCCGAAGGCGGCCGTGCCGAGGATGAGCGCGGCAACGAGCGTCACGGCGTACGACTCGAAGAGGTCGGCGGCCATGCCCGCGCAGTCGCCGACGTTGTCGCCCACGTTGTCGGCGATGGTGGCGGCGTTGCGCGGGTCGTCCTCCGGGATGCCCTGCTCCACCTTGCCGACGAGGTCGGCACCGACGTCCGCGGCCTTGGTGAAGATACCGCCGCCGACCCTCATGAACATGGCGATCAGCGCGGCCCCGAGGCCGAAGCCCTCCAGCACCTTCGGAGCGTCGGCGGCATAGGCGAGGACGACACAGGAGGCCCCGAGCAGGCCGAGCCCCACTGTGATCATGCCGACCACGCCACCCGTGCGAAAAGCGATCTTCATCGCCTTGTGCGAAACGGCGGTGAGATCTTTTTCGTGTTCGCCTTCCGCCGGAGTCGCTTCGCGCGCGGCGGCGGCCACACGGACATTGCTGCGTACGGCGAGCCGCATCCCGATGTACCCGGTGGTCGCCGAGAAAATCGCTCCCACCAGGAAGAACAAAGAACGGCCCGCGCGCTGCGACCAGTTGTCGGCCGGAAGCAGCAGAAGCAGGAAGAACACCACGACGGCAAAGATGCCGACGGTGCGCAACTGCCGGGCCAGATAGGCGTTCGCGCCTTCCTGGACGGCGGCCGCGATCTCCTTCATGCGGTCAGTGCCCTCACCGGCCGCCAGCACCTGACGCACCAGCAACCGGGCGACGACCAGCGCGGCGACGGCAATGACCGCGACGGCGGCCACGATGACGCGATTGTCATCGGTGAGCACCGCGGCCGCGAGAGATACGGGTCGGCCGGAAGGTGCGGAAAGTGCGGAATCTTGCGTCAGTCCTGCCAGTGGGGTGTTGAAGAACTCCGCCATACGTCCTCCTTGACGCTCAGCGCTCAAGACGTGGACGGATTGTAAGGAGCGGAAGCCGATCAAAACAGTGCGCGGTAAATGTAATTGACCTTCACGGGTGCATCGGTAAATGATCGCAGCCATGGATCGACCCGAATACAGTAATGGGGCAGACACATTTTCCGTAGATCAATGATCACACAGAAATGAAAAAAGGCCCTGCTCAGCAGGGCCCAAAAGACGGATCAAGAAATTGGTCGGGGACGGGTCGCGGACGAGTCGGGGTGGGGTCGGGGACGGGTCGTCGGGGACCGAAGGAATCGGAACCGGCGGGCCGTTCGTGACGCCCGCGGCGCCTCAGGGCAGCACGGTCACGGGCGTCTTCGGCCAGCTCATGCGGATCACTCCACCGTTGGCTCCCGATCTGACTTCCACATCGTCGACGAGGCCGCTGATGACCGCGAGACCCATCTCGTCCTCGCCGTCGGCGTCGGCCTCGGAACCCGGCCCATCGAGCCCCACCCCGGGCGTGGCGCCGCGTGTCGCGGAGGCTCCGGCGGACTCGCCGGGAACGGGTTCGGGTTCGGCACCCGGTCCGGGCACCTCGTCGCCGACCTCGATGGAGAAGGACTTCTCCTCCTCGATCAGGACGACCGAGACGGGAGCGGCGATGCCATGACTGCGGTGCAGCCCGACCGCGCGGCTGCAGGCTTCACCGACGGCGAGTCTGACCTCGTCGAGCACGGCTTCATCGACCCCGGCCCGGCGCGCCACGGCGGCTGCCACGAGGCGGGCCGTCCTGACGTGTTCGGGTTGGGCGCTGAAGCGGAGTTCAACGGTGGCCATGCGATCCCCCTCAGACGTACGGGTGTGCATCCCAGGGACCCCGGGCACGCTGCCCGGCACCCCGGCTCTTCATTCCGGTCCTCTTCGGTTTTCTCCGGCCTTCATTCGGCCTTCATCCGGACCGTTCCCGAACCTTCATCCGGACTGTTCCCGAACTTCTTCCGAACTTCTTCCGGAACCGACGAACCCGCCGACCGGCCGATCCGGTCGTCGACCGCCGGGCAATCGGCCCACTGACGTCCGTCCACCGACCGGAAGACGGACTCCGCCGGGCGGACGGGCCATTCCCGGACGCCCGAACGGGCGACGGCCGACCGGCAGGCGAACGATCGGCGGACAACCTGCTGTCCACTGACCCACCGGCCCACCGGACGCCGCTCACCGGCAACCGACCGAACACCGATCAGCTGCCCGGCAACCGGAACGCCGACCGCCCGGCTTCCCGACCGCCGACACCGACTGCCCGGCCGACTGCCTGACTGCGGCAACCGGCCGCTCGGGCCCACCTGCGTCGTACCGGCCACCGGTCACGGCCGCCGGCGCACCGGCCACTGGCCGGACCGTGGCCCAGCCGTCAGTCGGTGGCCGCCACGGCCTCGTCGACCGTGGTGTGAATCGGGAACACCTTGGTCAGACCAGTGATCCGGAAGATCTTGAGAATGCGCTCCTGGTTGCAGACCAGGCGCAGCGAGCCCTCGTGCGCCCGGACACGCTTCAGGCCGCCCACGAGCACGCCGAGGCCGGTGGAGTCGAGGAAGTCGACGCCTTCCATGTCGACAACCAGGTGGTAGCTGCCGTCATTCACCAACTCGACCAACTGCTCGCGCAGCTTGGGCGCGGTATACACATCAATCTCGCCACCGACCTCGACGACCGTACGGTCGCCACCAGGGCCGGACACATTGCGAGTCGACAAGGACAGGTCCACGGATCCTCCAGCACCTTGCTATCGAGCGGTCGCCCCTCGGTCTCCCCGGCGGAGCCGGGGGACGGATCGCCAGCCGCGATGGCATTCAATCACTTACGAGCAGCCATGCACGACGCCTTGGGACCATTGTCCGTCACGCCAGTGACACACTCGGTGCCGATGGCCAAGAATCACCGCCCCAGTCGACCAGCCGAGAACAGGGACTCCCGCCCCTCTCCCGCCATGGTCCTCGACCGGCTCGCCGCAGTGGCGGGCCGGTCCGCGCGCATCACTCATACGGAGCACTTGCCCCCGCGTGCGGGCACCCATGCCATCTGGCCCGATCGCATCCGGCCAGAAGTGATCGCCGCGATCCAGAAGGCCGGAATCGACCACCCGTGGGCGCACCAGGCGGCCGCCGCCGAGCATGCCCTGGACGGCGAATCCGTGATCATCGCCACGGGCACGGCGTCCGGCAAGTCGCTCGCCTACCTCGCCCCGGTGCTCACCGCCCTGCTCGACGGCTCCGAGGCCCCGAACGGCCGTGGCGCGACCGCCCTGTATCTCGCCCCCACCAAGGCCCTGGCCGCCGATCAGAGGCGTGCGGTGAAGGAACTCGCGGCACCGCTCGGCAACGCCGTCAGACCCGCGGTCTACGACGGCGACACTCCCGTCGAGGAACGCGAATGGGTACGCCAGTACGCCAACTACGTCCTGACCAACCCCGACATGCTGCACCGCGGGATACTCCCGTCCCACCCCCGCTGGTCCTCCTTCCTGCGCGCCCTGCGCTATGTCGTCATCGACGAGTGCCACACCTACCGGGGTGTCTTCGGCTCCCACGTCGCCCAGGTGGTGCGCCGGCTGCGCCGCCTCTGCGCCCGATACGGGGCGCACCCGGTCTTCCTCCTCGCCTCGGCCACCGCAGCGGAGCCGTCCGTCGCGGCGGGCCGCCTCACCGGTCTCCCGGTCCAGGAGGTCACCGACGACGCCTCGCCCCGCGGAGAACTGGTCTTCGCCCTGTGGGAGCCGCCCCTGACCGAGCTGCACGGCGAGAAGGGAGCGCCCGTCCGCCGCACCGCCACCGCCGAGACCGCCGACCTCCTCACCGATCTGACCGTCCAGGGCGTCCGCTCGGTCGCCTTCGTGCGCTCCCGGCGCGGCGCCGAGTTGATCTCCGTCATCGCCAAGGAACGCCTCGCCGAGGTGGACCGCTCCCTGCCCGCCCGGGTCGCCGCCTACCGCGGGGGTTATCTCCCCGAGGAGCGCCGCGCCCTGGAGCGCGCCCTGCACTCCGGTCGGCTGCTCGGGCTGGCCGCCACCACCGCCCTCGAACTCGGCGTCGACGTGTCCGGCCTGGACGCCGTCGTCATCGCGGGCTACCCCGGCACCAGGGCGTCGCTGTGGCAGCAGGCGGGCCGCGCCGGACGCTCCGGCCGGGGCGCCCTGGCCATCCTGGTCGCCCGCGACGACCCGCTGGACACCTTCCTCGTCCACCATCCCGAGGCGCTGTTCCAGCAGCCCGTGGAGTCGACGGTCCTCGACCCGGACAACCCGTACGTCCTCGCTCCGCACCTGTGCGCCGCCGCTGCTGAGCTGCCACTCACCGAACCCGATCTGGAGCTCTTCGGTCCGGCCGTGGCCGAACTGCTGCCCCAGCTGGAGGCCGCGAAGCTGCTGCGCAGACGGGCGTCCGGCTGGCACTGGACCCGCCGGGAGCGCGCCGCCGATCTCACCGATATCCGGGGCGAGGGCGGCCGTCCGGTCCAGATCGTCGAGGAGGGCACCGGCCGGCTGCTGGGCACCGTCGACGAGGCCGCCTCCCACACCGCCGTCCATGAAGGCGCCGTCCACCTCCACCAGGGCCGCACCTATCTGGTCCGGAAGCTGGATCTGGAGGACTCGGTGGCCTTGGTCGAGGAGGCCAACCCGCCGTACTCGACAACCGCGCGCGACACCACCGCCATCGCCGTCCTGGAGACCGACACCGAGATCCCATGGGGTGACGGGCGTCTCTGCTACGGCTCCGTGGAAGTCACCAACCAGGTCGTCTCCTTCCTGCGTCGCAAACTGATCACCGGCGAGGTGCTCGGCGAGGCCAAGCTGGATCTGCCGCCCCGCACTCTGCGTACGCGCGCCGTGTGGTGGACGGTCACGCAGGACCAGCTCGACGCCGCCCGCATCAACCCGGAGATCCTGGGCGGCGCCCTGCACGCCGCCGAGCACGCGTCGATCGGGATGCTCCCGCTCTTCGCCACCTGCGACCGCTGGGACATCGGTGGCGTCTCCGTGCCGCTGCACCCGGACACCCTGCTGCCCACGGTCTTCGTGTACGACGGCCATCCGGGCGGTGCCGGATTCGCCGAGCGGGCCTTCCACACCGCCCGCACATGGCTGACCGCGACCCGCCAGGCCATCGCGTCCTGCGAATGCGAGGCGGGCTGCCCCTCCTGCATCCAGTCCCCCAAGTGCGGCAACGGCAACGATCCACTGCACAAACGCGGCGCCGTGCGTCTCCTCAGCGAACTCCTCCGATCCGCTCCGCCTGATCCCGAGGAGCCGAGCTCTCCGGAATCGTCGGAGGCGACGGCTCCGGAGAGCCGGGAGCGGCCGCCGGAGGGCCTGCCCGGGACCTGACCGCCGGTTCGTACGGCCCGAAACGCACTCGGGCCGTCACATCGGCGACCTCTCCGCGCACCGTGCACCGGACCACCACGGCTCCCTGTGCCGCGGCCACCTCCCCGGCCGCCCCGCACGCCTCCTGGGCCCCCTGCAGGGCCCGGTCGGCCGCGGCCAGAGCCGCCAGGTCCGCCGCGCCGCCGGCCCGGTGCCGAACGACCACCATCTGCCCGAGCGCCAGCACGACCGCGAACACCGCGCACAAGGTAGCCGTGGTCATCGCCACCCATACCGTCGCCAGCCCCCTGTCCCGGTCCGCGGGGCCCCGGCCCGAATCCCTGCCCCGGCCCCGCGCGTGGTTCCGGTTCCGCCCCCGGCCGTGGTTCCGGCTCCGATCCCGGCCATGGTTCCGACTCAGGCCGCGACCGCGATTCCGGCCGCGCCCGGGGCCACGGTCCCCACGCGGGGAGAGCCGCCCGGTCACAGCCCTCACGGCACCCCGTACCCTCCTGGTCATTCCGTCACCCCCACCGTGTCCTCGGCCAGTGCCGTCGCCTCCGCATGGAGCGTCAGGGCCAACGGGCCGAACCCGGGCGTCGGTGCCGCCACCCGTACCCTCCACAACCCCGCTGCCCGCTCCATCGTGATTTCGGCCCCGCCGGGTGCCGCCGAACGGGCGGCTTCCAGCGCCTGCGGCTGCGGTTCCGACCGGGCCGCCGCCCTCGCCCCGGCCCTGGCCGCGTCGACACACCGGATCTGGGCGGAGGCGGCCATCAGCGCCCAGACCAAGGCCAGGGCGAACACCGCCAGCACCGGAATCGCCATAGCCGCTTCCGCCGTCACCGCGCCCCGGTCCCCGCCCGCGCCCGCAGTCTCGGAACGGTGTCCGACGCACACCCCTGAACGTCTCCTAGAACTTCGCATCGAGTGCGTCCTTCAGCAGTGACTGCAGCGCGGACATGACCGGCTGGCTGGTCACCACCTTGTAGAGCACCGCCGCGAACGCGCAGGCCGCGATCGTCCCCACCGCATATTCGGACGTCGTCATTCCGTTGTCCGACCGGACTCGGCGCACCATTTTCCGCGCCCAGCCCCTGATTCGCTGCACCATTTCATCCCCCGCAAAATGCGTAATTAATACTGGGTAGATCCTTGTCAGTGCTTTTCTTTCAGCCGGCCTGGAGCAGGCCGGTCGCCAGCCCGATCACCACCGGCGCCACTCCGACCGCCAGGAATGCGGGCAGAAAGCAGAGCCCGACCGGCGCGGTGATCAGCACGCCTGCCCGCTGGGCGCGCGCCACGGACGCGCTCGCCCGCTCCGCCCGCATCGCCTCGGCCAGCCGGGCCACCGGCTCCGCCGCCGGGGCTCCGGTCGATCCCGCCCGGTCGAGGCAGCGGGACAGCCCACCGGCGCCCGGTATCTCCCCGAACCGCCCCCAGGCCACCGCGGGTTCACCACCGAGCCGGATCTCCGCCGCCGTCCGCGCCAGACGCAGGCCGACCGGTCCGCCCAGCGACTCCCCCACCGCCTCCGCCGCCTCCCGGGGCCCGGCTCCGGCCGAGATGCAGGCCGCCAGGAGATCGGCTGCCAGCGGGAGCTGGCGTACGGCCTCAGCCGTCTCCGCGGCATCCGCAACGCCGCCCCCCGGTTCGCGACCGCGCCGGGCCTGCTGCCACCGACGAACGCCGTACGCCCCCGCCAGCCCGGCCACGCACCCCGGCAGGCCACCGATCAGAACCACGCCCGTCGCCACAGCCCCCAGCGGCGCGATCCACTCCTTCGCCCTGGCGCCGGAAATCGCTGGTCCGCGCCGACGCTCTTGCGGGCAGATCGCCAGCAGCACCGCACCCCGCCGGCGTACCAACCGCTTTCTCCGCCGCCCTGCCAAGGCAAGAGCCGGATACAGGACCGTGCCCAGAACCGCCCACATCGCCACCACCAGGTGGGCGACTTCGCCGGTGACCCCGTTCACGCCGCCTCCCCCGCCCGTACGATCCGTCCGGCCCAGCAGAGCCCGGCCGCCTCCAGCAACCCGCCCGCCAGCAGGCAGACCAGTCCGGCCGGTGTGTGCAGCAACACCCTCAGCGGATCGGCGCCGAGCGCCGCCCCCAGCCCCAGGCCCAGCACCGGCAGCAGCGCCAGCACGGCCACCGTCGACCAGGCACCCGCCAGTTGGGCCCGCAACTCCTCCCGTCTGCGTCGCTCGTCCCGCAGCGCGCCCTCCAGGCGGTCCAGTCCCGCCGCGAGCCCTGCCCCGCCGTCCACCGCCACCCGCCAGCAGGCCGCCACCCCGGCCAGCCCGTCCAGACCCGGTTCCCGCGCCGCGTGTCCGAGCGCCCCCGGCACATCGCCACCGAACCGCGCCGCAGCGGACACACCGGCCTCCGCCGCCCCCATCACCCCGCTCCCGCGGACAGCGACGAGCAGCGCCTGCCCCGGCTCGTGCCCAGCACGCAGCTCACCCACGACGGCACCGCACAGCGCCACCACCCCGTCGGCCCGGCATTCCCGCTCCCGCGCCACGGCCCGTTTCCGCAGCCAACGCCGCACCAGCGGCACCGCGATCGCTCCGGCCAGTACCGGAAGCACGGACTCCCCCAGCAGGGCGACGACCAACGCCACCGGCAGACAGAGCCACTCCCGCCGCTCACGCAGCCACCTCTGGAACCACACCCGACTCCACTCCCAGCGCGCACGCAACGGCGACTCCACCACTCCGTCGGCGAACAGTCCCCGGACTCTCCGCCGCCCCTGGTCGTGCGCCACCACCAACCAGGCCGCCGCCGCGACGCACAGGACCGCCGCACACCTCGCGCCCGTCGACAGCCCCGCCGTCGCACCACCGCTCACAGCGCACCCCCGATCAGTGATTGCAGCCGCTCCCAACCCCGCTCCCGCACGAATCCGCCGGCGCCCCAGCGCAGCGCCGGCACGGTCACCACCAGCCCTGCCGCGTCCCGCTCCAGGACCTGCACCGCGGCGATCCGCCGCTGCCCGGCCCGGTCCCTCACGAGATGGACCACCACCGACAGCGCCGCCGCCAACTGGCTGTGAAGTGCCGTCCGGTCCAGCCCCGCCGCCGTGCCAAGCGCCTCGAGACGGGCCGGAACATGCTCGGCGGCATTGGCGTGGACCGTCCCGCAACCGCCCTCGTGTCCCGTGTTCAGCGCGGCCAGCAGTTCGGTGACCTCGGCGCCCCGCACCTCCCCGACCACGAGCCGGTCGGGCCGCATCCGCAGCGCCTGCCGCACCAGATCCCGAAGGGTCACCCGCCCCGCCCCCTCCTGGTTGGCGGGGCGTGACTCCAGGCGCACCACATGCGGATGGTCCGGCCGCAGCTCTGCCGAATCCTCGGCGAGCACGATTCGCTCACGCTCCCCGACCGCACCCAGCAGACTCGACAGAAGGGTCGTCTTTCCGGCCCCCGTCCCCCCACTGATCAGATACGAGACCCGGGCTTCCACCAGGGCCCGCAGCACCCGGTCACCGCCCGGTGGCACGGTCCCCGCCGCGACCAGCTCCGCCAGTGAGAAGGCCCTGGGCCGGACCACCCGCAGCGACAGACACGTCGAACCGACGGACACCGGCGGCAGCACGGCATGCATACGGGTGCCGTCCGGCAGCCGCGCATCCACCCACGGCCGGGCGTCGTCCAGCCGCCGTCCCGCCACGGCTGCCAGTCGCTGCGCCAGCCTGCGCACGGCGCCGGCATCCGGGAACGTCACCCCGGTGAGTTCGAGCCCGCCGCCCCGGTCCACCCACACCCGGTCCGGCGCACAGACCAGCACGTCCGTCACCGCGGGATCGGCGAGCAGCGGTTCCAGCACCCCGGTCCCGACCAGCTCGCCGCGCAACTCATCGGCCGCGCCGAGCACTTCGGCATCGCCGAGCAGCCGCCCCTGGGCACGCAGCGCGGCCGCGACCCCGGCCGGGGTCGGTGCAGCGCCGCTCTGCGCCAGCCGCTGCCGTACGGCATCGAGCAGCGTCTCGGTCATGACACACCCCCGGCCGCTCGTCCCCCCACGCCCTCCGAGGCGAGCGCCCGCTCCCAGAAAGCCGTGCAGAATCTGGCCAGTGGACCGCGCGCGCATCCGCCGGGCGGTGCCCCGCCGTCCTGGGCCGCCGACAACCCGGCGTCGAACGGGAGTTCACCGGCCAGCGGCAGCCCGAGCGCCTGCGCCACCCACCGCTCGTCGAGGCCCGCCGCGTACGGGCTTCGGGTCACCACCCGCAGGTCGTCCAGGACCATCCCGGCCGTCGACGCCACCCGTTTCGCCGCCGCGACCGCCCGGAGTTCCCCGGGGACCACCAACAGCCCGAGGTCCAGTTGCGCGAGTGCTTCCGCGACCGACTCGTCGACCCGGCGCGGCAGATCGACGACCACCACCCCGCCGAGCCTGCGCGCGGCGGCCAGCACAGCCTGCATGGCCTGCGGCGGGATCACCACCCATTCGTCACGGCCCCAGCTGAGCACCCGCAACCCGTGCAGTGCGGGCAGTGACTCCTCCAGCGCGCCTCCGCCGACCCGCCCTTTGGAATGGGCGAAATCCGGCCATCTCATCCCCTCTGCCCGTTCACCGCCGAGCAGCACGTCGATGCCCCCACCGAGCGGGTCGCCGTCGATCAGCATGGTCCGCCGCCCGGCCCTTGCCGCGGTCACCGCAAGGGCACAGGCGAGAGTGGACGCACCGGAGCCACCCCGTCCGCCGATCACCCCGACGGTGAGCGCCGGCCGTCCCACGCCTTCCGCCGCATTGGCGATCTGGTCGACGAGCCAGCCTTCCGAATCGGGCAGCCTCAGCACATATTCAGCCCCGATCTCCACGGCGCGGCGCCAGACGTCCGGGGCGTCCTGTTCCCGGCCGACGAGCATCACACCGCGCCTGCGCACCGCCCCGCGGCATCGCTGGGCGGCATCGTCCCCCACGAGAACCATCGGAGCCTGCTCCCAGCCGCCTCTACGTTCGGGCAGCGCGTGATGAACTTCCGGTTCCGCTCCAGCGGCTGCGCACAGCCGCAGCAGATCGTCGAGAAGTTCCACATCCTCGGTCACGATCAGCGGTCCACCCCGCCGCACTTCGGCGGTCGGCAGACGATCCCGTGCGCTGGATTCAGCCACGATCTCCGCCCCCTTCTCACTGCACGTTCATCGCGGTTCGCGATGATCTCGGAGCGTTCCGAGATCGGCGATTCCACATCCCGCGGACTTCGCGGCTGGAATCACCGTGCAGCGCTTCGGAAAATCGTGTGGATCTTGCTGAAAAACTGTGGACAACTCCACCGTTGTGAATAACTTGGTCACTCATACCGGCGACTTCCGGAGAGCAGCACTTCCGCTACGCACCGTGACGGGTCAAGCTGATGAGAGACGGTGCGAGAAACGGGCCGTCGCGGCCGAAATGGAGACAGAGTGCTTGATTCCGCACAGCAGAAACGCGTCCGGACATGCGACGACCCCCGCCGGGGGGGAGAGCGGGGGTCGTCCCCACGGCCGACTCGGGGGGGGAGGAGCCGGACCGGGTTAGCACGGTCGCGAACGATCCGTGACTTCCATGGTGTACCCGAGAGCCTTCTCAGGCAAACCCACGCGCCGGAGTTTACGCCGAATGGTGGGCCTCTATGCTCTGCCTTGTGGAAAACCGCTTCTTGCCGCGCACAGCAGCCTTCTTTGACCTGGACAAGACGGTCATTGCGAAGTCTTCGACGCTGACCTTCAGCAAGTCCTTCTACCAAGGCGGGCTGATCAACCGCCGCGCTGTACTGCGCACTGCGTACGCGCAGTTCGTGTTCCTTGCCGGGGGTGCAGATCACGACCAGATGGAGCGGATGCGGGAATATCTCTCCGCGCTCTGCAAGGGTTGGAACGTCCGGCACGTGAAGGAAATCGTCGCCGAGACCCTGCACGATCTGATCGACCCGATCATCTACGACGAAGCGGCAACGCTCATCGAGGAGCACCACACCGCCGGACGCGATGTGGTGATCGTCTCGACCTCGGGCGCCGAGGTCGTCGAACCGATCGGCGAGCTGCTCGGCGCCGACCGGGTCGTCGCCACCCGAATGGTCGTCGGCGACGACGGCTGCTTCACCGGCGAAGTGGAGTACTACGCGTACGGACCGACGAAGGCCGAGGCGATCAAGGAACTCGCGGTGTCGGAGGGGTACGACCTCTCGCGCTGCTACGCCTACAGCGATTCGGCGACCGATGTACCGATGCTGGAGTCCGTCGGACACCCGCACGCCGTGAATCCGGACCGCGCCCTGCGGCGCGAGGCGACTCTCCGCGAGTGGCCGATTCTCGTCTTCGACCGACCGGTCCGGCTCAAGCAGCGACTGCCCGCGTTCTCGCTGCCGCCGCGCCCCGCGTTGGTCGCGGCGGCAGCGGTTGGCGCGGCTGCCGTCACCGCGGGGCTCGTCTGGTACACCTCCCGCCGCCGCGCCACCACATCCTCCGCCTGACGCGCGAAGCCGGGGGCAACGATCCCGATACCCCGAGGCCCATCTCCTGGACCGATCAGCGGGACCGGGCAAGGCGACCGATCGCCCCAATTCACCGACTGAAACGAATTGTCCAACTCGCCCGTAATTGAACCTAAAAGTAAAGAAGTGTGGTCAGCACTACCGCTCACCCCGGCTCTGGAGTACAAAGGACTCAACGGCCCGCGAGACCAAGGACATCCGAGAGGATTACCTGAAACGCAGAGAAGGCCCCACGGACCGAGCATGAAAACCGAGCACCCACGCGACGTCGACCCGTCGATTACGGGCCAGCCGCACCAGGGAGCGGGCAAAGTCCCCGCCCTGATGGGCACATACCGAGGACGCATGGTAACTGGGTAGACATGCCAGCGGCGGTACCGAGAACGGTACCGCCGCAACCCTTTTATCGGGCCACGCAGTTGTTCCGGCGAAGTTACCCCGGAGTCCCCTCCGCTCCCGTGGCACCGCCGCGCCGGAGTCACGGTCCTGACGTTACGCAGTGAGGATCTTCAGCCTTCGCGCCCGACACCGCGCAGCCGCCCCCGTCACCTCGTTACGCGGCACCGCGCTGGAGCGCCTCGCACACCGCCGTCGATTCTCTGACGCCCAGCTCGACGGCACGCCCGCAGTGCGCGATCCAGGCCGCCATCCCCTCCGGCGTCCCCGCCAGATAGCCCTCGAACGCCGCGACGTAGGCCGCCCGCCCCTGCTCGGCATGGCCCACCTCGGCCGGACAGATCGATTTGGGGTCGAGCCCGCTCCCGATCAGCACGATCCGCTCGGCGGTCCGGGCAACGAGGCCGTTGTACGAACCGAAGGGCCGCAGGGCCAGCAGTTCACCGTGCACGACCGCCGCGGTCACCAACGCGGGCGCCGAAGTGCCCGAAAGGATCAACCCGGAGAGCCCTTCCAGCCGCCCGGCCATCTCGTCGGCGTCCGGCAGCGGTGCTTCGATCAGCGGTTCGTCCACGGATTCGCCTGCCAGCCGAGGCCGGCCGACAGCGTCCTCGGGTTCCGCGCCGCCGGCCGCGACCAGATGCAGTCGCGCCAGGACTCGCAAGGGCGACTGCCGCCAAATGGAGAGCAGTTGGCCCGCTTCGGCAGTCAGCCTCAGGGCCGCTCCGATCACATGCGCCTCACCACCACCGCTGAAGTCGGTGCGACGGCGCACCTCCTCCAGGTTCCAATCGGCCCCGGACAGGGCCGCCGAGCCACGGGCGCCTCGCAGTGCCGCTTCGGCGGTGACCTCGTTGCTGCGGCGCCGCATGACACGGTGACCGTAGACCCGGTCGACGGCCTTGCGTACGGAGTCCACCGCGTCGGCGACTCCGGGCAGGGCGCCCAGGGCGGCGAGCGGATCAGAGGCAGTCGTACTCATAAGTAGCGAGGCTACGCGCCCCCTGCACCGATACCACCCGGGAGTGGCCTTCTTCACGAAGTGCAACAGCAGAACGCGATCGCCCCGCTACCCTAGGTGAACATGAAGATCGCTTTCGTAGGGAAGGGCGGCAGCGGCAAGACCACGCTGTCCTCGCTCTTCATCCGCCACCTTGCCGCCAATGAAGCCCATGTCGTCGCGGTGGACGCCGACATCAACCAGCACCTCGGGGCCGCACTCGGCCTCGATGACCAGGAGGCTGCGGCACTCCCCGCCATGGGGGCCCAGCTGCCCCTGATCAAGGAGTATCTGCGCGGCAGCAATCCCCGTATCGCCTCCGTCGAAACGATGATCAAGACGACCCCACCGGGCGAGGGCTCGCGGCTGCTGCGGGTGCGTGAGGACAACCCGATCTATGACGCGTGCGCCCGCACAGTCCGGCTCGACGACGGGGAGATCCGTCTGATGGCCACCGGGCCGTTCACCGAGTCCGACCTGGGCGTGGCCTGCTACCACTCCAAGGTCGGCGCGGTCGAGCTCTGCCTCAATCATCTCGTCGACGGCCCCGACGACTATGTCGTCGTCGACATGACAGCGGGTTCGGACTCCTTCGCTTCCGGGATGTTCACCCGCTTCGACATGACGTTCCTGGTCGCCGAGCCGACCCGGAAGGGGGTCTCGGTCTACCGCCAGTACAAGGACTACGCACGGGACTTCGGGGTCGCACTGAAGGTCATCGGCAACAAGGTTCAGGCCGAGGACGACCTGGAGTTCCTGCGCGCCGAGGTGGGCGACGACCTGCTGGTCGCCGTCGGGCACTCCGACTGGGTACGGGCGATGGAGAAGGGCCGGCCCGCCCGCTTCGAGCTGTTGGAGGCGGACAACCGGATGGCTCTGCAGGCGCTGCAGAACGCAGCGGAGGATTCGTACGAGCAGCGGGACTGGGAGCGCTACACGCGACAGATGGTGCACTTCCATCTGAAGAACGCGGAGAGCTGGGGCAATGAGAAGACGGGTGCCGACCTGGCTGCCCAGGTCGATCCCGCCTTCGTGCTCGACGAGCGGTACGCGCAGGACGGCGCCGCTCAGCCTGCCTGATCAGCCGTCGGAGCCCGCCTGGTCAGCCGCTCAGCCTGTCTTGTCAGCCGGCTGAGCCCACCTGATCAGTCGACTCGACCCGCCTGATCGGTCGGCGCCCCAGCTGGAGGATGCACTCATTCCGCCGGGGCGCCGGGGCGCCTCAAGCGTCACCTCGCGGCGGCACGACCGATCCGCAGCCGAAAGACGCGCAGCGCGGCGGCCACGCAGCCGGCGGCCGCGCACAGCCGCCGGGGCGCGGCCATCGGGCACGCTCATCAGGCACCCCTCACCGAGCGCCGCTTTCGGGCCGACGACCGGCCCGATCTGCGTAGACCCCGGCGTGAGCCCAGCCGGTCCCCGATGTCCGATCCGCTTCCGTTTCCCCTTCGCCTCCCGTTTCCCCTTCGCCTCCCGTTTCCGCCCGACCGCCCCCGGCTTCGCCGAGGAACTCCGGCCAGCCCTTCGCCGGGGCCTGGCCGACGTCGAGCGTGCCGAGCTTCGCCAGCGTTGCGGGGTCCTGCGCATCGAGCCAGTCGGCCAGTTGCCGGAAGGACACGCACCGGACGCCCTTTTTGGTGCAGACCGTCGCGATGGTCTGCTCGACGGCGCGCATGTACGTGCCGCCGTTCCAGGACTCGAAGTGGTTCCCGATGATCAGCGGGGCACGGTTTCCGCCGTATGCGCGGTCGAAGGCCTGGATCAGGCCGTCGCGCATCTGATTGCCCCAGTACTCGTGTCGGTCCGGGTCGCCCTGTGTCGTACCGGACTGGTTGAACATGAAGTTGTAGTCCATCGAGAGAGTCTCGAAGTCTCGCCCGGGCACCGGAACGAGTTGCATCGAAAGGTCCCAGATGCCGTCCTTCTTCTTCGGCCAGACCTGGTTGTCGACTCCGCTGGAGTCGTAGCGGAAGCCCATCGTCCGTGCTGCGGCCACCATGTTCTTCCGCCCCTCCAGACAAGGGGTACGGCCGCCGACGAGCTCCGTGTCGTAGTCGAAGGGAAGCGGCTTCTCGTCCTTGAGGCCGGGGTCGTTGGTCTTCCAGCTCTTCACAAAGGACTTGGCCTGGCCGATCTCGCTCTTCCACTGGTCGACGGTCCAGGTGCCGACGCCGCCCTCAGGTCCGCAGAAGTGGCCGTTGAAGTGGGTGCCGATCTCGTCCCCGTCCTCCCATGCGCCGCGCACCTGGGCGATGGTGTTCCGAATTCCCTCGGTGTCGTTGAAGCCGATGTCGGAGCTGCCGGCGTTGTGCTTCGGTGGGTCGTAGAGCTCCCGTTTGGCTTCCGGCAGCATGTACACGCCGCTGAGGAAGTACGTCATGTTCGCGTGGTACTTCCTGCCCACCTCACGGAAGTGCGAGAACAGCCGCTGACCGTCCTCCCCGGCGCCGTCCCACGAGAACACCACGAACTGTGGGGGCTTCTGGCCAGGCGTCAGACGCTGCGCCACAGGCTGCTTCGGCTGGCTGCCGGTGAAGGCAGTGGAGCCATCACCGATGAGCCGGAACACGTTCTTGGGCGCGGCCCGATGGGCGCGCCTCTCCGCCCCGGCGTCCCGCTTCGCGGCGCCGGGTCCGGCAGCTCCGGCCCTTGGTTCCGGACCGGAGGAGCAGCCGGCCAACGCGGCGGTCAGCACAACGACCACGACGCCCAGGGCGATCCGTCCGACAGCGGCCCCCGTCGCGGCGCCCCTCGTCGTCGCCCTCATCGTGGCAGCCAGCATCCACCCACCCTCTTCCTTGCAGGTAACTTCGCGTCGAGGTGCCGACACGGCGCGGCCAAGGTCGCATGCAGCGCTGCCGGAATCAGCGCGACAGGCCGCCTGAAAAGCTGTCTATTCACTTGAATGGGTGATTGACTGGGCTATTTGACCTCAAGCCTGGACACAAATCTTTACTCTCCATTACGATCTGTTTACTGAGAGTTGAGAAATCCCGCCGCTGCACGCCGTGACCCACGGCCGCGTCCCCCACGTTCCGCGACCGCGCTGCCCCGGAGGAGTCGGGAAAATGCCTGCCTGTGCACCTACTCATCACGACCACCCATCCCGCAGTTCACACCCACCCCGCGCCTCGGGGATCAAGCGACCACACAGTCCGCCGCCGCGCAGCGGACGATTCCGCATCGCGGGCGCCGACCTGTCCGCATCGATCACGGTCTTCCTACTGGCCGTCCCCATGTCGCTCGGCCTGGCCGTCGCCATGGACGCCCCGTTGGAGGCCGGCCTCGTCTCCGCCGCTGTCGGCGGCATCGTCGCCGGACTGCTCGGCGGCACACCCCTCCAGGTCAGCGGCCCGTCCGCTGGACTGACCGTGGTCACAGCCGAGTTGATCCAGGTCTACGGCTGGCGTACCACCTGTGCCATCACCATCGGCGCCGGGCTGCTGCAAATCCTGCTGGGCTCACTGCGGGCGGCGCGCAGCGCCCTCGCCGTCAGCCCCGCCATCGTGCACGGCACCCTCGCCGGAATCGGCGTGGCCATCGCACTCGCCCAACTGCACATCGTGCTCGGCGGCTCGCCCCAGAGCTCAGCGGTAGCCAACACTCTTGCTCTTCCCGACCAGTTGGAGCGAGTGAGCCCGGCCGCCCCGCTGATCGGCGTACTGACCATCGCCGTCCTGGTCCTCTGGCCACGAATTCCCGGTCGGATCGGCCGGGTGGTACGGCGGGTTCCGGCCGCCCTCGCCGCAGTGGTGACAGCGACGGCCATGGCCGCGACCGCCGCGCCCGGGATCGCCCGGGTCGATCTGCCGTCCTGGCGCTCGCACGCACTGCCGGAGATGCCGCACGGCCCCGTACTCGCCCTGGCCACCGCCGTGTTCACGGTGATGCTGGTGGCCAGTCTGGAGTCGCTGCTCGCCGCGGTGGCCGTGGACAAGCTGTCGGCCGACCGTGCCGGCGAACGAACCGCCACCCGGTCACGGGTCGGCTTGCCTTCCACATCCGCATCCACGTCCACGCCGATGTCCACGTTCACGCCCGTGTCCATGCCCATGTCCATGTCTGCACCGGCACCGGCACCGGCACCGGCACCAACGTCGGGTTCGGGTTCAGCATCGCCGTCGGCCCTGCCGCCGGCATCCCCGTCAGACCCACCGAACCTGCCCGCCACACCCAACACACCCGCCGCGCCCGCCTCTGGCGCCGTGGCTGCCCCACCGCCCCCGTCTCCCCCGTCCGCCAGACGTTCCGATCTCGACCGTGAGCTGCGTGCCCAGGGCATCGCCAACGCCCTGTCCGGGCTGGTGGGCGGGCTGGCGGTGTCCGGCGGTGCGGTGCGGAGCTCGGCAAATGTACGGGCGGGAGCAACGAGCCGCGCCTCCACCGTGCTGCACGGCGTCTGGATGGTTCTGGCCGCCGGGCTGCTGGTCAGCGTGCTGGAGTGGATCCCGCTGGCCGCGCTCGCCGCGCTGGTCATGATGGTCGGCATCCAGATGGTGAGCTTCGCCCACATCCGCAATGTCCACAAGCACCGAGAATTCCTGGTGTATGGGGCGACGATCACCGGCGTGGTCCTCTTCGGTGTGCTCAAGGGTGTGGCGATCGGCATCGCGGTGGCGGTGGCCGTCGCCCTGCATCGACTGGCCCGGACCAGGATCACGGTGACCGATCAGGGTGGACAGCGTCTGGTCACCGTGCGAGGACAGTTGACGTTCCTCGCGGTGCCTCGGCTCAGTCGGACGCTCGGCCAGTTGCCGCAGGGCGCCGATGTCGTCGTCGAGCTGGACGGCTTCTTCATGGATCATGCGGCGTACGAGACGATCCAGGACTGGAGCCTTGCACAGACGGCCCACGGCGGCCGGGTCGTCTTCACCGGCAGATCGGGCGGGCGGATCTCCGAACCCGCCTCGTCGGCACACTCTTGTTGCCGTCCCTGGACACCGTGGCGAAACCACCACTGCCATGACCAGCCGGAGCAGACACCCGAGACCCACCACGATCCCGGCGCCCCCTTCGGCGGACCCCGCCCCGGCACGGACGCCACACCGGACGACGCATCGAGCCCAACCCCCTGTGCCGAGAACGCCCACGGTTCCGACTCCGTCCCCGGCGTGGGCCCCGCCCCAGCCCCCGGCCCCGGCCCCGGAGCCCACAACGCCCCCGACCCGATCGGCCCGCCCGCCGCAACCCGGCGCCGGTCCGGCGGCAACCGCCTGGCCAGTGGCCTGAGTTCGTTCCAGCGCAACACCGCTCCACTGGTGCGCGAGGAGCTGGCCCGACTGGCCCGCGAGGGTCAGCGCCCCTCCCAGCTCTTCATCACCTGCGCCGACTCCCGCCTGGTCACCAGCATGATCACGGCGAGCGGCCCCGGTGACCTGTTCACCGTGCGGAACATCGGCAATCTGGTGCCCCCGCCGGACACCGAGTCGGGTGACGACTCGGTGGGCGCCGCGATCGAGTACGCGGTGGATGTGCTGAAGGTGGAGTCCATCACCGTCTGCGGGCACTCCGGCTGCGGCGCGATGCAGGCGCTGCTCGATGCCGAGCCGAACACAGGCGCTCCGCAGACGTCCCTGTGGCGCTGGCTGAGACACGGGCTGCCGAGCCTGGAGCGAATGGCGTCCCGGCATCACCCCTGGGCCCGGATCTCCGGCCGGCTGCCGACCGATGCGGTGGAGCAGCTCTGCCTCACCAATGTGGTCCAGCAGTTGGACCATCTGCGGGCCCATGAAGCGGTGGCGCAGCGGCTCGCCGAGGGCACGCTCCACCTGCACGGAATGTACTTCCACGTGGGCGAGGCCCAGGCATATCTGCTGACCGAGGGCGCAAGCGCCGGACTCGCGCTCGACGAGGTCTTCGACCGCGTGGACCCGGGCGACGCCCCAGCCCCGGCCGGCACCCCCACCCCCACCCCGGCCGGCACCCCCGCCCATGCCCTGGCGTCCGCCCGCCCCCCCGGCGATGCCGGCACCCCGGGAAGTACCACCGCCCCGGGCGAGCCCTCCGGTTCGGGCGGCCTCTCCGGTTCGGGCGAGCCCTCCGGCCTGGGCGGCCCCTACGGTTCGGGCGAGTGGGGGCGTACTGGGGTCTGAACCACATGCGCCCCCGGTCCGTGAGACCTTGTGGTCCCGCCTCCGCATCGCGCCGTGCCGCTGTGCGACGCACCGTGTCGCTCTGCTCCGCGTCGACCGGCACCGCGTCGCGTCGCAGCGCAGCGACCGCAACGTGGAGGTGGGACCGTGTCTCCATACCCGAGACACAGGTCTAAACCAATTCCGGGCAGGCACTTGTCACCCGGCCTCTGGCCTGATGAGCTATGCGCGGGACACAACGGACACCCGGAATGGGAGATGTCGTGAGCAACGAAAGCTTGGCCAATCTGCTTCGTGAGGAGCGGCGGTTCGCACCGCCTGCCGATCTGGCCGCGAACGCCAACGTCAAGGCGGAGGCGTACGAGCAGGCCGAGGCGGACCGGCTGGGCTTCTGGGCCGAGCAGGCCCGTCGCCTGACCTGGGCCACGGAGCCGACCGAGACGCTCGACTGGAGCAACCCGCCCTTCGCGAAGTGGTTCGCGGACGGCAAGCTCAACGTCGCGTACAACTGCGTGGACCGCCATGTCGAGGCCGGCCATGGCGACCGGGTCGCCATCCACTTCGAGGGCGAGCCCGGCGACAGCCGCGCGATCACCTACGCCGATCTCAAGGACGAGGTCTCCCGCGCCGCGAACGCGCTCACCGAGCTCGGTGTCGGCAAGGGCGACCGGGTCGCCGTCTACCTGCCGATGATCCCCGAGGCCGCCATCGCGATGCTGGCCTGCGCCCGCATCGGCGCCGCGCACTCGGTGGTCTTCGGCGGCTTCTCCGCCGACGCCATCGCGGCCCGTATCCAGGACGCGGACGCCAAGGTCGTCATCACCGCCGACGGCGGCTACCGCCGGGGCAAGCCGTCCGCGCTCAAGCCCGCCGTGGACGACGCCGTCTCCCGTATCGACAGTGTCGAGCACGTCCTCGTGGTGCGGCGCACCGGCCAGGACACCGCATGGACCGAGGGGCGCGACGTCTGGTGGCACGAGATCACCGGCCGTCAGTCCGCCGAGCACACCCCCGAGGCGTTCGAGGCGGAGCAGCCGCTCTTCATCCTCTACACCTCCGGCACCACGGGTAAGCCGAAGGGCATCCTGCACACCTCCGGCGGCTACCTCACGCAGGCCGCGTACACCCACAACGCGGTCTTCGACCTCAAGCCGGAGACCGACGTCTTCTGGTGCACCGCCGACATCGGCTGGGTGACCGGCCACTCATACATCGTCTACGGCCCGCTGGCCAACGGCGCGACGCAGGTCATGTACGAGGGCACGCCCGACTCCCCGCACCAGGGCCGCTTCTGGGAGATCGTGCAGAAGTACGGCGTCACGATCCTCTACACCGCGCCGACCGCGATCCGCACGTTCATGAAGTGGGGTGACGACATCCCCGCCAAGTTCGACCTGAGCAGCCTTCGGGTCCTCGGTTCGGTCGGTGAGCCGATCAACCCCGAGGCGTGGATGTGGTACCGCAAGC
Source organism: Streptomyces sp. NPDC087845 (assembly GCF_044742755.1). Classification (NCBI taxonomy): domain Bacteria; kingdom Bacillati; phylum Actinomycetota; class Actinomycetes; order Kitasatosporales; family Streptomycetaceae; genus Streptomyces; species Streptomyces sp. NPDC087845. The sequence goes on from NZ_JBIUVC010000002.1 coordinate 93,667, forward strand.
ACATCGGCGCCGACAAGTGCCCGATCGTGGACACCTGGTGGCAGACCGAGACCGGCGCGATGATGATCGCGCCGCTGCCGGGGGTGACGGAGACCAAGCCCGGCAGCGCCCAGCGCGCCCTGCCCGGCATCTGCGCCACAGTCGTGGACGACGAGGCCAACGAGGTTCCGAACGGCGGGGGCGGCTACCTCGTCCTCACGGAGCCGTGGCCGTCGATGCTCCGCACCATCTGGGGCGACGACCAGCGCTTCATCGACACCTACTGGTCGCGCTTCGAGGGCAAGTACTTCGCGGGCGACGGTGCCAAGAAGGACGAGGACGGCGACATCTGGCTGCTCGGCCGGGTCGACGACGTGATGCTCGTGTCCGGGCACAACATCTCGACCACCGAGGTCGAGTCGGCGCTCGTGTCGCACCCGTCGGTCGCCGAGGCCGCCGTGGTCGGTGCCGCCGACGAGACGACCGGCCAGGCCATCGTCGCGTTCGTGATACTGCGCGGTACGGCCGAGGCCTCCGACGAGCTCGTCGCGGAGCTGCGCAACCACGTCGGCACCACGCTCGGCCCGATCGCCAAGCCGAGGCGGATCCTGCCGGTCGCCGAGCTGCCGAAAACCCGCTCCGGCAAGATCATGCGGCGTCTGCTGCGTGATGTCGCCGAGAACCGCGAGCTGGGCGATGTCACGACCCTCACCGACTCCTCGGTGATGGACCTCATCCAGACCCAGCTGCCGTCCTCCTCCTCCGAGGACTGACCGCGGCAGGACCGACCACAGCAGGGCTGTCCGCAGCGCGCACGTCCCCGAGGGGCATCCGGCAACGCGCCGGGTGTCCCTCGGCCGTTTATGGTGAAGATCACCGAATACAGCCCCGCGCGTCCCGGGTACAGTGGCAGCCGCGTCAACAAACCAATAAGAAATCTCCACAGGGTGTGCCGGGAAGTCTGGTCGGCAAGTGCATCAGCCATGCCATCGCTGCCGTACCGACCCGGAGGTCTTCACTCGTGGCCGCGCCCACCCCCGCACCCCCTTCTCCCCGCCGCACCTTTCTCGGGCGCCTGTCCCTCCCCGAGCGGAACTACCTCGCGGACGCGCTACGCACCGAAACGGTCGGCGGCGTCATCCTGCTGGTCTCCGCGATAGCGGCCCTGGTGTGGGCGAACACGTTCGGTTCCGGTTACGCGGCTGTCAGCGACTTCCACTTCGGTCCCGCGTCGCTGGGCCTCAACCTCTCCGTGGAGCACTGGGCGGCGGACGGGCTGCTCGCGGTCTTCTTCTTCGTCGCGGGCGTCGAGCTCAAGCGGGAACTGGTCGCGGGCGAACTGCGGGACCCCAAGGCGGCCGCCCTCCCCGTCGTCGCCGCGCTGTGCGGAATGGCGGTTCCGGCCGTCGTCTACACACTCGTGGCCGTGACCGGCGGAGGGTCCACGGACGGCTGGGCCGTCCCCACCGCCACCGACATCGCCTTCGCCCTCGCCGTTCTCGCGGTCATCGGGACCTCGCTGCCGAACGCGCTGCGCGCCTTCCTGCTGACCCTCGCCGTCGTCGACGACCTCTTCGCGATTTTGATCATCGCGGTCTTCTTCACCGAGAAGATCGACTTCATGGCGCTGATCGGCGCTTTCATCGGCCTCGGCATCTTCTACCTGCTGCTGCGCAGGAATGTGCGGGGCTGGTACATCTACCTACCGCTCGCCCTGGTCATCTGGGGCCTGATGTACAACAGCGGCATTCACGCCACCATCGCCGGTGTCGCCATGGGCCTGATGCTCCGCTGCACGACGCGGGACGGCGAGACCCACTCCCCCGGCGAGCACATCGAGCACCTGGTCCGCCCGCTGTCGGCCGGTGTCGCCGTACCGCTGTTCGCGCTCTTCTCGGCCGGGGTCTCCCTCTCCGGCGGCGCGCTGGCGGACGTCTTCACCCGGCCCGAGACGCTCGGTGTGGTCCTGGGGCTCGTCGTCGGCAAGGCGATGGGCATCTTCGGCGGTACGTGGCTGGCCACCCGCTTCACCAAGGCGGAGCTGAACAAGGATCTGGCCTGGGCGGATGTCTTCGCGGTCGCCTCTCTTGCCGGGATCGGCTTCACCGTCTCGCTGCTCATCGGCGAACTGGCCTTCGCCGGCGACGAGGACATGGTCAACGAGGTCAAGGCGGCCGTACTGATCGGTTCCCTGACGGCCGCCGCACTCTCCGGGGTGTTGCTCAAACTCCGGGTGCGCACCTACCGGGCGCTGCACGAGGCCGAGGAGCTCGACGCGGACGAGGACGGCGTGCCCGACGTCTACGAGCAGGACGATCCGGAGTATCACCTGCGGATGGCCTCGATATACGAGAAGAAGGCAGCCGAACACCGCCGCCTTGCCCAACTGGCGGGGGCAGCGAGCAGCAAGCCGGACAGTCCGGCATGATCTGACACCAGATGTATTGAGCAGGAGAGCAGGAGAGGGAGTCAGGGATGAGCGACCCCGGCAACAACGCGGGCAGCGCCGACCGCAGTCTCGGACAGCTGGTCGCCGCGGCGACGGCCGAGATGTCCGCACTGGTGCACGACGAGATCGCCCTGGCCAAGGCCGAAGTGCGCCAGGACGTCAAGCGTGGCGTCACCGGAAGCGTGGCGTTCATCATCGCGGGCGTGCTGTTTCTGTTCGCGATCCCGGTGCTGAGCTTCGGGGCCGCCTACTGGATCCACACCTCGGGGCTGGGCCTGGCCTGGTGCTTCGGGATCGTGGGCCTCGCCTTCATCGTGCTGGGGGCGTTGCTCGCGCTGTTCGCCGTCGCCAAGTTCAAGAAGGTGAAGCCGCCGGAGAAGTCCATCGCTTCGGCCAAGCAGACGGCGGCTGTGCTGCAGGGCGTCAAGCCGCACCCGCGGCCCGCCGTCCCGGCAGGGGAAAGCCGTCCGGAGGTCACGGGCAGCACACTGACGCACAAGGCTCTGGAGAAGTCTCCGGTCCAGGACAAGGCGTCCGCTGTGGCACGCTCGTCCACATGACGGTCCCCGATTCCAGCACATCCGGCCCAGAAGGCCCGGAAAGCCCAGTTGGCCCGGAAGATCAGGCAAGCCAAGTAAGTCGGACGGGTCAGGTAGGTCAGACGGGTCGGGTAAGCCAGGAAGGCCCGGACGGCTCCAGTGCTCCCGAGTCCCACGGTTCACCCGGCCCAGCAGGCACGACCGGTCCGGCGGGCACGACCGGCCCAGCAGGCACGACCGGCCCGGCAGGCGTGACCGGTGTCGGAGGACCGGTGCGGCTCGACGGGCCGTGGACCCACCGGGACGTGGCGGCCAACGGTGCCCGCTTCCACATCGCCGAACTCGGCGATGGGCCGCTGGTACTGCTGCTGCACGGCTTCCCGCAGTTCTGGTGGACCTGGCGCCATCAGCTCACCGCACTCGCCGACGCCGGTTTCCGCGCCGTGGCGATGGATCTGCGGGGGGTCGGCGGCAGCGACCGCACGCCCCGGGGTTACGACCCCGCAAATCTGGCGCTCGACGTCACCGGCGTCATCCGCTCGCTCGGCGAACCGGACGCGGCCCTGGTCGGACATGACATGGGCGGCTATCTCGCCTGGACGGCCGCGGTGATGCGCCCGAAGCTGGTGCGCCGCCTCGTGGTCTCCTCGATGCCGCATCCACGCCGCTGGCGTTCCTCGATGCTCTCCGACTTCGCGCAGTCCCGGGCGGGCTCGTACGTCTGGGGTTTCCAGCGCCCGTGGGTGCCGGAGCGTCAGCTCGTCGCCGACGACGCGGCGTTGGTGGGCCGGCTGATCCGCGACTGGGCGGGGCCCCGGGCCCCGGAGTTCCCCGACGACACGGCGGTCGACGTCTACCGGCGCGCCATGTGCATCCCGTCGACGGCGCACTGCTCGATCGAGCCGTACCGCTGGATGGTCCGTTCTCTGGCCCGTCCGGACGGAATCCAGTTCAACCGGCGGATGAAACGGCCGGTACGGGTACCCACACTGCACCTGCACGGTTCACTCGATCCGGCGATCCGTACGCGCAGCGCGGCGGGGTCCGGCGAGTACGTCGAGGCGCCGTACCGTTGGCGACTTTTCGACGGTCTGGGACACTTCCCCCACGAGGAGGATCCGGCCGGCTTCTCGGCCGAACTCATCAACTGGCTCAAGGATCCCGAGCCCGACCGGTAGCCGCACGGCACAGTTGTCCGACGAACAGCCAATTGCCCGGCGCATAAGCCAATTGGCTGACGGATGGGCGGTTACCGACCATGAGGCACGGGCAGACGTCGGGGTATGGGCTGGACGCACGACTTCGGTGACGCAGCACGCAACCGTCGCTCGACCGCCACGGCAGGTCCGAGCACTCATGAGGGGGGCGGCCCCCAGGGCCGGGTGCACGATATGCATGTTCTGCATGATCCCCAGCTCGGTATTCCGCGCATTCTGCGCCGTAGGGCCCGCTGGGTCTCGGCGCGACTGCGCCATCCACGCGGATGAGGTCCGTCCCGGCCGACCGGTGAGCGTTCACCGGCCGGGCGGGACTTCCACAGCCGGCTCCCGGCTGCCACCGGTCAGTACGCGTGGAGCGCACACCCGGCGCGCATGGGAACCCCCAGGCACACCCAGTGGCCTGGGGCGACCACACGTGCCTGCGCAGTCCCGACCGGGGTGCGCAGTGCCAGCCGGGGGTGCGCAGCGCTAGCCGGGTTTGATGGTGGCGAGCTGGACGAGCAGCAGGACCAGTCGGTATGCCTCGGCGAAGTCGGCGGCGGTGAACGTGACCGTACGGCCGCCCTCGGCACGTGAGACACCCGGCACGAGTGTCGCCAGGTCAACCGTGGTCGGGCTGTGGAGGTCGACCTCCACATCGAGCGGTCCCTCGATGGTCAGCGGCGAAACCAGTGCACGCCGCAACATGGCTTCGGCCGCAGCCCGGCGCAGACGCTCCCTGGCTTCTTCGGGGTGCAGGGTGACAGCGGCAGCCTGGCCGAGGGCTTGCTTGACCGCGACGGTGGCCGCGGAGGGAACCAGATCATTCAGTTCGGCGCAGGCGGTGTCGTCGCCGCTGAACAGCACGACCGGCACGCCCAGATGCCCGGCCATGGCGGCATTGAGACCGATCTCGCCCAGGGAACGCCCGGCCACGCGCACGTCCAGGATGTCGTCGCTCATGGTGTGCGCCAGCACGGCCGGGCCGCCACCGGCTCGGGCGTGGTAGCCGATCAGCATGACTGCGTCGGTGTGTTCGTCGAGCCCGCCGAGCATGCCCAGCGGGCGCGGCTTGCCGCGTACCAGGTGTGCCCGGCGGTCAAGTTCCTCCGGCAGCAAGTTGCGGAAAGGACCGTGCGCGTCGGCGACCAGAACCACAGCAGTGGGTTCGGCCTCCAGAACGCCGGCGATCACGGCATTCGCCTCGGCCGTCATCAACGCCCGGCCGCGCTCGTAGTCGTAGCGATCCGGGTTCGTCTCGGTGGGATGTACAACCCCCGAGATGCCCTCCATGTCAACAGAGATCAGCACCTTCATGACTCAGGGAGTGTACGTGTCGTGCTCAACACGTCGGGGAGCCGCACGACGTGATCTCCGGCCTGGCCGGTGCGGCCCCCTCGAATCCACCGGGAACCCGGCGAACCCTCGCGGTCACGGCGCTAGAGCGCGCACGACTGGCTGTCGACCTGCTGGCCGGCCGAGAGGCCGTGCGCGATGTCCTGGCGGATCTCGTCGGCCGTCAGCGCGTAACCGGTGTTCGGGTCGTCGAGCGACTTCGCGAAGACGACCCCGTACACCTTGCCGTCGGGGGTCAGCAACGGTCCGCCCGAGTTGCCCTGACGGACGGTCGCGAAGAGCGAGTACACATCGCGGCGGACGGTTCCCCGGCGGTAGATGTCCGGGCCACTGGCGTCGATACGGCCCCGGACGCGCGCGGCTCGTACGTCGTACGAGCCGTTCTCCGGGAAGCCCGCGACGATGGCGCTGTTGCCGGTCCGGGCGTCGTGATCGGTGTCGGCGAACTTCAGCGGCTTCGCGTCGAGGTCCGGTACGTCAAGTACGGCGATGTCGCGCCGCCAGTCGTAGAGGACGACCTTCGCGTCGTACAGCCGTCCCTGACCGCCGATCTGGACGGTCGGCTCGTCGACGCCGCCGACGACATGGGCGTTGGTCATCACCCGGCGGTCGGAGAAGACGAAGCCGGTGCCTTCGAGGACCTTGCCGCAGCTCGGGGCCGTACCGACGACCTTGACGATGGACTCCTTGGCGCGGGCCGCGACGGGGCTGCCGACCAGCGCCGGATCGGGGGCCTGGACCTCGGTGATCGGCTCGTTGGCGAAGGGGCTGAAGACCTGCGGGAAGCCGTTCTGTGCGAGGACCGAGGAGAAGTCCGTGAACCAGGTGGAGGCCTGGGCGGGCATCACCCGGGAGATGCCGAGCAGGACCGAGGAGCTGCGCACCTCCTTGCCCAGCGTCGGCAGTGAGGTGCCCGCCAGTGCCGAGCCGATCAGCCAGGCGACCAGCAGCATCGCGACCACGTTGACCAGGGCGCCGCCGGTGGCGTCGAGGGCGCGCGCGGGCGACCACGTGATGTATCTGCGGAGCTTGTTTCCCAAGTGGGTGGTGAATGCCTGCCCCACCGAGGCGCAGACGATCACGATGACGACGGCGACAACGGCTGCCGTCGATGAGACCTCGGAGCCGTTCGTCAGCTGGTCCCACAGGACCGGCAGCAGATAAACGGCGACGAGACCGCCGCCCAGGAACCCGATCACCGACAGGATGCCGACGACGAACCCCTGGCGATAGCCGATGACCGCGAACCACACGGCGCCGGCCAGCAGCAGGATGTCCAGCACGTTCACCGTCTATAGCCTCGCAGATTCGTCACCGGGCCCGATCCTTCGGCTGGGTCCGGGCACGGCCGGACAGCGCAGCACGGGAGTCAGCCTGTCATGCGCGCCAGTCGAGCGGCACCTGCTTGGCGGTGTCCCACGGGCGCTCCCAGCCCGCGAAGTGCAGAATGCGGTCGATCACTCCGGCTGTGAAGCCCCAGACCAGAGCGGATTCGACCAGAAATGCCGGGCCTCGGTGACCGCTCGGATGGACGGTGGTGGCGCGGTTCGCCGGATCCGTGAGATCCGCCACGGGGACGGTGAAGACCCGGGCGGTCTCACCCGGATCGACGACGCCGACCGGACTCGGCGACCGCCACCAGCCGAGGACCGGTGTCACGACGAAGCCGCTCACGGGGATGTAGAGCCGGGGCAGCACGGCGAAGAGCTGGACCCCGCGCGGATCGAGGCCGGTCTCCTCCCGGGCCTCCCGCAGCGCGGCCCTGAGCGGCCCCGTGGTCGCCTGGTCGCCGTCCTCCGGGTCCAGGGCGCCACCGGGGAAGGACGGCTGCCCGGCGTGGGAGCGCAGGCTTCCGGATCGCTCCATGAGCAGCAGCTCGGGGCCGCGCGCGCCCTCCCCGAACAGCACGAGTACGGCGGACTGCCGCCCGGCGCCGCTCTCGGGCGGCAGGAAGCGGCTGAGCTGGTCCGGCTCGATGGTCTGCGCGGCGCGGGCGACGGGGGCGAGCCAGTCGGGCAGGCCCTCGGCCGTGACGGTGACGGCGCCGTCACGACCGGCGCCTGCCGGGGTGGCGGCAATCGCGGCCGCGACCGCCGCCGCAGGACTGGCGGCTGCGGGACTGCCGGCTACGGGACTGAACGTCGCGGGGCTGATCGTCGCGCGGTCGACCGCCGCCGGGCGGGCCGTCGCCGCTGTGGCCGCCGCTTCAGCACTCTGCTCGCGCTCGGTGACCTGCCCGCGCTCGGTGACCTGCTCGCGCGCGTTCTGCTCGCGCGCAGTCCGCTCGTGCGTGCTCTGCGTGTTCTGCTCGTGCGTGTTCTGCGTGCTCTGTTCGTGCGTCTTCATAGGCACCCCTCGTCTCACAACGCCTGTCGTCACGCATTTCGTTCCGGGGCGGACGACCACAGGTCAGTCGGCCCCCGGGCCGGGCGCGGGCCTGCCCGGGTAGTCCGGCGGCGGACTGAGCCGCTGACCGGGCTGACCACCCATCTCGTACTTCAGCAGCTTCTTGGCCTTCTCCGGGTCCGTCTCGCCCTCCCCGTACGCGGGGCAGAGCGGGGCGATCGGACAGGCCCCGCAGGCGGGCTTGCGGGCATGGCAGATGCGGCGCCCGTGGAAGACCACGCGGTGGGAGAGCATCGTCCACTCGCTCTTGGGGAAGATCGCGCCGACCTCTGCCTCGACCTTCTCCGGGTCCTCCTGCTCCGTCCACTTCCAGCGGCGTACCAGGCGTCCGAAGTGGGTGTCGACCGTGATTCCCGGTACGCCGAAGGCATTCCCGAGCACGACGTTGGCGGTCTTGCGGCCGACCCCCGGCAGGGTGACGAGATCGGCGAGGCGGCCCGGCACCTCGCCGCCGAATCTGTCCCTGATCGCCACGGAGAGACCTATCAGCGACTTGGTCTTGGCCCGGAAGAAGCCGGTCGGCCGGATGAGCTCTTCCATTTCCTCCGGAACAGCCGCTGCCATGTCCTCGGGCGTGGGATAGGCGGCGAAGAGCGCGGGGGTGGTCTGGTTGACCCTCAGGTCGGTGGTCTGGGCGGAGAGGACCGTGGCTACGAGAAGCTCGAAGGGGTTCCTGAAGTCCAGCTCGGGGTGGGCATACGGGTAGAGCTCGGCGAGCTCACGGTTGATCCTGCGGGCCCGGCGGACCATCGCCAGGTGAGATTCCGGTTTCGCTCCGGCCCTCGCGCCGGACGTCGCAGGCTTCACCCCGGCCTTCGCAGCCTTCACCCCGGCCTTCGCGCCGGACGTCGCGGGTTTCGCTCCGGCTTTTCCGGGCTCCGCTCCGGTCTTCCCGCGTTTCGGGGTGGACTCCGCGGTGGACTCGGATGTGGACTCCGATGTGGGCCCCGATTCGGTGGGCTTGGCTGCCGTCTTCCTCGCGGCCCTCACTCCGGACCTCGGAACCTGCTCGACAACAGGGCGTTTTGTCGCTTTTTCCGGGCGACTCGCCCTCTGTTCGCCCACAGCGGAATCACGGCCTTCCGACACCCCATCAGCCCCCTTGGCCTGCACTCTCACCGGCGATTTGGACACCCGGCCAGCCTAGAGCCACGCACCGACATTCGCCCCGGTCACCGCGTATCCGTCCCCGATCGGCCCCCTGCCGCACGGTTCGGCACGCCCGTGCGTCAAACTGGTTTGTGATTGATCGCACTGTTTTACCGTCCGGCATGATGGGGACCACGGTTCCCTGAACAGGCCGACAAGGAGAGAACTCGTGGACGACGTTCTGCGGCGCGCCCCGCTTTTCGCGGCGCTCGATGATGAGCAGGCCGCGGAGCTCCGCGCCTCGATGAGTGAGGTGACCCTCGCACGCGGCGACGCGCTCTTCCACGAGGGCGACCCGGGCGACCGCCTCTATGTGGTCACCGAGGGCAAGGTGAAACTCCACCGCACCTCGCCCGACGGGCGCGAGAACATGCTGGCGGTCCTCGGCCCCGGCGAGCTGATCGGTGAGCTGTCGCTCTTCGACCCGGGCCCGCGCACCGCGACCGCGACCGCGCTGACCGAGGTCAAGCTCCTCGGCCTCGGCCACGGCGACCTCCAGCCCTGGCTGAACGCCCGCCCCGAGGTGGCCACGGCCCTGCTGCGTGCCGTCGCCCGTCGGCTGCGCAAGACCAACGACCAGATGTCCGACCTGGTCTTCTCGGACGTACCCGGCCGTGTCGCCCGCGCCCTCCTCGACCTGTCGCGCCGCTTCGGCGTCCAGTCGGAGGAAGGCATCCATGTCGTCCACGACCTGACCCAGGAAGAGCTGGCCCAGCTGGTCGGCGCCTCCCGCGAGACGGTCAACAAGGCGCTCGCCGACTTCGCCGGGCGTGGCTGGCTGCGCCTGGAGGCACGCGCCGTGATCCTGCTGGACGTGGAGCGCCTGGCCAAGCGGTCCCGCTAGCCGACCGACGCCCGACCGACCCACGTCCGTCCGTCCGACTGCCCCAGAAGGCCAGAAGGCCCGAGGGCCCGGCGGTCCGGCGGTCCGACCGGGCGGTACCGGGCGGTACCGGGCAAGGCTGGACGCCGTCTCCGTACGCAAGGCCCTGCCAGGCGGCTCCGCCGCACGGCGGGGCCTTCCGCGTATCCGCCCCTGCCCTAGATCAGCCCGTGCTCGCCCAGGTAGTCCAACTGCGCCAGCACCGAGAGTTCCGCCGCGGGCCACAGGGACCGGTCGACATCCGCGTACACCTGCGCCACCACCTCCGACGCCGTCCGGTACCCCGCCTCGACCGCCGTCTCCACCTGGGCCAGCCGGTGCGCGCGGTGTGCGAGGTAGAACTCGACCGCGCCCTGCGCGTCCTCCAGCACCGGGCCGTGTCCCGGCAGCACCGTGTGCACGCCGTCGTCGACGGTCAGCGAGCGCAGCCTCCGCAGCGAATCGAGGTAATCGCCGAGCCGCCCGTCCGGATGCGCGACGACCGTGGTGCCGCGTCCGAGAATCGTGTCCCCCGTCAGCACCGCCCGGTCGGCCGGCAGGTGGAAGGACAGCGAGTCCGCGGTGTGCCCCGGGGTCGGCACGACGCGGAGCTCCAGACCTCCGGTGGTGATCACGTCACCCGAGGTCAGGCCCTCGTCACCGAGGCGCAGTGCCGGGTCCAGGGCACGCACCTTCGTACGGGTCAGCTCGGCGAAGCGTGCCGCGCCCTCCGCGTGGTCGGGGTGCCCGTGGGTGAGCAGGGTGAGCGCGATCCGGCGGCCCGCCCGCTCGGCGGTGTCGATGACGCCCCGCAGATGTATGTCGTCCAGCGGCCCCGGGTCGATGACGACCGCGAGGTCGGAGCCGGGCTCGGCGACGATCCAGGTGTTGGTCCCGTCCAGCGTCATCGGCGAGGCGTTGGGGGCCAGGACGTTGACGGTACGGATGGTGGCGGGCCCGGACAGGACCCCGCCGCGCGGCTGCCCGGGCAGCTCGTGCGCGTCGCTCATACCTCTTCACCTCCCGCACCACCGGCACCGGCCGGCCCGCTCGGGATGTGCTTGGTGAACTCGTCGTGTCCCGGCCAGCTCAGCACCAACTCGTCACCCTCCAGCCGCGCCTGCGCGAGCACGGGGGTGAGGTCCTGGGAATCCGCCGCCTTCAGGGCCTCGGCAGCCGTCCCGTACGGCCGGAGCGCCCGGAGCGTCGACACGGTCGGCGGCATCATCAGCAGCTCGCCCCGGTCGTACCCGTCGGCCGCGTCGCCGGGCCCGATCCACACCGTGCGGTCGGCCTCCGTGGAGGCGTTGCGGGTGCGCTGGCCCTCGGGGAGCGCGGCGACGAAGAACCATGTGTCGTACCGGCGCGGCTCGAACTCGGGGGTGATCCAGCGCGCCCAGGCGCCCAGCAGGTCGGAGCGCAGCACCAGACCTCGCCGGTCCAGGAACTCCGCGAAGGACAGCTCTCGCGCGACCAGTGCCTCGCGATCGGCCTCCCAGTCGGCGCCGGTGATGTCGCTGACGACCGTATCGGCGGTCGGACCGGCGAGGAGGACGCCCGCCTCCTCGTACGTCTCACGGACGGCCGCGCAGACGATGGCCTGGGCCTCGGCCGGCGTATCGACGCCGAGCCGCGCGGCCCAGCTCTCCAGTGCGGGTCCGGCCCAGCCGACGAGCCGATCGTCGTCGCGCGGGTCGACTCCGCCACCCGGATAGGCGTACGCGCCGCCTGCGAAGGCCATGGAGGCGCGGCGGCGCAGCATGTGGACGGCGGGGCCGCTCGCGGTGCCAGTGGCAGGGTCCCGGAGCAGCATCACGGTGGCGGCCCGCCTCGGGGGCGCGGCCGTCAGCTCACCTGAGGCGAGTGCCCGGATCCGGTCGGGCCATTCCGGTGGGTACCACTGACCATTGGACATGGCCGGAGGCTATCCGGAACCGCGCCGATGTTCGAGAGGCGCGTTGATCCGTACATGCCCCGTACATACATGATCCCGCCCGGTCGTCACGACCGGGCGGGATCAGAGAATCGACAGCGGATGGCACCGGCACGGCGCCGCCCCAAGGGCTGTCCCGTGGCCGAACCGCGACGGCCGTACGGCTCGGACTCCGCGCCGCACCCCGGCGGACCACGGACCGCGGAGGGCGGACCGCGGGCCACGACGGACCCACATCAGCGACCACCACCGGACCACGACGGACGCACGGCTCAAGCCCGCACCGGCCCCGGCAGGCTCACACCTCAAGCCCCACCGGCCCCGGCAGACGAGCTGCTGCTCAGGCCCCGGCCAGCTCGACCTGGACCTCGACCTCCACCGGCGCGTCCAGCGGCAGCACCGCGACGCCCACCGCGCTGCGCGCGTGCACGCCCTTGTCGCCGAGAACCGCGCCCAGCAGCTCACTGGCGCCGTTGATCACGGCGGGCTGCCCGGTGAAGTCGGATGCCGAGGCGACGAAGCCCACGACCTTCACGACACGTGCGATCCGGTCCAGATCGCCCGCGACGGACTTCACGGCGGCCAGCGCGTTGAGCGCGCAGGTCTTCGCCAGTTCCTTGGCCTCGTCGGCCGTGACCTCCGCACCGACCTTGCCGGTGACCGCGAGCTTGCCGTCCACCATCGGCAGCTGGCCGGAGGTGTACACGTACACCCCGGACTGCACGGCCGGCTGGTACGAGGCCAGCGGCGGTACGACGTCCGGCAGCGTCAGCCCGAGCTCGGCGAGCTTCGCCTCGACGGCGCCCGCCACTACGCCTTCTCCCGCTTCAGGTAGGCCACGAGCTGCTCGGGGTTGTTCGGGCCGGGAACGACCTGGACCAGCTCCCAGCCGTCCTCGCCCCAGGTGTCCAGAATCTGCTTGGTCGCGTGCACGAGAAGGGGCACGGTCGCGTATTCCCACTTGGTCATGGCCCGACTGTAATGCCTGGCACGCACAGCCTCGTGCGTAGCCCGCGGCCCGACTGGTTAGGCTCGAATACGTGAGCAGGTTCCAGGTCGTCAGCGGCAAGGGTGGTACCGGTAAGACCACGGTCGCCGCCGCCCTCGCCCTCGCCCTCGCGACCGAGGGCAGGCGCACCCTCCTCGTGGAGGTCGAGGGCAGGCAGGGCATCGCCCAGCTCTTCGAGACGGAGTCGCTTCCGTACGAGGAGCGCAAGATCGCCGTCGCGCCCGGCGGCGGCGAGGTGTACGCCCTCGCGATCGACGCCGAACGCGCCCTTCTCGACTACCTCCAGATGTTCTACAAGCTCGGCAGCGCGGGCCGGGCGCTCAAGAAGCTCGGCGCGATCGACTTCGCCACGACGATCGCGCCCGGTGTGCGGGACGTGCTGCTGACCGGCAAGGCCTGCGAAGCCGTGCGCCGCAAGGACAAGCAGAACCGGTACGTCTACGACTACGTGATCATGGATGCGCCCCCCACCGGGCGCATCACCCGCTTTCTCAATGTGAACGACGAGGTGGCGGGACTGGCCCGGATCGGCCCGATACACCATCAAGCGCAGGCCGTGATGCGGGTGCTGAAGTCCCCCGAGACCGCGGTCCACCTGGTGACCCTGCTGGAGGAGATGCCGGTCCAGGAGACCGCGGACGGCATCGAGGAGCTGCGGGCGGCCGAACTGCCGGTCGGCCGGGTCATCGTGAACATGGTGCGCCCGCATCTGCTGGACGAGGAAGGGCTGCGCACCGCCGCGGGCGGCCGCCGCAAGGAGATCGCCAAGGCGCTGACGTGGGCGGGCGTGACCGGCTCGGCGGGGCTCGTGCGTCCCCTGGTCGAGCAGGCCGCCGAGCATGCCCAGCGGGTCGAGCTGGAGCGCGAACAGCGCACGCTGCTCGCGGGCCTGGAGCTGCCGGGGTACGAACTCCCGCTGATCGGCGAGGGCATGGACCCGGCCGGGCTGTACGACCTGGCGACCGAACTCCGCAAGCAGGGCGTGGGCGACGGGGCGGACGAAGGGGAGGGACAAGGGGTGGGCACATGACACAGGACGCGGACACGGACGAAGCCATCGCCACGGACACGCACAGGGCCACCGGCACGGCCGCAGCCGGCGCACCCGCGCCCGCACCCGCAGCTGTGCTGGACACCGACGCACTGCTCGACGACCCCGGCATCCGGATCGTCGTGTGCTGCGGTTCGGGCGGGGTCGGCAAGACCACGACCGCCGCGGCGCTGGGCGTACGGGCGGCCGAGCGCGGCCGCAAGGTCGTCGTCCTCACCATCGACCCGGCCCGCAGGCTCGCCCAGTCCATGGGGATCGACTCGCTCGACAACGTCCCGCGCCAGGTGCCGGGCATCACGGGCGGGGGCGCCGGGGAACTCCACGCGATGATGCTCGACATGAAGCGGACCTTCGACGAGATCGTCGAGGCCCACGCGGACGGCGAACGGGCCCGCGCGATCCTGGAGAACCCCTTCTACCAGTCCCTGTCGGCCGGTTTCGCGGGCACGCAGGAGTACATGGCGATGGAGAAGCTCGGCCAGCTGCGCGCGCGCAACGAGTGGGACCTGATCATCGTCGACACCCCGCCGTCGCGCTCCGCGCTGGACTTCCTGGACGCCCCGAAGCGGCTCGGTTCGTTCCTGGACGGGAAATTCATCAAGCTGCTGATGGCCCCGGCGAAGATGGGCGGCCGGGCCGGGATGAAGTTCCTCAACGTCGGCATGTCGATGATGACCGGCACGCTCGGCAAGCTGCTCGGCGGTCAGTTCCTGCGTGACGTACAGACCTTCGTGGCGGCGATGGACACCATGTTCGGCGGCTTCCGCACCCGGGCCGACGCCACGTACAAGCTGCTGCAGGCGCCCGGCACGGCGTTCCTCGTCGTGGCGACACCGGAGCGGGACGCGCTGCGCGAGGCGGCGTACTTCGTGGAACGGCTGGCAGCGGAGGAGATGCCGCTGGCCGGTCTGGTGCTCAACCGCGTCCACGGCAGCGGCGCCGCCCGGCTCTCCGCCGAACGCGCTCTGGCAGCCGCAGAAAATCTTGACGGAGTCGGCATTGTGGATCAGGCGTCCGGGAAGGCTGGACTTGGTGACCCGGCCGACTGGTCGGTCGTGTCCCCCGAAACCGTTGCCACCCCGTACACCGCACCTGAATCTTCCCGGCACGAGGCCGATCACGAGGCCGCGTACCCGCACGAGCACGAGGTCACCGAGAACTGCGAACCAGATCCGGAAGAAGAACCGAAGGCAGAACCGGAGAGAGAGCCGGAAACAGAGCCGGTGACGGGCCGGGACAGAGATCCTGAGGCCGCTGCCGTCGAGCAGCTGACCGCAGGGCTGTTGCGGCTGCACGCGGAACGGATGCAGGTGGTCGCGCGCGAAGAGCGCACACGCGATCGCTTCACCGCTCTGCATCCCGAAGTAGCCGTGGTCGAAGTGGCCGCCCTGCCCGGTGACGTACATGACCTTGCGGGGCTCCGGGCCATCGGGGACCGGCTCGCGACCGGTTCCGCCCCGGCCGGAGCTGCGTAGCCGCCCGTCCTGACTATCCCACCGCGGCGTACCTCTCGTGCAGTTCGTCGTCGTCCAGCCCGATCGCCACGGGCAGGATGCCCGAGGACTGCTCGTACTCGCTGCGCGCGGTCTCCAGCAGCCGGCGCCACGACGTGACGGTGGGCCGCCTGCGCAGCAGTGCGCGGCGCTCCCGCTCCGTCATTCCACCCCATACGCCGAATTCGACGCGGTTGTCCAGCGCGTCGGCCAGGCACTCGGTCCGCACCGGGCATCCGGTGCACACCGCCTTGGCTCTGTTCTGCGCTGCCCCTTGTACGAACAGTTCATCCGGATCGGTAGTGCGGCAGGCTGCCTGCGCACTCCAGTCGGTTACCCAGCCCATCACGGCGCCGTCCTCTCCCGAATCGAGGCTCCCCCACGGCGGCAGCGGCATATTCACCGCTGCCAGTGGAGGACGTTACGGAAGGCGGCGACAGCACAACACCCCCTTCGGGCCCAATCTTGAATGGCCCGAACGGACTATGCGTATGCGGCAGATCACCCAGGGGAGTGAGGTGAGGACATACCTGAATATCCCCGCAGAATCGGGACAGTTCTCCCGGATCACAACGGACGTTCGATGACACAGGCGGCGATTTCGGGAGCGCCTGAACGCGTGGCCGGATCATGCACGGGGGTTGATACGGAACGGGGCTGCTGTGACAGTTGAGAGCAGCTTAGGCCAAGGCATATACGTGTGTCCGGCGAATGAGAACGTAGGCTGCCCCCATGCCAAAGAAGCGCTCGGGCGGGGGTCTCACGACGACCCAGCAGGCCGCCAAGTTCCTCGGTGTCGCCGCACTTTCCGGAGTTGTGCTCGCGGGCATCGCGCTGCCGGCCGCCGGAGCACTGGGTCTGGCCACCAAAGGGACGGTCGAGGGATTCGACGAGATCCCGGCCAATCTCCAGACTCCGCCGCTGAGCCAGCGCACCACGATCCTGGACAGCAAGGGCGGAATGATCGCCTCGGTGTATTCGCGCGACCGCACGGTGGTCAAGCTGAAGGACATCTCGCCGTACATGCAGAAGGCGATCGTGGCGATCGAGGACGCCCGCTTCTACAAGCACGGAGCGGTCGACCTCAAGGGCATCCTGCGCGCACTGAACCGCAATGTGCAGACGGGCGGGACCGCGCAGGGCGCGTCGACGCTCACGCAGCAGTACGTGAAGAACGTCTTCGTCGAGGAGGCCGGTGACGACCCGGACAAGGTCGCGCAGGCCACACAGCAGACCCTGGGCCGCAAGATCCAGGAGCTGAAGTACGCGATCCAGGTCGAGGAGAAGCTCGGCAAGAAGAGGATTCTGACGAATTACCTGAACATCACCTTCTTCGGGCAGCAGGCATACGGCGTCGAGGCCGCCTCCCAGCGCTACTTCTCCAAGTCGGCGAAGGACCTGACGCTGGAGGAGTCCGCGCTGCTGGCCGGCATCGTGCAGTCGCCGAGCCGCTACGACCCGGTCAACGACCCGGCGGAGGCGACCAAGCGCCGCAACACCGTGCTCCAGCGGATGGCCGACGTCGGTGACATCACCCAGGCCGAGGCCGACAAGGCCAAGGCGAACCCGATCAAGCTGAAGGTCAAGAAGCCGAAGAACGGCTGCATCACGGCCGTCAGCGGCGCGGGCTTCTTCTGTGACTACGTACGCAACGTCTTCCTCACCGACCCGGCCTTCGGCAAGACCAAGGAGGACCGGGCCAAGGTCTGGAACCGGGGCGGTCTGACGGTCCGGACGACGCTCGACCCGCAGTCCCAGCAGTCGGTGCAGAACTCGGTCAAGAGCCACGTCTACAAGTCGGACAAGGTCGCGACGGCCGTGACGCTGGTCCAGCCGGGCACCGGCAAGATCATGGGAATGGGCCAGTCCAAGCCGTACGGCTTCGGGTCCAACGAGACCCAGTACAACTACTCGGTCGACAAGAGCATGGGCGGCTCGAACTACGGCTTCCCGACCGGTTCGACGTTCAAGCCGTTCCTCGCCGCGGCGGCCATAGAGGGCGGTAAGCCGGCCACCCAGGTCTACCCCTCCCCGTACGAGATGGACTACCCGGACACGGTGCGGTCCTGCGGAAAGCCGTGGGTCAACGACGGCGTGCCGAAATATCACCTGGAGAACGAGAGCGAGTCCGAGAAGGGGCCGTACGCGCTGAAGCAGGCGATGGAGAAGTCCGTCAACACCTACTTCGTGCAGATGCTCCAGGACATCGGCATGTGCCCGGTCTCGCAGATGACCGACAAGCTGGGCGTGGTGCAGGGCGACGGCACCAAACTGCCGCAGAATCCGTCCACGCTGACCCTCGGTTCCAACGGTCTGTCGCCGCTGACGATGGCCAGCGCCTACGCCGCCTTCGCCAACCGCGGTACGTACTGCACGCCGATCGCCATCGAGTCGGTCAAGGCGGCGGACGGCACCTCGCTCCCCGTACCGAAGACCAGCTGCTCGCAGGCGATGTCGCAGACGACGGCCGACACCATCAACACCCTGCTGCGCGGCGTGGTCGACTCCGGTACCGGTCAGGAGGCGGGCCTCGACAGCCGCGACAACGCGGGCAAGACCGGTACGACCGACGCCCGCAAGAACGCCTGGTTCGTCGGCTACACCCCGAACATGTCCGGCGCGGTCTGGGTCGGCAGCCCGTCCCAGAGCGTCGAGATGGAACGCATCACCATCGGTGGCGTGTACCAGGACAAGGTGTACGGCGGACAGGTCCCCGGACCGATCTGGCGTGACGCGATGACGGGAGCCCTCAATGGAGTGACCGCCCCCGCCTTCAACACCGTCGACATCCCGGATCCGCAGAGGGACGAGGGCGACGACGAGGACTGGGGCAATCCGGGCACCAACGGCTCCAAGCCCGGTGGCAAGCCCGGCGGGAAGCCCGGTGGCAACACCCCGTTCCCCGGTATGAGCCTTCCGTCGGGCCTGCTCGGCGGGAACAACGGCGACCACTCGGGCCGGACCAACAGCGGCACGCAGGGCCCCTGACCCGTACAGCTCACGCACATGAAGGTGGGGCGCTCCGGATCGGGAGAAATTCCGATCCGGGGCGCCCCACCTTCATGTGTCCTCTTCGTAGGTGCCCGGCCTCAGCCCGCCAGGAGCTTCTTCACCGCAGCGGCCACCCGGCCGCCGTCCGCGCGCCCCGCGACCTTCGGGTTCACGATCTTCATGACGGCGCCCATCGCCCGCGGCCCCTCGGCCCCCGCGGCCCTGGCCTCCTCCACGGCGGACGCCACGATCGCGCCCAGCTCGTCGTCGCTCAGCTGCTTCGGCAGGTACGCGTCGAGAATCCCGCCCTCCGCCTTCTCACGCTCGGCCTGCTCGGTCCGGCCGCCCTGGGCGAAGGCCTCGGCCGCCTCGCGGCGCTTCTTCGCCTCCTTGGCGATCACCTTCTGCACCTCGTCGTCGGAGAGCTCGCGCGCCGTCTTGCCGCTGACCTCCTCCTTCGTGATGGCGGTGAGGGTCAGCCGGAGCGTCGACGAGGTCAGCTCGTCACGCGCCTTCATGGCCGTGGTGAGGTCTTCCTTGAGCTTGGACTTGAGCGTGGTCATGTGCTGATTGTGGCAGGTGCGGGGCATCCGCCGCCCGCCGGTTTTCTTCCCGACGCACGGTGTCTGCGACGATGGGCGCATGCGCGCACGCTACGGAGTACCCCTGAAAGTCACGGCAGTCGGCGCAGCGGTCGGCGCAGCCGGCCTCGCCTACGCCGCCGGATTCGAGGCCCGCTCGTTCCGCCTGCGGCGGGTGGCCGTCCCCGTACTCCCGCACGGGGCACGCCCGTTGCGCGTACTCCAGGTCTCCGACATCCACATGGTGAGCGGCCAGCGCAAGAAGCGCGCCTGGCTGCAGTCGCTGGCCGGCCTGCGTCCGGACTTCGTCGTGAACACCGGCGACAATCTCTCCGACCCCGAGGCCGTACCCGAGCTGCTCGACGCGCTCGGCCCGCTGATGGAGTTCCCGGGCGTGTACGTCTTCGGCTCCAACGACTACTACGGCCCCAAGCTCCGCAACCCCGCCCGCTACCTCTTCGAGAAGGTCCAGGGCAAGCACGGCCTCAACGGGAACGCCCCCGCGGTCGGCGTCGTCCACAACCCGTGGGAGCCGATGCGCGACGCCTTCGACGAGGCGGGCTGGGTGGGCCTGTCCAACACCCGCGGCCGCCTCAAGACCGACGGCCTGGAGATCGCCTTCACCGGCCTGGACGACCCGCACATCAAGCGCGACCGCTACGCGGAGGTGTCGGGCGGCCCCGAGACGGGCGCCGACCTCTCCATCGGCGTGGTCCACGCCCCCTATCTGCGCTCCCTCGACGCCTTCACGAGGGACGGCTACCCCCTGATCCTGGCCGGTCACACCCACGGCGGCCAGCTCTGCATCCCCTTCTACGGGGCCCTGGTCACCAACTGCGACCTGGACACGGACCGGGTCAAGGGCCTCTCCACCCACTCCGTCGAGGACCGCCGCGCCTACCTCCACGTCTCCGCGGGCTGCGGCACCAACCGCTACACCCCGGTCCGCTTCGCCTGCCCGCCCGAGGCGACCCTGCTGACCCTGACCCCCCGCGCCTGAGCGCCCACGGCCCCCTCGCCCTCAGCTGCACATAAACCGGATTTCGTCTGCGGGCGCGGGTGGGCTAAAGTAATCGATGTCGCCGGGACACCGGTGACGATCGGGGTGTAGCGCAGCTTGGCAGCGCGCTTCGTTCGGGACGAAGAGGTCGTGGGTTCAAATCCCGCCACCCCGACAGCTGAAACACCAGGTCAGGGGCCTGATCCACTCAGTGGATCAGGCCCCTGAGTGGTTCCTGGAGATTGTTTGGGAGAAATCTGGGAGAAGATCTTGGTCGGCTTCTCCCGGCACGCGATCACCGCGTCATCATGGTGATCGTCGCTCATCACATCTCACACCTGCGCGTTTGCGAATCCGGACGCCGTTTGCCTGCGGCGCGGTGACGGACTACTGGCGGGTCGGTGACTGAGCCGTACTTTCCGTCCTCGATCTTGTAACGGCCACGCCAGTAGCCGGCACACTTCTCCGCGTACTCCGCGGGTACCTCTCTTCTGTCGTGTGGGGTGCGCTGGGCAGCTGGAGCGCATTGCGACGTGAGCAGCCGGTGTGGCGGCCATCGCCGACGCCGTGGCAAGACAGGCCACGTCTCCCAGGACTGCCACCCCCCGCGCAGGAGCAATTTCGTACGCCGGCACCGTTCTTCGTCGCCTCGTCGCTCCGTCGCTTCGTCGCTCCGTCGCTTCGTCGCTCCGTCCGAGATTCGGGGTCTCACTCAGTCATCGTGACGGTTGCGGCTGCTCGACGGAGGGAGCGGAACGGTCGGGATCCAATGCCTTGGCTTCCTGCGGATGCGCCATCTCGGTGGTGGCCGTGTTCTCGTCGGCGTGGAGGCGGATGGTTGAGCCAAGTGGCAAGCACAGCACGAGGATTCCGCCGGCCATGGCCAGTGCGAAGCTCCACAACCCCATCATGAGTGCGATGAAGAGGTGGAAAAGGAGACCGGCGCCCGGGGTCCACCAACGCAACCGCTGTGGAAGCAGCAGGGAGACCGCCAGCGAGCCTTCGATCACGAGGGGAAGCCAGGTCATCAGTGCCACGCCGAGCGCGCTGGTGATGCCTGGTCCGACGAGCGTGTCGAGCCATGGTGCGGGGCCGAAGCCGAGGGCAGTTTGGCGACGGCGGCCCGGAAATAGACGACGACCATCTGCAGGCGCAGCATGATCAGACCGCTGGTGCCGATGAGTGCGAGCAGCCGAGCCGTGAGTGTCTCCGGTATCTGCTCCTGGGGTTGTTCCCAGTGCCAACGGCGCTTGTCTCCGAGCGCCGGCAACACGAAGAGTGCCGAGAGAAGACGCATGGGAAGGGGGCCCTTGACTGGTCGGCGAAGCGCGGGCGCCGTATGCGGAAGCAGGGACGAAGGGCGGCGGGCCGGCCACCAGGCGCCATGGGGCACGGCCCACCGTTTCGAAACGCGATCAGGCCGCGAGGACCTGCGTCAGCTCGGCGATCTGCTCGTCCCGGGTCAGAGGACTCTCGCCCGCTGCGGAGGAGGACCAGAAGTCGAGCGCGTTAACCACGTTGCCGGCCGCCTGAATGTTGACCGCCACCGAGACATTGACCGCGCCGCCCAGGTTCACGGCGACGAGTACGTTGACGGCGAGTACGACGGTGGCGCACTTGCCCGTTCCGATGCCGATGTCGGCGGCCCGCGAACAGAACGCCAAGCAACGCATCGCGAACGCCGCCGGCGCCATCCCAGCAGCAGAACGCGTCCACAGCGAACTCCGCGATCTGCGCGTGCGTGCGGAAGAAGAAGAGAAGCGCCTGCGCGAGGAGCTGGCGGACCAGGAGACGACCGTCATCGACACCGGTCGCACCCTCCGCGAGGCTCTCGACCGCCCGGAGGTCCTCAACGGGGCGGGACTGGACCGGTCCTCTCTGCCCGACCACGTCTCGGACAACCCCGGTTCGGACGTCCGCGACCGCCTGCGCGCGCTGCGCTCACTGGCCGGCACAGTGGAGCAGGCCCTCGGCCGTTCGAGGGGCGAGGTGTCGGACGACACCCTGCTCAAGCGGCACACGGCGCTGCGCGACCAACTGGCGGGCGGATACGACGCGCAGCTTGAGGAACGCGACGGCATCAAGGTGTGCCGCCTGCTCGACGACCACGGTTCCCACGATGTCGCTGTCGTGGGCGAGCGGATCGCCACACAGTCCGCAGAGGCGAGGGGGCGGCTCACCGAGCGCGAGAGCGAGGTGTTCCAGCGGTTCCTGACCGGCGAGCTCGGCGATCATCTCTCCGGACTTCCACCCGCCACACGCGACTGGCTGGCAGGCCCCGGTCTCGCCCGGCTCTGGAGCGCGGTACGCAAACGTCTGGAAGGCAACGGTGTGCAGTCCACCGGCTCCCTCCGGCTGACTGCGGTGAGCGCGCAGGAACGGAACGACCTGTCACTCCTGCTGGGAAAACCCCTCACAGGTACGGCCGTGACCGTGCGGCTCGACGCGCTCGACGCACGCCTGCGCACCTCGGCCGCGGAACTCGGGCTCAGGGAGGTTCTGGAGGAACTCGGCCCGCCCCTCGTCGACCGCCGCGCGGCCCGCGAGGACGACGCGGCACAACGCCGGCACGTGTGGGCTTCGCTCGCCTCGTCTCTCGACGCCTCTCCGCTCGCCGGGCAGGAGTGGACCCGGCAGTGGTACGACGTGCTGCGCCGCACCGGCGTTCCGAGAGGGGTGACGCCCGAAGCGGCAGTGCGGACGCTTCAGCAGGCGGTCCAGGTCCTCACCGTGCTGCTCGATCCGGAACGCACCGGTACGCGGGGCCGAGGAGAGCTCGCCGCGACGGCGACCGGTTCGGCGCACGGCCTGGACGACGGCGCCTGGCTCGCCCGGCTCGTCCACCGCGGCGTCGCCCTGGCCCATGACACCGACCTCCCCACCAACGCGGCCGGCCGGCGTGCGTTGTGGCGGCTGGTCTCCGTCACACCGGACGAGATCTCCAGCACGGTGCTCACCTACGGTCTGCGGCCCACCGGCGAGGGCTGGCGCGAGCAGTCACTGCGAGAGCGGGCTGCCCATCACGCCGAAACCCACCTGACACCGCGCGATCTGCTCGACCTGTCTCTCCAACTGCCCGCCGGAACCACCATCCACATCTGCGAGAACCCGCGCGTGGTGGAAGCCGCAGCCGATGCAGCGTGCGCCAAGCCCCTGGTCTGCACCTCCGGCAGCGCCGCCACAGTGGTCCTCACACTCCTCGACGCCCTCGCCGCCACAGGCTGCCGTTTCGCCTACCACGGCGACTTCGACCGGCCGGGCATCGCGCTGGCCAACCGAATCATCCGTCGCTACGAAGCACTGCCGTGGCGCATGGGCGCCGAGGACTACGAACGCCTCGCCGCTGCCGGCAAGGCGGAAGGCGTGCCTCAACTCCCCCTCGACGGCCGCCCTGTCGACGCGGACTGGGACCAGGGGCTCGCCCCTGCCATGACCGCGCTCGGCGTCGCGCTCCACGAGGAGGCCACGCTCGACCTATTGGTGGGGGACCTGTCGGTTTGGACATAGGAAGCTCTAGGACATGCGACAGCGGCTCTCTGTACGGGCCTGGGTTCTGGGAGCCGACCCGGTGCCTGTGCCCCTGGCCAGCTACGCGAGGCGAACCGCGTCCCTGCTTCTGGCCCTGTGGAAGCGTTCTCGCGGCCGGCGAGATCACCAATCGAGCCTCGGCCTCGTCAGATCGGTCCGATGTGTTGCCGCGCCTGTCGGCGCCGGCCTCGTAAGGCGCGGTCGCTACCTCGGATGGCGGCAGATCCGCGGGAGCCGCGATGACTCGACAGGCCTATCGAGCGACGGGGCCACGTCATGGTGGAGGGCTGGCCCTGATGCATCAGGCATGAGCCGGCGCAGGGCACGGGTTGCGATGTCGGCGAGCGTAGCTCCGATGTCCCCGCCCATGTCGATAGGCAACGTGCCGATGAGGTTGACCTCACGATCGTCCCACTCGTCGACGTGTTCCATGACGAAGTCCACCGCCACAGTCTGCCGACGAGCAAGAAGCAGCAGCTCGCAGGCGCGCACGGCGTCGCGTAGACCGGATGCTTCACACCTGGGTGGCCTTCGCCGCCTCGGGCAGGACGAGCCGGCCGGTCTTCCGCGGTGAGCACGGATACACGCAGACCCTGTCCTCCCGAGCCTGGAAGCGCGCGGACTTCGCGACCGACCACCACTACGCCTTCTGGAAGAACCTTCGGTGATCCGGTGAATGGGCCCGGCCCATGCACCGAATGCAGCCGGGACCCCTCTCGGTCACAGCCGGGGCTCACACCTCGGTGACCTTGGCCACGAAAGCATCCAGGTTGTCCGACATGCGCGCGAGGCGTTCGTCCAGGCTCAGGGACTCCTCGTACCGCCCGGAAGGCAGCTTCGGCTGCCGCTTGCCGCGCACGTACAGGGGGCAGGCGAGGTCTCCGCAGAGGTAGATACCGACCGTGTTGCCCTCGCGACCCCGGGCACCCGCCAGGGGGGCGGCGAGCAGCGAGACCCCGGAGGAGGCGTGGCCCGTCAGGCAGACCTGGCACATGCTGGACCTCATGGCGCTGGTGCGCTTCACGGAGGGTACCCGCAGGGAGACCCCCAGCGGGCCCTGCACCCGGGGCAGCACGAGGTGTGCCCTCAGCGGCGCTCCCGGATCCACCCAGCCCAGGAAGTCCAGGTCGTCCCAGGGCAGTTCTGCGAAGTCGAGCGGCAGTCGAAGCCGCGCCGCATCGCCCTTGGTGCAGTTCACGAAGGATGAGCGGATCTGTTTCTCACTGAGCGGGTCCACGGGCGTCGACGCTACGTCCGCCCCGGACGGCCCGCATCTCAATATTCGCTTGGTACGTCGGTCAGGGCCCGCCCCAGCCCCCCGCCTGAGCGGCCACCACGCCCGGCGGACCGCGGGTCGGGGTACGCCCCGGGGTCGGCCCGTACGCCCCGCGGTGCCCGCCACCCTTGTCATGCACGGCACCGAGGGCCGGGGGCGCGGCCCGCCCCCTGGCGGGAGCCGACGTAAGTGTTCCTGGCAGCAACCACCCGAAATGCACCCTTTGCACGCACATGTGAATCTGGAAGTGGTCCATCGTCCTTGCAGTACCAGATCCGCCAGATCCGCCAGATCCTCTAGAGGAGGCACGATCGTGGGCAAGAAACAGAGTCGGCAGAACCGGGGGGCCCGTACGGGCGGCCACGAACGCAGCGCCGCTCCGGAGACGAAGGAACAGAAGCAGCAGCCACCAGCCGACCCGAACCCGGTGCACTCGATCTCGGAGCAGGTCTCCCACCGGAAGCAGCGGAGGTTCGGCCACAACTGATCCCGTAGATCCACGAAAACCGCCCTCTGCGGTGGCATCCCCGAGCCGGATGCCACCGCAGAGGGCGGTTTTCGTTGCGCGCAACGGCGCGTGTCCGACCAGGGGGAAGGCCACGCGCGCACCCGAGGACGCACCCGCACGCCCGTAGCGAATCGCCTTCGACCACCAGACCGACGCGCGGGGCACTCAGGCCGGGACGGCCGACACCCAGGCCGAAGTGTGCACAGGGAGCGGGCCGGGACAGCCGACGCCCAAGCCGAAGTGCACAGGACCCAGGCCGGGATGGCCGACGCTCAGACCCATGACGGCATGACGCCCATGCATGCACGCCCATGACGGCATGAGACCCGGACGTGCGCGCCCACGAGGGCATGACACCCGGACCTGCGTGCACGCATGCGCACCTGCACGCGCCTCGTGCAGATCCAGGGGCAACCAGAGGTTTATCTACGCGCGGAGCCATGTCGCCCGAACGATCATTCGGGCATATCAGACCGGTTCTTCCGCGGCTATTACCGGCGAGTACCAGTAGCTGCTAGAAACGTGGCGCTCAACCAACCCCCCACCCACCCCCCACACTTCGGAGGGCTGACAGCCATGTCAGTACGGAGATTCTGGGCGTCCGCATCCACTCTGGTCCTCGCCGCCGCGGCCGCTCTGGGCATCGCCCAGCCGGCCTCGGCAAGCTCCTCGGCCGCCGCCGGCGGGTACGTCGCTCTCGGCG
Source organism: Streptomyces sp. NPDC087845 (assembly GCF_044742755.1). Lineage (NCBI taxonomy): Bacteria > Bacillati > Actinomycetota > Actinomycetes > Kitasatosporales > Streptomycetaceae > Streptomyces > Streptomyces sp. NPDC087845. The sequence continues at coordinate 119,679 of NZ_JBIUVC010000002.1, forward strand.
ACTCGTACTCGTCCGGTGTCGGCGCCGGGAGTTACCTCTCCGACAGCGGCGACTGCCGCCGCAGCACCAATGCCTATCCCTACCTCTGGGCAGCTGCGAACTCACCTTCCTCCTTCGCGTTCGTCGCCTGCTCGGGCGCCACGACGAGTTCGGTGGCCGGCACCCAGCTGGGCGCGCTGAACTCGTCCACCGGCCTGGTCAGCGTCACCGCGGGCGGCAACGATGTGGGCTTCGCCGATGTCATGCAGGACTGCGTACTGTCCAGCGAGGCCACCTGCCTGGGCAGCGTGAACACGGCCGTGTCGCAGATGCAGAACTCGCTGCCGTCCGGCCTCGGTTCGCTCTACGGTTCCATTCGGTCGCGGGCCCCGCAGGCACACGTCGTGGTGCTGGGCTACCCGCGCTTCTACCAGCTGAGCGGCAGTTGCATCGCCGGCCTCTCGGAGAAGGAGCGGTCGGCCATCAACAACGCGTCCGACGTCCTGAACGGGGTCATCGCCAAGCAGGCGGCCAATGCCGGGTTCACGTTCTCCAGCGTGGTGGACAAGTTCACCGGACATGAGCTGTGCTCCGGCGACGCGTGGCTCCACAGCGTGTCGATCCCGGTCTACAACTCGTACCACCCCAAGGCCGCCGGACAGTCGGGCGGCTACCTCCCGGCCCTCCGCTCGGCCGTGTAGGACGCGGACGACGGAGGTGCAGGGGTGCGGCGGACTGCCGGGGATGCTCCGGCGGCCCGCCGCACCTCTGTCGCGTTCAGCCTCCGCCGGCGGCGCCCGGTCCGCGCAGGGTGAGGGCGGTCGCGGCGGCGAGTACGGCAGTGGCCGCGGCAGCCCACCCAGCGGTCCGGTGGCCGCGGCGGCCCACCAGCCGTACCGGTAGCCTCGGCAGCCCACCAGCCGTACCGGGAGTCGTATCGAGCGCCACGGCCCACCGGGCCATCCCCTCGGCCTCCCGTATCCCCGGGCACCCCCGCCCCCTTCGGCCCTTCCGCCCTTCCGCCCTTCCGCCTCAGTACCGCTCCACGAGGTGCTCACGGCCCGCCGGGGGCTCGTACGGCTCTGGCCAGAAGTCGGTGATCCCGCCTATCCGCCCCTCCGTGTCGAACGTGAAGAAGTGAACGGCGTGCAACTCCTGCAGACCGACCGTGAAGAGCGTCCGGACAGCGACCTGCCGCCCCTCCCGGTCGGCCACGACGCGTTCGACCCGGACGCGCCAGTCCCCCGGGTACTCCCGGTTGAACCGCACGTACCGCTCCTTCCCGCGGATGCGTTCGCGCGTCTGCGGCAGGTCGTACAGCACGTCGTCGGCGAGGGTCGCGGCGAAGGCGTCCCAGTCGCGGTGGTCGGCCGCGGTCCAGTACGTCTCCACCGCGGCGCGCAGATCAGCAGTCGTGGTCATGGTTCGAGTCTGAACCCCACCGCTGACAACGGGCCTTGAGTGCCGGCTTCCGGTCAGACGCCGGCCGGCCGCGACGCCTTGATCGAGTACATCAGCGGGATGCGCGGACGGTCGGTGGGGAAGCGGTAGAAGCCGTCGCCCTGCCGTTGCAGCGACGAGAAACGGGCGAAGAGCGAGAAGTCGTGCTCGTGCAGGAACTCGATGCGCAGTCCGGCGGCGGCCAGCGCCGACACCACGTCGCCGATCGGGTGCTGCCATTCGACGCTGCGGTTGTGGACGGTCGGTGCGTCGAAGTCGGCGTACGTGCCCGGTGTCTCGTCCACCCACGCGTCGCGGCTGAAGTAGTCGTGCACGACCTTCGCACCGGTCGAGTCGTCGAGGCAGTCCGTGATCGGGTGGAACTCCGCGAGGTAGAGGAAACCCCCGGGCGCCACGAGCGAAGCCGCCGTCTCGGCCCAGCGCCGGGTGTCGGGCAGCCAGTTCAGCGCGCCGACACCGGTGTAGACGATGTCGTACGACGCGTCGGGGACGGCCTCCACGGCGTCGTGGACATCGGCGGCGACGAACGCCGCCCGGTCCTGGGCGAACCCGAGCTCGCGGGCCAGGCCGCGCGCCGTCCCGACGGCTGGTTCGGAGAAGTCCAGGCCGACGACGCGCGCGGCGCCGTGCCGGGCCCAGGAGAGGGTGTCGACCCCGATGTGGCACTGCAGATGCAGCAGGGACTTGCCCGTGACGTCCCCGACCTCGACGAGTTCGAAGTCGCGCAGGGCGTCCTTGCCCGCGCGGAAGGACTCAAGGTCGTAGAAGTCGCTCACGGCGTGGATGGGCACCCGCTCGTCCCAGCGCGCCCGGTTGGCCTCGTGCCAGTCGGCAGGGGTCGGTGCATACATGCCCGGGAGGTTATCCACAGGCTGAGGGCGATGCGAACGAATTGTCGGCGTTCCGGCGCAGAATGGACGGCATGACTGAGATCACTGGTTCGACGTCCCCCACCGCACCTGCGGCCCTTTCCGCACCGGAGACGGCATCCGAAGCGGCGTCCGGGACGGCACCTGAAGCCGCACCGGAGGCGGCTTCCGCACCGACCGCGACCACTTCCGCACCGAAGTGGGAGCAGCGCTTCCGCGCGCCCCGGGTGTCCTTGCCCGACTGGGCGGAGGACGCGCCGGACCGCTCCCTGTTCGTCTCCAACGCCACGGGCACGTACGAGCTGTACGCGTGGGACCGCGCCACCGGCGAGCAGCGTCAGGTGACCGACCGGCCGAACGGCACGACGGACGGCGTGCTGACACCGGACGGCGATTCGATCTGGTGGTTCAGCGACACCGACGGGGACGAGTTCGGGGTGTGGATGCGTCAGCCGTTCCACGGCGGCGGGGGTGACGAGGCGGTGGACGAGCCGGCGGCCCCCGGCCTCGGTGCCTCGTACCCGGCCGGGCTCGCGATCGGGCGCGACGGTACGGCGGTGATCGGCCGTTCGACCGACGAGGACGGGACGACGATCCATGTCGTACGGCCCGGGACCGCGCCCGTCGAGATCTACCGGCACCGTGAGTCGGCGGGCGTCGGTGACCTCTCGTACGACGGGACGCTGATCGCCCTGGAGCACACCGAGCACGGCGACGCGATGCACTCCGCGCTGCGTGTGGTGCGGCCGGACGGGTCGACGGTCGCCGAGCTGGACGACACCGCGGGCGGTACGAAGGAGCTGGGCCTGTCCGTGCTGGGCTTCGCGCCCGTGGCCGGGGACACCAGGCTGCTGGTCGGGCATCAGCGGCGGGGCCGCTGGGAGCCGATGATCTGGGATCCGATGACGGGCACGGAGACGGATCTCGCAATCGATCTGCCAGGGGATTTGGGCGCCGAGTGGTATCCGGACGCCTCCGCGCTGCTGATCGTGCACGGCTTCGAGGCCCGCAGCGACCTGTGGCGGTACGAGCCGGGGGCCGGCGGTGCTCCCGTCCGGGTGGAGACTCCCGCCGGTTCGGTGTCGGGCGCCACGGCCCGGCCGGACGGCACGGTGGAGTACCTGTGGTCGTCGGCCGCGCAGCCGCCCGTCATCCGGTCCACCTCGGGTGCGGTGGTGCTCGATCCGCCCGGCTTGAAGGCTCCGGCGTCCGTGCCCGTGGAGGACGTGTGGGTGGACGGGCCCGGAGGCCGCGTCCACGCGCTCGTACAGCGGCCCGCCGCCCCGGCCGAGGGGCCGTTCCCCACCGTCTTCGAGATCCACGGCGGCCCGACCTGGCACGACAGCGACGCCTTCGCCTCCGGCCCCGCCGCCTGGGTGGACCACGGCTACGCGGTGGTCCGGGTCAACTACCGCGGCTCCACCGGATACGGCCGTGCCTGGACGGACGCGCTCAAGCACCGGGTCGGCCTGATCGAGCTGGAGGACATCGCCGCGGTACGGGAGTGGGCGGTGAAGTCCGGGCTCGCGGACCCGGCGAGGCTGGTCCTGGCCGGTGGCTCCTGGGGCGGCTACCTGACCCTGCTCGGCCTCGGTACGCAGCCGGACGACTGGGCCCTGGGCCTGGCGGCGGTCCCGGTCGCCGACTACGTCACGGCGTATCACGACGAGATGGAGGCCCTGAAGGCGATGGACCGCACGCTGCTGGGCGGCACGCCGGAGGAGGTTCCCGCACGCTTCGAGGCCTCGTCCCCGCTGACGTACGTCGACGCCGTCCGGGCACCGGTCTACATCTCGGCGGGCGTCAACGACCCGCGCTGCCCGATCCGCCAGGTCGAGAACTACGTGGACCGGCTGAAGGCCCGTGACGCGGTGCACGAGGTCTACCGGTACGACGCGGGGCACGGTTCGCTCGTCGTGGAGGAGCGGATCAAGCAGGTCCGCCTGGAACTCGACTTCGCCCGACGCCATCTGTCCCCGCAGCCTGGCCCGTCCGGCGAGTAGGGATGCCGGTTCCCGGCCCGCCCGGACCAACGCCGCCGGACATCTGTCGGCACCCCGCGCCGGGCGGCCGGAGCGGGGACCGTACCGTGGAGGGGTGTACCGGTTTCTGCTGACCCCACGATGGTGGGGGATCAACCTCTTCGTCGTGCTGGCCATCCCGTTCTGCGTCTTCATGGGTACCTGGCAGCTCGGCCGCTTCGAGGACCGCGTGCAGACGCACGAGGCCGCCGAGAAGCAGCCCGCCCCGGGCACGCGGGCCGCCAAGCCGATCGACGACCTCCTGCCCGTCGACACCGTGACCTCCGGCCGCCCCGCGACCGCCACCGGCCGGTACGCCGACCAGTTCCTGGTGCCCGGCCGGGAGTTGGACGACAAGCGGGGCTTCTACGTCCTGAACCTGCTCCGTACGGACAGTGGCAAGGCCCTGCCGGTCGTGCGCGGCTGGCTGCCCGGAGAGCCCGGCCGCACCACCGTGCCCGCCGCGCCGACCGGCGAGGTCACGGTCACCGGCGATCTCCAGGCGTCCGAGAACGCCGGCACCGCGGGCGCCGACCCGGCGGGCGGGCTCCCCGACGGCCAGCTCGGCATAATCAGCGCCGCGTCCCTGGTCAACCTCGTCCCGTACGACGTCTACGACGCATGGGTGACGCTCCAGGCCAGCGGCGCCACCGGCGCGCTTCGTCCCGTGCCGGCCGCCGCGCCGCAGGGCACCGGACTCGATCTGAAGGCCTTCCAGAACCTCGGCTACACCGGCGAGTGGTTCGTCTTCGCGGGGTTCGTGCTCTTCATGTGGTTCCGGCTGGTCCGCCGCGAGGCCGAAGCGGCGCGCGACCTGAAGCTGGGCCTCGTCTCGGACGCGGACGCGGGGACGGATGCGGGAACGGATGCGGGCGCGGACCGGGCTGCGGACACCCGCCCCGCCGACCCCGACGACCCCGCCGTGAGGGTCGGCACCGTCTAGGCCGTACACATGTGAAGGGGTCCGCCCGCCGAATCGGCCGACGGACCCCCTCAGTCATGCGTCCTGCGTCATACGCCATGCGTCCTGTGCCATGCGCCGTACACGCACACCTCGTCCGGCGTCACGTCACGTCACGTCACGTCACGTCACGTCACGTCACGTCACGTCACGTCACGTCACGGGAGCCAGTACCCCGGTCCGGTAGATCGTGCCCGCGCAGGCGTTGGCGATCTTCGTCTCCGCGACCGGCGCTCCCGCTTCCGGCGTGTGTGTGACGGCGACGCTGCCGTCCAGCGTCCCACCGCCGTCCTCGCTGCCGAGCTGCGGACTCGTGTCAGTGACCCCGTCCGAGGTACCCGCACCCGGGCCGGCGGCCGTGGCGCCACCCGCGCTGTCCGTACCGCCCGTCGGGGTCGGGCTCGGTGAACCTCCGGAGGTCGGGCAGGTGTCCTTCGGTACCCAGGCGAACTTCACCTCGTACGCCATGGAGGGCTTCAGCAGCACCGTCGCCTGCTCCTGCGAGGGGTCGGGCAGCCCGGCCGCGGCGTCGCCCGCCGTGTGCTGGACGACCGTGATCCTGGACGGGTCGGCCGCGCCCATCGCCTGGAATCCCACACTGCCGCCGCTGCTCACCGAGCAGCCCGTGCCGGAGACGTTGGCGATCCGGAAGGTGCCGTACACCGTGCCGTCGGCGCCGGCCGCGCCCGTCTCGGCCGAGGCGACCGAGAGCTGTCCCGGGCCGCAGTTCGGCAGGGCCGCCGCTGCGGAGTCGGCCGGATCGGAGACCCCACCGGCCAGGCCGCCGTCGGTGCCCTGGCCGCGGCTGTCGGACGGGCTGCTCGTGCTCGCGGGGTGGTCCGGGCCGCCGTCGGCCTGTCCGTCGGTGTTGCCGCCGTCGCCCTTCCCGCCGGCCGCCGAGCCGCTCTCGGTGCCGTTGCCGCCCTGCGCCTGCTCGCCGTGCCCGGCTATCGCGGGGTTGGCGGCGTCCGAACCGTCGGAGTTCGCGACATGGACGAAGGCGGGGACGGCCGTGCCGATGAGCAGCGCCGCCGCTGCCATGCCGACGACGGCCTGCCGCCGCCTGGCACGACGGGCGGGCACCGCGCGCTGCAGCCGGTCGAGGGTGCCGTCACCCGGCTCGATGTGCTGGACCGCCCCGCGCAGCATGCGGCGGAGCGCGACCTCGTCCAGATCCGCACCCCCGCCCGGGGCCGCACCCCCGCCCGCGTCCGAGTGCGCACCCGGGTCCGCAGCCGCATTCACCTGCGAGACGCGCTCCGGCCCGCCGTTCCCCGGCCCGCCATTCCCCGGCTCGTAGTTCTCCGGCCCGTCGCGTTCCGGCCCGTCGTTCACAATTCCGTTTCCAGTCCGGTCAATCCGGGGCTCACGCTCGCGGCCGGTCCCGTTCCCGTGGTCGCGGCCGCGCTCGCGGCTGTTCTCGTTCCCGTGGTCGCGCCGGCTCATCCCTGCGCCTCCATCACGACGCGCAGCGCCGCGATCCCACGCGAGCCGTAGGCCTTGACCGAACCCAGGGATATGCCCAGGGTCTCGGCCACCTGGGCCTCCGTCATGTCCGCGAAGTAACGCAGCACCAGCACCTCCCGCTGGCGCCGTTGCAGCCCCCGCATCGCCTTGATCAGCGCGTCCCGCTCCAACTGGTCGTACGCGCCCTCCTCCGCGCTCGCCATGTCCGGCATGGGCTTGGAGAGCAGCTTCAGCCCGAGGATGCGGCGGCGCAGCGCGGAGCGCGACAGGTTGACGACGGTCTGGCGCAGATACGCGAGTGTCTTCTCGGGTTCCCGTACCCGGTTGCGCGCCGAGTGCACACGGATGAACGCCTCCTGCACCACGTCCTCACACGAGGCGGTGTCGTCCAGGAGCAGCGCCGCGAGGCCGAGCAGCGAACGGTAGTGGGCACGGTAGGTCTCGGTGAGATGGTCGACCGTGGTTCCGGCAGCCACGCTCTCCTCAGCGCCCTCGCGCTGCGACGGCAGGCGTGCGGGACGCGCAGCGGGCATGGGCGCGATCACCGGCATGCCGCCGGGCGCGCGGGGCCTTCTGAGCGGTCGCACCGAAGCGCCGCGCAGGGGGCCCACCACTGTGATATCGAGAACCTCTGCCACGCCAGTTGGACACGTTTCCCCCCGTCAGGGTTGTACGCGCGCAGCACCGCGTTTGACGCGGTGCGACATGCCCTCATACGTACCTGCTCTTCCCCGAATGCCCCGAATGCGCGCCCCGCCGCGCAAGAGGTGACCGCATAGACGCGCGCTTTCCGGCCAGCGGTTGCACCGGGCCGGAAGGTCATCGTCGGACACCCCGACACCCCAGCTCAAGAGGTTCAGACCTTCAACTTGCTCACAGGGCATTCACAGAGAGTACAAAACAGGTTCGATCAGGACCGGGGGAATTCGGCGGCCACCGATTCGGCGATCTGCGCCACGTTCAGCGCCGCTCCCTTGCGGAGGTTGTCGCCGCAGACGAACAGCTCCAGACCCCGGGGATCGTCCAGCGACCTGCGCACTCGCCCGACCCAGGTCGGATCGGTGCCGACCACGTCGGACGGTGTCGGGAAGTCCCCCGCCGCCGGGCTGTCGTACAGCACGACGCCCGGTGCCGTCGCCAGGATCTCGTGGGCCCGTTCGACCGCGATCTCGTTCTCGAACCGCGCGTGCACGGACATCGAGTGCGTCGCGACGACGGGTACGTACACACAGGTCGCCGCCACCCGCAGGCCCGGCTGGTCCAGAATCTTGCGGCACTCCTCGCGGATCGCCAGTTCCTCCGACGACCAGCCGCCCCCGGCCTCGGTCCCGGCCCAGGGCACCACGTTGAGGGCCACCGGTGCGGCGAAAGGGCTGCCCTCCGTGTCACCCACGGCCCGGCGCACGTCCCCGGGCTTCGTGCCCAGTTCCGTACCGGCCACCAGCGACAGCTGTTCGCGCAGCGCGGCGACGCCGTCGCGGCCCGCTCCGCTCACCGCCTGGTACGAGGAGACGACCAGTTCCCGCACACCGAATTCGGCGTGCAGCGCACCGACCGCGACGATCAACGAGAGCGTCGTGCAGTTCGGGCTCGCGACGATGCCGCGCGGCCTGATCCGTACGGCATGCGGATTGATCTCGGGCACGACCAGCGGAACGTCCGCGTCCAGCCGGAACGCGGCGGAGTCGTCGATGACGACCGTGCCCTTCGCGGCGGCGATCGGCGCCCACTGCGCGGAGACGTCGTCGGGCACCAGGAACAGCGCCACGTCGACATCGTCGAAGACGTCCTCGGTGAGTTCGAGGACTTCGCTCTCCTCGCCGCGCACGACCAGCTTGCGGCCGGCCGAACGCGGCGAGGCGATCAGCTTCACCTCGCCCCAGACATCCGCGTGCTGCGAAAGGATCTGGAGCATGACGCCGCCGATCGCCCCGGTCGCTCCGACGACCGCGAGCGAAGGACGGCGGGCGGTCATCGGCCGGTGCCCCCGTAGACGACGGCCTCGTCGGAGTCGCTGTCGAGACCGAAGGCGGTGTGCACGGCGCGCACGGCCTCGATGACGTCGTCGGCACGGGTGACCACCGAGATGCGGATCTCGGATGTCGAGATCAGCTCGATGTTCACCCCGGCGTCCGACAGCGCCTCGAAGAAGCCCGCCGTGACGCCCGGGTTGGTCTTCATGCCGGCGCCGACCAGAGAGATCTTCGCGATCTGGTCGTCGTAGCGCAGCGACTCGAAGCCGATCGTGCCGCGGGTCCGCTCCAGGGCGTCGATGGCCTTGCGGCCCTCGGACTTCGGCAGCGTGAACGAGATGTCGGTCAGGCCGGTCGACGCGGCGGAGACGTTCTGCACCACCATGTCGATGTTGACCTCCGCGTTCGCGATGGCGCGGAAGATCGCGGCGGCCTCGCCCGGCTTGTCGGGCACACCGACGACGGTGATCTTGGCCTCGGAGACGTCATGGGCGACTCCGGAGATGATCGCGTGCTCCACCTTCTGGTCCCCTTGCGGCTCGTTGCTGACCCAGGTTCCGCGCAGTCCGGAGAAGGACGAGCGGACGTGGATCGGGATGTTGTAGCGGCGTGCGTACTCCACGCACCGGTGCAGCAGCACCTTGGAGCCGGACGCGGCCAGCTCCAGCATGTCCTCGAAGGAGATCCAGTCGATCTTCCGGGCCTTCTTCACGACCCGGGGGTCGGCGGTGAAGACACCGTCCACATCGGTGTAGATCTCACAGACCTCGGCATCCAGCGCGGCCGCGAGCGCGACAGCGGTGGTGTCGGACCCACCGCGGCCGAGGGTGGTGATGTCCTTCTTGTCCTGGGACACTCCCTGGAACCCCGCGACGATCGCGATGTTCCCCTCGTCCAGCGCCGTACGGATACGGCCCGGCGTCACATCGATGATGCGCGCTTTGTTGTGGACCGAGTCGGTGATGACGCCTGCCTGGCTGCCCGTGAACGACTGGGCCTCGTGGCCCAGGTTTTTGATCGCCATCGCCAGCAGGGCCATGGAGATCCGCTCTCCGGCGGTCAGCAGCATGTCGAACTCACGCCCGGCAGGGATCGGGGATACCTGCCCGGCGAGATCGATCAGCTCGTCCGTCGTGTCGCCCATCGCTGACACCACGACAACCACCTGGTTGCCGTTCTTCTTGGCGTCGACGATTCGCTTGGCGACACGCTTGATGCCTTCGGCATCGGCTACGGAGGAGCCTCCGTACTTCTGCACGACAAGGCCCACGTGCGCTCCTCGCTCAGTCCATTACTGCGGTCGACTCAGTTTAACGAGCAGTCCGGAAACGCCCCGCTGATACCACATGGTGAGATGTCCCGCTCAGCACGTGATCATCGGCGTGTCGTCCCGAACTGCTCGTACGGGGCTGCTGCCCGCCGATCGGGCCCGCACTCCCGTATGTGGTCCAGCACACACGCGTGACGGCCCGGTTCCACGATTCACCGGCCCTCCGTCTCCAGCGTGGACCGGAACCCGACCGTCCGCCCTTCGGAGGCCCCGCCCTGCGCAAGCCGCTGCGCGTGCCGCCCCTGCTGCTCGCCCTCACCGCGCTCCCCCTGGCCGCGTCCCCCGCCCACGCGGGCGGCACAGAGCGGGGCGCGCCGCGCGGAACCCATGCCCCGGCGCGCCCCCTCACCTCACCTGGCGCCCGCTACCACAGGGCGCTGACCTCACTGCCGGTGAGCGCGCCGGAGAAGGCCCGGACCTGGTCGACGGCCCCGTGCAGGTACTCGCCCCACCCGTCGTCCGTACGTCCCCGGCCCACCTGGAGACCGCCGCCGCTCGTCCAGCTGTCACGGAACTCGGCTATACCCGCGGTCTCGGCGTAGCCGTCCACGAAGAGCGTGATCCGGTCCGTCGCGTCGTCGTGGACGACAGCGATCCGGTGCCCCGCGCCCTGACCGCCGTCCGGCTGCTCGAACCGGGCGACCACCGTCTCGGCGGCTCCCGGCTCGTCCGCGTGGGACATCACCAGTTCCCAGCTGTACGTGGACGGCTCGTAGCGGACCTTGAAGGCGTCGCCGTGCACTCCTCCCTGGGAGAGGACGGTCATCGGGTGGTCCGGCTCCTGGTCGGCCAGCCGCACCGTCGCGCTCACCGTGAAGCTGTCACCGGTGTCGACGACCGGCTTCTCCGTGGCCGCGTAGCCCGAGACGCCGTCCAGGTTCAGATGGCCCTCGTCCGCGAGGGGCCAGTCCCCGGGGTTGCAATCGGGGTCCAGCGGATCGCAGGTGTCGCCCATCCGGAAGATCGAGGCGCCCGGACCGAGCTTCAGCGGCTGCCCGCCGTTCGACTCGGCGCTGATGCCGCCGGGAGCCGTCTCCAGCGCCCAGTGGCCGAGCAGTCGCGCCTTGCGGATGCCGAGTTCCGCGACCTCGTCCGGCACCGCCACACGGTCGTACACCCGCACGTCGCCGACCTCGCCCTGCCAGCGGTCCCGGTACCCGGCCGCACCCTGCGCCCGGCCGATCTGGAAGCTCCCGTCACCCGCCACCGGGGTCACGGTCCGCTCGTCACCCACCGCGCTGCCGTTGACGTACAGCCGGGCCTTGCCCGTCCGGGCGTCGTACCGCCCGAGCACGTACGCCCACTCACCCGTCCCGGGCACGCCCCCGGTCAGCTGCGTACCGCCGACGGCGAACGACCAGACCGGCTTGCCGTCGGCCTGCCGGAGGCCCAGCGTGAACGCGGGCCCCTGACCGGTGTCCTGGCTGACGACGGTCCGGGTTCCGTCCACTGCGGCGGGCCGCACCCAGGCACCCACCGAGAACGTGCTGTCCGCCGCGACAACCGGGGTGTTAGGCGTCACGAAGCCGTGCCCCGTCCCGTCCAGACTCACCGAGGAGGTGACGTCCGTGCCGGACGGAGCGTCCGCGCCGAACACGGCTCCCGCTCCGACGCGGGCCGCCGGACCGGCCTCCGCGGCCGCCGTGCGCGAACCCGCCGCATCGGCCAGCTTCCAGCGCGCGGCCGGTGCCCGGCCGGAGCCCACCCGGAACTGGTAGTTCGTGGGTGTGCTGCCGTTGCCCGCACGGTCGAAGGCCCGGACCTCCAGGACATGAAGCCCCGGCGACTCCGGGAGGTAGTCGATGTCCGCCGCACGGTCCGGGCCCGACGCCTGGACGGTCAGCTGCCGCTTGCCCGGAAAGGTGTACTGGTAGAACTCGACGTCCTCGGACGGCGAAGCGATGTGGAAGGTCCCGTGAACACCGACGCCGTCCGTCCAGGCGTCGCCGTCCGGATAGTCGCCCGACGACACCACGGGCTTGTCGGGGGCGTCCTTGTCGTACACGAATTCGCAGACCGTGCCCGCTCCGTCGGAGCTCCATGGCGACACTGCTTCGCCGTCGTCGGCACGCACCCGCCACGAGATCACGGTGTCCGCGGGGACGCTGTCCGGCAGCTCCCAGGAGAACGACCCGCCCTGCCGCAGTGCGTCGGTGGTGAACGTCAGCCGCTGCCCGGTGCCGTCGGCGTCCTGCCACCACGCCTCGAACTCGCCCTTGACCCTGCTCGTCCCGCCCGGCCCGCCGTCCGGGTCGTACAGCACGGCGGTCAGCTCCGGCGCGGATCGCACGTACGGCCTGTCCTCCCCCGCAGCGCAGCCCCGGCCCGAATTCGTCAGATCCGAGACCGACGGCTGGTACGGAGGCAGGTTTCCGGCCGCGACCGCCGTGCCCGGTGTCGCCAGCATCGCCCCCACGACCGCCGACGACACCCCCAGCCACCTGGCTCTTCGCCGCCCCGCCGCACCTCTGGTCACTCGCATGTGCCCTCCCCTTCACCGGCCGTGATCGTCACAGGCCGAGGGGAGGTCAACAACGCACACCGGCAACGTCGTGGGGTTTATGCGCGGTCACCGCCGCACTGCTCCGGCGGTGGTCAGCGCTGTACCGCTCCGGCGGCGGTCACCGCCGCCCATTGCGCCGGCCGTGCCTACTGCACCGGCCGCAGGCCCAGTGGTCCCGCGATCTCCTCGGCCATCACCCGGCCCGCCTCCTCGGCCAGGTCGTCGTCGACGGCCTCCGAGTCCGTGTCCAGGCCGTCCAGTTCCTGGAGGGGCTGGTTGAGGCGGATGTGGGCGATCAGGGACTGGAGGGCGCGCAGGGCGGCGGAGGCGGTGGAGCCCCAGTTGGAGAAGTAGGAGAACTGCCACCACCACAGGGCCTCGGTCGTGCGGTCCTCTTCGTAGTGGGCCAGACCGTGGCGCAGGTCGGTGACCAGGTCGGCCAGGTCGTCGGAGATACGGGCCGGGACCGGGGCCTTGCGGGGCTCGTACGGGTCGAAGACCTCGGAGTAGACGTCGATCGGCTCCAGCAGGGCGGCGAACCGCTCGCGCAGGCCGTCGGCGTCCGGCTCCGCGCCCAGGTCCGGCTCGTAGCGCTCGTCGGGGACGATGTCCTCGTACGCGCCGAGCCTGCCGCCCGCCAGCAGTAGCTGGGAGACCTGGAGCAGCAGGACGGGAACGGCCTCCTCGGGCTCCTCGACCCTGGACACCTCGGTGACCGCGACGATGAACGTCTTGATCTGGTCGGCGATCTGGACGGCGAAATCGTCGGGGTCCTGCGTGACGGAGTTCAGCGTGGCGTCAGACATCGAAGGGACCTCCCGTGGGCACGGTCGCGAACGGTGAGTAGAACATAGCGTCGCTGAACGTAAAGCTGTCGTGAGTCGCCGCAAGAACATCGGATGACGTCATGGCCGTGAGGACGCCGGGCGTCGTGACCGCGAAGGCATCAGACATCGAGCAGCCGCCTCCCCTCGAAGGCGCGGCCCAGGGTGACCTCGTCCGCGTACTCCAGGTCGCCGCCCACCGGCAGGCCGCTGGCCAGCCTGGTGACCCGCAGGCCCATCGGCTTGATCATCCGTGCCAGGTACGTCGCGGTGGCCTCGCCCTCCAGGTTGGGGTCGGTCGCCAGGATCAGCTCCGTGATCGAGCCGTCGGCGAGACGGGCGAGCAGCTCGCGGATACGCAGGTCGTCGGGGCCGACGCCCTCGATCGGGCTGATCGCGCCTCCGAGCACGTGGTACCGGCCCCGGAACTCACGGGTCCGCTCGATCGCGACGACATCCTTCGGCTCCTCGACCACACAGATGACCGTCTGGTCGCGGCGCGCGTCCCGGCAAATGGTGCACTGCTCCTGCTGCGCGACATTGCCGCAGACCGAACAGAACCGGACCTTGTCCTTGACCTCCAGGAGGGCATGGGCAAGACGGCGCACATCGGTCGGCTCCGCCTGCAGGATGTGGAAAGCGATCCGTTGCGCGCTTTTGGGACCGACGCCGGGCAGCCTGCCCAGCTCGTCGATGAGGTCCTGAACCACGCCTTCGTACAACGGGAACGCCTTCCTGGTCCTGAGCTATGCATACAACTTGAGCTATGCATACAACTTACGAGTTCGGGCCGCAGGTCAGAAGGGGAGGCCGGGCATTCCGCCCAGGCCCTGGGCCAGCGGGCCCAGTTTCTGCTGCTGAAGCTGCTGCGCGTTCTCGTTCGCCGCCTGGACCGCGGCGACGACGAGGTCCGCGAGCGTCTCGGTGTCCTCCGGGTCGACGGCCTTCGGATCGATCACCAGAGCACGGAGCTCGCCGGAGCCGGTCACGGTCGCCTTCACCAGACCGCCACCCGCCTGCCCCTCGACCTCGGTCCTGGCCAACTCCTCCTGGGCCGTGGCGAGATCCTGCTGCATCTTCTGAGCCTGCTGCAGCAACTGCTGCATATTGGGCTGACCACCACCGGGAATCACGGTCACTCCTGGCAATTCGACGACAAAATGTTTCGGTACGCCGAGCCTACGTGGTCACCACGCAGCGCGCCCCACCCACTGGCGAGCAACTCTTTCGGGTGAGGTTCAGGCAACGTCGGCGTGACTCCTATACCTGATCACAGGCCCCTTACACCCGGGAATACCGCGATTTCGACCCCACGGCCCACCATTCGGCGGTAGGAAGAGCATGCGCATCAGACACACAGGCACACCGCCCGTCACGCAAGGTTACGTACGCGGGACAGTCGGCCACGCCGGAGAGCAGTGATCAGCCCACCGTCGAACACACCGCCACACATCAGGCGTCGCTACGCAGAATGCAGAGGAGTACCCCGGTGAGTCAGCCGGAGATGCAGCCCGAAGGGCCGCCCCGCAACGAGCCCGGTTCGGCCGGCTCGGCCGGTTCCTCCGGTTCGGGCTCCGGCGCACGCGGCCGGGGCAGGCGGGGCGGGCGGGGCCGGGATCTGACCGCCACGCCGTTCCCGCTCGGCGACTGGGGCGAGCCCGCCGAACGTCTCGACGAGCTGTACCGCTGGGTCGAGGCCGATGCGCTGCGCACCGCCGACTGGTACCTGAGCGACCGGGTGGGGAAGCGGCGCGGGGCCAGGGCGCTGCGGATCGGCACGGCGGCCGGGGCGGTCGCGGGCGCCGCGCTGCCGTTGCTCGATCTCACCGGCGCGCTGAGCGGGGCGGCGGGGTGGGGCTTTCTGTCGCTGCTGCTGGGCGCCGCGTGCATGGCCTGCGACCGGTACTTCGGCCTGACCTCGGGCTGGATAAGGAACCTCGCCACCGCTCAGGCCGTGCAGCGGCGTCTCCAGGTGCTGCAGTTCGACTGGGCGTCGGAGTGCGTGCGGGAGGTGCTCGGCCCGACCGAGGGCACGGCCAGCGAGGCCGCCGAGCGGTGCCTGGGGGTGCTGCGGCGGTTCTCGGAGGACATCACGGAACTCGTACGGACCGAGACCGCGGACTGGATGGTGGAGTTCCGGGCCGGGCCCGCGCCGATGGGGATGCAGGCGCTGTCGTCGGGCAGCGGCGGCGGGGGGCGGACAGACCACGGGGCGCAGCCGGGACGGTTCCCGATGCAGACGATGACCCGGCCGAACATGCCGCGGCAGCGGCCTCCGGAGTCCCCGCGGTGATTCCGCCGCGGGGACCCCAAAGACGCGTGGCCGTCTCCGCTCGCCCCGGATCCGGTCCATCCGGATCCGGCTCCGGCTCCGGCCCCTTGTTCCGGTTGTTCCGGCCTTTGCTGCGCCCCTTGCTGCGCCCCTTGCTCCGGCCCGGCCTCAGCTGAAGATGATCATGGAGCCTTGGGCGAGGCTGCGCGTGGCTGCCGCGTGCAGGCCCAGCCAGACGTGCCGCTCGCGGGCGAACAGACTGTTGTCGTACGGAATCGGGGCCGCCGGTTCCTCCAGGGACGTCGGTGCGGCGGGCGGCAGCGGGGCGGCCGGCGGGTTCGCCGGGTCGATGCCGATGGACGGGGCGACGAACTCCAGCTCCCTCAGCAGCCCGTGCGCGGAACCGAGCGGGCCGCCGCCCTCCAGCAGGTCGTCGTCGGAGAGCGGGACGGCGAAGTCCAGCGGGACGTACGCCCCCGCATGGTCGTAGTGCCAGACCAGGTGGGACTGCCGGGCCGTCGCCTCGAACATCTCCAGCAACTGCTCGTAGTCCCCGCCCAGTTCGTCGACGGGCGTGACGGCGAGTCCGCTGAGCTGGAGCAGGTAGGCGCGGCGCAGGAAGTGCAGGGCGTCGTAGTCGAAGCCCGCGACCGGGGCGACGTCGCCGGTCAGACCCGGCATGTAGGCGTACACCGGGACGGGCGGCAGTCCGGCCTCGCCCAGTGCCTTGTCATAGGCGGCTATCTCTTCGGCGAACGGATTGTCGGGGCTGTGGCACAGCACATCGACGAGGGGGACCAGCCACAGGTCACAGGCCACGAAGTCTCGCTCTCCCACGGGTGCGCATCGGCGCCATCTGTTCATCGGGTTCAACGGGTTCAACGGAATATTCACAGCGGTCGGGCCAGCGTAATGCGGTGGGCTCGTCGCGCACAGTGGCCGGCGGTCGCGGATGCGGGCCGGCCGCGGTCCGCTGTCGCTCGGTCAGCGCGGTTCCGGCGCACCGGCGGACGGGGCCTGTGGGCCGTGGCCCGGATGTGCGGGATTTCCGGCCGCGAGCCGGTCCGCCCAGTTCAGCGCGTGGGTGTTGTAGTCGTCCATCACCGCGCGCACCGCGTCGTGGTCGCCGAGCGTGAGCGCCGCGACGAGTTCCGGATGACCGTGCCAGAGCCATTCCCGGGCACCCACGTCGTGGCGCAGATACGGCACCGCGAACACCCATGCCTGGACACGCAGCCGGTGCAGGAAATCGGTGATGTACGCGTTGCTCACGAGCACGCCGAGTTCGCGCCAGAAACGCAGGTCGTAGCCGATGAGGATGTCGAGGTCGCCGCCCTGGGCGGCCCGCGCGGCCTCCTGGGCCCTGCGGCGTACGGAGACCAGACAGTCCCGGTGCCCCGCCGGGTGCGCGTCCGCCGGCGGGGGCCCGCTGAACAGGCCGCGGATGACTCCTTCGGTGACCAGGGCGCGGGCCTCGACCATCGACCGGTAGTCGGCGACGGTGAACTCTCGCACCCGGAAACCGCGGTGCTGATCCGATTCGAGCAGGCCGTGCGCGGAAAGATCGAAGAGCGCCTCGCGCACCGGAGTGGCGGAGACGCCGTACTGTTCGGCGATCTGCTTGACGGTGAATTCCCGTCCCGGCTGCAAACGCCCGGCAAGCACTTCGTCACGCAGCGCGTCCGCGATCTGCTGCCGCAGCGTACTGCGGGTCACAGCTCCGCTCGCGCACATGGCGCCCCTCCCCTTTTCGGCTTTCGATCACCTTAAGCCAGGGTCGCTCTGCCCGGATCCGGGCAGAGGAGGGGAGAGTGTGGAGGAGGGGCGCCGTATGGGCGGGCCGTGCGGGCCCCGCCGCTACACGGTGTACTCGTCCGCGACCGACAGCGCCGTGTCGAGAGCCGCGAGGCCCTCCTTGGCCTCGGCCTCGGTGACGTTGCAGGCCGGAACGGCGTGGGTGCGGTTCATGTTGATGAAGGGCCACAGCCCGTTCTTCTTCGCCGCCGCGCCGAAGGCCGCCATCGCCGCGTTGGCCTCGCCCGCCGCGTTGTACGGAACCAGCGGCTCGCGGGTCTCCTTGTCGCGGACCAGGTCCAGCGCCCAGAACGCGCCGAGGCCGCGGACCTCGCCGACCGAGGGG
The DNA here is from genome assembly GCF_044742755.1 of Streptomyces sp. NPDC087845. Classification (NCBI taxonomy): domain Bacteria; kingdom Bacillati; phylum Actinomycetota; class Actinomycetes; order Kitasatosporales; family Streptomycetaceae; genus Streptomyces; species Streptomyces sp. NPDC087845. Next base: position 137,479 of record NZ_JBIUVC010000002.1, read on the forward strand.
TGGCGCTCGGCGAGTTCGCGCAGGCCGGGGCCGAGGACCGTCTCGCCGATGTGGGCGGCGTTCTCGATGACCTTCTCGTCCTCCATCACATGGATGGTGGCGACCGCGGCCGCGCAGGCCAGCGGGTGGCCGGAGTAGGTCAGTCCGCCCGGGTAGGCGCGGGTTTCGAAGGTGGCGGCGATCTCGGCGGAAATGGCGACACCGCCGAGCGGTACGTAACCGGAATTGACGCCCTTGGCGAAGGTCATCAGGTCCGGCACCACGTCGAAGTGGTCGGCGGCGAACCACTTGCCCGTACGTCCGAATCCGGCCATCACCTCGTCGAGGACGAAGACGATCCCGTACCGGTCGCAGATCTCGCGCACGCCCGCGAGATAGCCGGGCGGCGGCGTCATGATGCCCGCCGTGCCGGGGATCGTCTCCAGGATGATCGCGGCGATGGTGCCGGCGCCCTCGAAGGCGAGGGTGTCCTCCAGGTGCTGGAGCGCGCGGGCGCACTCCTCGGCCTCGGTCTCCGCGTGGAACGGCGAGCGGTAGAGGAACGGAGCCCAGAAGCGGACGACGCCCGCCGAGCCGTTGTCGGACGGCCAGCGGCGCGGGTCGCCGGTCAGGTTGATCGCGGTGGACGTGGCGCCGTGGTACGAGCGGTAGGCGGAGAGCACCTTCGTACGGCCGGTGTGCAGCCGGGCCATCCGGACGGCGTTCTCGACGGCCTCCGCGCCGCCATTGGTGAAGAAGATCTTGTCCAGGTCGCCGGGGGTGCGCTCGGCGATGAGGCGGGCGGCCTCGGAACGCGCCTCGATCGCGAACGCGGGTGCGAAGGTGGCGAGTTTGCCTGCCTGCTCCTGGATGGCGGCCACGACGGTGGGGTGCTGGTAGCCGATGTTGGTGTAGACGAGGCCGCTGGTGAAGTCCAGGTACCGGTTGCCGTCGTAGTCCCAGAAGTACGCCCCCTCGGCGCCGGCGACGGCGAGCGGGTCGATCAGGCCCTGGGCGGACCAGGAGTGGAACACGTGCGCGCGGTCGGCGGCCTTCACGGCCGCACCGGCAGCGGGGTCGACATGCGGGGCATGAGGGGCATGAGGGGTCATGCGGTGAGCGTAGGTCGCGCCGGGGACGGCTCGACATGGCCACCTTGTATGGCCCGGGGCCCTTTGGTGGGCAGGGTGTCGGGTCGGTGTCGGGTCGGTGCGACCCATTCACCTTTGACAGCACATTGTCGTAATGACAGCATGTTGTCATTGTGGTTTCGGCAGTTCACCCCTCTCCAGGAGGCGCCATGCCCCGCAGGACCGCGCATCTGGCCGTGTACGACACCTACGCCGACTGGGAGACCGGGCACACCACCGCTCATCTCTCCCGGGCCGGATTCACGGTGCGGACGGTCGGGCCCACCACCGACACCGTGACCACTCTGGGCGGGCTGCGCGTCCAGCCCGATCTCGCACTCGCCGAGTTGCGCCCCGAGGACAGCGCGCTCCTGATCCTCACCGGCGCCGACCTCTGGGACTCCGGCGACGAGCTCGCCCCCTTCGCCCGGACGGCCCGCGACTTCCTGGACGCGGGGGTGCCGGTCGCCGCGATCTGCGGTGCCACGGCGGGGCTGGCCCGCGAGGGTCTGCTCGACGACCGCGCGCACACGAGTGCGGTCTCCTTCTATCTGGCGGCCACCGGGTACAAGGGCGGTGAGCGGTATGTCGACGCGGACGCGGTGACCGACGGCGACCTCATCACGGCCGGGCCGACCGAGCCGGTCGCGTTCGCCCGTGAGGTCTTCGCGCGGCTCGGGGTGTACGAGGGCGAGAAGCTCGACGCCTGGTACCGGCTCTTCCACGACTCGGACGCGAGCGCGTACGAGGTGTTGCAGGGATGAGCCGCGCGCAGCAGGACGCGCTCAGCAGGACCGCGCTCGGCGTCTTCCGGCTGAACGGCCAATTCCTCGCGGTGGCCGAGCAGTTGGCCCGCCCGGCCGGGCTGACCGCGGCGTGGTGGCAGGTCCTCGGGGCCGTACTGACCGAGCCGTTGCCCGTGTCCGGGATCGCCCGCGCCATGGGGATCACGCGGCAGAGCGTGCAGCGGATCGCGGACTTGCTGGTGGGAAAAGGGCTCGCGGAGTACGTACCGAATCCGGCCCACCGCCGCGCGAAGCTGCTGCGTCCCACGGAGGAGGGCCGGGCCGCGGTGTCCCGGATCGGCCCCGGCCACGCGGAGTTCGCCGAACGACTGGCGGAGGAGCTGGGAGAGGCGGAGTTCGCGGAGACGGTACGGGTGCTGGCTCGATTGTCGGCCGCGCTGGAGGCGGTGGACGTACCCAGCCCGTCCGGCGATTGAGGACGGAACCGGAGCGGCAAACCCCGAGCGCCTCGCGGGCAGGCGTGGAATTCCGGCCCCGCCGAGGCACACCCCGCGCGGCTATCCTCGACGCGTTCCGGCGTATCGCCGTACGGGGGAGGACGCACACCGTGGAAAAGCTCGGGCTCACCGACCCACAACGCATCGGCGCCTACCGCCTGCTGGGCCGGCTCGGCTCAGGCGGCATGGGTCAGGTCTACCTGGCCCGGTCCGACCGCGGCCGCACCGTCGCGATCAAGCTGGTGCGCGGCGAGCTCGCCGAGCAGCAGGAGTTCCGCGACCGCTTCCGTCAGGAAGTGCGGGCCGCCCGCCAGGTCGGCTCCGCCTGGACCGCCCCCGTGCTGGACGCCGACACCGAGGCCGCCGTGCCCTGGGTCGCCACCGGATACGTCGCCGGGCCCTCCCTCCATTCCACCGTCTCCGGCCGTGCGGGCGCCCGCACGGGGGCGGCTTCCGGTGCGTACGGCCCCCTGCCCGAGCGTTCGGTCCACATCCTGGGTTCCGGCCTCGCCCATGCCCTCCAGGCCATCCATGCCGCCGGGCTCATCCATCGCGACCTCAAGCCCTCCAACGTCCTGCTGACGATCGACGGACCGCGCGTCATCGACTTCGGCATAGCCCGGGCACTCGACACCGTCGCCGACGGCGGCCTCACCCGCACCGGGGCCCTGGTCGGTTCGCCCGGTTTCATGTCGCCCGAGCAGGTACGGGGCGAGCGCGTGACCCCGGCGTGCGATGTGTTCTGCCTCGGCTCGGTACTGGCGTACGCGTCGACCGGCCGGCTTCCGTTCGGGACCTCCAGCAGCGGCGTGCACGCGCAGATGTTCCGGATCGTGCAGGAGGCCCCGGACCTCACCGGTGTCCCCGTGGACCTCGTCGAACTGGTCAGGGACTGCCTGCACAAGGACCCGGCCGCCCGTCCGACGACGGACGCGATCCTGGAACGCCTGGCCGACGACGACACGGCGGAACCCTGGCTCCCGGGTGCACTCATCGCCCAACTCGGGCGCCATGCCGTCGAACTGCTGGACTCCGAGGATCCGGAGGAAGCAGCCGGGCCGGACCCCGTCCCGGACAAGGCACCCCCAGCGCCCCCAGCACCTGCGGCGGCCCCCACGCCCCCAGTGCCCGCGGCACCCCCGGCGTCCTCAGCGCCTGCACCGGCCACACCACCCACACCGCCGCCCACCGGGCGTCCCACCCCCGAGCCGCCACCCGACGCCGTCCACGCGCTCCCCCCGATGGCCGGTGCGCCCATACCCGCTCCGCCCCTCGGGCCGGTGTCCTCCCCCGCGTACGGCTATCCGCAGCAGCCGCCCGCCCAGCAGAGCTACGCCGGTTACGGATATCCGCAGCAGCAGTCGCCGACGCAACAGCCGGGCTTCGGTGCCACGCCCCCGTACGGCCCCCTCTACCCCACCGCCCCGCAGCCCGGCCCCGAACCCACCCGCCGCGGGAGGGGGGCGACCATCGCCCTTGTCGCGATCGCCGTGCTCGTCGCCATCGGCGCGGGCGGGTCCGTCTACGCGCTCATGAACGACAAGGGCCCGAAGCCCAAGCCGTCCCCTTCTTCCTCCTCGGACTCCCCCGTCACCGACGATCCGTCGTCCCCGGATCCGTCCCCCTCCGACGGAAAGAGGAACAGCGACGGCCCGATCCCGGCCGGCTACCTCGGCGCCTGGGCCGGCTCCATCGACAACGCCGCAGGCCACTCCACGCGGGATCTCGTCATCAAGCAAGGCACGGTCGGCGAGACCGTCCTCACCCTCACCGCGGACGGCCCCTTGGACGGCGGCGGCTCCTACCACTGCGTCTTCCAGGCAAACCTGACCGCAAAACCGTCCCCGAACGGACCCGTCGAAGTCGGCACCTCCACAGTCGCCATCGGCGAACCCATGTCATCCTGCACCGCAGGCAAACCCACCACACTCACCCTGCTCCCCGACGGCTCCCTGCGCCGCGAAAACACAGACACCGGCGAACAGCTCACCTACACCAAGTCCCACTGATCAGCCCAACAACGCCGACACCGCACTCAGCAACAACAGGGCACCGACAAACCCGCCGGGCGCGGCCGGTCAGGGCGGGGACCGGCACGCAACTGATCCGGCCCGCCGCCACGTTCAGCAGATCCACCCCACCCAGCCAGGACTCGCGTACGGCGCTCCCAGCCGGACCACGAAGTACACCGCCCGCCACCCATACGCCTCAGTGACAACGGGCCCCGACCCGCCACCCGTAATCCCCTCCACCAGGAAGGCAAGCCTCCACCCTTCATCACCAACCACGCACACGGCATCAAAGTGGCCTCCAACGGGCGCAAATCCTCGTACAGCCAGCAGCGACAGCGGTGGCCAGCGCACCGAGATCGCCACCCGCCCCCGTACCGTCCACGCCCGGGACTCCAAGGCGCCCGACGAGCCCACCCTTCACGGCCACCTCCAACGCCAGGCCGTCGCTCCACACATGGGCAAACAGACGGTACGCGGGTCGGCACGACGTCGACCGGTGCGCCCGCCCGGTCCTACCACCGGCCCACCCGCAGCAGTACCTCATCCATACAACGTGACACCCACCCCCACACCCGTCACGTTCATTCCGCAGACCCTGCCGCCAAGCCCATCCCCCGCCGCACCGGCAACCCCTCCATACAACGTGACACCCACCCCCACACCCGTCACGTTGTGTAACAACCCCTATGAGTGGGAGCGCAGCGAAGCCGCCCGACCAGGGCAGGTTTCTGCACCAGGCTCACCCCATGCGTCCACGTTCTTCGTACAAAGCACCACCGCCACAGAGCCTGATCTACTCCGCCGTGGTGCAGAGCATGGCCGAACACGGGCCCCGCAAAATGAACATGGCCCTCGCAGCACGCATCGCCGAAACCGATCGCCAACTCCTCTACCGCAACTGGCCCGATCGCCACGTGCTCGTCCGCGAGGCCGCCGAAGGCGAGTTGCAGCGTGTCCTGTTCGCCGCGGGTGATCTGCTCTCCGAGCAGGAGGACGTGTGCCGGGTGATCGAGAAGATCGTGCGGGCTGCCCGCATGGTGCGCGAGCACCCCGTGACCCGGACGACCGCACGTACCGACCCGGACCTGCTGCGGAGCGCCCTGCTCGACATGGACACCCGGTTGCACGGGCAGGCCAGGTACTGGCTGGAAAGCCTGTTCCCGGAACCGCTGGCCAGGACGCTTCCGCGCATGTACTGGCTACGGGACGTCCTGCTCACCATCGCGGCTCCCTTCGCGCTCACACCGCCGGAGGATCCCCACACGGGCTCCGAACGACCGGACTCCGGATGCTCAAGCTCCGAGCGCTCGGGCTCCGATTCCTCAGGCTCCGATTGCCCGGACCCCTCACGCTCGTACCTCGACCAGCGACTCCGCATCACGCTGCACGTGTGCCTCGGCGCCGCTCCGGACTGCCCCTGCACCCTCATCTCGTCGTGACCCCTGCACCACCCTCGCCGTGACCGGGCCATCTCCGACCTCATCGGCGCCCGACGACTCACGCGGTCGGCCAGGACCCGGCCCCGTGACCGACCCCGTGACCGGAACCGGGAGCGTCCCGCCCCATGACCGGCGATTGCCGGAGACCGCACGCACCCGCCACCGCCGTCTCCGTGAGCAGGGCAGCCCCGACCGCGACGTACTCGACGCGATCCTCGGGGCCGGTTTCCTCTGCCATCTCGGTGTCACCGTCGACGGAAACCTCCTGGTGGTACCCACTGTGTACGGCACCGACGGCACCACCTCTACTTCCACAGCTCCGTCGCCAGCCGCAGCCTGATCGCCTCCCCCGAAGCGACGGTCTGCGTCACCGTCACTCACGTCGACGGTCTCGTCCTGGCCCGGTCGGTCTTCGAGCACGGCGTCAACTACCGCAGTGCCATGGTCTTCGGCATCCCCCGCCCGGTCACCGACCCGGACGAGAAGCTCGCGGGCCTGCGCTGCCTGACCGAGCAGGCGACACCCGGTCAGTGGGACTACGCCCGCCGCCCCAGCCGCAAAGAGCTCGCCGCCACGTCCCTGCTCGCTCTGTCACTGGACGAGGCATCGGTGAAGATACGCACGATGAACCGAGCCGGGCAGGACGCTCACCGGGCAGCCGAGCACCCGGACGCGCCCGGGTCGCGCTAGACCAATGGCCTGGCCGACATCAGCAGATGCTGGTGGGTGGGGCGCGCCGCCTCGTCCGCCGCATCCTCCCGGGACTCCCATCCGGTGACCATCGCACGTTGCCCGGGGCCCATGAGCTCGAACCTGATCACGGGGGCGTCGAAGGAAGCCAGGGCGTCCATCAGGTACGAGGGGTTGAAGGCGACCGTCAGCCCGTCGGAGCCCTCGAGTGCGGCGGGCAGGCGTTGGGAGGCGACATCGTCCTCGTAACCCGCCTGCAGCAGCACCGAATCGCCGGAGAAGGCCAGTTGGAGCGGGCTGCCGCCCTCCGCGACCACGGCGACGCGCTTGACGGCCTCGACCAGAGGGGCCCGATCGGTGATCGCGCGGACGGCGTGCGGCATCGCGAACAGCTTGTCGTGGCGTGGCAGTCGGCCGCCGAGCAGACGCACCGTGGTGCGCATCCCGGCCAGTTCGAAACCGACCGAGCCGGCGTCCAGCGCGAGTCGGACCATTCCGGCCCGGCCGAAGGAGCGGGCGATCTCGGTCAGCCTGCGGGCGGACACCACGACATCGGCCGAGACGCCGTCCTGTCCGGGTTTCCACGTGAGCGCGCGCACCGCGAACCGGTAGCGGTCCGTCGCGGCGAGGGTCATCGTGTCGCCGTCGAGCGCCAGCCCGATACCGGTCAGGGTCGGCAGAGTGTCGTCCCGGCCCGCCGCCACCGCGACATGGGCGACGGCCGCGGCGAACTCCTCCGCGTCCACAACGCCGAGCACCTCCGGCAGTGACGGGAGCGCCGGATAGTCGTCGAACGGAAGCACCGAGAGCCCGAATCGGGCACCGCCACTCGTCAGCGAGAACCGTGAGCCCTCGACCGCGCACTCCACCGCACCCTCGGGCAGCACCCGACAGACATCGAGGAGTCGGCGGCCCATGACCAGCACCTTCCCGGCCCGTACGGTCTCCGCCTCCACCTCGATGCACGCGGACGCCTCGTAATCGAGGCCCGAGATGCGCAGCCGCCCGTCGGCCGCCTCCAACAGCAGCCCGCCCAGCACGGGAACGGGCGAGCGCGTGGGCAGCACCCGGGCCGCCCAGGCCACGGCGTCGGTCAGTGCGCTGCGCTCGATGCGGAACTCCATGGCGGCGGCTTCTCCCGGTCGTCTCGGATCGTGATCGTGAACGTGGTCCTGATCGTGATCCGACACTAGGGGCTGCCACTGACAGCGGGAGAAGAAGAGATCCGGTTGCGGCCGGCGGGCGCGGCCACCCCCGTGAGCCGCTGCCGCCGTCCCCGTTGCCCCTCCCCCGAAGGGCCCCGCAACCGTGTGGGGACTCTAGAACGTCGGGTACTCGACAGGAAGATTCAGTTCGCACTGCGTGAGCCGTCGGGGGTATCAGTCCGCACAGCCAAATCGGTACGATGCACTCCGGTTTTTCGGGCAGGGCTTGTGCGGAGCGCAGGAGCGCGGAAGCGGAGGGTGCGTGCGCGCGCGGGAACGGGCCGACGACGTACTGCGGATGTACCGGCTGGCCCGATCCGGCGGCACGCAGGAGCTGCTGCGCTGGGTGTCCGGCCGGGCGGAGGGCTGGGCCGGGCTGCTCGACGGAGACGGCACGGTCCTGCGCGGCGTGGCGAGGACCTCGGACCGTACGGGCGCCGATGCCGCCGCTCTGGCCGCCGAGGGCGTCAGGGAGCTGGCATCGCTCGGCGCACGCTCCTTCTCGTTCGACCGGGGTCCGCACACCGCGCTGCTGTTCCCTCTGGACGGGCCGCCCGACGCCGCTCCCCCGGTCCTGGCCGTCGTCGCCCCGCGCCCGCTGCCGGACGGACTCGGCGCGCTGCTCGCCGATGCCGCGATGCCGCTCGCCATGTGCTGGACGGCGGAGACCGTGGAACGCAAGCGCCGCCGCGTCGACCTGGCGGAGTCGCGCAACCGGGAAGCGGTGCTGCATCTGCTCATCACCGGCCAGCTGTCCATCGCGCACCAGGTGGCGGGGGCGCTGAAACCCACGCTGCCCGACCCCGTCCGGGTGTGCGTCGTGGAGTGCCCGGCCGGCCGCCGCGACGAGGTGGCACGGATCTGCACGAAGCTCTCCGGCGGCCGGTCCTGGATCGTGCGGTGCCCGGTGTACGCACGCCATCTGATCCTCGTCGTACCGGCCGATCCGAACGCGGCCGGACAGCCGCTCGGCCGCCGGGTCGCCGACGTGGTGGACGAGTGCGTCGTGGGGGCGAGCGAGGACGTACCACTGTCCGACACGGCGACCGGGTACCGGCAGGCGTTCCACGCCCTGGCCGTGGCCCGCGGACTGCCGGCCCGGCACGCCGGGTTCGGCTCGGCGCCGGAGGCCGCCCTGATCGTCGGCGCGGCCGGCGCGCGGTGGGCGGACGCGCTGCTGAACCCGTTGCTCACGTACCTGCCGCGGCGCAGCCACGACCCGGGCAGCCAGGAACTCGCGGCGACCCTGACCTCCTGGCTCGCGTTCTCCTCGCACGCGACCCAGCACCTGAAGATCCACCGGAACACCCTGACGGCACGGCTCCGGCTGATCGGCGAACTGCTCGGCCTCGATCTGCACCGGGTCGCCGACCAGGCCGCCCTCGACCTGGCCCTGCGCATCCGTGCCGCGCCCACCGTGCCCCGGGCGGTCCGTCCGGGCGAGGCGGTGCCCGAACCGCCCCGGCGGCTGGACGACATCCTGCGCGGACCGGCCGTCCAGGAGTGGGCGGCCCAGCAGGTGCACCCGCTCACCGCGCAGGACGCCTCCGGGAGCACCGCCGACCCGCGGGCGACGCTCCGCACCTGGCTGGACTGCGAGGCCCGACTTGGCCCGACGGCCGCCGCGTTGGGCATTTCGGTGCCGGGGGCCCGCAAGCGCCTCACGCGCCTCGAATCGACGCTTCAGCGCTCGCTTCTGCGGGCACCGAGCGCGCGTTACGACCTGTGGCTGGCCTTCCGTGCCCTGGATGTCGCGGGAGCCGGCGCCGCCCGCTGAACCGGAACGGGGGCGTGTCCGGCCGGGCCGGGCACGCCCCCGTCGGGTGGGGGTTCTTCGGGCAGCGGGTCTACGGGCTGCCCGTCAGCAGCTCAGGTTGGAGCCGGGAGTGGTGCCGAGGATCTGGACGAATGCCTGGTAGCGGTCGATACGGCTCTGGACCTGGGCGGGGTTCCCGCCGTTGCACTCCAGGCTGCCGTTGATGGAGCGGATGGTCTCGCCGAAACCCGCACCGTTCACCATGGCGTTGTGGGCGGTCATCGTGCCCGGACCGTTCTGGGTGTTCCAGTACCAGAGGCCGGTCTTCCAGGCGACCGAGGCGTTCTGCTCGACCAGGTACGGGTTGCCCAGCAGGTCGATGCCGAGCGCGTCACCGGCGGCCTTGTAGTTGAAGTTCCAGCTGAGCTGGATCGGGCCGCGGCCGTAGTACGCGGCCTGTCCGGCCGGGCAGCCATAGGGCTGGCTGCTGTCGCAGTAGTGCGGGTAGTTGGCCGTGTTCTGCTCGACCACGTACACCAGGCCGCCCGTCTCGTGGCTGACGTTGGCGAGGAACGCCGCAGCCTCCTGGCGCTTGACGGTGTCGCTGCCGGTGTTCGCGAAGCCCGGGTAGGCGCTCAGGGCCGCGGTCAGTCCGTCGTACGTGTAGAACGGGTTCCGGTTCGGGAACATCTGGTTGAACTGCGCCTCGCTGACGACGAAGCCGGACGGGGTGCCCGGGTCCGTACCGCCACCGCCACAACTGCCCTGGTCCGCCCAGACGTCGGAGCTGCCCGGGGTCTCGTTCTGGGTCCACCACTTGGCGGTCCAGTTGTGCCCGTTGTAGGAGGCCGAGCCGCCGCCGGTGTAGACGGAGGAGGAGTTCCAGGGCGCCGCGCAGTCGGCTGCCGCGGCGGTGGTGGCGGGGAGCATGACGACCATCGCGACGACCGCACCCAGTGCGGTCAGCAGGCCCATGATGCGTCTGATCATGTGTCACTCCTTCGGTGCGGCGCACCGAGCCGGGCGGTGCGCCGCCATGGGGGGTTGACGGCCACTCAAGCGTCGCTGGTCTGAACCTGTCAAGGTCTAGACCAACGCGAGAGGGTTCCCTGAATGAGTGCCCATGGGTGGGGCCACAACACCTCCGTGCCGCCGGACCCGCCCCCAACAGGGTGAACGGCGGGAGGAGTTCATCCGGATCATGGACCGCGCAACAGCGCGGGCCCGAAGGAAAACTTCGGGCCCGTCCAGCATGCGGAACGTCGGACTGATCGGCCGGTCAGCGGCCGGCGGCGCGCGGCCCCGACGGTCGCGTCAGGTCAGCGCGTCGAGCCCGCGGACGAGGCGGGCCCCCTCACGGGTCATGATCTCCGGGTCGCGCAGGGCATTGGAGAGCAGCGACATGCCCTGGTAGGCGCCGACGAACGTCAGCGAGAGCCCCTCGGGGTCGGCCACCTCCATCTCGCGGAACTGCCGCTCCACCCAGTCCAGGAGCCGGCGGACGACATGCCCCACCGCGAGGTCGAGACCCCCCTCGGCACTCTTGCCGAGCTCGACGGCGAGGGTGCCGGTCGGGCAGCCGTAACGGGCCGCGGTGTCGCGCTGCCCGACCCACGCATCCACCAGGCCCTTCAGCCGCTCGCGCGGATCGGGAAGCCGGTCGAGGCGGTCGGTGAGGACTTCCAGGTGGCGGGTGTGCTCGGAGAGGGCGGCCTCGACCAGCTCGTCCTTGGTCTTGAAGTAGTAGTACACGTTGCCCGCCGGGACATCGGCGGCTCGGGCGATGTCGGCGATGGTCGTGCGCTCCACGCCCTGCTCGTGCAGGACCCGGGCGGCGGCGGCCGTCAGCCGCTGCCGCTTGTCGGCGGCCTTCGTCCGGGGGCGCCGGGAATCCATTGAGTCAGTCACCCGACTGACTATAGACGGCACCCCGGCCGACTGTGCTAGCGTCCCGTCCACGAAGTCAGTTAGTTGGCTGACTAATTCGAAATGAGGGGGACCGGCATGATCGTGGCGACAGGTGCGACCGGGAACGTAGGGCGGGCGCTGGTACGGATGCTCACCGAGGCCCGGGTTCCGGTCACGGCGGTGGCCCGGCACATCACCGACGCCGATGTGCCGCCGGGCGTGCGCGCGACGGCCGCCGACCTGGCAGAGCCGGCCGGACTGTGGGGCGCGTTCGACGGCGCGGAGGCGCTGTTCCTGCTGGTGGCGGGCGACGACCCGCACGGCATTCTGGAGATGGCGAAGGCCGCCGGGGTGCGCAGAGTGGTGCTGCTGTCCTCGCAGGGTGCGGGGACCCGCCCGGAGGCGTACCGGCATCCGCGTCTGTTCGAGGCGGCCGTGCGGGAGTCCGGTCTCGACTGGACGGTCCTGCGGTCGGGTGGAATGGCCACCAACGCCCTCGCCTGGGCGGAGTCGGTCCGTACGCGGCGGGCGGCGGCAGCGCCGTTCGGTGACATCGGCCTGCCCTTCGTCGACCCGGTCGACGTGGCCGCGGTCGCCGCCGCCGCCCTGCGCGAGGACACGCACGCGGGTGCCACCTACACCCTGACCGGCCCCGCGCCGACGACCCCGCGCGAACGGGCGGCGGCGATCGCGGCCGCGCTGGGCGAACCGGTCCGGTTCACCGAGCAGACCCGCGAGGAGGCCCGCACGCTGATGGCAGGCTTCATGCCGCTCCCCGTGGTCGACGGAACGCTGGCCATCCTGGGCGAACCCACCGAGGAGGAGCGGCGGGCGAGCCCCGATGTCGAACGCGTCCTGGGCCGGACTCCGGGCACCTTCGCCGCCTGGGCCGCACGCAACGCGGCGGCCTTCCGCTGACACTCCGGCCTTCCGCTGAACACTCCCGCCTTCCGCTGAACGGTCCGGCCGGGGCCCTGCCCACCGGGCAGAACGGACCCGGGCGGCGAAGGTGCGGCGGTGTCCGGCCGTCAGCAGGACAGCCGGGAGCCCGGCGCCGTACCGAGGACGGCGGTGATCCGCTCGTACGTGGCGACCCGGGCCGCGACCGAGCCGGGGTTGCCGCCGTCGCACTCCAGGGCGCCGTTGAGCGAGCGGATCGTCTCACCGAAGCCCGCGCCGCCGACCATGGCGTCGTGCGAGGTCATGGTGCCGGGGCCGTTCTGGGTGTTCCAATACCAAAGGGCCGTCTGCCAGGCGACGGACGGATCCTGTTCCACCAGCCAGGGGTTGTCGAGGAGATCGAGGCCGAGCGCGTCGCCCGCGGTCTTGTAGTTGAAGTTCCAGCTGAACATGATCGGGCCGCGGCCGTAGTAGGCCGTCTGTCCGGCCGGGCAGCCGTAGGGCCGGCTGTAGTCGCACTTGCGCCAGTAGTTGGCCTCGTTGATCTCCTTCACGTACCGCAGCCCGACCGACTCGAAGTCGGCGTGGGTCAGGAACGCGGCGGCCTCCCGGGCCCGCGTGGCGGGCGTTCCGGTGTTCGCGAAGCGCGGGTAGGCGTGCAGGGCGTCGATCAGTCCCTGATACGTGTAGAAGGGGTTCCGGTCAGGAAAGAGCGCGTCGAACTGCGCCTCGCTGACGACGAAGTCCGAAACCCCGCCCGTACAGGCGCCCCGGTCGGCCCAGACGGTGGCGGCACCCGGATTCTCGTTCTGCGTCCACCACTTGGCCGCCCAGTTGCGGCCGTGGTGCGAGACGGTGCCGCCCGCCGAGTACGCGGTCGAGGAACTCCACACGGGCGCGCACGGAGCGGGCTCGGCGGCGGAGACGGCCGACACAGAAGCGGGGCTCGGCGCGGAGGCGGCGGAGGCAGCGGAGGCGGTCGGCAGTAACGCGGCCGTCGCGACGACGGCGCTCAGGACGGTCAGAAGACCCTTGATGCGGTACAGCGCTGCTCACTCCTTCGGCAGGGCGCGACGACCACGTCAGCGGGCCGTCCGGACGTCCCGCCACTCAAGCCCTGATGGTCTGGACCTGTCAAGGTCTAGACCATCAGGGCTTGGTGCTCCTCCAGAGGAGGTCCGAAGGATTCCGAAGGAATGGGGGTCAGGTCACGTTCACGTGGACGATGGGCGACATGGTCTTGCCGTGGACCACGCGCAGCTGCTGGGCTCCCTTGTGGCTGAGCTTGACGTGCACGGCGTAGACGCCATGCTTCTTGACGGTGCCACTGGCGTGCAGCGCGGTCCATTTGCCACTGCTGTTGAGATGGCTCACGGTGAGCTTGCTGCCGGTCTTGATGTCCTTCACTTTGCCGCTGATGATGACGCTCGAACCGGATTTGACCGACGTGTGGTTGGCGTGAGCGGTTATGGATGCGTGCATCACCGGCGTCGCCGCGGCCACCGTCGCCGGATGGGTGGTGGGTGCGGTGAGCGGTGCGGCTGTCGCGGCCCCGGCTCCGCCCGCGAGCATGGCCGCGCACACGGCGCCGACGGCCGCCGCCCGCATCCGGAGGCCCTTCCCGGTCTTCTTCGTCGTCCCGGTCTTCTTCGTGGCCTTCTCATTCATGAACGTTCACCTCGCACGGGTGCCTTGCCGGTATCGATGGCTCCATGGTGCGAAACCGTCAATGAGGGGACCGTGTACGCCGGATGTGAGCACTGACATGTCCGGCCGGGGTGCGCCGTACGGACCGCTCAGAGCCGGGTGGCTCCCGGTGCGAGCGGGATCTCCAGCCGCACCCGGGCGCCGCCGCCCGGCGCGTTGTCCGCCGTGGCGCTGCCGCCGTGCGCCTGCGCGATGGAACGCACGATGGCCAGGCCCAGGCCGGCGCCGCCCCCGTGCCGGCTGCGGGCGGCGTCGGCGCGCCGGAACCGTTCGAAGGCCAGCGGCAGGAACGTGCGCGGGAAACCGGGGCCGTGGTCGCGCACCTCGATCACCGCGCGGCCGTCCGCCCCCACACCGCGGACGGTGAGCGAGACATCGATGCCGCTGCCCTCGGGTGCGTAACGCAGGGCGTTGTCGAGCAGGTTGTCGACGGCCTGCCGCAACCGGTCGGGGTCGGCGACCATGCGTACGCCGTCCCCGTCGGTGTGCAGCCGCACCCGCACGTTCCGGGGTGCCGCGAGGGGCGACGCGGCCCGCACGGCGGTGGCCAGCAATTCGGCGGGGGCCACCGGCTCCGGCCGCACGACGGGCCTCCCCTCGTCGGTCCTGCTCAGCAGCAGCAGGTCCTCGGACAGCCGGATCAGCCGATCGGTGTCCTGGGCGGCGGCGGCCACCGCGGCGGCGAGTTCTTCCCGGGTGCGCCGGGGCTGCCCGGCCAGTTCCAGTTCGGCCTTCAGGGCGGTCAGCGGGGTACGCAGTTCATGGCCCGCGTCCGCGGCGAATCCGCGCTGGCGGGCCAGGGCGTCGGCGAGCCGGTCGAGTACGTCGTTCATGGTGACCGCGAGGGTCGCGATCTCGTCGCGGGTGGCGGGTGTCTCAAGACGGGAGCCGGTGTCCTGCTCGGTGATCTCCGCGAGCCGTCTGCGCATCCGGTCCACCGGGCGCAGGGCGGAGCCGGCCAGCCAGTACGCGCCGAGCCCGGCTGCGATCACGGCGGGTGGGCCGCCCAGCAGCAGGGCGTTGCGGGTGTGCGCGGTCGCGGCGTCCGCGAGCCGGGTGCCGGCCCCCACCACCACGACGACCGGACGGTCGTCGTTGGAGGCCGGGACGGCGAGCATCCGGTAGTCCTGGCCGTCCACCGAGGCGGTGAAGCGGACCTCCCGCCGGGTCGCCGTCCGCACCTGCTCGTGGTCGGCCAGTGGTCGCCTGCCCGCACCGTCGGTGAAGGCCAGGAGCCTGCCGTCGGGCGCGAGCACCTGGGCCACCCGTTCGGCGGCGGCGCCGGCTCCGAGTCGGCCGTCGGGATCGTGCGCGGACGGGGGTGGCAGGGGCGGCAGCGGGCCCATGGCGACCAGCCGGACCACCTCGGCGTCGGCCTGGGCGCGCAGGATCCCCTCCAGGGACGAGTCGAGGGCCGCCGTCAGCCGTTCCAGGAAGAGGAGCCCGGCGACCGCGATCACCAGGGCGGTACCAAGGGCGAAGATCAGTGCCAGGCGCCACCGCAGAGGCATGGCCGCTCATCCGCCCTGCGCGGGCCCGGCGTCGCGCGACGCCTGCCGGAGGGACGGGGGCCCGGGGGCCGACGGACCGTGAGCCGGCGAAGGCCCGGAGACCGGCGGAGGCCGGGCGGTGTCGGGGGCGCGCAGCCGGTAGCCGGCGCCGCGGACGGTCTCCAGATGGGACCGTTCGCCCGGCCGGTCGACCTTGCGCCGCAGGTAGGCCACGTACTGGTCGACGACGTTGGACACCCCGTCGCAGGGGTAGTCCCACACGTGTTCCAGAATCCGGGTGCGGGTCAGCAGATCGCCCGGGTGCCGCAGGAACAGCTCCAGCAGGGCGAACTCCTTCGGCGACAGCTGAAGCTCCGCCTCCCCGCGCCACACCCGCCGGCTCGCCGGATCCATCCGCAGATCGCCCGCGGTGACGAGTGCCGGTCTCGCGTGGGAGCCGCGGCGCACCAGGGCCCGCAGCCTGGCGAACAGCTCGGCGAAGCTGAACGGTTTGGCCAGGTAGTCGTCGGCGCCGGCGTCCAGGCCGTGCACCCGTTCGCCGACCGAGCCCAGAGCGGTCAGCACCAGAACGGGGACCCAGCAGCCGTCGGCCCGCAGCCTCCGGCACACCTCCAGGCCGTCGAAGCCCGGCAGCATCACGTCCAGGACGATCAGGTCGTAGGACACTTCGGAAGCCTGCCAGACGGCGTCCGGGCCGTCCGCGGCCACATCGACCGCGTACCCCTCCTCCGTGAGCCCGCGCCGCAACAGCTCCGCCGTGCGGACTTCGTCCTCGACCACCAGCACCCGCATGGTTCCACGGTAGGAGCATCGCGGGGGCACCACATGTCGTGATGTCCCCACGCCCCGGGAAGTACGGGAAGGGAGTGACGAGAAGGAAGTGCGGGGGCTCCCCCACCACCGTGGACGCGCAGGACGGCGACGCCGGAATACGGGAACCGGCCGGCCGGGGAGCGGACCGCAGAACCGGATCGCCGGATCGCCGTCGCGCTCTTCCGCCTCGTCGTCGACGACCGCGTACCGCTGAGGAACCTGACCCCCGCCGGCATCCGGAAGACCTGCCGGGGCGACAGCCGCGACGGGAAGCACGCGGCGCCGGAGGAAACGCGGAGAGGGCCGGAACACACCGTCCCGGCCCTCCGCGCGTCCGCCGCTCCTAGAGGAAGGAGTTGATCTCGATGGTCTCGGTGCGGCCGGGGCCGACACCGATCGCGGAGATCGGGGCGCCGGACATCTCCTCCAGCGCCTTCACGTACGCCTGCGCGTTCTTCGGCAGATCGGCGAAGGTCTTGGCCTTCGTGATGTCCTCGGACCAGCCCGGCAGCATCTCGTAGACCGGCTTCGCGTGGTGGAAGTCGGTCTGGCTGTACGGGAGTTCCTCGACGCGCTTGCCGTCGATCTCGTACGCGACGCACACCGGGATCTGCTCCCAGCCGGTCAGCACGTCCAGCTTGGTGAGGAAGAAGTCGGTGAGGCCGTTGACGCGGGTCGCGTACCGCGCGATGACCGCGTCGAACCAGCCGCAGCGACGGTCACGGCCGGTGGTGACACCGCGCTCGCCGCCGATCCGGCGCAGCGCCTCGCCGTCCTCGTCGAGCAGCTCCGTCGGGAACGGGCCCGCGCCGACACGGGTGGTGTAGGCCTTGAGGATGCCGATGACCCGGCTGATCTTCGTCGGGCCCACTCCGGCACCGGTGCAGGCGCCGCCCGCAGTCGGGTTGGAGGAGGTGACGAAGGGGTACGTGCCGTGGTCGACGTCGAGCAGCGTGCCCTGACCGCCCTCGAAGAGGACGACCTTGCCCGCGTCGATGGCGTTGTTCAGGACGAGCGTCGTGTCGGCGACGTACGGCTTGATCTGCTCCGCGTACTGGAGCATCTCCTCGACGATCTTGCCGGACTCGATGGCGCGCCGGTTGAAGACCTTGGCGAGAAGCTGGTTCTTCTGCTCCAGGGCCGCCTCGACCTTCTGCTCCAGGATCGACTCGTCGTAGAGGTCCTGGACGCGGATGCCCACACGGTTGATCTTGTCGGCGTACGTCGGGCCGATGCCGCGGCCCGTCGTACCGATCTTGCGCTTCCCGAGGAACCGTTCCGTCACCTTGTCGACGGTCACGTTGTACGGGGTGATCAAATGGGCATTGCCGCTGATCAGCAGCTTGGACGTGTCCACGCCGCGGTCGTTCAGCCCACTCAGCTCGGAGAGCAGGACGGCCGGGTCGACGACGACACCGTTTCCGATGACCGGGGTACACCCCGGCGAAAGGATTCCGGAGGGGAGGAGATGAAGTGCGTACTTCTGGTCACCGACGACCACCGTGTGGCCGGCGTTGTTGCCGCCTTGGTAGCGCACCACATAATCCACGGATCCACCGAGGAGGTCGGTGGCCTTTCCCTTGCCCTCGTCACCCCACTGAGCACCGAGCAGCACAAGTGCGGGCACAGGCGTACACCCCTTCTGGGCGGGGCATGTCCAAGGTCAGGGGGCGTACGTAAACGTCGTACATGCCGTACGACGATGTACGACAAGGCCTGAACCGTCGAACCGGGTGCCCCGGAATAGACGAAGCCCCTGGCGCAATAGCGCAAGGGGCTCTTGCACCAAGATGCTACCCGAGGAAGGACCGAGGTGTCGGCTGCCCAGCCCCCCGGCGACGGTGCGCACCAGCTGCTGGTGGTCATCGACCCGGTAGCCCGCCGGACCGACGGCGAATCCGTCCGCATCGCGAAGGACGTGCTCAGTGCCGGTTCGCACGCCAAGATCTGCCTGCCCGACGGCCCCGAGGAATTCGCGCGGGTCTTGTCCCGCCGGGGCAGTCGGCGGCCGGTGGTGGTCGGCGACGACCGGGCGCTGCGGCGGGCGGTGGCCCTGCTGCACCGGGAGCGGGAGCCGGCCGAGAGCGCGCTCGCGCTGATCCCGGTCGGCGCCCCGGCCGCGCTGGAACTCGCCCATGCGCTCGGCGTGCCCCGGGGCGCGGTGGCGGCGGCGCGCACCGCGCTGGACGGGGCCGTACGCAGGCTCGACCTGCTGGTCGACGACAGCGACGGCGTCGTCCTGGGTGCGCTGCACATCCCGGCCCTGAGCACGCTGCCCGGCGCGGCGGCGGCCCGTACGGGGGCCACGACGGTCTGGGACACCTGCCGCACCCTGGTCCGCACCCTGGTGCACCCCGCCCCGCCGCCGTCCTCCGCCCCACCGCGCACCCACCGGCTGCGGGTCGAGGCGGACGGCGTCCTGCTCAACGATCTGGACTGCCCGGTCGAGTCGGTGACGGTGACCTCGCAGGGCGGCGACGGGGGCCTCGCGGAGGTGGTGATCCGCCTTCCGTCCGGCGAACCGGTGACGGCGGAGGCGAAGGCCGTCACGGTCTCGGGCGCGGACTTCCGCTACCGGGCGGACATACACATCGGCGGTCCGGTCCGGACGAGGACCTGGACGGTACGGGCCGGGGCCTGGGGACTGATGCTGCCGGCGGCCGAGGGGTAGCCTCCGGCGCGGGGCCGGGGGCAGACCGGGCGGGGACGGGCAGAAGGGTGGGGCCGGAGATGCCGGACGGTTCAGAGGGCGCGGACAGACCGGGGGCGGGCGGACCGGGGGCCGACGCGAAGGACTCGGGGGCGACGACGGACCCGGGTGGGACGGCAGAGGCAAGGGAGGCGGCGGACGCGGGGGCGGGCGGGGCGGCCCCGGCCGCGCTGGACCTGCCGGGGACGGCGGGTGCGCTGGAACGGTATCGGGCCTCGGCCCGGCGCTGGTTCGGCGGCGGCGCGGCGGGGGTGTGCTCGGCGGTGTTCCTCGCGGTGTCCGTCGGTGGGTGGTCCGTGATTCCGACGCTCGGCGGACTCGGCGGGGCGCTGCTGGTGGGCGGCGCCGTGGTGGGGCGCCGGGCCCGGCGGATGCGCCGGGCGCTCGGCGCCGGACCATGGGTTGCCCACGCGTCGGTCGCCCTGCAGCGCGGCAGCAGCGGGGCCGTCGTGGTGCTGGGCGGGCCAGGGCAGGGTGAGCTGCTTCCGCTGGCGCCGTCCACCGCTCAGTGGCGCTTCCACCTGCTGAACGGCCCCGGCGGGGTGCTGTGGTGGTGCGGCGATCCCCGCAGAGGAGGTGTGCTGGCGCCGCCCGGCGGCACGGAGCTGATCTGGGCCAAGCCGGTACGGGACCGCCGGGCCCGTACGATCGCGGCCCGCCCGGAGGCCGGTGGCCTCCACACCCGCCCGGCCCCACGCCAGCCGCAGATCGCACCTGGCGATACGACCGGGGCAGGGGCCGGGGCAGGGGCTCGGGCACGGGCAGGGGCAGGGGCCTTCGGCGGTGTGGTCCGGCACGGCGTACGGGGGCGAGGGACGAGGGGCGGGAGGCCGTCGTCGTACCCGCTGCCCGACCGGCCGTGGGTGCGTGGGGGACGACCGGGCGCCGGACCGGGCGCCGAGCTGGACGGCGGACCGGACGGCGAGCTGGACAGAGGACCGGACGGTGGACCTGGCAGCGGACCGGACAGCCGGGCCGTCACGGAGTCCGTGCCGCCCCGCGCGGAGTCCACGCACCTCACCTACGCCGCGTTCGCCGCCGTGGCGGAACGCCAGGCCTGGCTGCGCGGCCCGGACCCGGTCAGGCCACGGGCGGCGGGCCCTGTACGGGTGGGGCAGGAGGTGACGTGGTGGCGGGTACCCATGCTGCGGTACGTCGCCGGAACCGCGGGGACCTCGTGGGCACTGGGATACGCAGGCGTCATCGCCGGGTTGTGCTGGGTCGTGGACGCCGGTGCGGTCCCGGACTTCTTCCGGGGGCTCGCCGTGCTGAGTGGGCTCCTGGGGCTCTACGGCGCCTGGCGGATGTTCCGTTCGGGCATCCCGCTCGCGCGCCGGCTGGCCCGTGCCGCTGTCGCTCCGGAACCACGGGCCCGGCGGTACGCCCTGCTGTGCGACGCGGACAACGCAAGTGCCGCACCCCTGCTCGTGCTCTTCCCGGAGAAGACGGCGGGCAAGGGGACGGACGGAGGAACGGCCGGGGGTGCCGACGGCGACGCCGCTCCGGAGGGGCTGCTGCGGCTTCTGCCGCCGGGGCCGGACAAGTGCCCCTGGGCGGGGCTGCCCGCGCCGACCGGCACGGCGGAACTGCGCTGCCGGCCCGACGGGCCGCCCCTGGTCGTCGCCTGGATCGAGGGGCGCCCGTACTGGCCGCAGGACGTGTACACGGACATCGATCCGTCCGACCCCCGCGCCCTCGACGCGCTTTCGGACCTGGTCCCCGGCCCGGTGTGACGGGCGTCGGCCCGCACTTCTTCAGGCGCTCGTGACCCGGCGCCCGTCGGCCGTCGGAAGGTCGAGCGTCTTGCGGTGCTCGCGCCAGCGGTCCATCAATCCGCCCAGCTCCTCCTGCAGGAACTCGAAGAAAGCCGCCGTCTCGGCGAGCCGGGCGCCGGCCGGGGTGTGCTCGCCCAGGGTGCGGGCGCCTTCCTTGAGGGTGCTCTCCCAGCGGGTGAGCACCCGGTCGCGGCTGGCGAAGGTGGTGTACCAGACCTCGTCGTGCAGGCGGTAGCGGTCCCGGCGCGATCCCGGGTCGCGTTCGCGGCCGACCATGCTGACCTGGGTGAGGTAATTGACCGCGCCGGACACGGCTGCCGGGCTGATCTGCAGCGCCATGGCGAGCTCCGCGGAGGTCATGGACCCGTCGTCGTCCGCGAGGAGCGCGGCGAAGACGCGGGACGCCATCCGCTGCATCCCCGCCTCGGTCATCTCGGACGCGAACCGCTCCACGAACCGCGACACGGCCTCCGCGTCACGCCCGTCACGCGTGTTCTGTTCGGTTCCGCTGGTCATCGCCCGATCGTCTCCCCTGATTCCACGGCCTCTGCCGCGCCCCCAACTTTATACGCTTCCTTAGCTTCACAAATTTGTGAACGTAGCGTACCTTCAGAAACATGACGAAGGCAATCACGGTGGCCGGGCTGCACAAGTCGTTCGGTCGGACGCACGCGCTGGACGGTCTCGACCTCATGGTCGAGACCGGTGAGGTCCACGGCTTCCTCGGACCCAACGGCTCCGGGAAGTCCACCACCATCCGGGTGCTGCTGGGTCTGCTGCGGGCCGACTCCGGCGCGGCCCGGCTGCTCGGCCGCGATCCGTGGAACGACGCGGTGGAGCTCCACAGACGCGTCGCGTACGTCCCGGGTGACGTCACTCTGTGGCGCAACCTCTCCGGCGGCGAGGTGATCGACCTGTACGGGCGGCTGCGCGGCGGCCTGGACCCGGCCCGGCGCGCCGACCTCGTCGAGCGGTTCGAGCTCGACCCGACGAAGAAGGGGCGTACGTACTCCAAGGGCAACCGGCAGAAGGTCGCCCTCGTCGCCGCGTTCGCCTCCGATGTCGATCTGCTGATCCTCGACGAGCCGACGAGCGGGCTCGATCCGCTGATGGAGGAGGTCTTCCAGACCTGCGTCGCCGAGGAGCGTGCGCGCGGGCGGACGATCCTGCTGTCCAGCCACATCTTCAGTGAGGTCGAGTCACTCTGCGACCGGGTCAGCATCATCCGCCAGGGGCGGACGGTGGAGACCGGTTCGCTGGCGGACATGCGCCATCTGACGCGTACGAACATCAGCGCCGAGCTGGCCGGCGCACCCAACGGGCTCACGCGGCTGCCCGGCGTCCACGACCTCGACGTCCAGGGCCTGCGGGTCACGCTCCAGGTCGACACGGACAAGCTGGACGCCGTCCTCAAGTCGCTCTCCGCATCGGGGATACGGACCCTGACCAGCACCCCGCCCACCCTGGAGGAGCTCTTCCTGCGTCACTACGCGGCCGATGCGACCGACACGGCCGACGCGACCGACATGGCCGACGCGACGGACGGCGGCGAGGGCGCGGGGGTGGCCGCGCGATGACTGCCGTGACCACGCCCGCACCGGCCGGTGCGGGACACCGGACCGGTACCGGCACCGGGGCGGGACAGCTCGCCGGTACCTGGACCCTGCTGAGGCTCGCCCTGCGGCGCGACCGGATCATGTTGCCGATCTGGGTGATCGTGCTCGGCGGCTCCTTCTCCTCCGTCGGCAGGTCCTTCGCCTCGCTGTACGACACCGCCGCCCAGCGCGCCGGACTCGCCGCGTCGATGAACGGCAACAGCTCGCTGCGCGCGCTGTACGGGCCGGTCTTCAGCGACTCCGTCGGCGGGCTCGTCAGCTGGCGGATGGTCGGCTTCGGCGGAGCGCTGGCGGCCGTGATGAGCCTGATCGTCGTCATCCGGCACACCAGGGAGGAAGAGGAGACCGGCCGCCAGGAGATGCTCTCCTCCGCCATGGTGGGGCGCCGCGCCCCACTGACCGCCGCACTCCTCGCCGCGCTGATCGCCGACGGCGCGCTGGCGCTGGTGATCGCGGCCGGCATGGCCGGCTCCGGCGCGGGTGGTGCCGGAGCGGTGGCGCTCGCCCTGGCGGTGGCCGGGATCGGTGTGCTGTTCGCCTGCACCGCCGCGATCACCGCACAGTTCACCGAGAGCGCACGGCTCGCGAAGGGATTCACGGCGGCGGTGATCGGTGCCGCGTTCGTGCTGAAGGCGGCGGGCGACTCGGCGACGGACGACGGATCGTCCCTGCTGACCTGGCTCTCCCCCCTCGGCTGGGCGGAGAACGTGCGCGCGTACGCGGACGAACGCTGGTGGGTGCTGCTCGTCATCGCGGCCGCCGTCGCCGTCCAGGCGGCCCTCGCGTACACGCTGACCGGACGGCGCGATGTCGGCATGAGCTTTCTGGCGACCCGCCCGGGGCCCGCACGGGGGCGGATCTCCACGGCGTTCGGTCTGGCGCTGCGGCTCCAGCGCGGTGCGCTGATCGGCTGGACGCTGTCCTTCGCCGCGGCCGGTGTCGTCTTCGGCGGGCTGACCGGCGGAGCGGCGGACCTCGTCGGCGACAACGCGAAGACCCGGGAGATCTTCGAGCGGATGGGCGGACAGGCCGGTCTGACCGACGCGTTCCTCGCGGCGATGGTCTCCGTGCTCGGGATGGTCGCGGCGCTGTACATCGTCGCCTCGGTGCTGCGGCTGCACAGCGAGGAGACCGCCGGACGCGCCGAACCGGTGCTGGCGGGCGGGGTGAGCCGGATCGGGTGGGCGGCCGGCCATCTGGTCATCGCGTTCGGCGGCGCCGCCTTGATCATGGCGGTGGGCGGCCTCGGCCTGGCCGCCGGCTACGGACGTGAACTCCCCGCCGTGCTGGGCGCGTCGCTGGTGCAGCTGCCGGCGATCTGGCTGCTGGGCGGGATGACGGTCCTGCTGTACGGGGCGCTCCCGAAGGCCGCGGTGGCGTCCTGGGGCGTGGCCGGAATATGCCTGGCGCTGGGGTGGATCGGGCCCGCCATCCATATGCCGCAGCCGGTGATGGACGTATCCCCGTTCACGCATCTGCCGAAGCTGCCGGGGGGCACGGGGATGGAGTGGGGACCGGTGCTGGCGCTCACCGCGGCAGCTGTGGTGCTGGTGGGCGCCGGGGTGGCGGCGCTGCGGCGACGCGATGTCCTGACGTGATGGGGCGGGGAGGGCGCCCGGTGACGGCGGGCCCCTCCCGGGGTGTGCAACCTTCCCGTGGTGCGTTCGCGTCGACCAGATCATGGAGAACCGACGTGAAGCCATCCGCGGGGTCGCCGGATGTGCGGTCGCCGCCGCCGGTGGAGCCGCCGGGATGCTCGCCTGGGCCCCCTACGGTCGGCGCGGCCTCTTCGGCGGCTTCGAGGGCGCGATGGAGTGGGACGTGCTCCGGCTCGGGCTGCCGGTCATGACCCTGGGCGGCATCGCTGCCGGAATCGCCCTCTTCGCCCTCGTGCAGGGAAAGTGGCGGCAGGCGCTCGGGGCGGCGGTGCTCCTCACGGCCCTCGCGGGCTTCGGGGTCGCTTTCGACGTCCTGGAAGGCCCGCCGCCGATGTGCGGGCCGGGGTGCTGAGCCCCTGCTCCCGCCCCGTCCCGCCCAACGCCCGTCCCGCCCAACGCCCGTCCCGGTTAACGCCCGTCCCGCCCTTCCCCCGCCCCACCCCTTCCCTTCCGTTGCCCCTTCCCCGCTCCCCCGCTCACCCCGTCACAGTTCGACGCGCAGTTCCTTCAGGCCCCTGATCACGTAGCCCGGGTTCCACTCCGGCTCGGTCGTCAGCCGCAGGTTCGGGGCGCGACGCAGCAGCTCGCCGAAGGAAGCGGCCAGTTCGACCCGGGCCAGTGGGGCGCCCAGGCAGAAGTGGATGCCCGCGCCGAAGGTGATGTGCGGGTTCTCCCGGCGGGCCAGGTCCAGGGTGTCCGGGGCCGGGAAGCGGGCCGGGTCGCGGTTGGCGGAACCGAAGAGCAGGGCCACCTCGGAGCCGCGTGGAATGACCGTGCCGTCGATCTCGATGTCGTCGAGGACCCAGCGCTCGAACATCTGCAGCGGAGTGTCGTACCGCATCAGCTCCTCGACCGCCGTCGGCAGCAGCCCGTGGTCGGCGCGCAGGGCGGTTAGCTGCTCGGGATGGCGCAGCAGCGTCCACCAGCCGTTCACCGTGGTGTTGACGGTCGCCTCGTGGCCCGCGTTGAGCAGCAGCACACAGGTGGAGATCATCTCCTGTTCGCTCAGCCGCTCCCCCTCGTCGTGGGCGGCGATGAGCGCGGAGATCAGATCCGTGCCGGGGTTCTTGCGCCGCTCCTTGATCAGCTCGCGCAGATACGCGGAGAAGTCGAGCGAGGCACGGACCGCGGCACGGGCGGTTTCGTCGGAGGGGTTGAGCTCGAACATTCCGCAGATCGCCGCCGACCAGGGCCGCAGCGGGGCGCGGTCGGACTCCGGAATGCCGAGCATCTCGGCGATGACGGCCACCGGCAGCGGCTCGGCGACCGACGCGAGCAGATCACCGCCGCCCGCCTCGACGAACGAGTCGACCAGCCCGGCGGCCAGCCGTCGCACGGTCGGAACGAGCTGCTCGACGGTACGCGGGGTGAACGCCTTGGACACCAGGCGCCGGATCCGGGTGTGGTCGGGGGCCTCCAGGTCGAGGAGCCCCTGTCCGTTGAGGGTGTGGAAGGGCTCGTGCTCGGCGGGCGGCGGCGTGCGGCCGAACTCCTCATGGGTGAAGCGGTGCAGATAGGTACGGCCCAGGCGGCGGTCGCGCAGCAGGGCCGACACGTCGGAGTAGTGCGGTACGAGCCACTGGTCGGTGGGCTCGAAGTAATGCACCCGGCCGGCGGCACGCAGCCCGGCGTAGGCGGGGTACGGGTCGGCGACGAACGCCGGGGACCAGGGGTCGAAGGGCTCGCAGGAGCCGTCGGCCGCGGAATGTGAAGACGGATGCATGTACGGACGCTAACCGGACCGGACGGTCACCGGCCACACCCGCCCCGGTACGAGCCGGCCGACGTACACCCGCTCCCGGTACGGGCCACGCCGGCCACCCACCCCCGTCCCCCGTACCGGCCGCCCCGTCGGCCCCAACCGCCCCGACCCGCCCCCGGCCCGACCCCGGCCCCAGCCCCCAGCCGCCTCGGCTCGCCTCGGCTCAGGAAGGCGTGATCAGGCTCAGGAAGGCGTGATCAGGCTCAGGAGGGCGTGACCAGCCGGGCCTCGTATGCGAAGACGGCCGCCTGGGTGCGGTCGCGCAGCCCCAGTTTCACCAGGATGCGGCTCACATGCGTCTTGATGGTGGACTCGGCGACCACCAGATACGAGGCGATCTCCGCGTTGGACCGGCCCTGCGCGATGAGCACGAGCACCTCCGTCTCCCGCTCCGTGAGGTCGCCGATCCTGGCGAAGGCGGGCGGCCGCGGGCTCTCGGCGATCTTCGAGAACTCGCTGATCAGCCGCTTGGTGACGGTCGGGGCGAGCAGCGCCTCACCGGCGGCCACCACCCGTACACCGTCGGCGAGTTGCCGGGCGGAGGCGTCCTTGAGGAGGAAGCCGGACGCCCCGGCCCGCAGCGCCTGGTACACGTATTCGTCCAGGTCGAAGGTGGTCAGCACCAGCACCTTGGCGTCCGCGTCGGCGGCGACGATCTCGCGCGTGGCGTCGATGCCGTTGAGCTCCGGCATCCGGATGTCCATCAGCACCACGTCGGGACGCAGCGCCGCGACCTGCGCGATGGCCTGCCGGCCGTCGACGGCCTCGCCGACGACCTCGATCCCCGGCATGGCGTTGAGCAGCACCGAGAAGCCCTCGCGGACCATCATCTGGTCGTCGACGATCAGCACCCGGATGGGCTGGGCGGCGGAGGTGGAAGCGGAGGTGAAGGGCGACGTGGTCATACCTGCTCCACCTGCGTCTCCTGCTGCTCGTCCGTTCTGTCCGCGGACTGGACGGGGATGAACGCGGTGATCTCGTAACCGCCCTCCCTCGTCGGTTCGGCCGTCATGTCGCCGTTCAGCATCGCGACGCGCTCCCGCATCCCCGTGATCCCGTGACCGGCCCCCGGCGAGGCCTTCACCGGCCCGGTCGGCGGCCCGTTGACGACCCGCAGCCCGAGTCCGCCCAGCACGTAGCCGATCTCGACCTTGGCAGTGGCGCCCGGTGCGTGCCGCAGCGTGTTGCTGAGGGCTTCCTGAATGATCCGGTAGGCCGACAGCTCGACGCCCTGGGGCAGTTCACGTACCGCGCCGGTGGTCGTCCTCTCCGTCTCCAGGCCCGCCTCGCGCACATTGGCGAGCAGCCCGTCGAGCTGGGCGAGGGTGGGCTGCGGGGCGTCCGGCGCCTGGTAGTCCTCGGCCCGTACGACGCCGAGGACCCGGCGCAGTTCGGTGAGGGCGGAGACCGCGTTCTCCCGGATCGTGACGAAGGCCTGCTCCAGCTCCGGCGGCGGATTCTCCACCCGGTACGGGGCGGCCTCGGCCTGGATCGCGACGACCGACATGTGGTGGGCGACGACGTCGTGCAGCTCCCGGGCGATGGTGGTGCGCTCCTCCAGGAGTGTGCGCCGGTCGCGTTCGACGGCGGTCACGGTGCGCTGCACGGTCACCTGGCGCTCGGCGTCGCGACGGATCTGCACCACGGCCACCACCAGCAGCGCGAACGCGGAGACGACGGCGAAGGGGGAGGCGGTCGACGTGGGGTGCCCGCCGCGGCCGAAGTTCTCCAGCACGACGCCGAGCAGCAACGTGAAACCCCACATCCAGGCGGCGGTACGGGGCCGGGTCCGGGCGGCGACCACGATCAGCACCACCAGGTGCGAGAAGAAGGTGCTCGGTGCCCAGGGCCAGTAGCCACCGCCGGCGACCGCCGCGAACGGGATGAGCGCCATCGATATCCAGAACGCGCCGACCGGCCTGACCAGCGTCATCAGTACGGTCGCCGCCGGAAGCAGCGCGAGCACGACGGTATCGAACATGAAGCGCAGCGCGAAGGAGTCCGACGAGACGAGGCCCAGGAAGGCCGCGAACAGCGCGACTGCCCCGACCAGGGCGTGGGGTGTCCAGGCGGCACGCTCACGCATCCGCTGGGGCAGCTGCCGGACCAGCGGCCCGTCGGTCCGCATCCGCTCCAGCGGACGGTAGGCGAAGGCGTCACGGAAGAGGTCCTGCCGCAGGCCGCCCAACGCCCCGGCGGCCAATCGGTACTCGGGGCTTCTGTTCTTGGTCTCGGTCACGTTTCCAACGGTAGGGGCCGAACCGGCGCGGGTCGTCAGCAGTGCTGCGGATCCCGCGCCGTCCGTCGCAAGTACTACGGGCCCGCACCGCCGTCGGACCGCCGCTCACCAGGCCAGCTGGGCGAGCTCCTCCGCCACCACCGCGCACGCGTCGCTCGCCGGATCGATCAGCGGGTAGTGGCCGACGTCGGGCAGCAGGGTCAGGCCCACCGTCTCCCCCGCCTTCGCCGCCGCGTCGACGAAAGCCTCCGAGACGGCCTGCGGCACATCGAGGTCGGTGGTGCCCTGCACCACGGTCGTCGCGATGCCGGTGGGCAGCAGTGCGGCCGGGTCGGTGTGCGCGGCCCGTTCCCCGAAGTCCTCCTCGCGGCCGAGGAGCTGGCCGACCGCCCCCGAGCACACGTCCAGCTCGACGGCCGCGGCGAAATCGGCGATCGGCGCGAGAGCGACGACGCCCCGCAGCGGCGGCGGTGCGGGCAGCCGCCACGGCGAGCCCTCGGGCAGGACGTGCCGGGCGGCGGCCCACAGGGCGAGCTGTCCGCCGGCGGAGTGCCCGGTGAGGACGATCCGCCGGGTGTCGGCCGCCGGAAGTTCCCGGGCCAGCAGGTCCGGCAGCGCGTCCATCGCCGCGGCGACGTCGTCGAAGGTCTCCGGCCAGCGGCCCGCGACCGGACCGGCACCCCGCTGCTGCGGGATCTCGCCGCCCCGCCGGTACTCGACACTGGCCACGGCGAAACCGCGCCGGGCCAGGAAGTCCGCGAACGGCGACACGTGCTGCCGGTCGTACGGCGCCCGCCACGCCCCGCCGTGCAGGACGACCACGACCGGCGCACCGGCCCGGCCGTCGCGCGGGGCGTAGAAGTCGATCAGCTGGTCGGGGTGGTTGCCGTAGGCGGCGGACGCATCGGGGGCGACCGGTGGATGCGAGAGGGCCGACTCGGTCTCGGCTGCGTCACGATCACGCGCGGCAGAATCCGACATGCTGCTCCAACCGTCCTGTATCCGAGCTGTATTGATCCGTATCCGAACCCAACTGGGCTGACCTGCGGGGACGGTACCAGTACGGGAGGTTCCCGTACCCGTGGAAGGATCATGACAGGGGCGGACTCCACGAGGAGTCCGCCCCTGCCCCGGGTCCCGGGGCCGGTTCCCCGCTCCGGGTCGGCGCACCCGGGTCAGCGCCCCCGGCTCTCCGGCACCTCGCCCAGCGCCTCACCCGGCACCTCGCCCAGTACCTCACCCAGGACCCGCGCCGCCCGCTCCACGTCCGCGAAGCCCACGTACAGCGGGGTGAACCCGAACCGCAGCACGTCCGGCCGCCGCAGGTCCCCGACGACGCCCCGTGCGACGAGCGCGCCCATCACCGGCTCCGCCGCCTCGCACCGCAGCGCGACCTGGCTGCCGCGTTCCGCGTGCGCGGCGGGGGTGAGGGAGGTGACCCGGCCCTCGGGCGCGTACGCGGCGACGCACTCCAGGAAGAAGTCCGTCAGCGCCAGGGACTTGGCCCGTACCGCCTCGACCGGCACCCCGTTCCACACATCGAGTGACGCTTCGAGCGCCAGCATGGACAGGATGTCGGGGGTGCCGACGCGGCCCCGTACGGCACCGTCCGCCGGGGCGTATCCGGGGGTCATGCCGAACGGGTCGGCGTGCGACGTCCACCCCGGCAGGGGCGAGTCGAAGGCCGCCTGGTGGCGCTCGGCGACGTACAGGTAGGCGGGCGAACCGGGACCGCCGTTCAGGTACTTGTACGTGCAGCCGACCGCGAGATCCACGCCGTGCGCGTCGAGCCCGACGGGCAGGGCGCCCGCGCTGTGGCACAGGTCCCACACCGCGAGACCCCCCGCCGCATGCACGGCGGCGGTGAGTCCGGGCAGGTCGTGGAGTCTGCCGGTGCGGTAGTCGACATGGTTGAGCAGGACGGCGGCGGTACGCGGACCGAGGGCGTCCGGTACCTCGGCGGGGGTGACCGGGACGAGCCGGTGGCCGGTCATCCGGGCCGCGGACGCGGCGATGTACCCGTCGGTGGGGAACGTCGTCGCGTCGACGAGGATCTCGTCGCGCTCCCCGGGCGCCAGCCGGCTCGCGGCGACGACGGCCTTGAAGACGTTCACGCTGGTGGAGTCGCCGACGACGATCTGCCCGGCCGCGGCCCCGACGAGCGGCGCTATCCGGTCGCCGATCCGCTCCGGCGCGGTCCACCAGCCGCTCTCGTCCCAGGACCGGATGCGCAGCTCGCCCCACTCGCGGGTGAGGACCTCCTGCATCCGCGCGGGTACGTGCGCGGGCAGTGCGCCGAGCGAGTTGCCGTCGAGGTAGACGGTGTCGTCGAGGGTGAACAGCTCGCGCAGATCGGCGAGCCGGTCGGCGTCGTCGAGCGCCGCGGCCCGCGCGGCGAAGGCCCCGGACGCGGCGGCGAAGGTCTCAGACATGGCTGCGCGCCGACCACAGCTCGGGGAAGACGTTCTTCGTGGCCCGCTTCTCCAGCCACGCGACCCCGGCGGAACCGCCGGTTCCGGTCTTCGAGCCCATCGCGCGCCGGGTGGCGACGAGATGGTCGTTGCGCCAGCGCCACACCAGTTCGCCGACATCGGTCAGCGCCTCGCCGAGCCGGACCAGTTCGTCGTGCTGGTCGGGGTTGGCGTAGATCTCCGCCCAGACGGCCTCGACCTCGGGGGACGGTTCGTACTTCTGCGTGAGATCGCGGCCGAGGACGGCCTGCGGTACGGCGTGGCCGCGCCGGGCGAGCAGCGCGAGCGTCTCGTCGTACAGGCTCGGTTCGGCGAGCGCCTTCTCCAGCTCGGCGTGGACGCGGGGCGCGCCGCGGTGCGGCACGAGCATGGACGCGGACTTGTCGCCGAGCAGGAACTCCATCCGCCGGTACATCGCGGACTGGAAACCGGAGCCCTCGCCGAGGGCGCCGCGGTAGGAGTTGAACTGGGCGGGGGTGAGCTGGGCGAGCGGCGTCCAGGAGGCGTTGAGCGCCTCCAGTTCCCGCACCGACCGCTTGAGCGCGTCGCGGGCCACGGGCAGCCGGTCCTCGCGCAGGGCGTGTGCGGCGGTCTCCCACTCGTGGACGATGACGGTGAACCACAGCTCCATGACCTGGGTGGTGACCAGGAAGACCATTTCGCCCGGGTCGTCGGAGCGAAGGTGCTGGAGATGGGTCAGGACGTCCGCCTGGACATAGTCCTCGTACGGAGTCGTTCCCGCGAAGTCGAGGTGCGGGGTCTGCGCACCGGTGGCTTCGGGGTCGGGGTGGATCGTCGACATTGCTGTCTCCTCGACACGAGCTTCCGGGTAGCGGTCCGCCCCTTCCGCGAGGTGGTGGAGCTCCGGTCCCCTGTCGGCATCCTAGACGGGGCTCGCTGAGGAGCGCAGGCCCCGCGGACGTACGGCTGTCCGCGGGGTCCGGAATGCATGCGTCGGACGGGTACGTCCAGGGTCTTTCGTTTGGATCAGGCCGAGCCCGGCGTGATCCGAACGAGAGGCCCTAGCCGAGGGTCTCCGCGGCGGTCGGCGAGGAGTCGCGGAGGAACGTCGAGCAGCGCTCGTACTCCTCCTGCTCGCCGATCGCCTGGGCGGCCCGCGCCAGGGCGTGCAGGGCGCGCAGGAAGCCGCGGTTCGGCTCGTGCTCGAACGGTACGGGGCCGTGGCCCTTCCAGCCGGCCCTGCGCAGCGCGTCGAGGCCGCGGTGGTAGCCCGTGCGGGCGTAGGCGTACGACTCGACGACGCGGCCGCCCTCGAACGCCTCGTCGGCGAGCTGTGCCCAGGCCAGGGAGGAGGTCGGGTACTTCGCGGCGACGTCGGCGGGGGCCGTGCCGTTCGCGAGCAGCTCGCGCGGCTCCGGGTCGTCGGGCAGGTGGGTCGGGGGAGGTCCCCCGAGCAGGTTCTCGTGGATCGACATGGGTTCAAGTGTGCCTGGCACATGCGCGCCGGGGTACCCGAGCGCTGCACGGAGGGCTGGTTCACGCCGGGTGGTGCGGGAGCGCGCCGCGAGGAGCCCGTGCGCGCCTGACGTGCTTGCGCGCCTCACGTGCCCGCGCACCCCCACACCCCCGCGCCCCGGCACCCCGACCCCCCGACACCCCCGCACCCCCGCACCCCGGCACCCCGGCACCCCGGGCGCACGGCGCCGGCGGTCAGTCCGCG
This sequence comes from Streptomyces sp. NPDC087845, assembly GCF_044742755.1. Classification (NCBI taxonomy): domain Bacteria; kingdom Bacillati; phylum Actinomycetota; class Actinomycetes; order Kitasatosporales; family Streptomycetaceae; genus Streptomyces; species Streptomyces sp. NPDC087845. Next base: position 169,684 of record NZ_JBIUVC010000002.1, read on the forward strand.
TCCTGGTCCCGTGTCTCCTCCTGCGCGGGTTCCAGCGGCGGGGCGGCGACGCCGCAGTGCACCGTGCACTCGGGGCGCTGCTTCTCCTCGTCCGTGACGGGAGGCTTCCTCACGGTCGCCCAGGCGATCAGCGAACCCAGCACGAGGAGCCCGGCGCACATCGGCATGGCCCGCCGGAACGTCGAGGCGAACTCGTCGGCGTTCCGGTAGGCCTCCGGGCCCATCCCGGCGAGCAGCGGCAGCGCGGCCACCGCGATCAGCCCGGCGGCGCGGGCGGCCGCGTTGTTGATGCCGCTGGCGAGGCCGGCCCGTGCGGTGTCGACCGAGGCCAGGACGGTCGCGGTGAGCGGGGCGACCACGGTGACGAGTCCGACGCCGAGTACCCCGACGGCGGGGAGCACATCGGTGAGGTAGCCGGAGACGGAGCTCGATCCCGGCCCCACCCGCAGCATCAGCAGCATTCCGGCCGCGGCCACCAAGGGGCCCGCGGTGAGCGGGATGCGGGGCCCGATGCGCTGCCCCAGCTCGCCCGAGGAGGCCGAGAACAGCAGCATCAGCACGGTCGTGGGCAGCAGGGCCGTGCCCGCGCCGAGGGCCGAGTACCCGGCCACGACCTGGAGCTGGATCGCGGACAGGAAGAAGTAGCCGCCGAGTGCCGCGTACACGCAGAGGGTGATGATGTTGACGACGGTGAACTGCCGGGACGCGAACACCGACGGCGGCAGCATCGGGTCCGGCCGCCGCCGCTCCAACCGCACGAACGCCACCGCGAGCGCGACCCCGCCGACGGCCGCCCCGATCACCGCGCCGGACGCCCCCTGTCCCGGCGCCTCGATCAGCGCGTAGGTCACCAGGGCGAGGGCGAGCGCGCCGAACACGGCGCCCAGCACGTCGAAGCGCCCGTGCGCGTGCGGGTCACGCGATTCCGGTACGTGGCGCAGCGCGACCGGCAGACAGACCGCGGCGAGCGGCACATTGAGCAGGAACACCCACCGCCAGCCGGGCCCGTCGACGAGCCACCCGCCGACGAACGGACCGACGGCGGCACCGATCCCGCCGAACCCCGACCACAGCCCGACGGCGCGGGCCCGGTCGTCCGGATGGAAACTTGCCTGGATCAGCGCCAGCGAACCGGGGGTGAGGAGCGCCCCGCCGATTCCCTGGAGAGCACGGGCGGAGATCAGGACGGCCGCGTTCGGCGCGATGCCGCACAGCACGGACGCGGTGGCGAACCAGACGACTCCGACGACGAAGACCCGCCGCCGCCCGTACCGGTCGCCGAGGGCGCCCCCGAGCAGGATCAGCCCGGCGAGGGTCAGCATGTAGGCGTTGACGGTCCACTGGAGGGCGGCCAGATCGGTGCCCAGGTCCTTGCCGATGCGGGGCAGGGCGACGTTGATGACGGTGGAGTCCAGCATGGCCATGCTGGAGCCGAGGACGGTGGTGAGGACGACCCAGCGTCCGGCCGGGGAGGCGACCCGGATGGCTCCTGTCTCTGCGTCAGGCATACGAGCAGCATCCCCGCTCCCCGCCGCCCGGGCCATCGGGACGGCGGGTGCTTTTCGAGGGGGTGCTTTCGAGGGGGTGCTTTCGAAGGGGTGCGGTCAGCCGGTCAGCGCGAGGGACGGGCGGCTGTCCCCCGCGCCGTCCCATTCCACGGGGAACCCGGCCTCACGGAACGCCCGGACGACGAGTCCACCGGCGTGTTCCATCGCCCGGGTGCTGCCGTCCGGGGCGCCCCAGAACGCCAGGGAGAGCCGGCCCGTGGCCCGTGCGCGTGCGGCGTCCTGCCGTATGTAGAAGCAGAACCCGACGAGCCGGGCCGGGCCGCCGCCGCGTGTCCGGGCGGCTTCGGAGCAGTCGTCGAAGCCGTCGGACTGGGTGGTGCCCGCGTCGGCCAGCGCGACGAACCCGGCCGCGTCCAGCCCGTCCAGGACCCGGCCGACCCGCTTCTCGGCGTCCCGCCATTCCGCCCGCGACAGCTTCCGCCCGGACGCCGTCGTGGTGACCCCGGCCGGTGCCGGCGGCTCGATTCCGGCGGCGGCCGCCAGGAGCGCGGCGACCTCCGGAACCCGCACGTTGACGGTGACATGGACGCCGTGGTCCTCGGTGACGTCGGGATCCGCCCCACGGGCGAGCAGCAGCTCGACGGCTTCCGGGGCCGGTGAGAACTCGGCGGCGAGGTAGAGGGCCGTACGCCCGTCGGGGCCCCGCTGCTCGACGGGAGCTCCGGCGTCGAGCAGCACGGCGAGTGCGGCGGCCGCCCGCACCGGATCCGCCTCCGCCCCCATCGCGGCCAGGTGCAGGGCGGTCCAGCCGTACTCGCCGGTCGCGGTGACATCGGCCCCGGCGGCCAGCGCGGCCCGCAGCGCGGCGGCGTCACCGGCGCGCGCGGCTTCGAAGACATCCATCGGCAGCTGCCCCAGACCTGCGGGATCACGGAAAAGCCCCTGGTCCGGGCAGGCCCCGGGCCGGAGCAGGCGCCGGGGCGGCCCGAGTCGGAGCCGGCCGGCACCACGCACCCCCTGTGCGCAGAGCCCGGGCGGCCTCGGTCCAAAGGCGGAGTCCGACCCTACGACACGGCTTCCCCTACGACACGGCTTCTCTACGAAACGGCTCCCCCACGACGCGGCTTCCCTACGAAACGGCTTCCGCACGACACGGCTTCCCTTACGACGCGGCTTCCGCAACGGCCCGGACGCCCCGGATCAGCGCCTCCACGCCCGCCTCCGCCTTGGACCTCGGGCATCCGACGTTCAACCGCACGAAGCCCTCGGCCCCGTACACCGCCCCCGGCATCACCGCGACCTTCTCGCGCTCGATCAGCACCCGCTGCAACGCCTCGTCGTCGGCCACACCCGCCGGGCGCAGATCGATCCACGCCAGGTAACCGGCCTGCGGCGGCTCCCAGCCCAGTTCCGGGAACGCCCCGTTCAGCCGTTCCGCGACCAGCGCCAGATTCCCGGCGACATACGCGCGGACCTCGTCCAGCCACGCCCCGGCCTCCCGGTACGCGGCGATGTGCGCGGTGAGCGACAGCACGGCCGGGGAGGCGAGCCCCTCCGCCGTCTCCATCCTGCGCAGGAACTCCGCCCGGTCGGCCGGGTCGGCGATCAGACCGTACGAGCCGGTCAGCGCCGGGAAGTTGAACGCCTTCGACGCGGAGGAGATCACCGCCCAGCGCCCCTCACCGCCGACCCGCGTCCACGGCACGTGCACGCGCCCCTCGTGCACGAAGTCCGCGTGGATCTCGTCGCTGATCACCGCGACCCCGTACCGCGCGGCGAGCGCGGCCATCCCGCTCAGTTCGGCCTCCGTCCACACCCGGCCCGTCGGGTTGTGCGGCGAGCACACGAGAAGGACCTTGCTGTCGGGGCGGGCGAGCTCGCGTTCCAGCGCGGTCGTGTCTCCCACCGGCACGCCCCTCAGCTCGCGCCCGAGCCCGGTGATCGCCTTGCGGAAACCGTCGTACGTCGGGGCGTGGACGACGACGCCCTCGCCCTCGGCCGTCCACATCTGGAGCAGCTGGGAGAGCTGGCTGAGCACGGACGGCCCGTACACCAGCTGCCCGGTGTCTATGCGGGTCCCGTACCGGGTCGCGTACCAGTGGGCTATCGCCGAACGGAAGTCGTCCTGCTGCCAGGTCGTGTAGCCGAACACCCCGTGGTCGAGCCGGTCCCGCAGCGCGCTCAGCACCTCCGGTGCGGTCTCGAAGTCCATGTCGGAGATGGTGAACGGCAGCAGCCCGTCCACCCCGAACCGGTCCGCGACCCCGTCCCACTGGATGCACCAGGTGCCCCGGCGGTCGACGACGGTGTCGAAGTCATAGTGCGCACTGGAACTCACAGCGATCCCTCTTCCCCTCTCTCGGACACGCCGTGGGCCCGGCACCCCCAGGGGTACCGGGCCCACGGCCACACTTCGTACCGGCCGCTACTTCAGCTTGGTGCCGGTGGAACGCAGGTTGGCGCAGGCCTCCGTGACGCGCTTGGCCATGCCCGCCTCGGCGGACTTGCCCCAGCTGCGCGGGTCGTAGACCTTCTTGTTGCCGACCTCACCGTCGACCTTCAGCACGCCGTCGTAGTTGCGGAACATGTGGTCCACGATCGGGCGGGTGAAGGCGTACTGGGTGTCGGTGTCGAGGTTCATCTTCACGACACCGTTCTCCAGCGCGGTGGCGATCTCCTGCTCGGTGGAGCCGGAGCCGCCGTGGAAGACGAAGTCGAACGGCTGGCTACCGGCCGCCTTGCCGTACTGGGCGGCGACGCCCTCCTGGAGGTCCTTCAGCAGCTCGGGACGGAGCACGACGTTGCCCGGCTTGTAGACGCCGTGGACGTTCCCGAAGGAGGCGGCCAGCAGGTAGCGGCCCTTCTCGCCCAGGCCGAGCGCCTCGGCGGTACGCAGCGCGTCGTCGACGGTCGTGTACAGCTCGTCGTTGATCTCGTGCGTGACGCCGTCCTCCTCGCCACCGGTCGGGGTGATCTCGACCTCAAGGATGATCTTGGCGGCGGCGGCCTTGGCGAGCAGTTCCTGGCCGATGGCCAGGTTCTCGGCGAGGGTCTCGGCCGAACCGTCCCACATGTGCGACTGGAACAGCGGGTTCTGCCCCTGGGCGACGCGCTCGGCGGAGATGTCGAGGAGCGGACGTACGTAACCGTCCAGCTTGTCCTTGGGGCAGTGGTCAGTGTGCAGCGCGACCGAGATGTCGTACTTGGCGGCGACGATGTGCGCGAACTCGGCAAGGGCGACGGCGCCCGTGACCATGTCCTTCTTGTACTGGCCGCCCAGGAACTCCGCCCCACCGGTGGAGATCTGGACGATGCCGTCGCTCTCCGCCTCCGCGAAGCCGCGCAGCGCAGCGTGCAGGGTCTGGGTCGACGTCACATTGATGGCCGGGTAGGCGAACTTGCCTGCCTTCGCCCGGTCGAGCATCTCGGCGTAGACCTCGGGGGTTGCGATGGGCATCTGACCGCTCCTTGGGATGTGCGGGTGTGCGTTGCTGGTTCCCTGACCTGGGGGCGACGTCATCGTCGCCCCCATCCTCCCAGACTCTCGCTCCGGCTCCACCCGGCCTGCCGCCCCACCAGTCCTACGGGTGGTTCACGGGCATACGCCAAGGGCCGGCCGTTTCACGTGAAACAGTCGGCCCTTGACGAAAACAGCAGGTCAGCCCCTACGTCACTCCAGCTGTCAGGCCAGCCCGAGGTCGGCCACCGAGTAGACGTGGACATACGGGAGACCGGCCTCCGCGATGGCCGGAGCCGCGCCACGCTCCACGATCACGGCAACGGCGACGACCTCGCCGCCGGCCTCGCGCACCGCCTCGACGGCCGTCAGCGGCGAACCGCCGGTCGTCGAGGTGTCCTCCACCACCAGACAGCGGCGGCCCTTCACATCCGTGCCCTCGATGCGGCGCTGCATCCCGTGCGCCTTCTGCGCCTTGCGGACGACGAACGCGTCCAGCTCCTGCCCCCGCGCGGCGGAGGCGTGCAGCATCGAGGTGGCGACCGGGTCGGCGCCCAGCGTCAGCCCGCCCACGCAGTCGTAGTCCAGCTCGGCGGTGGCGTCGAGCATGACCTGACCGACCATCGGAGCGGCCTTGCCGTCCAGCGTGATGCGGCGCAGGTCGATGTACCAGTCGGCCTCAAGACCCGAGGAGAGGGTCACCTTGCCGTGTACCACGGCCTTGTCCTTGATCTGCTGGAGCAGCTCAGCACGTACGTCAGTCATGGCTACGAGCTTAAGGCGCCCGCCTCACGGCCCGTGCCGACCGGTTGTCCGGCCCCCGCCGCAGCACCCGCCCGGAGCCCGTGCCCGTGCCCGGAGCCCGTGCAGGGAGCCCTCGCCCGGAGCCCTCGCCCGGTAGCAGCTCCTGGAGGCGGGGAGACCGGCCGGATGAAGCGCCCGGAGCCCCAGCCCGGGTCGGGGCCCCGCCCGGGTCAGAGCCCCCGCCCGGGTCAGAGCCTGCGCCAGCTCCAGGTCGTCGCGATCTCCAGCGGCTCGATCGGAGTGACGTACCGGGGGTCGGTGTTCAGCCCGTTCGGCGGACCGGACTGCGGCTCCACGCAGACCGCCTCGGCCTGCTCGTCGTAGACCACGACCCACTCGGCCCGGCTCTTCACCGTCAGCTCCAGCTGATCCGGCCAGGTGAGCGTCACATCGACGCCGTCCGGCATCCCGAAGCAGTCGTCCCACGGGCCGGGCAGGGGCGGGATGCGGCGGCCGGTCGGCAGATGGTTCTCGCCCCGCTCCTCCTGCCAGGCCGGGTCGAACGCCAGCTGTACGTCCTCGCCACCGCCGCCGAGGTTGCGCAGGAACCAGGGGTGCCACCCGGCCTGCGCCGGGAACGAATCCCCGTACGTCTCGATGCCGAAGGCGAGCATGAGCGAGTCCTCGGCCAGCTCGAACGTCTGAGTCACCCGGCCCGGATACGGCCAGGGGTCGGCCAGGTCGTAATAGAAGGCGGCCTCCCGCTCACCCGTCCGGGCGGGCTGCCAGGCCGTGTCCCTGCCGGTGCCGTGGATGGCGTGCGGCGGGGAGTTCAGCGGCAACCGGTGCGGGACACCGCCGTTGTGGAAGACGCCGTTCTCGGTGCGCCCGCACCACGGCACCATCGGGAAGCAGCCGTACCGCTCCCCCTGCCGCAGCAACTCGGTACCACCGATCCGCAGGCTGCTGATGCGGCAGCCGTTGGCGGGGCTCACGGTCAACTCTGCGTCGCCGACGGACAGCCGGACGTCCTTCTCGCTGCTACTCACCGGACCGACATTACTGGCGCGGCTACCTCCGCCGCCTGAGCGCCCGGCTCACCACGACGGCCGAGGCGAGCGCGAGCGCCGCGGCGGGGGCCACCCAGCGGAGCGTGGCGCCCGCGGTGGTCGAATCGGGTGACGGCACGGGCGCGTACCGGCCGCGCGGCGGCGCGTGGTCGACCTCCTCGGCGCTGCGGCCGATCATGGTCCGCCTGGCGTGCGCGGCCTCGGCCGGCGGGCCGTCGGGGACGGTGAACTCCACCTCCGCCGCGGGGTCGAGCGACGGCGGGGGCACGGGGGCGTCGAAGACGGAGCCCGTGCCCGGGGGCTTCCCGGCGGCGGACGTCCCGTCCGTGGCGGCGTCGTCCGTGGGCGCGCCGTCGGCGTCGTCGGCAACGGCATCGGCATCGGCATCGGCATCGGCATCGTCGGCCGTGTCGTCGGCCGTGTCAGCTGCGTCGGCGATGTCCGGTCCGGCGTCACCGGCGGCCTCCGGGGCAGTGCCACGGGCGGTGGCCGCGCCGGTCGTGTCGGCCTCCTCGGCCGCCTCCTCGATGGCCTGCTCCACCGCTTCCCCGACGGACCGCTCGGCCTCGTCGAGGACCTCGCCCACCGCCTCGCCGCCGGCGGGGCCGCCCGTACCGCCACCCGCACCGCCGCCCGCCAGCGTCTCCGTCACCAGCTGCTGCGCGAAGCGGTCCAGCAGGCGGCGGGCCGCCGCGAGCGCCGCCGCCGGGTCCAGGTCCAGGAGGCGGCCGTCGCCGCTCGCCGTGCCCGTGAACCCGATCGTCGTGCCGTCGCCCTTGCGCGTCAGGCCGATCGTCAGGGCCAGCTTCGCCGCGCCGGTCCCCCGGGCCTCGACGCCCTCACCCGTCACCAGGACCGCACCCCCGTCCGGGCCGTCCGGCGGGGAAGCGGTGAACCGCAGCGCACCGCGGTACGTGATCGTGTGGCCGTCGATCCGGATCTTGAGCCGACCGGTCAGCGGGCCCGCGGACGCGTCGGCATCCTGCTGGAGCCCCGGTACGCAGCGCGCGACGCGGGCGGGATCGCCCAGCGTCCGCCGAAGGGACGGGACCGGAACCGGAACGAACACCTCATGCTCCATGGAAACCGAGCCTACTCAGCCCCGGCCATCCCGTCAGCGATTCCGCGTCGCGAGGCCGCCGGGCGGACGGCGCCCGGTCACCGGCCCTCCCAGTACCGCGGATGCACCAGCGTCGACGGCGGCAGCCCGCACGGCCGGGCGCTCTCCGCCTCCCGCCCCGCGCGCGCCAGCGAGGGCTGTGTCAGCGACCGCAGCCCCGGCGCTCCCGGGGCGAGGCGGAGCTTCGGCGCCCCGCCCCGGGCGGCCAGGACGAAGCCCCAGCCGTCCTCGGCCTGCGCCCGGTGCGTGGCCCGGTCGGGGCCGGCCGCGAAATCGGAGAGCCGGCCGCTGATCCGGTACGGGCGGGTGTGCAGGCCCGCCGCCCTCATCGACGCCTCCACCGTCCAGTACGTACGCGGCCGGGTCACCGGCGGGCCCCCGTGCACCACCAGCCGGCCGCCCGGGGCGAGGGCCTCGGCGATCAGCCCGTAGAACTCCGCCGAGTACAGCTTCGTGCTGGCGGAGATCCCGGGGTCGGGCAGATCGGAGATCACCACGTCGTAGCTGCCGTGCGCCGCCCGCAGCCAGGTGAAGGCGTCCGCGTCGACGGTCGTCAGCCGCGGGTCGCGGAACGCATGGGCGTTCAGCGCCGAGAGCGCGGAGTCGGTACGGGCCAACCGGGTGACGCCGGGGTCGAGCTCGACGAGGGTGACAGCGCGTACGTCCGGGTAGCGCAGCACCTCCCGGGCGGCGAGTCCGTCGCCGCCGCCCAGGACCAGGACGCGGGCGCGCGGCCCGTTCATCGCCGGGTGCACCAGCGCCTCGTGGTAGCGGTACTCGTCGCGCGCGCTGACCCGCAGCCGCCCGTCCAGGTACAGGTCCAGGGAGCTGCGGCCCGTCCCCGTCAGCACGATCTCCTGGACCCCGGTCTGCAGCGCGACCCGCACCCCGTCCCCGTACACGGCGCGCCGTGCCGCCCGCTCGAAGTCGTCGACGAGCGCCGTGGCGGTGGCGAGCGCCGCGATCACGGCGGCGTTGACGAGGATCAGCAGCCACCGGGAGCGCGGGGTGAGGTCCCGCCGGAACACCCACAGCACCAGCGCCCCGCCCGCCGCCGCGTTGACCGCGCCGGTGAACAGCGCCCCGGTGAGCTGTCCGAGCACCGGCAGCAGCAGAAAGGGGAACGCCAGCCCGCCGACCAGCGCGCCCACGTAGTCGGCGGCGAACAGATCCGCGACGGCCCCGCCCGGGTCCTGCCGGTCGACGCGCTGGATCAGCGTCATCAGCAGTGGAATCTCCGCCCCGATCAGGACGCCGATCGCGAGCGAGAACCCGACCAGGGCGAACCGCGACTCCCCTATCCAGGCGAACGACGCGTACAGCACGACCGCCGAGGAACCGCCGACGAGTGCGAGCGCCGCCTCGATCAGCCCGAAACCCACCGCGGCACGGCTGCGTAAACGTTTCGCGAGGAGCGAGCCGACGCCCATCGCGAACACCATCACGGAGAGCACGACGGACGCCTGGGTGACCGAATCACCGATCAAGTAGGAGGCGAGCGCCACCAGTTCGAGCTCGTATACCAGACCGCAGGCGGCACAGATGAAGACAGCGGCCAGCACGAGACATCGACCGGTCCTCGGCCGTACGGGAAGACGCGCCGCACCCCTTCGCAGCGACACATGCTGGTCGATCATGAGGCGAACGCTACGTTACGACGAGGTGGCCGCCTGTCACCCACAAGGATGTAAGTGGCGTGCTCACGACGGAGGTTGGCCCGTGTCAGAGCGCTGCCGCCGGCGTCCGCACGCCGACCCGGGTGCGCGTCACGACCAGTTGGCCCTCCTGCGGGTACGCATGCCAGGTGCGCCACCGCACCTGGCCCTCGGTCCGCTGGGCGAGCATGGCGGTGAAGGCGTGCGGGCTGCCGGGGAACGTCCCGGCGAGACCGTGGGGATGGTCGGCCACGAGCGCGAGGAGCTCCTGCGCACGACCCGCGAACGAGCCTGCCGAGAGCGTCTCGACGCGCGCCGCGAATTCGTACTCCCACTCGCCGAGCCGCTTGGCGACCCCGAGCGGCAGCGGCGTGCTGCTGCCGGGGATGCACGCGACGGTTTCGGAACAGGTGCCGCGGTCCTCCTCCAGGAGCACCTGGTGGGAGGCGCCGAGCAGGCGCATCTGGAGTCGGGCACCCGCGAGATCGAGGTCGAGCACGGCCAGGGCGGGGAGCGGTTCGCGCCCCAGCGCCCAGGCCAGATCGGCAGCGCGGGTGTCGGAATAGGCAGTCTGGAGGGTCGTGAGCATGAGTCGGCTCCGCAAACAAGCGTGGACACATGGACAGGGGACGCCTCCGACGTGATGCACGTGGGAGGTGGGAAGCGCCCGATCAGGTCCAACTCGGGTCCTAGGGCTGAATGTTCTCTCGTCCGAGGGAATCACGAAGCATGCCGCGCCCACAGCGTTTTTGCCCAACTTGAAGTGCTTTCCATCCCCTAGGGGGCCTCCCGGTTCATCTGTTCACCGGAATCGCGCGGAAAGGCCCAACAAAAAGGTGCCCGGCGGGAGTTCACCCGCCGGGCACCTGTCGGACACCGGACCGCACGGGTCCGGCACCGGGCGTGTGGCCCCGCCCGGTCGCGGATCAGCTGCCCCGTGTCAGCTGCCTCCGCCGCATCCGCCCCCGCCGCCGCAGGAGGAACCGCCGCCGCAGGAGGAGTGGCCGCCGCCGCACGAATGGCCCCCGGAGTGACCGCCCGAGTGCCCGCCGCCGCCTCCGCAGGAGGAGCCGCCGCCGCTGTCACCCCCCGCCCACCAGCTGCCGCCCGCGGCGCCGCCACCGCTCGCTCCCCGGCGCGCACTCCGTCCGTGCGCCTTCGCCCTGTTCCCCGCCCTCACGAGGACCGCTACGAACAGCACGACCACAGCGACCGCGAACACCACTCCGAAGATGACTCCCACCGACCTCACGCCCTTCCGTTCCCCCGAAGCGAGGTCCCCCGCTTCCTTGCGCTTCCCCGCGCTTCCTCGCGTTTCCTGCGTGTGTCGGGGATGCCCCCGTCCCCGTACGGCCAAAGCAGACTTGAGCAACTCCAGAGCTTCCGCGCAGGATGGCGGCCATGACACAGGGACGACCGCTGCTCAACCGCCGCCTCGCCGAGTTCGGCACGACGATCTTCGCGGAGATGTCGGCGCTTGCCGTACGGACCGGCTCCATCAACCTCGGCCAGGGCTTCCCCGACACCGACGGCCCCGAGGAAATCCGAGAAGCCGCCGTCCGCGCCCTACGAGAGGGAAAGGGCAACCAGTACCCGCCCGGCCCAGGCGTTCCGGAGCTGCGCGCGGCGATCTCCGACCACCAACAGCGCTTCTACGGTCTCTTCTTCGACCCCGACACCGAGGTCCTGGTCACCGCCGGCGCCACAGAGGCCATCGCCGCCACCATGCTGGCGCTTCTGGAGCCGGACGACGAAGTCATCGCCTTCGAGCCCTTCTACGACTCCTATGCCGCCTGCATCGCGATGGCCGGTGCGAAGCGCGTGCCGCTCACGCTGCGAGCGCCGTCCTTCCGCCCAGACCTGGATGAGCTGCGCGCCAAGATCACCCCGCGGACCCGCCTCCTTCTCCTCAACACCCCGCACAACCCCACCGGGATGGTCCTCACCGCTGAAGAGCAGAGCGCCATCGCCGCACTCGCCATCGAACGCGACCTGCTGGTCGTCACCGACGAGGTCTACGAGCACCTGGTCTACGAAGGCAGGCACCGCCCCATCGCGGCCCTGCCCGGCATGCGTGAGCGCACCGTCTCCATCTCGTCCGCCGGCAAGACCTTCTCCTTCACGGGATGGAAGGTTGGCTGGGTCACGGCAAACGGCCCGCTCGTCGCCGCCGTCCGGACAGCCAAGCAGTACCTGACCTACGTCAGCGCAGGCCCTTTCCAGTACGCGATCGCCGAGGCTCTCCGGCTACCGGACTCGTACTTCGATGGCTTCCGCGCCGACCTCCGCCGCAAGCGCGACCTGATCGGCGCCGGCCTGCGGGCGGCCGGCTTCGACGTCCACCAGCCCCAGGGCACGTACTTCATCACCACCGACATCACCCCCTTCGGTGAGAAGGACGCCTACGCCTTCTGCCGCGCCCTCCCCGAACGCTGCGGCGTCGTGGCCATCCCCAACTCCGTTTTCTACGACGACCCCGACGTCGGCCGCAGCCAGGTCCGCTTCACCTTCTGCAAGAGGGACGACATCCTCCAGGAGGCGGCCAGTCGGCTGCGGCGCCTGGCGTCTTGAACCCGCGCCCCCTTCCTCCGAAATGAAGTACGGACACCAACTCGGCCAGAGGCTTTACGTGCAACCCGGCCCGGCGCGGGCCCGAGCCGCCTGCGCCATTCGGCACCGGCCCCCACGAGAGGAGGGACCGGTGGCGAATGGCGCGGCGTCGTTTTCCGCATGTGCCGGGGCGGGGGGCGCGGAGGAGTCCGGGGGCGAAGGGCCGGGTGCCGGGGGAGCTGTTGACCACGGCGATCAGGTCGACGATCCCGGCGATGGCGAGGACACAGCCCGCGGTGATCAGGGTGCGCCGAGTCAGCCGAGCTCCTCCGCAGTAATGCCTCCGCGTCGGCGAGGCCACGCAGCGCGCGGATTCCACGGGACACACGCCGCACCCCACCGCATCCGGGGGCGGACAGGTCCGCCGTCTCACAGGCCGGTCACAACTTACCTGCACACCGAACCACTTCCGGATCGGACGCGTAATCACCAGTGACACATTTATGCCGCACCTCCTGAGGACATTCATGACGCGCAGATGGTTGCTTATCACCACGATCACCGTATTGACCGTCGCGCTGGCCTTCGTCGTCGTCCAACTGGTGCGCGGCCAGGACTCCGGGAAGGAACAGGCCGGAGCGAAACCCGCCGAGGCGAAACCGGCCGCGTCGAGCCCGACCGGCGGAAAGAGGAACAGCGACGGCCCGATCCCGGCCGGCTACCTCGGCGCCTGGTCCGGCTCCATCGACAACGCCGCAGGCCACTCCACGCGGGATCTCGTCATCAAGCAGGGCACGGTCGGCGAGACCGTCCTCACCCTCACCGCGGACGGCCCCTTGGACGGCGGCGGCTCCTACCACTGCGTCTTCCGGGCAAACCTGACCGCGGAACCGTCCCCGAACGGACCCGTCGAGGTCGGCACCTCCACAGTCGCCATCGGCGAACCCATGTCATCCTGCACCGCAGGCAAACCCACCACACTCACCCTGCTCCCCGACGGCTCCCTGCGCCGCGAAAACACAGACACCGGCGAACAGCTCACCTACACCAAGTCCCACTGATCAGCCCAACAACGCCGACACCGCACTCAGCAACAACAGGGCACCGACAAACCCGCCGGGCGCGGCCGACGCGAAATGCCACGCCCACGGCATCAAGGGCCTTCGACCGGCGCAAATCCTCGTACAGCAGCAACAGCGGTGGCCAGCGCACCGAGATCGCCACCCGCCCCCGTACCGTCCACGCCCGGGACTCCAAGGCGCCCGACGAGCCCACCCTTCACGGTCACCTCCAACGCCAGGTCATCGCTCCACACATGGGCAAACAGACGGTACGCGGGTCGGCACAACGTCGACCGGTGCGCCCGCCCGGTCCTACCACCGGCCCACCCGCAGCAGTACCTCATCCATACAACGTGACACCCACCCCCACACCCGTCACGTTCATTCCGCAGACCCTGCCACCGAGCCCATCCCCCGCCGCACCGGCAACCCCTCCATACAACGTGACACCCACCCCCACACCCGTCACGTTCATTCCGCAGACCCTGCCACCGAGCCCATCCCCCGCCGCACCGGCAACCCCTCCATACAACGTGACACCCACCCCCACACCCGTCACGTTGTGTAACAACCCCTATGAGTGGGAGCGCAGCGAAGCCGCCCGACCAGGGCAGGTTTCTGCACCAGGCTCACCCCATGCGTCCACGTTCTTCGTACAAAGCACCACCGCCACAGAGCCTGATCTACTCCGCCGTGGTGCAGAGCATGGCCGAACACGGGCCCCGCAAAATGAACATGGCCCTCGCAGCACGCATCGCCGAAACCGATCGCCAACTCCTCTACCGCAACTGGCCCGATCGGCTTCAATTCCACACCGTTCAGCAGGACCCGAGCCCCTACGCTATCGCCCTGCCGCCCGCCAAAGGCCATTACAACCACCCGATCGTGGTGGAGCCAAAAGAACTCGGAACCCCGGCCCCAAAACAAGTGCTTGCAAACAGCCCCCGGCCTGCCCGTCCCGAAGGTGCTCGGCATGCCCGCCGTACCGCTCACCAGCAGCCGTAGCGGAGTTGAGCAGATTCCACGGGACACACGCCGCACCCACCGCACACCGGTGAACGGCCACTCGGGAACGGTTGGCGGACGATGCGCCCGCGCCGCCGGAACGTCACAACTCCCCATGCTCCACTGCCCCGGACAAGGCGTCGCCACATCTCCCGCCGCACGCGCGCGCATCCAGGGGCGGACAGGTCCGCCGTCCCACAGGCCGGTCACAACTCACGTGCACACCGAACCACTTCCGGATCGGACGCGTAATCACCAGTGACACATTTATGCCGCACCTCCTGAGGAAATTCATGACGCGCAGATGGCCGCTTATCACCACGATCACCGTATTGACCGTCGCGCTGGCCTTCGTCGTCGTCCAACTGGTGCGCGGCCAGGACTCCGGGAAGGAACAGGCCGGAGCGAAACCCGCCGGGGCGAAACCGGCCGCGTCGAGCCCGGGTGACGACGCCGAGTCGCTGCAGGGCCTCGGCTGGTGGCCCCTGCACCAGTCCGGCACCGCGAAGGCCGGCGAGCACGATGCCGTGGTCAGGGGCGGCACGCAGTGGACCGACGGCCCCGAGGGCGGCGCCGTGCGGCTGGACGGCACCAGCGGATACGCGGACTCCCACACCCGGCTCGACACCGTGGGCAAGGACTACTCGGTCGCCGCGCGGGTGCGCCTCACTCCCCAGGGCATGACCGGCATCCACACCGCCCTGTCCCAGGACGGCGACCGGATCAGCACGTTCTTCCTCCAGTACTCCGGCCCGGACGGGAACTTCGCCTTCAGTTTCAGTGGTGCCCGTACAGTCGCGGAGACGCCCGAGAAGCCGCAGCCCGGCCGCTGGTACCACCTGACCGGCACGTACAGTCAGAAGGATCACCGGATGCAGGTCTACGTGGACGGTCGGCTCGCGGGAACCAGGGTGGCCTCCAGCAGCGTGAAGCCCACTGGCACCGTGGTGATCGGGCGCGGCAAGTTCGATGGAAAGGCGGCCGACCACTGGAACGGTGACATCGCCGACGTACATCTCTACGACCGGGAGTTGACGCCCCGTGAGGTGGGCTCGCTTTCCTCTCGCGAACCGGGCTGACCGGCGCTGACGGGGCGAGTTCACCGCCGCCGCAGGCTGACGGGCACCGTACGGGTGCACGGCGGCTCGCGGCGGCGCCTGCCGGCTGTGCCGCAGCCGGCGGAACCCGTCTTCCCCACAGACGACCGGAGAGGAAAGGCCCTTGTCGGCCAGCGCTTCGACCGAAGGCCTCATACCTGGCCCCCGCGCCGCGGAACCCCACCCCGACGAGTTCCTCAGAGCGCTCTACCACTTCCACGGCAGCGCGTTGCTGCAGTTCGCCGCACGGCGGCTGGAGGGCGACTGGCACCGCGCCGAGGACGTCCTCCAGGAAGTCGCGATACGCGCCTGGCGGCACGCCGAGGAACTCGACCCGACCACGGATTCGGTTCGGCCCTGGCTGTTCACCGCGCTGCGCAATCTGGTCATCGACGGCCACCGGGCCCGCCAGGCCAGACCACCGGAGACCGGTGACCCCGAACTCGCCCACCTGCCGGTGTCCGACGGCGTGGACCACATGCTCACCTCCCAGGTGCTCATCGACGCGTTGCGGGACCTGCGGCCGGCACAGCGCGAGGTCCTGCTGCACGTGCACTACCTGGGACGCAGCGTCAACCAGACGGCCAAGGTCCTCGGCGTGCCACCGGGCACCGTCAAGTCCCGGACGTTCTACGCCGCCCGCGCCCTGCGCGAGGCACTGCACAGCCGCGGGATGTACGCGGGCGGCCTGTACCGCGAGGCCGGATGACACTTATGCCAGACGTCCCGCGTGCCGGGTGATCTCCAGGCCGAGCGGCCCGGTGTCGAGCGATCCGCCCGCACCGGCACGCCAGCGCCACCCCGTGGGTGCCTCGCCGACCACCAGCAGCGCGTCCCCGCGCCGCAGACCGGCCAGTGCCCCCTCCCGTCGCGGGAGCTGCGAGGCCTCCACGACGAACAGGTGCGGCGCCTCGCCCTGGACGGCGATCCGGCTGCTGCCCTCGATCAGCCGGAAGATCTGGGTGACGTCGGGCGAGCCGGGCTCCGGCGCTCCCGAGGCCGCCGACGCCGCCACCGTGGCGAACGCCTCTTCCAGGCTGGCCGCGTTGTGCAGACGCGAGTTCCGCGGCTCGTCGCCGGAAAGAAGCCGGCCGTCGGCCAGGGATCCCACCAGGGTGACCTCGGCGAGCGCCCCCACCGGGCCGGCGAGCGCCTCGGTGACGACGGCCCGCACCAGGCTGCGCACCTCCTCGTCCGGACCCGTCACCGAGACGGGCCCCGTCGCCCGGGAGAGGTCGACCAGCACGCGGTCGGGTCCGTCCAGGCCCACCGTCACCGTCAGCGCGTAAGGCAGGGCCGGTTCGCCCTCCGGGCCGGGGCGGTGCAGATCCTCGGGCGAGATCGTCCAGCGCTCGCCGTCCGCCTCGACGGTCCAGGGCGCGGGGGCGGCCTCCTCGGCCCCTGCCAGCAGCAGTGCGAGCCGCTCCTCGGAGTAGACGACGGCGTACAGGTCGGGCAGCGACCGGCCGGAGCGCAGGCATTCGCCCGTCAGCCGGCGCAAGCCCGCGTTGACCACGTCCAGCGCCTCCCGGCCCACGACGGCCACCGAGGCGGCGACGGGCTTCGGCGGGCGGGGCCGTCGCTCGGTCACGATCAGCGCGGCCACCGCCCCGATCAGCGCCAGCCCCAGCACCACGGCCAGGACGTACCAGATCATTTTCTGACTCCTTGTCGGGACGCCCCGGCGGCGGAGCCGGGACGGTCGGGAACGAGGGCGGCACAGTGGCTGCGCCGTGCACCCGATGGCCACTACGGCGCCCGTCAGCGGATGGTTCACCGGTGCGCCGGGTGAACCATCCGCGGACGGGCGCCGTAGGTCCCGTCAGTGGCACGGAGCCGCCGAGTGCGGCTGCCGAGGCCCCCCATTCACGTCGGCTGGAGGACGTTCTCGTGTCGTTGATGTTGACCGTGGTCGAGGAGGACGGTGACGCCTTCGACGTCCACCTCGACGCCGACCCCGACACGCCCGTGCGCGCTGTCGCGGAGGCGCTGGCCGGGGCGGGAGGCGTCCACCGGCCCCCGGAGGGCCTCGGCCTGTACGCCGGCGACCGGCTGCTGCCCGCCGATATGCGGCTGCGGGACGCGCCGCTGCACCACGCGGCCATCGTGGGCCTGGGCCGCCCGGCGGGCACCGTGTCGGCCGAACCGGACGGGCTGGTGGAGGTCCGTGCGGTCGGCGGGACCGGCGCGGGCGCCGTGCACCGGCTCGACATGGGCGAGTACCGGATCGGGCTGGCCCACGACGGGACCGCCCAGGTGCTGCGCGCCGTACCGGACCGTCCGTTCGCCGTCCTGGCGGTGGGCCCCCAAGGACGCTGCCGGATCACGCCCGACGCCTCCGCGCCGGGCGGCGGCACCCTGCAACTGGACCGCGAGGACCTCGCCGAGGCGACCGCCTGGCCGGCCGGCGCACAGCTCCTCGTCGGAGACAGCCTGCTCGAACTCGCCCTCCCGCAGAAGCCGGACGCGGCCGTGCAGCCGTCGGAGGACGGCACCGGCTGGGACTACAACCGGCCGCCGCGGCTGCGGCCGGCCGAGAACGCCACCCGCTTCACCCTGCCCTCCCCGCCCGCCCCGCCCGCCGCCCGGCCGCTCCCGTGGATCACCGCGGCGGCCCCGCTGGTGATGGCGGGGGCCGGGGCGCTGATATTCGGCCGTATGTCGATGCTGCTGTTCGGGCTGCTCTCCCCGGTCGCGATCCTCGGCAACTATCTGATGAGCCGGCGCACGGGGCGCCAGACCCACTCCGGCAGTGTCGCCGCCTACGAGGAGAAGAAGGCACGCATCGAGGGCGACGCGGCGAAGGCCCTGGCGGCCGAACGCACCGCCCGGCGCCGTGGTTTCCCGGACCCGGCCGAGGTCATCCTGACCGCCGTCGGCCCCCGGCGCCGCCTGTGGGAACGCCGTACCTCCGACGCCGACTTCCTCGAACTGCGCATCGGAACCGCCGATCTGGCCTCCGACGTGGTGCTCCAGGACCCGACGAAGGACGAACACCGCCGCGAGGACCCGCGGACCGCGTACGACGTCCCGGTGACCGTTCCGCTGCGGGAGCACGACGTCCTGGGCATCGCCGGCGAGGGCCCGGCCGCGCGCGCCGTGGCGCGCTGGGCGGTCGCCCAGGCCGCCGTCCTGCACAGCCCCCGTGACCTCCAGATCCATCTGCTGACGACCGGCGAACGGGGCCGGGACGGCTGGTCCTGGCTGCGCTGGCTGCCGCATGTGCGCAAGAAGTCCGGCGACACCCCGGCCAGCATCGGCTACGGCACGGAGACCTGCGCCCGGCGGGTCGCCGAACTCACCGCGCTGATCGTCGAGCGCGCCGGACGGGAGGACCGGCGGAGCCGGCCCGCCGGGCCCGACGTGCTCGTCGTCCTCGACGGAGCCCGCAGGCTGCGTTCGCTGCCCGGCGTGGCGCAGATCCTGCGCGACGGACCGGCCGTCGGCGTCCGCGCGGTCTGCCTGGACGCCGAGGAGCGGCTGCTGCCCGAGGAGTGCCACGCCGTCGTCGCCGAGGAGCCCGGCGGAACCGTACGGGTGGGACGCTCCGGGAGGGGCACCGTCGGGGGCATCCGGCCCGACGCGGTGTCCCTGGACTGGTGCCGTTCGCTGGCCCGCGCGATGGGCCCGCTGCGGGACCCGGGCGGGGCCGACGAGGAGGCCGCGGTGCTTCCCGGCTCCGCGCGGCTGCTCGACGTCCTCGCCCTCGACCCGCCGCAGGCCGCCGGCATCCGGGCGCGCTGGACGGCCGGGGGCCGCTCGACCCGGGCGGCCGTCGGCGTCTCCCTGGACGGCCCGTTCCACCTGGACCTGCGGCGCGACGGCCCGCACGGGCTGGTCGCCGGCACCACCGGCTCCGGCAAGTCCGAACTCCTCCAGACGCTGGTCGCCTCGCTCGCGGTGGCGAACCGTCCGGACGCGATGACGTTCGTCCTGGTCGACTACAAGGGCGGTTCCGCGTTCAAGGACTGCGTCGACCTGCCGCACACCGTCGGCATGGTCACCGACCTCGACGCCCACCTCGTCGAGCGGGCCCTGGTGTCGCTGACGGCGGAACTCACCCGGCGCGAGCACATCCTCGCCGCGGCCGGCGCCAAGGACATCGAGGACTACGTCGAGCTGCTGGAGCGCAACCCGGCGGGCCGCGCGCCGATGCCCCGGCTGCTCATCGTCATCGACGAGTTCGCCTCGATGGTGCGCGACCTGCCGGACTTCGTGAAGGGTCTGGTCAACATCGCCCAGCGGGGCCGCAGCCTCGGCATCCACCTGATCCTGGCGACGCAGCGCCCCAGCGGCGTCGTCTCCTCGGAGATCCGCGCCAACACCAACCTGCGCATCGCGCTCCGGGTGACGGACGCCGGCGAGAGCCAGGACGTCCTCAACTCCGCCGAGGCCGCCGGGATCTCGCAGGGCACCCCCGGTCGCGCCTATGTGCGCCTGGGCCAGAACTCCCTCGTGCCGTTCCAGTCCGGACGGGTCGGCGGCCGCCGGCCCGGTGCCGCGGCGACCTCGCTGCCGGCACCCTGGGCGGTGACGGTCGGCTGGGAACGGCTCGGCGAGCCGCTCCCGGCGCGGCCCCGCGGCGCGGCCGTACCCGCCGAGGTGGAGACCGACCTCACCGGGCTCGTCGCGGCGATCCGCGAAGCGGACCGGGAGATGGGCATCCCCGCGCAGCACAGCCCCTGGCTCCCGCCGCTTCCCGAGGTCCTGGTCACCGGCGAACTGCCGGCGCCCCCGCCCTCGGACTACGACCTCGCGCCCGTCGCGTACGGCGTGGTGGACCTGCCCGCACAACAGGCCCGGCTGCCCCTGGTGATCGACCCGGCGACGCTCGGGCACCTGCACATCATCGGCTCGCCCCGGCAGGGCAGGTCGCAGACACTGCGCACCATCGCCGGCGCCCTGGCCTCCGCCCATTCCCCGGACCGGCTGCACATGTACGGCATCGACTGCGGCAACGGCGCGCTGCTGCCCATCGAGGGGCTGCCGCACTGCGGGGCCATCACCCAGCGCACCCAGCCCGACCGGGTGGCCCGGCTGCTCGCCCGGCTGACCGGGGAGCTGACCCGGCGCCAGGAGATGCTCGCCGCCCGCGGCAGCGCCGACCTGCCGGAGCTCCGCCGCGCCCTGCCGGAGGCCGAACGGCCGCCGCACATCGTGCTGTTCATCGACCGGTGGGAGGTCTTCGACAAGCAGCTCGGCGAGTACGACTCCGGGAACCTGCTGAACTCCGTGCTGACCCTGCTCCGGGACGGCGCGAGCGTCGGCATCCACCTGGTGATGACCGGTGACCGGGCGCTGTTCTCCAGCCGGGTCAACGGCTCCACCGAGGACAAGCTCGTGCTGAAGCTGAACGAGAAGTCCGAGTACGGGATGATCGGCATCACCCAGCGCAACGTGCCCGACGAGATCCCGCCGGGCCGCGCGTTCCGTGCCGCCGACAAGGCGGAGGTGCAGATCGCGCTCCTCACGGAGAACCCGGAAGGCCAGGCGCAGGCCGTGGCGCTCCAGCAGATCGCCGGGCACTGCCGCGAGCAGGCGGCCCAGCTGCCGGACTCCACCCGGCCGTTCCGCGTCGACACCCTGCCGGACCGGCTCACCTGGGAGGAGGCGACCGGTTACGTGCCGCAGCCGCTGCCGTCCGCACGGTGGGCCCTGTCCGGTGTCGGCGGCGACGAACTCAGCGCGTTCGGGCCGGACTTCGCCATCACGCCGACCTTCCTCGTCGCCGGACCCGCCCGCTCCGGCCGCAGCACCGTCCTGGCGACGCTGGCGCTGTCGCTGCTGTCGGCCGGGACGCCCGTCGTCGTCGGCGCGCCCGCCAGGTCGCCGTTGCGCCAACTCGCCGGACGGCCCGGGGTCCTCGCGGTCTTCGACGAGTCCGACATCGACCCCACCGCGCTGGAGGAGGCGCTGGCGTCCTCGCCGCAGGGGGCCGTGGTGATCCTGGACGACGCCGACCTGCTGCTGAAGACGAAGGCCGAGCCCGTCCTCAACCAGATCGCCAAGTCCGGTGCCGAGAACGGCCGGGGCCTGGTGATCGCCGGGCAGACCGACCGGCTCTCCTCCGGCTTCTCCGGCTGGCACACCGAGGCCCGCCGCAACCGGTGCGGTCTGCTGCTGAAGCCGCAGAACATGAGCGACGGCGAACTGATCGGCGTCAAGGTGCCCCGCAGCCGCCTGGGCGCGACCCGCCCGGGGCGGGCGATCCTGCACCTGGGCGACGGCGTGCTGCGCACCGTCCAGGTCCCGGAGACGGTGCTTCCGCCCGCCGGGAGCTGAGCGCCTGTGCGGGGGGCCCGACACCGGCTCTGAGGTTCCACGGCAGAGGGCTCCCGCCCCGGCGACGGCCGGGGCGGGAGCCCTCACGCATGACGGGACGCGGCCCGGATCAGGTCGATCCCTCCACGTAGCTGGGGTCGTGCTTGATCGTGCCCTGCGTCCCGTTGGGGACGGCGCCGTTGATGGCCCAGCCGAGGCCGGCCACTCCGATGAGGTTCGAGCTCTGGTCGATCCACCCCGCCGTCTTCGTCCAGATGTTGGTGATGTCCGGCAGCTGCTTCAGGATGTCCGGTGTCTTCCACACGCCACCGGGGATGTTCTTCAGCAGGTTCGCGACCAGGTCGCCAGGGTTCTTGAACCCGGTGAACGACTTGATGGCCGGGATCACGGTCTTGATGTTGAGCTGGATCGCCTTGAGGTCGCTCGTGACGGTCTTGAGGGTGTTCGCGATCCCGCCCAGATTGGCGATCTTGATCAGGCCGATGCCGCCGAGCACCAGCCCCAGGCCGCTCAGGACCATGTCGAGCACATCCCACTCGCCCGACTGAATACTGTCGACGATGTTCATGATGAAGGGGATGGCAGCGGTGACCAGACTGGCGATCGTCAGGATGAGCCCCAGGCCCTGCAATCCGGGGATGAGCATGGCGATGATGCCCAGGGCGGCGCTGATGAAGCCGAGCACCTTCTTGAAGATGTCCTTGATCTTCTCCCACAGGCTCTTGCCGGGGACCGCCTCGCTCGTCGCCTCGTCCAGGGCGCGGGCCGCCGTCGAGGCGTCCGTCTCGCGCAGCTCCCGCGCGTCCTCGGCGAGCATGCGGGCGGCGTCGAGATCCCGCTGGGCGCTGTCGGCGTTCCCCTGTGCCGCGGACTGGTCGTTCCGGGCATTCTCCATGGCCTGCCGCGCACTGCGCCGGGCCGCCTCGTCGTCCGGCGGGGGTGGGTCCGCCGCGTCCAGGCCGCTGATCACAGACCCCGCCGCGGCTGCGGCATCGGTGGCCCGCTGCAACCGCTCCTTGGCGTCCCGTCCGTCGACCAGGGCGTTGTCGGCCTTGCGCTGATGGTCCCCCAGCTGGTCGGCATAGGTGTCCAGCGCGCGGGCCGCCTTGTCGTACGAACTGTGCAGCTTCTCCACCTGATTGGCCAGGTCCCCGAGCTTGTGCCGGAGTTTGTCCATGGCCTTGCCCTCGCCGAGCTGGCTGTTCTTCAGGCCGCTGACGATGGGGAGCGCCTGGTCCGCGTCGTCGGCGACGGACCGGTACTGGCCCGCGAGCTTCGCGAGCATCTCCGCATCGCCCGGCGTCGGGTCGTCCGAGAACCCGAAGACCGTCTCCCAGTCGGACACCGCTGGCCGCGCCATTGCCGCGCCCTCACTTTCCGTTCTCGTCCGTGCCCTGCGGGCCCTGTGCGGCCGGCACAGCCGTGCCCTTGCTCTTGACTTCCACGAAGCGCAGCGTCCCCGCGATGGCGTCGAACACCTCGAAGAACTGGTCCTTGAGCTCCACATTGGGCGTGGAGCTGGAGACCAGCAGGTATTCCCGGCGGTCCGGGATCGGGAAGAGCGTGTGCAGCAGCGCCGTACGCACCGGCGTGCCCTTGTAGTCGATGTCCTCGATCGAGGCGATCCGCCCGACCGGTCCGACGTCCGGAAGCTCCAGCAGATCCACCTCGCGCGGCGGGTACCCGCTGCTCTGCGGGTCCCCGGCCTGCATGCTCGCCCCGAACAGCACCTCGGCCAGATCCGCCGACTGGTCCTCCGGCACGGGCATCCGCAGCACGACGGACGTGGCGCTGAGCATCGCGTCCCCGCCGGGGAACCTGGCCATCCCCGCCGCCTGGAGCGCCCCCCGGGCGTAGGCCTCGCGGGCGGTCCGGCGGGTGTCGCGGATCAGGCCGTCGACCCGCTCGCGGGAGAGCTGCGGAACCCCCTTCGCCTGGTGCTCGATACGGCGGCGGATGGACGCGTCCCGGGTGCTCGGGTCGAGGTCCAGATACCACCAGGAGCCGGGGTAGCGCAGCTTGTAGTGCGCGGGCGCCCCCGTAGCCCGGTCCGTGACCGGATGCGTCATGACGCATGTCCCTTCTGCCAGCAGGCTCTCGTCAGGTCTTCTTGGAGTCGTCCAGCGTCTTGACGGTCTCGTCGTCCGTCTGCGTGAAGGCGTCGGAGATCTTCTTCGTGTTCTCGGAGAAGACCTTCACGTTGTCCTGCACCTTCTCGTGGCCCCTGCCCCATGCGTGGTCGAAGTCGGCGAGGGAGTCGGCAAGCTTCGAATCGCCCACGTCTTCCTTCGATCCGACGTCGCTGAGCCGCGCGGTGTTGTTGATCCGCTCCCCGATGTCCTCAAGTGACTTGACCGTCTCGTTCAGGTCCCCGAGGGGGACGTTGATGCGAGTCATCGGCTCCTCCTCTCCGGCCGCCGCCCGGTCCCGCCGCAGAAGGGCGGGACCGGACACAAGGGCACGTCAGCCGATGGAGCCGGACGTCTGGTCGTCGGTGTCGACGAACGCGTCGGCGACCTGCTTGATGAACTCGCTGACGCCCTGGAGGCCCTCGATCGCCTTGTCGGTGCCGTTCTTGTACTCCTCCCAGAACGGACGGAACTTGGTCTCGGAGCCCGGCGTCGCGTAGGCCGCCTCGACCATCTCGTCCATCTTGGTGTTGGCCTCGTGGAGGCTCTGCTGCATCAGTTCCTTCTGGTGCTGCAGCCAGGTCGACGCCTCCCGCATCTCTTCCGGGCTGATCTTGATGTTGCCGCCGGGCATGTCGGTTCCTTCTCTCGTTTCGGGTCGCCGCGGTCGCTGAGCCGCGCACACCGGGCTGTACGGGGCACCCGGCGTGGCGGTTCATGTCTGTTGCGGAACAGTGACGAAAGTGGCGGGCCGACGCCCTGATCAGGCCTGCGACCAGGCCCCCACGGCCCACAACAGCCCCTCACCGGGTCCGAAGTGACGTTCCCTCACCGACCGGGACAGCAGCCCCTCACCGAACCGGACAGCAGCGCGACACGGGGAGGTGCGGTCCCGGAGAAGGCAGCGCCGGGCACAGGTACGGCGCCGGATGCCCGACCGGCACGGTGTCACACGTCACTCGTCGCCGTGGTGTCCCGGCTGAAGCGGTTGTAGCCCGAAGGGCGCCCCGTCGCGGAAGAGCCCGGCCCGGAGCGGTGGTCACGTGGACCACCGCCCGGACCGGGCTCTCGCTTCCGTGCGGGACTCAGGCGTCCGGAGCGGCCTGCTCCGTGCCGTCCGGCTTCTCCTCGGCCGGCGTCAGGCCCAGACGCTCCTGCAGCCACTTGTCGAACTCGATCGAGGCGCGCACCCAGCTGACCGTCGACGAGACGAAGTGCTCCAGGCTGACGCCCGTACCGATGAGCATCTGCGCCTCACCGATCAGACGGACCGAGACCTCGGTCTCCTCGGAACCCTCCTCGGGCTCGTGGGTGTGCGTGTAGACCTTGGGCCACAGGGTGCGGCGGTTCCAGTCGTCGATCGCGTCGAGAAGGACCGGACGCTGGTCCGCGGCGTGCGGGCGGTCGTAGAACGTACGGACCGAGAAGACCTGCTGCTCGTCCTCGCCGCGGAACATGAAGTACGTGCGGAAGTCCTCCCACGGCGCCGCGAGGTCGCCCTCGTCGTCGACGACGTACTTCAGCTCCATCTGTTCCAGGAGCTGCTTGACGAGGTCCTGGTCAGGGACGACGGGGCCCTCCGGTCCTGCGGCCTGCGGTTCGGGCTGGCCCCCGAAATTAGGAATCGAGGACGGATCGATGCTCACCGTGTTTTTCCCTTCGTGCGGTTGCCGCCATCCTCTCCCATGGCGGGCGGGGGATGGCAAGCCCGGACGGGCCCGATCCGCCACAAGCTGACACGCGGCCGGTGTGCGGACCGGGCCCGCCGGGCCCCGTACGGGGTGCCGGCGGCACGGGGCCGGGGTGATTACGCCGCGGGGCCGACGCGCAGTCCGTCCCCGGACCGGTCCACCCGGACGGTGTCCCCGTCCTTGATCTCGCCCGCGAGGATCTCCTTCGCGAGCCGGTCGCCGATCGCCGTCTGGATGAGACGGCGCAGCGGCCGTGCTCCGTAGGCCGGGTCGTTGCCCTCCTCGGCCAGCCAGGCCAGGGCGTCCGGGGTGATGTCGAGGGTGAGCCTGCGCTCGGCCAGGCGTCCGGCGAGCCGGTCGATCTGGAGCTTCGCGATGTGCGCGAGCTCGTCGCCGGACAGCGCGGAGAAGACCACCAGGTCGTCGAGCCGGTTGAGGAACTCCGGCTTGAACGAGGCCCGTACGACCTCCAGGACCTGCTCCTTCTTCACCTCGGGCTCGGTCAGCGGGTCGACCAGGAACTGGCTGCCGAGGTTGGAGGTCAGGATCAGGATGGTGTTGCGGAAGTCCACCGTCCGGCCCTGTCCGTCGGTGAGCCGGCCGTCGTCCAGGACCTGGAGCAGGATGTCGAAGACCTCGGGGTGGGCCTTCTCGACCTCGTCCAGCAGGACCACGCTGTACGGGCGGCGGCGGACCGCCTCCGTGAGCTGGCCGCCCTCCTCGTAGCCGACGTATCCGGGCGGGGCGCCGACCAGCCGCGCCACGCTGTGCTTCTCGCCGTACTCGCTCATGTCGATGCGGACCATGGCCCGCTCGTCGTCGAACAGGAAGTCGGCGAGCGCCTTCGCGAGCTCCGTCTTGCCGACACCGGTCGGTCCGAGGAAGAGGAACGAGCCGGTGGGCCGGTCGGGGTCGGCGATGCCGGCGCGGGTGCGGCGCACCGCGTCCGAGACCGCGCGCACGGCCTCGGTCTGCCCGATGAGGCGCTTGCCCAGCTCGTCCTCCATGCGGAGCAGCTTCTGGGTCTCGCCCTCCAGCAGACGTCCGGCCGGGATGCCGGTCCAGGAGCCGACGACGTCGGCGATGTCGTCCGGGCCGACCTCCTCCTTCACCATCGTGTCCTTGGCGGCCTCCTGCTCGGCCTCGGTCGCCTCCGCGAGCTCCCGCTCCAGGCCGGGGATCTCCCCGTACAGCAGCTTGGAGGCGGTGTCGAAGTCGCCGTCGCGCTGGGCGCGTTCGGCCTGGCCGTGCAGTTCGTCGAGGCGCTCCTTCAGCTCACCGACGCGGTTGAGGCCCTGCTTCTCCTTCTCCCAGCGGGCGGTGAGTCCGCGCAGCTCCTCCTCCTTGTCGGCGAGGTCGCGCCGGAGCTTCTCCAGGCGCTGCCTGGAGCCGGGGTCGGTCTCGTTCTTGAGGGCCAGCTCCTCCATGTGGAGGCGGTCGACGGCGCGCTGGAGCTCGTCGATCTCGACGGGCGAGGAGTCGATCTCCATGCGCAGCCGGGACGCCGACTCGTCGACCAGGTCGATGGCCTTGTCGGGGAGGAAGCGCGAGGTGATGTAGCGGTCGGACAGGGTCGCGGCCGCCACCAGCGCGGAGTCCGCGATGGAGACCTTGTGATGGGCCTCGTAGCGGCCCTTGAGACCGCGCAGGATCGCGATGGTGTCCTCGACGCTCGGCTCCGCCACCAGCACCTGCTGGAAGCGGCGTTCCAGGGCGGGGTCCTTCTCGATCCGCTCGCGGTACTCGTCGAGCGTGGTCGCGCCGACCATGCGGAGCTCGCCGCGGGCCAGCATCGGCTTGAGCATGTTGCCGGCGTCCATGGCGGAGTCGCCGCCGGCGCCCGCGCCGACGACGGTGTGCAGCTCGTCGATGAAGGTGATGATCTGCCCGTCGCTCTCCTTGATCTCGGAGAGGACGGTCTTCAGCCGCTCCTCGAACTCGCCGCGGTACTTCGCGCCCGCGACCATCGCGCCGAGGTCGAGCGAGACGAGGCGCTTGTTCCGCAGGGACTCGGGGACGTCGCCCTTGACGATGCGCTGGGCGAGGCCCTCGACCACGGCGGTCTTGCCGACGCCGGGCTCACCGATGAGTACGGGGTTGTTCTTCGTACGCCGCGACAGGACCTGGACGACGCGCCGGATCTCCTGGTCGCGTCCGATGACCGGGTCGAGCTTGCCTTCCCTCGCGGCGGCCGTGAAGTCCGTACCGAACTTCTCCAGGGCCTTGTACTGGCCCTCCGGGTCGGGTGTGGTCACCCGGCGCCCTCCCCTGCTCTTCTCGAATGCGTCCAGCAGCCTCTTCGCACTGGCCCCCTGACCGCTCAGGATCTCACCGGCGCGGCCGCCCTCGGCCGCGATGCCGATCAGCAGGTGTTCGGTGGAGAGGTAGTCGTCGCCCAGCTCCTTCGCGCGCTGCGCGGCATCCGCGATGACGGCGAGCAGCTCGCGGTTGGGCTGCGGAGGGGCGACGGTCGACCCGGTCACGCTGGGCTCCGCGCCCAGGAGCCGCTCCGTCTCGGTGCGTACGGCGACCTGGTCGGCCTCGACGGCGGCGAGCAGGTCGATGATGTTCTCGTTGTCCTCGCCCGCGAGCAGCGCGAGCAGCAGGTGCCCGGGGGTCAGATCGGGGTGTCCGTCCTTCACGGCCCTGCTGGTGGCCGCGTTGATGGCATCCCGGCTCTTGTTGGTCAGCTCGGCGTCCACGTGCGCTTTCTCCTCCTTGCGATGGCTGGCTCTCTCCACAACACTGACTGAGTCAACGTGTACAAAGTTGAGTCTATTCCACTCAACCCCACGGGGCACTTTTCTTCCGGGTCCGAGTCCCGCTCCAGTTCCGGGACCGGGACCGGGACCGGGTCGGATTCCGAGTCAACCGGCCGGAGAGGACCTCCGCCACCGCAGGACGATGTGCGGGCCCGCACTGCCTACGCTGTCCCCCATGGCAGCCGACATAACGAATCCGAGCCCCGAGTACCTCGCGTTCTGGCGCGAGCACCACCTGTGCACACTGACCACCCCCCGCGCCGACGGCACACCGCACGTGGTGCCGGTGGGCGTGACGTACGACCCCGGGGCCGGGCTCGCCCGCGTCATCGCCAACAAGAACAGCCGGAAGGTCGCCAACGTCCTGGCCGCGGGCCCGGACGGCGCACGGGTCGCGGTCTGCCAGGTCGACCGGCGCCGCTGGGCGACCCTGGAGGGCCGCGCGACGGTAAGCGCGGAGGCGGAGGCGGTCGCCGACGCGGTACGCCGCTACGAGGAACGCTACGCGCGCACGCCGGGGCCCAACCCGGACCGCGTCGTCATCGAGATCGCCCTGGACCGGGCGCTCGGCAGGGCGTGAGGGGAACCCGGCGGGGCGTGAGGGGAACCGGGCCGGGCCGAGCGGGGCGGGCCGGGCGGGCGGGAAACCGCGGACTCCGCCCCGGGCAGCACAACGGCGCCATCGTGTTCAGGTCACGATGGCGCCGTTGTGTGGGGGAGTGACTGAGCGACATGTAACGACGGGGGATCGCTCAGGCACTGCGGGGGGTGGCGGAAATAGTCTCTGGCTCGAACAGCTGGTGGTCCCGCCGGTCGAGGTTGACGAAAATCATGTCGTACCGAATCGCGCAGCGGACGGGCTGCGGTGCTCCCCGCGGCTTGCGGAGGCAACGGTAGGCACGTACTTCGTCGTCTTCTTCCCGTGCGACAACGATGGGGTCGCCGAACAGAGTGACCATCAACGAGTCGCCACAACGGGGGATGGCCGTGACGAGATCGATGAAATGCCAGCCTGATCGGTAGGCCGTGGCCATCTCTCGCCGGAAGGTTCGGTCGTCCGGCGGGATGGTCATGCGCTCAGCTGGGTCGGCTCGGACCAGGCGATGTCACCGGGCGCGGCCGCCGCCTCGACGTTCCACGCGATGTCGCCCGGCACGACCCAGGCAATGTCGCCCGGCGCGACCCAGGCGATGTCGTCCGACGCGGAGGCCGGCGCGACCCAGGCGATGTCGTCCGACGCGGGCGCCGCCTCAACGCTCCACGCGATGTCACCCGGCACGGATGCCGCCTCGGCGTTCCAGGCAATGTCGCCGGCGCCCACCGCTCCAAGGCCCAAAGCCGCGACGAACGAGGCGGCAAGCACCGAGCGAAGCACTCGCTTATACATAGTCAGCTTCGTCCTCACTTGTGGATTCTTCTCCCCCGCACCTAAGACGATGTCTTACCTGGGCAGGCGAACACCACCGAGTCAATGCATCATGTTCCTGCATGTTCAGGAACCTGGGGGGTGGAGGTATGACCACAAGAGACACAAAACAGGCGCATCCTCATGGGATCACCGAGCTCTGTGACGCCGGAAAACGCCTCTATGCCAGCGCACTTCGCTCCGGACGCATCGCCCGCAGTGAAGTGGACTCGGCGCCCTGCCTGATGGACTTCACCCTCCTGCACCCGGACCCCGACGACTCCGACTGGCTCCGTCCGGTCCCACCGTCCGCCGCCCTGGCTCAGCGCCTTCACCCCATAGAGCGCGAGATCCAGGAACGCCGGCGGCACTCCGTCGAACTGGCCGAATCCTTCGAACCGTTCATGGACATCAGCGCCCAGGACCCGCCGACGACCCACGCCATCACCGTGCTGGAGGGAGTCAACCGGATCAACGCGGCGCTCGATCTCGCCACGGCCGAGTGCCGTACCGAAGTCCTCACCGTCCAGCCCGGAGGCGGGCGGAGCGAGGACCGCCTCAGCGAGGCCCTGGAACGGGGCCTCTCGGTGGTGGACCGCGGCGTCAGCATCCGCACGCTCTACCAGCACACGGCCCGGCACAGCCCTGGAACCCTTGCCTACGCGGAGCGTCTGCCCGAAGGCAAGGTCGAGATCCGGACCCTCGAAGAGCTCATCGAACGCCTCATCATCTTCGACCGGACCGTCGCCTTCATCCCGGCCCAGGACGACCGCCAAGTCGCCCTGGAACTACGCCACCCCGGGCTGGTCGAGTACCTGGTGAAGGTCTTCGAGCAGCTGTGGACCCGCGCGGAGCCGTTCCTCGAAGAGATCAGGTACGAACAGACGCCCAAGGGCATCAGCGGAGTACAGCGCTCCATCGCCCAGCTCCTCGTCGAAGGAAACGTCGACGACTCCATCGCCCGCCGGCTCGGTATGAACGTACGCACCTGCCGCGCGCACATCGCCAAACTGAATGCCGCGCTCGGCAGCGGCAGCCGCGCCCAACTCGGTTACCTCATCGCACAGTCAGGAATCCTGGACCAGGGCGCCGATCGCGACACACTCTGACGCCAAGTCATGGGAATTCGCCGTTGAACCGGATTTTTCACTCTGCCGATGATCCCAACCGCCGGTGAACGTGCTTCGATGGCACTGTTCACTCGGCATCGAACCTCTGATCGGACGGAGCGATACACATGAGCGCCACACAGAGCACCCTCAGCAGCGATGACCTCCTCGTGTCGGTGGAGGTGCTGGGGAGCATGCACGACCGCTCCGACGGTGCCGACCCGCTCAGCGCCGCAGCAGGCGACATCGCCTGGGACATCGCCTGGCCGAACGTCGCGACCGACGCGCCGCACCGCGTCTGAGAGCCGGCTCCGCAGGACGGCAACGGGGCCGCGTCGTCGCAAGGTCGCGCGGCCCCTCGGCGCCACCAGGGTTTCCGCATCAGGAGGGGCAGTGGACCACGGACTGGTCGCCGGTATCGAAGAGGCACTGGGGTGGGACGGCCCGCGTCGTCTCGGCACCGGGTTCGCCCGGGGCAGCCTCCGCGACCCGGGTCTGGTCACGCGCATGCTGACTCCCGCCCGGCTCCTGGACCTGGCGATGCGCAGGCGGCTGGGAAGTCCGCAGATACGCTGCTTCCAGGACGGCCGGGAACTGCACCCCGGCGCGTACCTGGGCCAGGACACGGGCGGTGCGGGCCAGGCCGGCCTGGTGAACATGCGCCACCTCGGGAACCTCCTGCGCGAGGGGGTGACGATGGTGCTGGACCGTGCGAACGTCTTCGACCCCACGCTCGAAGTGGCCTGCCGGGCCATCCAGTGGTGGTCGGGCGAACGGGTCACGGTCAACATCTACCTCACCACGAACGGCGCCGACGGCTTCGGCCTGCACTGGGACGACCACGATGTCCTCGCCGTCCAGCTCTCGGGCGAGAAGGACTGGGAGGTACGGGGCACGTCGCGCGTCGCGCCGCTCCACCGCGACACCGCCCGGAACAACGACCCCAGCGAGGAAACGCTCTGGACCGGCACCATGAACCCCGGCGACGTCATGCACATCCCGCGCGGTCATTGGCACCGGGCCGGCCGAAGCGGTCGCGGCTCGGGGCACAGCCTGCACATGACGCTCGGGTTCACCACGCGGACCGGGGCGGACTGGCTGTCCTGGCTCGCCGACCGGTCCCGTGAGAACGAGCTCTTCCGTCGCGATCTGGACAACGCGGCCGGCTCGGAACAGCACCAGGAACTCGTCGAGGCGGCCGTCCGGCTCATCGGGTCCCGCACTCCCGCAGACTTTCTGGTGACGCGGGAGCAGGACGTCGCCCCGCCCCGGCACGTCCCCTTCCTGGAGACGTTCGGGCACCTTGCCTCCGTCGTCTGCATCAGCGAGTTCCGTCCCCGGTTCCGTGATCTGGGCCAGACGGTCGAGGTGCTCTCCTCGGGGAAGAAGCTCACGTTCAAGGCCCGGGCCCTGCCTGCCCTGCGTCTCCTGTTGAGCGGGCGGCCGGTGCATCTGGACCGGGCGGCCGGCACGGTGGGGGACGAGGTGTACCCACTGGCCGAGATCCTGACGCAGCACGAATGGTGCGCACCCCTCACACCCGAGCTGTCCTCGGGCTACTCCGGTCTCGTGGCGGACGCGGCCCCCTGACCGGGCGGATCGCACCGGAAGAAGAACCAGGGGACACCGACCCGGTGGCCGTCCCCGTCGCGACCGTTCCCCGTCCGTCACACCAGCCCACAGCCGTTCCCGGCCCGTCACACCAGTCGCAGCCGTCCCCGTCGCAGCAGCAGGCCACGCCTGCGGACGGATGCCGCCGTTCCCGGTCCAGGACGACGTACATGGCGTGCGGCCACGGGCGAGGCCCGCCACCCCGGTGAGGAACGGGTGACGGGCCTCGCTCGTCGTGCGGGTGCGAACCCGCTCAGTCCTTCGGCCGCTTCGGCCGCCAGACCACCAACGCGCTGGTCTGCTGCACGTCCTGGTACGGCACCAGATCGCGCCGGTACGAGGCGTGCACCTGGGCCTCGCGCTGCTGCATCGCCGCCGCCGCGCCGTCGAGGGACGACGAGAGCTCGGCGACGCGCTGCTGGAGGGCCGCGACCTGGTTCTCCAGCTCGATGATGCGCTTGATGCCGGCGAGGTTGATGCCCTCGTCCTGCGACAGCTGCTGCACGGTGCGCAGCAGCTCGATGTCGCGGGCCGAGTAGCGTCTGCCGCGCCCGGCCGTGCGGTCGGGAGAGACCAGGCCCAGGCGGTCGTACTGGCGCAGTGTCTGCGGATGGAGGCCCGAGAGCTGGGCCGCGATCGAGATCACGTACACCGGCGATTCATCGGTCAGTTCGTACGGATTGCGTCGTCGGCCGTCCACCTCAAGCTCCCTTCGCTGCCTGGAAGAGCTCCGCCCGCGGGTCACGGCCCGCAGTCGCCTTCCGGTAGGCCTCCAGTGCTTCCCTGGCCTCGGTGGTGAGCTCGCCGGGCACCGTCACCTCGACGGTGACCAGCAGGTCGCCCCGGGTGCCGTCCTTGCGTACGGCGCCCTTGCCCCGGGCGCGCATCGTGCGCCCGTTGGGAGTCCCGGCCGGCAGTTTCAGGGTGACCGGCGGGCCGCCGAGCGTGGGCACCTTCACCTCGCCGCCGAGCGCCGCCTCCGTGAAGTCGACGGGCACGGTGACCGTGAGGTTGTCGCCCTTGCGGCCGAACACCGGGTGGGCGTCGACATGGACCACGACGTACAGATCGCCGGCCGGTCCACCGCGCTCGCCCGGACCGCCCTTGCCGCGCAGCCGGATCCGCTGGCTGTCCGAGACGCCCGCCGGAATCCTGACCTGCATGGTCCGGGAGGACTTCGCCCGTCCGCTGCCCTTGCAGACGTCGCAGGGGTCCTGGGCGATGAGGCCCCGGCCCTTGCAGTCCACGCAGGGATCGGTGAGCGAGAAGCCGCCGCCGGTGCCGCGCGACACCTGGCCGGTGCCGAGACAGGTCGGGCAGACCCTGGGGGTGCCGTTCTTGTCACCGGTGCCGGAGCACGCCTTGCAGGGCGCCTGGCTGGACATCCGCAACGGGACCGTGGCCCCCTCGACCGCCTCGGTGAAGCTGAGCGTCACCTCGGACTCGATGTCCTGGCCGCGGCGCGGCTGCACCCGCGTCCCCGTACCGCCCCGGTTGAACAGGCCGCCGAAGACATCGCCCAGTCCGCCACCGGCGCCGCCGAAACCGCCGGGTCCGCCGCCCGCGCCCCCGCCCTGGGTGCCTCCGAAGAGGTCGCCCAGGTCGAAGTTGAAGTTGCCTCCGGCGCCGCCGGGGCCGGCCCTGAAGCCGCCGTTCCCGAAGAGGGCGCGCGCCTCGTCGTACTCCTTGCGCTTCTTGGTGTCGCCGAGGACGTCATTCGCCTCGGAGATCTCCTTGAAGCGCTCCTCCGCCTTGTCGTCGCCCTTGTTGGCGTCCGGGTGGAACTCGCGGGCGAGCTTCCGGTACGCCTTCTTGATCTCGGCGTCGGTGGCGTCCTTGGGGACGCCGAGGACCTTGTAGTAGTCCTTCTCGACGAAGTCCTTCGTGCTCATCGACGTCCCTCCTTCCGGACGATCGGCCATGCGACGGGCCCGTTGGCCGGTCGCATGGCCGGGCGGTGGGCCGCGAGGTGGTCAGACGGGATGTCAGACCTCCTCGGTGCCACCGCTCTCCTCGTCGGTTGCCTTCTCTTCCTTGGCCGCGGCCGGTGTCGCACCCGGCTGGGGTTCGGCCACCGCCACCCGCGCGGGGCGGATGGTGCGCTCGCCGATCCGATACCCCGGCTGCAGGATCGCCACGCAGGTCGTCTCGGTGACGTCCGGCGCGTACGAGTGCATCAGGGCTTCGTGGATCGTCGGGTCGAAGGGCTCGCCCTCCTTGCCGAACTGCTGCAGGCCCAGCTTGGCGACGACCGTCTCCAGTGATTCGGCCACCGACTTGAACCCGCCCACGAGCTCGCCGTGTTCCCGGGCCCGGCCGACGTCGTCGAGCACGGGCAGGAGCTCGGACAGGAGACCCGCGACTGCGATCTCCTTGACCGTGGCCCGGTCCCGCTCGACGCGGCGGCGGTAGTTCTGGTACTCGGCCTGGAGCCGCTGGAGGTCGCCCGTGCGCTCATTGAGCGCGGTGCGGACCTGGTCCAGCTGGGCCGTCAGACCGACTGTCTGTGCTGCGTCCCCGGCCGGGGACGCCTCCTCCTCCGGAGAGGAAGGGGCGTCCTTCGGCTCGGCTCCGTCGGGGGTGGCGCCGGAGGGGACGTCGGGCTTCTCCTCGAAGCCCGGAGTCTCCTCGGTCACACCGCACCGCCCTTCGCGTCCTTCTCGTCGTCCACGATCTCGGCGTCGACGACGTCGTCGTCGGCCTTGGCCTGCTGGGCGCCCGGCTGCGGGTCACCCTGCGGGCCGCCGTCGGCCTGGGCGTTGGCGTACATCGCCTGGCCCAGCTTCTGGGAGACGGCCGCGACCTTCTCGGTGGCGGTACGGATCTCGGCGCTGTCCTCGCCCTTGAGCTTCTCCTTCAGCTCGGTGAGCGCGGTCTCCACCTCCGTCTTCACGTCAGCGGGGACCTTGTCCTCGTTGTCCTTGAGGAACTTCTCCGTCTGGTAGACGAGCTGCTCGCCCTGGTTGCGGGACTCGGCGGCCTCGCGGCGGCGGTGGTCCTCCTCCGCGTACTGCTCGGCCTCCTCACGCATCCGGTTGACCTCGTCCTTCG
This sequence comes from Streptomyces sp. NPDC087845, assembly GCF_044742755.1. Classification (NCBI taxonomy): domain Bacteria; kingdom Bacillati; phylum Actinomycetota; class Actinomycetes; order Kitasatosporales; family Streptomycetaceae; genus Streptomyces; species Streptomyces sp. NPDC087845. Next base: position 204,991 of record NZ_JBIUVC010000002.1, read on the forward strand.
GCAGCGAGGAGCCGCCGGTGACGGTCATCTTCTGCTCCTTGCCGGTGCCGAGGTCCTTGGCGGCGACGTGCATGATGCCGTTCGCGTCGATGTCGAAGGCGACCTCGATCTGCGGGACGCCGCGCGGGGCCGGCGGCAGGCCGGTCAGCTCGAACATGCCGAGCTTCTTGTTGTACGCCGCGATCTCGCGCTCGCCCTGGTAGACCTGGATCTGCACGGACGGCTGGTTGTCCTCGGCCGTCGTGAAGATCTCGGAGCGCTTGGTCGGGATTGTGGTGTTGCGCTCGATGAGCTTCGTCATGATGCCGCCCTTGGTCTCGATACCGAGGGACAGCGGGGTGACGTCGAGCAGCAGGACGTCCTTGACCTCGCCCTTGAGGACACCGGCCTGGAGCGAGGCGCCGATGGCGACGACCTCGTCCGGGTTCACACCCTTGTTGGCCTCCTGGCCACCGGTCAGCTCCTTGACGAGCTCGGCGACGGCCGGCATACGGGTGGAGCCACCGACGAGAACGACGTGGTCGATCTCGGAGAGCTGGATGCCCGCGTCCTTGATGACGTTGTGGAACGGGCTCTTGCAGCGGTCCAGGAGATCAGCGGTGAGCTGCTGGAACTGCGAGCGCGTGAGCTTCTCGTCCAGGTGCAGCGGGCCCTCGGCGGACGCCGTGATGTAGGGCAGGTTGATCGTGGTCTCGGTCGAGGACGAGAGCTCGATCTTCGCCTTCTCCGCGGCCTCGCGCAGACGCTGGAGAGCCATCTTGTCCTTGGACAGGTCCACACCGTGCCCGTTGGCGAACTGCTTCACCAGGTAGTCGACGACGCGCTGGTCCCAGTCGTCACCACCGAGGTGGTTGTCACCGTTGGTGGCCTTCACCTCGACGACGCCGTCACCGATCTCCAGCAGCGACACGTCGAACGTGCCGCCACCGAGGTCGAAGACGAGGATCGTCTGGTCGTCCTTGTCGAGCCCGTACGCCAGCGCGGCGGCCGTCGGCTCATTGACGATACGCAGGACGTTCAGGCCCGCGATCTCGCCGGCCTCCTTCGTCGCCTGACGCTCGGAGTCGTTGAAGTACGCGGGGACGGTGATGACCGCGTCGGTCACCTTCTCGCCCAGGTACGACTCGGCGTCCCGCTTCAGCTTCTGCAGGATGAAGGCGCTCATCTGCTGCGGGTTGAAGCTCTTGCCGTCCAGGTCGATCTTCCAGTCAGTGCCCATGTGGCGCTTGACGGAGCGGATGGTCCTGTCGACGTTGGTCACTGCCTGGCGCTTGGCGACCTCGCCGACCAGCACCTCGCCGTTCTTCGCGAAGGCGACGACGGACGGCGTGGTCCTGGCGCCCTCTGCGTTGGTGATGACGGTGGGCTCGCCGCCTTCGAGAACGCTGACGACGGAGTTAGTCGTGCCCAGGTCGATGCCGACCGCACGTGCCATTTCAATTCCTCCAGCTTGACTACTTGAGTGCAACTGACTCAAGGATGCATGACACCCGTCCCAGTGTCAACAGACTTGAGTCGACTCGACTCAAGTATCGTGCACGCACCTCGCGCGGAGCGGAAGAGCACGAACGACACCCGCCCGCCCTGCGGGCCGCGCAGCCCCCACCCATCATCGCGCCATGGGATCGTTCTGTCACAAACTGCCGCGAGTCACGCAAAACCGACAGCCGGCCCGCTCAAGCCGGCTCAACCCGGCTCGACCCGCTCGATCCGCTCGACCCCAGGCAGGTGCGAACGATGCAGAGGCAGAAACAGAGACAGAGGCAGGCGCAGCGACCGGGGCGGCGAGGACAAGGGCGGGGGCAGGGGCAGGGCCCGTGGGCACCGCGGCGGCAGTGGCGGCCCGCGCAGCGATGGGCGCGGCAACGGCAACGGCGGCGGACGCCGCAGTGGCCGTCGGCCTCTCGGCGGACCTGGCAACGGGCCCGGCAAGGGGCACGGTGGGCAGGGCAGTGGACATGGCAGTGGGCGCGACGACGGGAGAGGCCGTCGGCCAAGCGCGTACTGGATCTGGCCCTCGGCTCGATCCTGCTGACCCTGGCCGCCCCCCTGCTCGCCGCGGGCGCCCTCGCCCTCGCGGCGCGACGGCTCCCGGGCGGCGTACTGACCCGGTCGCCCCGGGTCGGCCTGGGCGGCCGCCCCTTCGTGCTGCGCTCACTGCGCACCCGGCGGCTGCGGCTGGATCTGCTCTCCCGGCTGCCGCACGTCGTACGGGGAGACCTCTCGCTGGTCGGGCCGGAGCCCCTGGCACCGGACGACCACCGGGCACGGACCGCGGGGACCCCCGCATCCGCCGCGCCCCCCGGCGCGAGACACTGGCGACAGGACCTGAAGCCGGGCCTCACCGGCCTGGCACAGGTTCGCTCCCGCTCCGGAATGCCGTGGGACGAACCCGCCCTGCTCGACCAGCACTACGCCGAGCACCACTGGGTGGGACTCGACCTGGCCATCCTGGTGCGAGCCGTGCACGCTCCGCTGCGCCGGGCGGTCCGCGGACTCACCCGGCGCGGCAAGGCACACCTGAGCGACACAGATCACCGCCGGTGCGGCTACAGCGCGGCGGAATAAGTGGATAGTGTCAGCACAGACTGATTAAGTTACTGCTTAGTAATTGCCAGTATTCGCTTGTAGACGCTGGATCCCACCCTCGCAGGCCCGAGGAGCCCCCACATGCAACTCGCCGCGATCATCGTGTCGCTGGTGCTGACTGTCGTCGGCGTTGCGCTCATCGCCCGAGCCGTCGCGCAGATCTACCGGTTCGTCACGCTCGGACAGCCGGTCCCGGCGGGCAGCCGCACCGACAACCCGAAGCAGCGCACGATCACCCTGGTCAAGGAATTCCTCGGCCACACCCGGATGAACCGGTGGGGGATCGTCGGCTTCGCGCACTGGTTCGTCGCCATCGGCTTCCTGACGCTGCCGCCGACGCTGCTCCAGGCGTACGGACAGCTCTTCAAGGCCGACTGGGTCCTGCCGATCATCGGCGACTGGCCGCCGTTCGAGATGTACACCGAGTTCATCGGTCTGATGACGACGGTCGGCATCCTCGTGCTGATCGCCATCCGGCTGCTGAACCTGCCCTCGCGGGCCGGCCGCAAGTCCCGCTTCGCGGGCTCCAAGGCCTGGCAGGCGTACTTCGTCGAGTACGTCATCCTCGTCATCGGCCTGGCGATCCTGACCCTGCGCGGCCTGGAGGGCGCGATCCACCACGTGGAGGGCTACGAGGCGTCGTACTTCATCTCGTACCCCCTGGTCCTCGCCTTCAAGGGCCTCGCGCTCGGCACGCTGCAGAACCTCATCTACTTCACCGCGATGATCAAGATCGGCACCTCGCTGATCTGGATGATCACGGTCTCGCTCAACACCAACATGGGTGTCGCCTGGCACCGCTTCCTCGGCTTCCCGAACATCTGGTTCAAGCGGAACGCGGACGGGGAGTCGGCGCTCGGTGCGCTCCAGCCCATGACGTCCGGCGGCAAGGAGATCGACTTCGAGGACCCGGGCGAGGACGACGTCTTCGGGGTCTCCCAGGTCGAGCAGTTCTCCTGGAAGGGCATCCTCGACTTCTCCACGTGCACGGAGTGCGGTCGCTGCCAGTCGCAGTGCCCGGCCTGGAACACGGGCAAGCCGCTCTCCCCGAAGCTCCTGATCATGTCCCTGCGCGACCACGCGCACGCCAAGGCCCCCTATCTGCTGGCCGGCGGCGGCAAGGACATGGAGGGCAACGAGAAGGCGTCCGAGGAGCAGCTGAAGGACGTCCCGGCGGCGGCTCTCGCGGAGGCCGAGCGCCCGCTGATCGGCACGGTCGAGGAGAACGGCGTCATCGACCCGGACGTGCTGTGGTCCTGCACCACCTGCGGTGCGTGCGTGGAGCAGTGCCCGGTCGACATCGAGCACATCGACCACATCGTCGACATGCGCCGCTACCAGGTGATGATCGAGTCCGCGTTCCCGTCCGAGGCGGGCACGATGCTCAAGAACCTGGAGAAGAAGGGCAACCCCTGGGGGCTCGCCAAGAAGCAGCGCGTCGAGTGGACCAAGGAGGTCGACTTCGAGGTCCCGATCGTCGGCAAGGACGTCGAGGACCTGTCCGAGGTCGACTACCTGTACTGGGTCGGCTGCGCGGGCGCGCTCGAAGACCGTGCCAAGAAGACCACCAAGGCCTTCGCGGAACTCCTCCACATCGCGGGCGTCAAGTTCGCGATCATGGGCGGCGACGAGAAGTGCACGGGTGACTCGGCCCGCCGCCTGGGCAACGAGCCGCTGTTCCAGCAGCTCGGCCAGGAGAACGTGGCCATGCTGAACATGGCGTTCGGCGAGGACGACGAGGACGACTCGACGAAGAAGGCGAAGGCCGCGAAGAAGATCGTCGCGACCTGCCCGCACTGCTTCAACACCATCGCCAACGAGTACCCGCAGCTCGGCGGCGAGTACGAGGTCATCCACCACACCCAGCTGCTCCAGCACCTCATCGACGAGGGCCGGCTGATCCCGGTGACGCCGGTCGAGGGCCTGATCACGTACCACGACCCGTGCTACCTGGGCCGTCACAACAAGATCTACACCCCGCCGCGCGAGATCATCGCGAAGGTCCCGGGCCTCAGGAACGAGGAGATGCACCGCCACAAGGAGCGCGGCTTCTGCTGCGGTGCCGGTGGTGCCCGGATGTGGATGGAGGAGCGGATCGGCAAGCGCATCAACAACGAGCGCGTCGACGAGGCTCTGTCGCTGAACCCCGACATCGTCTCCACCGCCTGCCCGTTCTGCCTGGTCATGCTGACCGACTCGGTCAACGGCAAGAAGAACGACGGCAAGGCGAAGGAGTCGGTCCAGGTGGTCGACGTGTCGCAGCTGCTGCTGGACTCCGTGAAGACCCCGGCCGACCCGGCCGGTGAGACGGAGTCGGCGGACGCACCGGAGCCGGAGCCGGTGAAGTAGCTCGGGCTGCCGTGCGACAGCAGCGGCCGGACCTGCCTCGGGGGCAGGACCGGCCGCTGCTGCTTTCCCGCACAGGTCCCGTGCCCCGCCCCTCGGGCCAACCCTCCGGGGCCCCCAGGATTCCCCCGGAGGTACCCCCGGGATTCCCCTAGGGGATGTCACAGCTCGGCCGCAATGGCGGGCAGGTTTCCCAGGCCCTCTCACCGCACCCGAGCGGACCAGGTACGTTCGATGACGTGGCTGGATTCAGGATCGGACGCGGCCGGGACAACCGCACCCCGCAGCAGGCGCAGCAACAACCGCGGCAGCAGCCGTACGGCACACAGGCACCACCGCCGTACGGGCAGCAGCCATGGCCACCGACGGGAGGCAACGGCGCCCCGCCCCCGTACAGCAACGGCGGGCCGAACGCCGGCTACGGCAACGGCGGCGGCTACGGCGGCAACGGCTACAACGCCGCCGGCCAGGGCGGTGGCAACCACGGCGAACCGGAGTACTTCGGCGACCCGTACCAGCAGCCCCACCACCCCCACGGATCCCCCCAGCAGGGCGACCCGTACGCCAACTCCCCGGGACACACCCAGGCGTTCAGCATCGGCGAGGACCCGTACGGCGACGGCAACACCTACCGCGCCGGCCAGGCTCCCGCCCAGCCGGCCGGCCCGCGGCTGCCGTGGAAGGACCTGCTCACCGGCATCGTGCTGCGCCCGGGACCGACGTTCTGGCAGATGCGCGACTACCCGGTCTGGGGCCCGGCGCTCATCGTCACGTTCCTGTACGGCCTGCTGGCCCTCTTCGGCTTCGACCAGGCCCGGGACGACGCGATCCACGCGACGATCTCCACGGTGGTCCCCTACGTCGTCATCACGGGCATCGGCTTCGTCATCGGCGGCCTGGTCCTGGGCGCGGTCACGCACACCCTCGCCCGCCAGCTCGGGGGCGACGGCTCCTGGCAGCCGACCGTGGGCCTCTCCATGCTGATCATGTCGATCACGGACGCCCCCCGCCTGATATTCGCGCTCTTCCTCGGCGGCGAGAACTCCCTGGTCCAGATCCTCGGCTGGATCACCTGGCTGGCCTCAGCCGCGCTCTTCACCTCGATGGTGAGCAAGTCGCACGACCTGCCGTGGCCGAAGGCGCTGGGCGCATCCGCGATCCAGCTGATCGCCCTGCTCTCGATCATCAAGCTGGGCACGATCTGACGGATCCGGTCGTCCGGGAAGAAAGTGGAGGGGCTCCGACGCGATCGCGTCGGAGCCCCTCCACTTTCGTCTTCCTGCTGTCCCTTTTCGTCCTGGTGTGACCTGGTCGTTGGCCACGGTCGTGGTCCTGGGGCCCGGCCTGCCGCCCAATCCGGCACAGGAGAACTGCGGGCGCTGGAACACGACGAAGGTCCCTCGCGTCGAGGTCCGCGCCTGCGGCCGTGTCGAGGACGACCGCCTTTACGTGATCGCCGAATGGCGCACCACGTCCGGCCCCGGACCGGTGGACGTCCATCTCTGGCTGAAGGACAACACGGGCAGGTCGGTGGTCTACCCGGAACAGGGTTCGCCCACCGGCATCGGCTTCCACGCCATGGCGGCCTGGCCGACGCCACATGACAAACCGCAGTGGCAGGAGTGGGAGGTCCGCCAGGACCTGGTCCACGGCGCCTCGTACGAAGTGTGCGTCTCCGTGCCCGAGAAGAACGGCCCGGCCCCGAACATTTACAACACGGCGATATCGGGACTCCAGTACCGCGTCATCTACCCCTGACCGCACCGCACCGCGCCAACCGCCTGGCACGGACCGCACCGCACAGGCCGCGCCCCGTCATCCGCCGGCGCCGCCCGGCGCTACGCGTCGAGGACCTGCCCAGTGCGCCGAACGACGGGCTTCTCCACGCTCCACGGGAAGTTGATCCAGCGATCGGTCTTCTTCCACACGTATTCGCACTTCACGAGCGAATGCGACTTCTCGTAGATGACCGCGCTGCGCACCTCGGCGACATGATCGATACAGAAATCACGCACCAGCTTCAGCGTCTTCCCGGTATCGGCGACGTCGTCGGCGATCAGGACCTTCTTGTCCGAGAAGTCGATGGCATTCGGCACGGGAGCCAGCATGACCGGCATTTCCAGGGTGGTACCCACCCCGGTGTAGAACTCCACGTTCACGAGGTGAATGTTCTTGCAGTCAAGGGCGTAGGCGAGCCCGCCCGCGACGAACACCCCGCCCCGCGCGATGCTCAGCACGACATCGGGCTCGAACCCGTCGTCGGCCACGGCCTGTGCCAGCTCACGCACGGCATGACCGAAACCCTCGTACGTCAGGTTCTCCCGCACATCAGCGCTCATCCGGCATCACACCTGGGTCCGGTGGAAATTCATGAACGACCGCGACGCGGTCGGCCCGCGCTGTCCCTGGTACCGGGATCCGTACCGCTCGGAACCGTACGGGAACTCCGAAGGCGAACTCAGCCGGAACATGCACAGCTGCCCGATCTTCATCCCCGGCCACAGCTTTATCGGAAGCGTCGCGAGATTCGAAAGCTCCAGGGTCACATGCCCGGAGAAACCGGGGTCGATGAACCCCGCGGTCGAATGCGTCACAAGACCGAGCCGCCCGAGCGAACTCTTTCCCTCCAGCCGCGACGCGAGATCGTCGGGCAGCGAAATGACCTCGTACGTCGAAGCGAGCACGAACTCGCCGGGATGCAGGATGAACGCCTCGTCCCCGTCGGGCTCGACCATCCGCGTCAGATCGGCCTGCTCGACGGCTGGATCAATATGTGGATAGCGGTGGTTCTCGAACACCCGGAAGTAGCGGTCGAGCCGCACATCGATGCTCGAGGGCTGCACCATCGACGCGTCGAACGGATCAATGCGTACACGTCCGGCGTCGATCTCGGCCCGGATGTCCTTATCTGAGAGAAGCACGCCCCGAGGATACGCAGAACGCGCGGGCCCGCCCCAATCCGGGACCGCCCCGCGCGCCTGTCACCGCTCCTACCGCTGCTCGAACACCACCGGCACGGCATGCCGCAGCCGCGCACAACGAGGACAGCGAATGAGCCGCCCGGGACCGATCCGCCCGGCCCCGAGCTGCTGCATCGGGAACGAAGCGGTAGCGAAAACGTGCCCTTCGGCACAGCGGACGACGGTGCGCTCCATGGAGTCCATCAAGTCCCTTCCCCAACAAACCGTGGACGAGAAAGCCACATTAGGGGATGAACAGGACGCCACTCCAGGCGGCACTCCGACCCCTACGCTACGCCTCCAACTCCCGCCCACGACACCCGCATCCACCCTCCCCCACGACAAAAAAGCCCCACGGCTCGAACGCCGGGGACCTGGCATGGGGTAGAGTGTGCAACGATGCGCAGCCGATCACATGGCGCGCTCTGCGGGTGTAGTTTAATGGTAGAACATGAGCTTCCCAAGCTCAGAGCGCGAGTTCGATTCTCGTCACCCGCTCCACGACTAAGGCCCTGGTCAGAGACCAGGGCCTTGTTTGTTGTCTAGACCGCCCAGGGTGCTCCGTGCCCTCCCCGTGCCCTAAGTCGCCATTGGGACGCTGTTTCGCGAGCCGTTCGCGGCCCACTCCAGGAAAGACTGATCCGGGCATCTCGGATCACGAGACGTAATCCTTGTGACCTGGGTCACCGTTCGGGCGGTCAAGCGGGAACTCTCCACTCGACATGGACAGCGGTTCGCACAGCCATGTACGAGCAGCCAGCGTCAGAGCGGAGGTCCCGAAGAGAAGAACGTGCTGATGCTTAGCGTCAGACGTGACGCCTCGTTGAGCCCATGCCGCGCCGCCAAAAGCACGTATGGCTTCTTTTGCACTCGCTCGGAGTGGAGACTTGCCTGCCGTCGGCCTGCGGTGTGCAGAACGTGGCCGTCCGGCCGTTCCTGATCACCTGAGACCGGTCGCAGCTTGCGACGGCCAACCCGTCATGTCTGTCTGCCGGTGCCGGGGAGGGCGGCTCCGATGTCGGTGCGGGCGAACCTCACTCACCGCACGGGGAAGCCGAAGGAGTACCCCTGCTGCTTCAGCCAGGGAAGCACCTCGCGCAGGGCGGCCAAGGTCTGGGAGCGATCCCCTCCCGCGTCGTGGAAGAGGATGGTCGGCCCGTTGGAGATCTCCCTCTTGACGGTGGCGACCATGGTGTCCACGCCGGGACGCTCGAAGTCCTTGGAGTCGACGTTCCAGCCCAGCGGCCGCATTCCCCGGGACGCGGCGAGCTGCCGGCTGTACGGGGTGAAGGCGCCGCCCGGGGCCCGGTAATACTGCGGCCGGACGCCTCCGGACGCCTTGGTGATCATGCGTTCGGCATCCAGGATCTGCTGGGACTGGTATGCCTCGGACTTGGTGTCCATGGCGGTGTCGTGCGAGATCGTGTGGTCGCACAGCCGGTGCCCGGCCGCCACGACCTCCTTGACCAGGTCCGGGTGCGCCTGGGCCTGCGTGCCCACCATGCAGAACGTAGCCTTCACACCGCTGTCCTTCAGCAGTTGCAGTATCTGAGGCGTCCAGACCGGGTCCGGTCCGTCGTCGATGGTGATGTTGACGCCCCGGGGCCCGCGGTCCGAGGCGTGCGCGATGTCCGCCGCCACCTTGGTCACGGTCCGGTCCTGAGGCTGGGCGCCCGGCGCCGAGACACGCGCTTGCGGCTGCCGCCCTCCGGTGGGGTCGGCCTGCGCGGTCCACATCGAGGCGGCAGCGGCCATCACTGTCACCCCGAGCGCCGCCGCGAGAAGCCGACCGTGCCATCCCCTTCCCTTGTGCCTTGCCATGTCCGCCCACCCCTTTGCTGTCTCCGCCGATGCCGTGCCCCTATGAAGACATACGAACGCCCGCGCAAGATCCCTCTGTTACCGATCGCTGACGAATTCGAAGGGGGTCGGCGACAAACGCAGGAGCTCCGCGACAGACGAAGGGCTGTCCCCACGATCCTGAACCATCCCACCGGGGACACGGCCCCGGCGCCCACGCACCGCGACACTCGGGCCGGCGGCCTGCCCCCACGCCCCAACAAACGAAGAAGAGCCCGTCAGCAAGCTGACGGGCTCCCGCGAATGACCGGCACTAACCTGCCATCAGGTCAGATCGTCGGTGTGTCATCGACGATCTCCTTGTGCGGTTCGACAACGAACTTCCAGCCATCGCTGGGCTCCAGGAACCGCACTCGGGTCGGGTAGATGTCCAGGGCACGGCGATCGCGGTTCTGGTTGTTCGTGTTCTTCCGCCCCCGGGCCGGCTCCTCGTACAGGTCGACCTTGACGTCCGGCACCGCGACGGTTTCCTCGCTCCAGCGCTGAACGATCCCCGCGCCGAACGCGTCCCGTGCGGCGGTGTAGAGCGAATCCAGGGATTCCTTGTTCCCGTCGGGCACGAAGAGGGCGAGGTTCAGGAGGACGCCGGCACTCTTGAGAACCTCGATTTCCTCCCCTGCCTTGTCGGCAATCCAGATCCCGCACTCTTCGGCATTGTCCGGGAGAACATGAATTTCCTCACCGAAGATCGTCCTCGCGGCGAAGGACCCTCCCTCGAAATTCTTACCCGGCTTCACAAGGAAAGCCGGGGCGTAGCAGTCGAGAGGAAGGCCATCCATCTCCGCCGAGACGAAGATGCCGTCCTGGAGGCCCAATTCCGAAACCTCTTCGGCCGTAAGACGTCGAGCCGTAACCTTCTCGGTATTCACGCCATTCCCCTTTTTTCGCGGCGTTCTGTAAATCCATGAGGACTATATCATGAAAGCGAACAGCCGGTTCCTTTACGCGCACCTTCGCGCTCACGATAGTACAGTCAACCCTCCGAGTATTTTCTTCCGACAGCACAACAGGCAAATCCTCTCGAATCGTCGGCGAAGCACAACCCCCGTAGAGAAATACGATGAGGCCCAAGAGGCGACTCACCGCTTCGGCAGGGTTTTCGGAACCGAGTCGGTCGCCAAATGAAATGCGGGCGGTCTTGGTCGAATGGCAACCCGACGACCCGGCGACCCGGCGACCCGGCGACCCGATCGAGCGAACCACGGCGGTCACCTCACCGATCAGGCCTTTCTCCTGCTGCTCACGCGCCCTCTCTCGGGCGGCCTGCACCGTCCGCCCAGCCCGCTGGCGACCTCCTTCTGCCGCTCAAGGCCGGAATGCTGGTGAATGAGTGCAGCCTTCTCGGTCGCCTGTCCGGCGCGCGCCACCGTGTCCTTGAGCGTCGCCCCGGATCGGGCCGAAAAAGTGTGCACGGTGTAGCGGAGGCCATAGAGCCGGAAATCCGGCATCCTGACCTCGGTGCGCGCCCTCTGCCACCTCCGTCCGAAGGTGGACCGGCGAAATAGCCCCTTCTCTCCCATGAAAAGCAGACCGTCCGGGCTTTTCTCCCCATACCGGTCCGGGTGACATTGAAGACCGGTCCGCAGGAATTCCGGCCGAATCACCATCCGACCTCGAAACCCGGCAAGGCGCTCCCCCTGCGGCGGCCAGAGGGCCGCCTCGCCGATGAGCGTTCCGTCATCGACGGCGTCCCGCAGGACGTACGCGATCTCCTCCGGCTTGAGGTTGATGCTGCCGATCCCGGCCACGGTCAACGGAATCTCCTCCAGGGCGTATTCGCCCCGCCCTTCGGCGCTGAACTCGGGTCCGGTTCGGTCGTCGAAGGACCATGCCTTGATGCGGGCGAGGTAGAAGAGCTGTCGCTCGTCGTCGGTCTCCAGCGTGTGCAGGAGGCGGACGATGTCGGCCTTGCCGGCGATCTCCTCGTGGATCTCCCGGTGGAGGTCGGTCTCCCGGGACTCGTCGGTGGCCTCGACGCCGCCTCCGGGCAGGGCTCAGTAGACAGGGATGCCGGGCCGGGTGCGGCGGATGACCAGCATCGTGTCGTCCGGGGTGACGGGGACAGCGCGGACTCGCTCGATCATGTGGTGCTCTCTCCTTGGTTGTCGGCGGTCCCAGTGCAGCAGCCGGCCGCCGTCGACGTGTACGGATTGCCCAGTGATGAACGACGCGGAGGGGCCGACGACGATCACCCACTCCGTGGCCTGATCGAACACCCCGAGAAACATTGGTCAAGCGGCAGTCGGGGATTCAGGCCGAGGTGGGCGATGTGGTGATCGGCATGCCGCAAAGTCACAAGCGCGGCCACGGGGAGGTGGCTACACGTGGAAAGGGACGGTGGTGATGACGATCTTCGGCAGCGGGCGCAGTGCGTGTCGCAGCCGTGGGGCGATCCTGCTGTGCAGCAGGCGGTACCGCCAGCGCATCGTGACGATCTCCGGCAGGATGACCGTCAAGGTGAGGTCCGGGCGCTTTGCGTGCAGGGCTTCGATGTAGTGGACCAGTGGTGCGACGATCGCGCGATAGGGGGAGACCACTACTTCCAGCGGGAGGTGGTCGCCCCACAGGGTCCAGTACTCGCGGAAGCGTTCGGCCTCGTCCTCTTCGGGGCTGACGTGAAGTGCGAGTACGGGCTGGTGGAGCGAGGCGGCGTAGGCCAGTGCGCGCATGCCGGCCAAGTCCATGGTCGCGATGGGGACGACCGACAGGTGGCGGATCTCCTCGGGTGTCTCCTCGTCCTCTTCTTCCGTCCGGGCGTCTTCTTCCGTCCGGGAGTCGGGGAGAGCCTCTTCTTCCGTCCGGGCGTCGGGGAGAGCCTCGGGCAGCTGCGACGTTGTCGCCGGGGACTGTGCCGCGCCGCGGCTGGGGTGTGCGGGGATGGTGGGGGTGGGCAACTCAATGGCGTGCGGGTGCAGACGAAGCGCCTTGCCGACAGACTCGTAGTGGCGCCGGATGCGCATCGTCACCACGAGAAACAGCCCGACGGCGAGCACGGCCACCCATGCGCCCTCGGTGAACTTGGTGATGCCGGCGGTGAGGAAGACGACGGCCGACAGCAGGGCACCAGTGGCATTGAAGAACAGGCTCTTGCGCCAGTGGCGGTCACGCAGGCGCCACCAGTGGACCACCATTCCGGCCTGGGACAGTGCGAAGGCCAGGAAGACACCGACGGCGTACAGCGGGATCAGGGATGCCGTCATGCCGCTGAAGGCCACGTAGACCAGCGCCGCCGCGATCGACAGCAGAATGATTCCGTTGCTGAAGGCGAGGCGGTCGCCCAGGCGCAGAAAGATCTGCGGGGCGTGTCGGTCACGGGCGAGCAGGAACAGCACGCGGGGGAAGTCGTTGTAAGCGGTGTTCGCCGCGAGCAGCAGGACCGCGGCCGTGGCGGCCTGCGTGAGGATGTACAGCGGTCCGGAGCCGAAGCTGCGGTGGGCGAGCTGGGAGAGGACCGTCTCCTGGGTGCTGGGCACGACACCGTCGAGTCGGACCATGGCGACCGTGCCGGCGAACAGCACGATGAGCAGACCGACCATCCAGGTCAGCGTGGTGCGGGCGTTGCGCCACTCCACGGGCTTGAATGCCGGCACCGCGTTGGAGATGGCCTCGATACCGGTCATCGCCGTGGACCCGGAGGCGAAGGCGCGCATCACCAGCAGTACGCCGACGCTCTCCGTGGCATTCAGGTGCGGAGTCGCAGTGGGGTGGAAACCACGGCCTGCGGCGTCGACGAGGCCCACGGCGACGAGCGCGAACACCGCGATGATGAAGGCGTAGGTCGGCGCGGCGAACAGTGCGCCGGCCTGCCGGATGCCCCGCAGGTTCCCGGCGAGCAGCAGGGCGATCACGCCGACGCCGATCGGGACGGCATCGGTGGCGAGTGAGGGAACCGCCGAGGCGATCGCCGCGACCCCGGAGGCGATCGACACGGCGACCGTGAGGATGTAATCGGTCATCAGGCCGGCGGCGGCGATCAGCCCGGGAACACGGCCCAGATTGTCGCTGGCGACGATGTACGAGCCACCGCCGTGCGGATACGCGCGGATCGTCTGGCGGTACGACACCCCCACCGCCAGCATCAGGAAGGCGATCGTTGCGGCGATCGGCACGGTGTAGGCGAGTCCCGCGGCGCCGCCGAGCACGAGGACGGCGAGCATGGCCTCGGGCCCGTAGGCGACCGAGGAAAGGGCGTCGGCGGACAGGACGGGCAACGCCACCAGCTTGCGCATCCGCTCCTGCGCGATCGCCGTGCTTTTCAGAGCGGCCCCGAGGACGACGCGCCGCACGTGGTAACCCAAGCGGCCCAGTCGGCCAGGGGGCCGCTCTCCCGCGGCCTCGTCGGGGGCGAACGGTTGTCCGCCGAGCGGCGAGACGCTGACCAGACGATCCCAACCGACAGGCTGGATCTCCGCAGGGGACGGAAATCTGCCCAGATCGGAATCCACGGGCAGTGCCCGGTGCCACGCCTCGGGAGCCGACACCCGCCCCCACTCTCGCCCCACCCGACGCAGCAGCCGCAGCTGCTCCTTGTCGAGCCCCGGCAGGACGGCCGACGTGCTCAGCGCGCCACACCGACCCGCACCACCACCATCACTCTGCGCATGCGTCACGTAACGCAGTGTCTCCTATGGGTGCCTGTCCAAGCTGCACCTTCGCGGCAACCTGGATCCCCCTCACCGAAGGAGCGCCGAAGCCTCGACGGCTTCCTCACCGCTCACCGCGTTTGCGGCCCGTCTGCGGTTCCTCCGCGGGAACCGGGTGTGCGCGGCGGGTGCCGGTACCGATGAGGATCTGCTCGGCCTGCGGGACGTTGCCGGCCCGGACGGCTCTCCCCATCGCGGCGCGGCCATGCGTGTTCGGCCGCCTTCCGGGGCCGTGCGTCCGCCCGGCGAGGTCACCTCGTCACTTCACCGCACTCCGCGTGCCGGGGAGGGGGCGGGCGCGCCGCGCGGCGGCGGAGCCGGACCCGGGTTCGCCAGGAAGGTTCCTGGTCACGCGCCCCTTACGGACCGTCGGCCGGAGTAAAGTGAAGAGACCGGGAGTACTTCGCACACCGGCTCTCACGCCGGTGTCGTTCTCGGCGAGCAACAACACCGGGACGTCGAAGACGAGCCCCGGGGACAGGTCCGCGTCATGACCGCGACCATCGACCGCACGATCGTCAGTGAGCGCGTACCTTCGTCGCAGGCCCGCCTTTCCTTCACTCCGGCAGGATCGCCTCCGGGTCTCCTGGACGGCGCCTGGTGGCCTCGCTCCCGCGATCTTTCCCGCGAACTCCCCGCTCTGACGGACGCGCTGGACGCGCGCTGGGACCGGATCACTCATGTCACGGTGAACCCGACCTACTGGCCCGTGGTGCCACGAAGGGTGCCGGTGACCGGGCACACGGTGCACGTGGGCTGGTTCGCCGAAGAGCAGGACCCGAACAAACTTCTCCTCTTCTCCTACACCGCGGGACGCTGGGACCTGCTGGTGATCCCGCCGGAGACCGACGCTGCCGCCGCCGCCCGGCTGATGTCCGCCGCAGCCACTCCCGGCGGCCTCCTGACCGCCAGCGCTCTCATGGCGAGCGAGGACGCCACCCGTGACGCACGGGAAACGCTGCGGCAGGAAGAAGGGTGGGAGACCGAAGGCGGAGCCGCCTCGGCGGCAGGGAACCCCACCGGGCTCCTGACCTCAGCCCGAGGGAAGTGAGGGGCGTGGAGACGATCACCACCGTGACCGTGATCACCGACTTGGTCATCGCGGAAAGGTTCCTGACCCATCGGCTCCCCACGCAGCAGACCGAGCCCTCTGAACCGCCCGTAGCCCCCCACCGCGAGCACCACGCCGGGGGGCCATGGAGGACACCGACCTTCTCTCTGACCGGGGGCGGTGGGTGTGGCGCGACGGCATCACACCCACCGACACGTCATCCCTGTCGTCCCTGATGAGCGAGGTCACCGTGAAATCACCAGAACTCCCCTCGGCCGGCAACGCCGACGTGCGCATCGTCGCCGAGTCCCCCGAAGTCGCCCGACAGGTCGCAGAAGCTCTCCGTCATTGCTTCGGCGCCACCGAACAGCGCAGCTACCCCGTCGACGACGCGGGCGGAACCCGCCTCCACCTCACCGTCGACACCACTCACACGCCACAGCCGGCACGGCCCTGGCTGGTGACCAGTCAAACCTCCCGGGACGCCCGCACACAGACGGACGAAATCTGAAGCGAGGGCCCGCAACGGGCGGCGGGGCAGGCAAACCTGCCGCGCCTGTCCCACAGGCTCCGCTTCGGTACCCGGCACGAGTGGGCGGCGATCATGGCAACACTGCAAGAGCGGAAGCACTACCGCGACGCGATCATAAAGGCCCTGTACGAAACCACGGAAGGGAACCGCTTCCTTGGCGTTACCGGGGCAAAGCTGCGTGACGGTCTTCAAATCCCTGAGCAGGACCTGGCAGCAGCCTGCGCATATCTGGTGGGCGAAGGGCTCGTCACCGTCGACTGGGCACAAGGAAACACACCCGTGATGGTCACACTGACGCACCAGGGAATCCGGCTCATGGAGGCCGAAGAAGAGGAACAGAGCTGACACCACGCAAAAGACGGCCCCGGGGGCCGAGGCACCCCATCGACGCGGAACGCCCACTTGTGCGTTAAATGTCCCTTGGGAATAGCATGAAAAACGGGAAGAGGTATTCGCCGTTGTCCGTACCGCCGATGGCACAGAGTTTCCGGGGGCCGTAGGGGACGGGGTGTGCCCTGCACCGCGTCCACCCACACTTGTCGCTCTTCGATTCTCGTCACCCGCGCTTGAGAGAGGGCCCGGCCGATTCGGGCCCGGACGATGGGTGATTGGGGAGGACTGGGCACACTGGTGCGGAAGTTGCGTACGAGTGAGCGAGGGGGAACCGGTGGGAAACTGGGCGTGGCGACACCGTAGGTGGCTGTGGGGTTCGGGCTGTGTGCTGGTCGTCCTGGTCATCGCCGGATTCTCGGTCCGGGCGCCGGTGAAGGACTGGTGGCTGGCGCGTGAGGCGTGCGGGGGCAGGCTGCCCCGCGGCGATCTGGACACGGTACGGACGGGCGAGCGGCTCGGGACGGAGCGGGAGTCCTTCGACAAGGACCTCGGCCAGTACCGCTGCGTGCTGAAGAACGACGAGGGCAAAGTCGTGGTCGCCGTGGACGCTTATCTCGGCGGGGCGGACCGGGCCGATGAGATGCGGTCCATCGGCAGTTCCTATGCGCCGCACGCCGTACTGCCGGGCGGGCTGCCCGGTTTCGAGGCCGAGAACAGCCGCGTCTACCTCATGCCCGAGTGCCCGCGCGGCGGCACGGGGCCTGCTCGGGAACACCGCAGACTGCTGGTGGGCACCTGGACGTACTTCGCCAAGAGCCGCGAGGAGAAGGCAGCCATGCTGCGGCTCGCGGTGCGGATGACGAACGAGGTGACCGGGAAGCTCGGCTGCGGTGGCCAGCCGCTGCCCGCGCCTGAGGACGGGGCGGTTCCGGACACGGGCAGGTATGTACCCCGCGCGGAAGCGAAGGGCACCGCCTGCAACGTTCTCGCCACCACCCGCGTCCCGGCGGAAGGACGCGACGGGGAGGTCCGCATCGCCGTCGCCGACGGCGGGGTCGTCGGACGGTGCACGCTGCACGCGCCGAAGCCGGCCGGGGAGGACGCGGACGGGAGCAGCAGGAGACCGGGCAATCCGCTCGTCGAACTGACCAGTTGGCGGGGTGACTGGGGCAGGAACATGCGCGAGATGGGCTCGGGCCCTGCCCCGCTGCCGATGGGCGAAGGCGCCGTCTGGAAGCCCGCGCTGACCGAGGACAGGGCGTGGGCCGTCGCCAAGTGCGGCGGCGAGAATGCCGGCTTCGCCGCGCACTGGGGCTACACATCCCTCTACCGGGATGCAGAAGAGGAGTCCGGGCCTTCGACGGCGGCCGAGCGGCGTGTGCTGTTGCGCGAGTACGTGGCCGCGTTCGCGAAGGACCAGGTGCGGCGCGGGAACTGTACGGGGTTGCAGCTGCCGGCAAAGCCGTGAGGCGTGCTGCCCGCGAGCGATGCTCAGGACTTGCTCGCGGGGCACGTCCACGCCTCCTCCGGCGGATGGCCGCGCACGCCGGGCGGGGGAGTGAAACCCCGCCCGGCACGGCCGTCCGGACCGCCCTCGACGCCCGCCCGGACCAGCACCGTGTCCGGTTCGCCGAGGGCGGGTCCCACGCCGCTCGCCCCGTCGGATCGCGGTGGCCGGCAGTGGCAGCAGCGGCGGCAGCAGCGGTGCGGTCTGCGCGATGTCCCCGATTCCGGCGGCGACTTCCTCGCACAGGGCGGTGATCCGGTCCGGCCTCGCGGCCGGTTCTCCCTGCCTCACGATCCCCTCGTGGTTCGAAACGGACCCGTAGGGTAATCGTGCCGCTGCAGCCCGTCTCGATCTGCCGGGGGGAACATCCAGTGAGTGCGACACCGGACCACGACCCGCTCCGTGACGAGCTGACGGCCGGTCTCCTGGCCCGTCTCCGCCGGTACGAGGAGACGGGCGACCGGCGACCGGTCCTGGCGGCCGAGGCGTGGGCGGAGGCCAGACGGCTCCTGGCGCTGGTGAAAGAGGCGCTCGCCGAGACGGACGTCCTGTACGCGGTGGGCATGCTGCACTGGCTGCGCGCCCGGCTCCTCCCCGAGAACGAGGGCGCTCAGGACCTGGAGATCGCGGTGCCGCTGCTGCGCATGGTGCACATGGTCCGGCCGGACGCCGTGCCGGCCGATCTCGCGGTCCACTTCCAGGAGGCCGACGACGGCGTCGACACTCGTTTCCGTGCCGAACACCGCCTGGGCATCGAGCAGTTGCACCGCGCGCTGGCCACCGGGGATCCTGCGGCACTGGCGGAGGCGGTGCTCCGGTTCACCGAGGCACTCCGCCTCGTGCCCGCCGGGCACGGGGACCGGGCGGGCATCCTCAGCGACCTCGGGGTGGCTCTGCGCAACACCTACGAGCGCGCGGGCGACCTGGACACCCTCGACTCGGCCATCGCGCATCTGCGCGAGGCGGTCCGCACGGCCGCCTCCGCCGCACCGGCGCGAGCCATGTTCCTGTCGAACCTCGGCGGGGCGCTGCTCAACCGGTACATGGCCTCGCGGAGCCGCGAAGATCTGACGGAAGGACTCGACGTCTGCCGGCAGGCCGTCGGCCTGACCCGCGCAGACGACCCCGAATACGCGAAACGGCTGTCCAATCTGGGCGGCGCGCTGCTGAACCAGTACCAGCGCGACCAGGAACCGGCCGCGCTGGACGAGGGGGTGGACGTCCTTCAGCGGGCGGTCGACGCCTCCGTTCCCAGCGACCCGCTCCGGCAGCGGTACGTCTTCAACCTGGCGGGGGCGCTGGCCAATCGGGGCCAGCGGGCCGGAGACATGGCCGACATGGACCGGTCGATCGGTGCGCTCCAGTCCATCGTCAGGGACGTACCGGCGGACCATCCGCTGCGGTTCCCGGCGCTCAACAACCTCTGCCAGGATCTGCGCAACCGCTACCTCCTGACGGACAGCTCCCACGATCTGGACGCCTGCATCGACGCCGGGCGGGCCGCCCTGGGCGCGATCACCCCGAGCCATCCGCTCCACGCGGTCACCGAGGGCGCGCTGGGCAGGGCGCTGTGCGACCGGTTCAACCGGGCCCGCAACTCCGCCGACCTGAAGGCCGCGATCCGGCTCCTGCGGTCCGCCGCCCACGCCCTGCCCGACAGCGCCAGGAAGTCCGACATCCGGACCCCCCTGGGCTCGGCTCTGATGGCCTGGTCCGAGATCTCGGGCGATCCGGCGGACCTGGAGGCCGCGATCCAGGCCATGGAGGAGGCGGCCGGGGGCATTCCGGCCGACCACCCGGCCCGGGAAGAGATGGCCTCCCAGCTGGAGCGGGCGCGGCTGCGCAGGCAGCAGTACGCGGACGACCTCCGCGACGCAAGCGCATGGATCGACCACTGGCGCAGGTCGGAGCAGACCCCCGTGCCCGACGATCCCCGGGACCCGGAAAAACCCAAGGTGCTCAACGACTTGGGCCTCTCCCTGTACGGCCGTTTCCAGATCACCGGCGACGCCGCCGTGCTGGACGAGGCGGTCGAGAAGGTGCGGGCGGCCGTCCGCGCCACGTCGGCCGACGCGCCCCGGCGTGCGGGGCGGCTGGCCAACCTCGCGGTGCTGCTGCGGGCCCGGCACGAGCTGACCGGCGGCATGACGGACCTGGACGCCGCCGTCGGCGCGGCACAGGAAGCCGTCGACGCCACGCCCGGGAGAGACCCCGCCCTGGTCCGCCATCTGTCCCTCCTGTCGGACATCCGGCATCTCCGGCAGACCCGCACCCAGGACCTGGGCGACCTCGGCCTGCACATCGACGCGGCCCGCGCCGCGGCACGGGCCGCCGCCCCCGACGATCCCGAACGCCCCCGCTACCAGGCGAACCTGGCGGCAGCCCTGGGGATGCGCCACGAGCGAACCTGAGCGGCGGCCGACCTGGACGCCGCCATCGAGGCCGGGCGCGCGGCGGGTGACGACCACACGCTCGCGCTGCTGAATCTCGGCGAGGCCCTGCTGAGCCGCTACGACTCGGCAGGAGACCCGGGCGACCTGAACGAAGCCGTACACATGTCCGAAAAGGCCGTCCGGTCCACCGTGCCCGGCGCATCGCACCGCGCGAACGCCCTGGCCGGCCGGAGCAGGGCCCTGCGGCGGCTCTTCGAGCACACAGGCAACCCGGACGACCTGGACGACTGCCTGCGCGTCGCCCGAGAGGCCGTGGCGGCGACGGACCCCCATGACGAGGGGCACCCCGGCGTGCTGTCCATCCTCGCCAACGCGCTGTCCCGGCGCTTCGAGCTGACCGGGGCGCTGGCCGACATCGACGAGTCCGTCGAGACGACGCGCGAGGCCATCCGCCGCGCGCCCGCACACCACCGGGACCTGCCGCTGTTCCACTCGAACCTGGCCTCGGCGCTCCTCGGGCACTACCACGCCCGCAGCGGCCGCACCGATGTACTCGACGAGGCCGTGACGCATGCCCGGCACGCCGCCCGCACGGCCGGCGGCTACCACCACAGCCTCCACCGGTTCTGGGGCAGCCTCGGCGAGGCGCTCGACGCCCGGTACCGGCGCGCCGGGGACGCCACCGACCTCGACGAGTCCGTCGACGCCCACCGCAGGGCCCTCGACGCCACCCCGCCCCTGCGCGTCGAGCGCGCACTCGCCCTGCACAAACTGGGCAGCGCCCTCGAACAGCGCTTCCGGCTGACCGCCGGCCTGCCCGACCTCGACGAGAGCCTGCACTGCCACCGTGAGGCCGCGGCACTGGCCCCGGACAGCGCCCCCGTCCGCGGGGTCGTCCTGCTCGAACTCGGCCGTGCCCTGGTGCTGCGCCATGCGGTGGCACGGGACACGTCGGCGCTCCAGGAAGCCCGCGTGGCCCTTGAGGACGCGGCGCGCAATCCCGTCCTCACACCGAGCGCACGAGTGGTCGCCGCCGAGGAACTCGCGCGCTGCCACGCGGAGACGGGCGCCTGGACCCGGGCGTGCGCCGCCTACGAGTACGCCATCGGCCTGCTGCCGGCGGTCGCGCCGCGGTACGAGGAGCGCAGGACCCAGGAGAACTGGCTGGGCAGGTTCGCCTCACTCGCCTCGGACGCGGCGGCCTGTGCCCTGCGCCTGGACGATCCGGAGCGGGCACTGCGGCTGCTGGAGGCGGGGCGCGGTCTCCTGCTCGCCCAGGCGCTGGAGATCCGTACCGATGTGACCGGACTCCGCCGCGCGGAACCGGAACTCGCCGACCGCCTCACCGCGCTGCGCCTGCGACTGGACGGACCCGGCACCGAGTTCCCCGGGGGGTCGGCGGTGCCTCCGGGCGGCCTGAGCCGGCGGGCCGCCGAGGAGCGCCGGCGCGCGGTAGCCGAGTTCGACGCGCTGCTCGACGACATCCGCCGGCTGCCGGGCTTCGAGGGGTTCCTTCGGCCGCCCACCACGGCGGAGCTGTGCGCCCAGGCCGTGGAGGGCCCCGTCGTCGTGGTCAACACCAGTGACTTCCGCTGCGACGCGCTGGTGCTGCACCACGACCGGATCCAGGTGGTGCCGCTGGCCGGCCTCACCGAGACGGCGGCCCGCACCCGCGGCGAGTCCTTCGCCCAGGCCGTCGACGCGAGCCAGGACCCCGCGCGCACGGTGCTGGAGCGGCTGACGGCCCAGAAGCCGGTGCATGAGACCTTGGGCTGGTTGTGGGACGTCGTCGCCGAACCGGTCCTGGACGCCCTGGGCCTGGTCTCGGAACCCGCACCGGGCCGGCCCTGGCCCCGGATCTGGTGGTCGCCGGGCGGGCTGCTGAGCACCCTTCCCCTGCACGCCGCCGGCCAGCACGGGGAAGGTGCCGGTCCGGCCCGCACGGTCATGGACCGGGCCGTCTCCTCGTACACCCCGACCATCCGGGCGCTCGCCCACTCCCGTGCGCGGTCGGGTCACGGCAGCGGCGGGGTTCTCGCGGTCTCGATGCCGCGGACCCCTGGGGCCGCCGCCCTCGACGGAGCCCTGCGCGAGCTCCGGCAGCTGACCTCCCACTACCCGTACGCGCTCACGCTCACCGGGCCGGAGGCCACGGCCTCCCGCGTCCTCGCGGAGCTGCCGCACCACTCCCTCGCGCACTTCGCCTGCCACGCGGTGAACGACCCCGCCGACCCCTCGGCCGGCCGCCTCCTCGTCCACGACCATCTCGAACGGCCGCTGAGCATCAGGGACATCGCCCGTCTGAACCTCACCGCCGACCTGGCCTATCTGTCGGCCTGCGAGACCGCTCGGACCGGCCCCCGGTTCGCCGCCGAGGCGATCCATCTGACCTCGGCCTTCCAGATCGCGGGCTACCGCCACGTGATCGGCACCCTCTGGCCCGTCGCCGACGACGCCGCTGCCGACATCGCCGTCGACGTGTACGACAACCTGCCGCAACGGCCCGACGGCACCCCCGACACCGACCACATCGCGCTCGCCCTGCACCATGCCCTGCGCAGGCTCCGCCACGCCTATCGCAGAGTTCCGACGCGCTGGGCATCCCATCTCCACGTCGGCAGGTGACGCACCGCTCGGGAGCAGGGCTGCCGGTGAAAGCCGAAGGGGGAAAGAGGGAAAGGGGGAAGGCGAAAGCAGAAAGGGGCGCGGTCAGGAGCGCTTGGTGCGCCACAGCCACCCGGAGCCGACCGCCGTCAGGACGAGCACCAGGGCGACGGCCGTCCAGCGCCACGTCTCGGTGACATCGGTGTTGTCGGGGGCGACGAAGAGGAAGTACCAGGCGATGTGCATGGCCACAGGGACGAGGACGGTCAGGGTGAGGCCGATCCACTTCTGGGGCGCGCTCCAGTGGCGGGAGCGGCACACCATCACTATGGCGGTGATCTTGATGGCGACGGAGAGCCAGTCCAGGAGGACGAAGCCTCCCGCATAGGGCAGGACATCGCTGACCAGCAGGAGCAGGATCGGCAGCCATGCCGGGGAGCGGCGTCGGCGGGGCTTGTGGGCGCGCGTGTCGGGGGTGTGGCCGAGCTCCTGGAGTGCTGTGGTGGCGATCGTGCGCGGGTCGCCCACTTCGCGGAGGATCTCGCGGATGCCGCCGGGCCGTTCGGCGAGCGCGACCTCGATGTGCTCGCCCAGGTCGGCCAGAAGTTCCTGGCGGGCGGCCGGGGGCAGCGCCGCGCTCTCGCGGTCGACGGCCGCGAGGTAGTCCCGGACGAGGGTGTCGTCGGTCTTCATGAGTGTTCGTCCTTTGCGGGATTGTGCCGATGCCCGGTGGTAGGCGTGAGGAGATGGTCGACGGCGTCGCGGAACCCTGGCCAGATGCCGGCGAACTCCGCGAGTGCCGCGTGCCCGGACTCGGTCAGTTCGTAGTAACGCCGTGGCGGACCGGACGCGGACTCCTGCCAGGTGGTGACGACGAGTTCGTCCCGCCGCAGCCGTGACAGCAGCGGGTAGACCGTGCCCTGGCTGGTCGCCAGGGTGCCGGTGCCCTGCAATTCGCTCAGCAGTTCGACCCCGTACTTGGGCCCGGCGCGCATCAGAGCCAGGACGCAGTACTCCAGAACCCCTTTGCGGAGCTGGCTCTCGACCTTCTCCGGCGCTTGGCGACTTGCCTTACCGCGTTCCATGCATAGCAATGTACCAGGCGAGTCGACCTACATGGCGAGTCGACCTGCATCGGGGTTGGGCAAGCGCACGGCTTCCAGGGCCGGGCAGGCATGTCGCAGCACCCGCACAGGGCGACCGCATGACCTCCAGCGCCGGGGAGGCACGCCGCAGCACCTTGCACCCAGAGCCGTGTGAGCCAGTTGCTGCGCGCCCTGGAGAACAGGATCGGCGCCCGGCCCGTCGAGCGCACGAGCCGTCGCGTACGGCTCACCCCGCTCGGGGAGCAGCTGCACGAGGGGCTGCGTCCCGCTTTCGACGCGATACTGACGACGCTCGATGACGTCCGTACGGTCGCCAGAGGCGTCGAAGGGGTCCTCCGCATAGGTTTCCAGGGCACGGCCAACGACCACGTCATGGACGCCATGGCGCTCTTCCAGAACAGACACCCCGACTGTGCCACCGAGATCGTGGAGATCCCCTTCTCCGACCCTTTCGGTCCGATCCACCGTCGCGAGGTCGACACGGCCGTGGTCCTCCTGCCGGTCGAGGAGAGCGACCTCGTTCTCGGGCGGGTCTTCTCCGAACAGCCGCAGGCACTGGCTGTTTCCTCCCGGCACCCCCTCGCGAGACGCGGCAGTCTGAGCGCCGAGGATCTCGCCGCCTGCCCGCTCATCAGCGTCCATGGCGCGGCGCCGGAGTACTGGCGCCGCGCGCAAGCCCCGAGCACCACTCCCGAAGGACTCGCGATCCCCGCCGGGCCCACGGCGACCACTCTTCAAGAGGGCCTCGCCCTCATGCAAGCAGACCGTGGCGCCATGCTTCTCTGCCGCCCCGCCGCCGACTACTACGGCCGCCGCGCGATCACCCTCGTGCCCCTCACCGGGCTCGCGGACTCGTATCTCGGCCTGGTGTGGCACCGGAACCACGAGACCGCACGCATCCGCGCCTTCTCACAGGCTCTCGCCACCGTCACGGATGGCGCCGACGGACCGCGCCGGAGGCGCCGGGACGACAAGCCCAACTGAGCAGGGGAGAAAACCGTCAGCGCTTCACGCGGGGAGCGGGAGCCGGTTCCTGGCTGCGCTTCGGCGGCTTTCGCCTGCGCTTCGCCGGTTCCTGGCCGTGCTTCGCCGGCTTCCGGTTGCGCTTCGGTGAAGGCTCATCGGGGATCGGGCATCAGGCATCGGGCGACCACCGAACGGGGCCGGGCCCGCGACGACGTGGCGCGCTTCGTCCCCCTTTGTCGCCACCTCGCTTTGCTGTCAGGCAGGTTGATGAGGCGTCCGGCCCGTCGCGGGCGGGTTCGCGGGTGGCCCAATGTGGTGGATGTCCGGACGGGCCCACCCCAAGAGGGCGCCCGCCGGTCACCCGTCGACGAGGAGGAGCCCGCCATGCCGGACGCCCTGAACACCGTTGTCTGCGAGCCCACACTGACCCCCCGCGAGCACCAGGTCCTGACGCTGCTCGCAGGAGGCGAGACCTACTGGGGAATCGGCCGTCGGCTGGGCATCAGCCCGCACACGGTCGACACCCATCTGCGCCGGCTCCGCGACAAGACGGGCACGACGAACCGGACCCAGCTCGTGGTGCTGGCCATGCAGCGGGGCTACCTGACCTGAGGGGGCGCGCACGGCCCGGAGATTCGCCGGACTTCCACCGCCTCGGGGGTATTCGAGCCCCCTTCACTTTGCGGTCACGCACCTTGGTGAGGGGCTCGCTCCCGTACATGCGCGACGGGCCTGGGCCAGTGTGGTCACACACCGCACGAACGGAGCGGGTCCGCCGGAACGGCGGGCCCCACACCACGTCCCTGGGGGGAATCATGCCGAAGCGCCTTGCCCTGCTCCTCACCGCCACCGCCGCCCTGTTGGTCCTCCAGCCCGGCTCCCCCGCGTACGCCGCCGACCTCGATTGCGGCGGCATCGGGCTCCAGTCGGTGCCCGTCTCCGCCGAGGAGGCCACGGGCGACCCGGCCACCGGATGGCACCTCTCGGACGTGGAGCCGACGGGCCAGGGCGTGGTGACCCCGTGCGACACCTCATGGGGCGGCTGATCCCCCCGGCGTCCATGGGGCCCCGGCGCCCATGGGACCGACAGGGGCCGGCAGGGGCCGGTACGGGCCTAACCGCCGGGCGGCGTCAGGTCGGTGACCACGTACTGCGCTCCCGGCGTCAGTTCCACCGTCCAGGACCAGCGCGCCGGAATGTAGAGGACCTCGCCCGACCGCAGGCGGTGCCGGAACGCCCCCGCGCCGCCGTCGGTCCGGTCGCCGCGCAGTCGCCACAACCCCGTGCCCTCGGTCTGATGGATCACCAGATGTGCGGCGGGGTTCCGCGCACCGTCGCACGTGCGAGTGGCCCGGCCGCTGTTCGCGACCAGGCCGGTACGCAGGCCGAGTTCGGCGGCCAGGCCGTCGAGCGCCTCCGGTCGTTCCGGGCTGCCGAAGGCCGGATGCTCGTACTCGGGCCACATCACGCCGGGCGCCCGGTCCAGGTGCACCGAGAGGAACAGCAGCAACTCCTGCAGATGGAGCCTGCCTTCACTCTCTGCCCGGGGTGCCGGGGGTGCCAGGGGCCGGCCGTCCATGTCCCTCCTCGTAGTCGCCGCCGAAGCGCCGTGCGGGAAGCGTCCCGCACGGACTCTGCTGACAGCATCCGACACCGGACGGCCCCGGGCCAGTCGCGTAAGTTCGCTACCGGGGAACGGGACCGGCCGGCGAGAGGCACGGCCGTCGGCCGACCGCCGGCCGACGGCTCTCAGGAGACCGGACCGCCGGACGACCGGACCGCCAGGGGACCGGGCCGCCAGGGGACCGGGCCGCCGGGCGACCGGACCGCCAGGAGACCGGGCCGTCAGACGACCGGGGCGTCAGGCGCCTCGGCTACGGGAACGGGGTTCGCCAGGAGCCCCCGGGCCGCGGCGTGGGCACCGGCCTGGAAGCGGCTCGCGGCGTCCAGCTCCTCCATGATGTCGGCGATGTGCCGACGTGCGGTACGCAGCGACATGCCGAGTCTTCGTGCGATGGCCTCGTCCTTCAGGCCCGCTGCGAGCAGCCGGACGATCGTCTCGTGGATCTCCCGGGACACCTCTTCCAGGCCCTGGCTGACGGCATCGGCGAACGGGGTGGCCCGGTCCCAGGCCTGCTCGAAGATCTCGCAGAGGTACATGACCGTGGACGGCTCCCGTATGACGACGGCGCCCCAGCTGTCGTCCTGTACGGGGATGAAGGCGAGTTCGCGGTCGAAGACGATGAGCCGGCCGAACAGTTCGTGCGCGGTGCGGTACTTGCCGCCCAGCGCCGACGCGGCGGCCACGTAGGCCTGGCTGGGGCCGTTGAAACGGGCCGTGTGGTGGTAGAGCGTACGCAGCTGGATGCCGCGCTCCAGCATCGACTGGTCCCGCACCAGCGCCTCCCGCATCGCCTCGGGATCCCGCGCTCCGCCGCCGGGCTGGCTGGTCAGCACCTCTTTGCGGCAGCGGTTCGACGCCTGGTTGAGGGTGTTGCGGACGTCCTGGACGTTCTCCAGCAGCTCCAACGACTCGCTGCGGGAATGCCGCTGGTGGTAGCACGCGACGAAGGGACCGAGGTCCTGGCGCATACCGGCGAGGCCGTCCTGCTGTTCGCGTATCTTCGCCTCCACGGGCGCGGCCAGCTGCGCCAGCGCGGTCTCGGGCGCGACGGCGAACAGCGCCCGGGAGCTCCCGGAAATGTCCTGCGCGTGCAACAGCCTGGCCAGCCGCAGCCGTTCCAGGCTCAGTGCGGCCTCCTCGGGGCCGATCCCGGTGGCCTCGGACACGGCCTCCGGGTCGCCCGTACGGTGTTCGAGAACCCAGCCGTACACGGCGAGGTCGTTCTCGCCCAGCCCCCGGGCCGCCTCGAACGGCCCGGTGCGTACTTGCTCCTGCCCTTCCACGTACCCCCCTCGTCGCCGTCTGACGGGTGGTGCCGACCGGCGCATCGGATGCCCCGGGCAAGAATAGGCAGAAGGGCCAGGCAGAAAAGATCTTGTCGCGTCAGGACTGCGCAAAAGCCCCCGAGCACGGGGCTTCGGGGGCTGTGTGCTGCGGACTGCGGGCTGCGCGGCGGTTCAGTCACCGGCGCCGGTGCCGGCACCGGCCGGACGGGTCACGCGGCGGCGGGCATCGTCGCGCGCATCGCGTCGCGTGCGTGGGCCACCAGCGCCTCGGGGGTCAGGGTCGCCAGGGTGCGGCGGGTGTGGCCGATCAGTGCCTCGGCGGCATCGGTGAGCGCCTCGTCGTCGAGCGGCCGGCCGGGGATCGCGGCTCCGTCCGCGAGGAACGCCTGCAGCAGGGCGTACAGGTTCGCGGTGCCCGCCTCGCGCACGGTCAGCGAGAGGTGGACGGACGGTGCGTCGCCCACGGCGTCCGCGTGGTGCGCGAACCCCCGCGGCACGTACAGGACTTCGCCGGGGCGCAGGACGGTCTCCAGCAGTACCTCGCCCGGGTCGCCGTCCTCCCTGGCCGGTTCCCAGTTGCCGTCGGCCGGTCCGGCGTGGACGCGCCAGCGCTTCTCCCCGCTGATCTGGATCGCGAGGACGTCGGCGTCGTCGCGGTGGAGGGGGCGGCCCTGGGTGCCTGCGGGGGTGCGGAAGCAGAACGCCTCGACCTGGCGGCCGAGTTGCTCGGCGAGGCCCGTGGTGAGCGCCCGTACACCCCGGTGCCACTGGTCCACGTACCGCAGCAGTACGGTGGCCCGCTCGTCGTCGACCAGTCGGCGCACCAGTTCCGCGTCCGCGTAGTCCTCGACCACCTCGCCGAGCACCACCCGCGGCGTGCAGAACCGTTCGGTGGGTACGTGGCTGTCCTCGTGGACGAGCCCGATGTAGGGCACCTTGAGCAGCCCGGCGTCGAGCAGGCCGTCGAGTTCGGCGGTGTCCAGGAGGTCCACCGGGGGGTCGTCGGGGCGCAGCACGGCCGGTGCGCGGCGCCAGTGCGCGGCGAAGAACTCCTGCTCGTCCCGGACACATCGCTTCAGCCAGTCCATCGTTGTTCTCACTCTCCGTCGGGTGCTCCGGCCGCTCAGGCCGTGGGGCGGCTGCTGTACGCGTGCAGGCGGGCGCTGTGCACGAGGGACTCGGCGCTCGCGCTGTCGAGCCGGTCGCGGAAGTGGTCGAGGAGGGCGGCGGCCGTCCCGGTCAGATCCGCGTCGTCGAGGGGGCGGGCGGGCAGGGCGAGGCCGGAGGAGAGCAGGGACTGCAGCTCCGCGCGCAGGTGCCCGGCGCCGGCTTCGCGCAGCGCGATCGTGAGGTGCAGCGAGGGGCCGTCCTCGGTGGCCTGCGCGGTGTGGGCGTAACCGTTCGGGACGTACAGGACCTCGCCGGCCCGTACGACGGTGTCGAGCAGGACCGGGCCCGGGTCGTCCTCCCGTACGGGCTGCCAGCCCGCGTCGGTGGGGCCGCCGAACACCTGCCAGTGCTTGGCGCCGCTGAGCTGGAGCACGAGGATGTCGCCGTCGTCGCGGTGTACGGCACCGAAGCGGCCGGGCTGCGAGTAGAAGCAGAACGCCTCGGCCAGCCGCCCGAGTTGCCCGGCGAGGCCCGTGGTGAGCTGCCGGACCGGCGGGTACCAGTGGTTGACGTAGCGAAGTTGCAGGGTGGCCTGCTCCTCCCGGATCAGCGTCCGTACGCGCTCCGGGTCGAGCCAGCCTTCGAGATACCGCCCGGCCACCACACGGGGCGGGCAGAAGGCCGCCTCCGGCACGGCGCCCGCCTTCGTGAACAGTCCGGCGTAGGGCACTCTCAGGGCGCCCGAGTCGATGAGGTCGTCGAGGTCGGCGGGGGTGAGGATTTCGGTGGGCGGATCGTCCGGCCGCAGCACGACGGGCCCTTGGCGCCACTGCGTACGGAGGAACCGTTCCGCGTCGGAAACACAGCGTTCGAGCCAGTTCACGGCTCACTCTCCTTGCTCACGTTGCTCACGCTCCGGCTGCGGGGCCCGCCGGCCGGGTGGCAGGCGGGCCCCGTCAGGGCGCTGTCGGGTCGGATCCGAAGGGACCGCGGGAGTCGGACGGCTCCGGGGGTCGGGCGACCATCGGAGTCGGACGACTGCCGGGATCAGCCGACCGGGATCGGTCGGACGACTACCGGGGTCGACCGACCGGGATCAGTCGGACGACTGCCGGGATCAGATGACGTCCGGGTAGCAGTCGCCGCAGCCCGCCTCGACGGAGTGGCTGGGCGCGGAGTCCGTCGCGGCGAAGGCGCTCGGGGCGAACATCGAGCCGCCGATGACCGCGGCCGCGGCGACACCGAGCGCGGCCTTGCGGGACAGGGTCAGGCCGGTCTTGGTCTGGGCGTCGGTCGACTGGGCGGTGTTCTGCGAGAGGTTCATGAGATCTCCTGTGACTTCGGCCGGCCCTGTGAGGACCGGGGTTCTGCCTGGGGCGTTTCCCCTTGGCTGGTCTCAATACTGGATTCCGCCCGCCTTCGCCGACAGTGACGAGAGCCCGCTCCCGCATGCACGTGACCCGAGGTCCCGGGACGGGCAGGCACGCCGTGACACCGCGTCCTGGGCCGGGGTTTGAGCCCGGGTTTGAGCCCGGGTTCGGGCCTGGGTTCGGGCCTGGGTTCAGGCCTGGGTTGGGCCTGGGTTGGGCCCGGACGCGGGCGCGGGGTTTCAGTCGGTGGTGGCCCGTCGGCTCGCCGACGGCACCGCGGCGGCGGGCCGTGCCCCGTATCAGTCGAGGGGTTCGGCGACCCCCGGAGTGAGCCAGTGGAGCCGGTCCGCGAGACCGGCCTCGGCGAAGCGGGCGGTGACCTGCTCGCGGCCCTCGGTGAAGTGCTCCCAGGAGTCGTAGTGCACCGGCACCACCCTGCGGGCGCCGAGCGAGCGGGTGAGGGCCGCGGCCTGGGCGCCGTCCATGGTGATCAGCTCGCCGCCGCCGAAGGCCTCGATACGCGCCGCCCCCAGGTGCAGCAGGGCGGTGCCGATCGTGAAGCGCCGGCCGATCTCGTCGAGCTCGGGAATGTGGACGGTGTCGCCGGAGACGTAGACGGCCTCGTCCTCGCCCGGCGCCTCGACGACGAAGCCGGTGACGTCCCCGACCGGACCGTGCAGGCCGGGCGTGCCCGTGACCCGTACGGTCCTGTCGCCGATGGCCAGCGTCCGGGTCTCCCACGGCGCCAGGCCGCGGGCTTCGCCCCCGAGGCGCGCCGCGCCGCTGACGGTGGTGAGTACGGGGCGCCCCGTAAGGAGTCCGCGTCCGGTGGCGTCCAGGTTGTCGGGGTGCTCGTCATGGCTGAGCAGCACGGCGTCCACGTGGGGGAGCTCGGCCGCGCCGATCGCGGGCCCGGCGGTGCTGCGCAGAGTGACCGGGCCGTGGTGGTACACGGCGGGTGCGGGGTCGAACGCCGGGTCGGTGAGCAGGCGCAGCCCGCCGATCTCCAGCAGGACGGTCGCGGTGCCCAGGTGGGTGACGGTGATCTTCAAGGTGATTCTCCTTGGTCGAGTCGGCGCCTTGATTGAGTCGGCGCCTCGGTGACGTCAGCGCCTCGGTGACGTCGGCGCCTCGGTGACGTCGGCGTCGCCGTATCGCGGCGTGCGGGAGTGCTCGACGCCACGGGATGCGGCGCCGATGTCCTGCGGCGTCGGGGACCCGGGGCCGGCCCGGAGTCGCGGCGTCAGTGCGCGGAGGTCCGGAAGCGGCGCCGGTATGCGGCCGGCGTGGTGCCGAGGCGATCGCGGAAGACGCGGTGCAGGGTCTCCACGGAGCCGAAACCGCAGGCGCGCGCCACGTCGTCCAGCACCCGGTCCGTACGTTCCAGAAGTCTGCGCGCGGCCTCCAGCCGCATCTCCTCGACGAACGCACCGGGCGTGCTGCCGGTCTCGGTGTGGAAGGTCCGCGCGAAGTGGCGCTCGCTCATCGCCAGTCTGGAAGCCAGTGCGGGCACCGACAGATCGGCGTCCAGATGCGCACCGATCCACAGGCGCAGGCTGCGTACGTCGTCCCGGCTTCCCGCCTGCTGAGCGAGCGGCACGCTGAATTGACTCTGCCCGCCCGGCCGTTGCAGGTACATGACCATGATCCGGGCCACTTCCAGCGCGACCCGGTCCCCGTGGTCGTCGGCGACCAGGGCGAGCGCGAGGTCCATCGACGAGGTGAGCCCGGCACTGGTCCACATCCGTCCCGAGCGTACGAAGACGGGGTCGGCCTCGACCTCGATCTCCGGGTACTCGGCGGCGAGGCGTGCGGCGGTCGCCCAGTGCGTCGTGGCCCGGTGGCCGTCGAGCAGCCCGGCGGCCGCCGTCACATGCGCGCCCGCGCACACCGAGGCGACCCGGCCGGCCTCCGGCCCGACCGCGCGGAGCCACGCGACCACGGCCTCGTCGATCCGCGGCACCGGGCCCTGCGGACCGATGTCCATCCGGCCGGGCACCAGCACGGTGCCGGGCCTCCCGGGCTCCTCGGCGAAGGTCCCGTCGACGCCGAGCCGTACGCCCGAGAAGGTCGCCACGTCGCCGGGCCGCTCGCCGACCACCCGCACCTCGTACGGCGCCCGCCCCGCGGGCGGCATCCGGGCGGCGAGCGCGAAGATCTCGGCCGGTCCGGTCACATCGAGTGCGTTGACTCCAGGGAACACCGGGATCACGACCAGATGCGGGATCGGAGGGGAATCGCTCATGCCCTCAACCTTCACCCATGGCCGGAATGTCCGCAATGACAGATCTCTGCAACATACGGACAGCGGTATTCGGGCATCGAGCCGGGCTTCCCGGCCGTTCTGAACGACCCCGCTCGCGCGTCGACAGCCCCCTCGGGCAGCGGACCCCTACCGCGGGGCACCCCGGACAGATCTGAGCAATCGTCACATTTCACCCCGCAAAACCGAGGCGTCCGCCAGGGCGGAGGGGGCGCCGCCCCTCATCCCGGATGTGAACATTCCGCGTCAAGCGTGCAACTGGCGTGTCGGTCTTGACATTTACCCAACAGGCCGATGCTAAGATCATCTTACTTCCAGTGGGCTGATGGCATACGGGGGCATTCCGGGAGGGATGGGTTCCTCGGCCCCACTTTCGGAGGCTTCCCCGCGTGACACAGGCCGTGGCTCAGCCAGCCCGGCCCGTGCGGCACATGAGGGAGCGTCAAGCCGTTTCCATAGCCATGGCACTTGAAGTGAGTCTCATGACATTTGCACAGGGCCCGCTCCTCTGGGCGCTGGTTGTCGTAGCACTGGTCGCTGTCGGTGCCGTCCTGCGGGCTCGCAAGACCAATACCGGGCTTCGCAGACAGAACTCCCAACTCCGGGGCGAGCGCGATGCGCTGCAACGGCAGCGGGACGAGCTCCACGTCGCCCACACCGGTCTTCTGCACCGGCAGGCCGCGGAGATGACCGAGGTCCGCAAGGACGCCGAGGAGGAGACCAAGGCCGTCCTCAAGGCGGCCGTGCGCACCCTCCAAGGGCTCGCGGACGAGCAGCAGGTGGTCATCGAGAACGCCCAGAAGAAGTACGGCGACGACCCGCAGATGCTCGCCGACCTGATGGCCATCGACCACGCCAACAGCCAGTTCGGCCGCCGGGCACAGGGCATCGCGGTGCTGTGCGGTGGCTGGCTCGGGCGCCGGGAGACCGTCGCGTCCGTCTTCGACGTGGCCCGCAGCGCCCAGGGCCGTATCCGGCAGTTCGACCGGGTCCGGGTCAACGGGCAGGTCAACTTCTCCGTCGTCAGCAAGGCCGTGGAGCCGGTGGCGGTGGTCCTCGCCGAGCTGCTGGCCAACGCCACCAACTACTCCGCCCCCGGCACCCCGGTGGAGATCAACATCCAGGCCGTCCCGATGGGCGTCTGCCTCATCGTCGACGACGCCGGCCTCGGCATGGGCCAGGAGGAGAAGGACCGCGCGGCGGCCCTCCTCGCGCCTCAGGCCGCGATCAGCGTCTCCAGCCTGGGCATTCCCCCGCAGTTCGGATTCGCCGTCTCCGGCGTGCTGGCCTCCCGCTACGGGTTCAAGGTCTCGGTGGACTCCGTATCCCCCTATGGAGGCGTACGCGCGGTGGTTCTCCTGCCCGACGAGCTTCTCACCGGCGACGCGCCGGCACCCCCGGCCGCTGCCGCGGCCCCGATGACCAACGGCGGCTACGACGCGGACGTGGCGGCGCTCCCCCAGCGCCACGTGCCCGCGCCGGCCCCGACCCCGCTGTTCCCCCCGGCCGCGCAGCCGGCCTCCGCCCCGCAGCCCTCGGGGTCCTTCACCACCGCAGGCGGCCTGCCCAAGCGTCGTCGCAAGAGCCCGGTGTCCGTGGTGCCGTCGACCGAACCCGGGCCGGCGCGCAGCAACGAGGAGACCGCTTCCCGCCTGGGCGCGTTCCAGCGCGGAACCCGGTCCGGACGTGACCAGACGACGATGGAAGGACCCGAGATCCTGTGAACCCCGATCTCTCCTGGGTGCTCAACGATGTGCTCCAGGTACCCGGCGCCCGGCACGCGATCCTCGTATCCGCCGACGGCCTGCTGCTGGCCAACTCCAGCCAGATCGGCCGGGACGACGCGGAGACCGTGGCGGCGGCGATGAGTTCCATGCAGTCGCTGAGCCGGGCCGTCGCCCCCTTCATCGGCGCCCAGACCCCCGGCCGCTGGCGGCAGACCCTCCTTGAGTACGAGCACGGCTGGATCTTCCTGATCGCCGCCGGTACCGGCGCCTACCTGGCGGCGGCCGCCGCGGCCGACGTGGACATGGAGGCCATGTCCTTCCGCATGCAGCAGCAGGTCACCGCGCTGGGGAAGGCGATGACCACGCCGCCCCGCCAGAACGCCGGAAGCGACGCATGACGGCGCCGGGCGAGGAGCAGTCGGTCAGCAGCGGGTTCGTCCGGTCGTACGTCATCACGGGCGGCCGCGGCCTGCCCGACGCGGAAGACCTCTCCCTCGTCACCCTGGTCACGATCGCGCCCGACCGGCTGCGGCCCCCGAACCCGAGCCCCGAGGTCCGGGCGATCTGGGAGCTGTGCTCCGGCGGCTATCTGTCGGTGGCCGAGGTGGCGGGCCACCTCGGCCAGCCGGTCGGAGTGGCGCGGCTGCTGCTGAACGACTTAGCGGAACAAGGTCATCTGATCCGCCGCAAGGCGCCCCCGCCGGCCCAGCTCGTTGACAGGAAGATCCTCGAAGAGGTGTTGCATGGACTCCAGGTCCGGTTCGGCTGAGAACATCTATGTGCCGGACGCGGTGCAGCGTGCGGCGAAGATCCTCGTCGTCGGACACTTCGCCGTGGGCAAGACGACGCTCATCGGCACCCTCTCCGAGATCACTCCGCTGCGCACCGAGGAGCGGATGACGCAGGCCGGCGCGCACATCGACGATCTGCGCGGCGCGCCCGACAAGGTGACCACGACGGTCGCGCTGGACTTCGGCCGTCTGACCCTGAGCGACGAGCTGGTGCTGTACCTGTTCGGTACGCCGGGCCAGCAGCGCTTCGTCGAGCTGTGGGAGGACATGGCCCGGGGCTCGCTCGGTGCGCTGCTCCTCGTCGACCCGGCCCGTCTCGCCGACACCTTCCCGGTGATCGACCTGGTCGAGACGTACGGGCTGGAGTACGCGGTCGCGGTCAACAGCTTCGACCCGTACTCCCGGCATGCCGAGGAGGAGCTGCGCGAGGCCCTCGACCTGCTGCCGGACACCCCGGTCGTGTACTGCGACGCCCGGGACGAGAACTCGTCCGCGCAGGCCCTGATCACCCTGGTCCAGCACCTTCTCGCCCGGGTGGCCTGACCCCCGCTCCGTCCGCCGTCCTTCGGTACGGGTGGTCCCGTCCCCGTTTTCCGTCCACCGTCCGGGCCCCGCGAGGCCCGCGATCACATCGAGGAATCACACATGGACTCTCATCCGGGAGCCGCCCCGTACAGCGCCCCCACCGGGTGCCCCATGCACGGTGAGCGGCAGAAGTCGCTCTACGGGCCGGAGTTCGCGTCCGATCCGCAGCGTGTGTACGACGAGTTCCGGGCGCACGGGCTCGCCGCTCCGATCGAGCTGGCACCCGGCGTGGACGCCACCCTCATCGTGCAGCACGAGGCCGCGCTCCGGGTCCTGCAGAACCCCTCCTACTTCGCCCGTGACTCGCGGCGGTGGGCGGCGCTGCGGGAGGGCCGTGTACCGCTCGACAGCCCGGTGCTGCCCATGATGGCGTACCGGCCCAACTGCCTGTTCACGGACGGCACCGAGCATCTGCGCCTGCGCAAGGCGGTCACCGAGAGCCTCGGCCGGCTCAACACCACCCGGCTCAGCCGGGACGTCGAGCGCATCGCCGACTACCTCATCGACCAGTTCATCGAACGCGGCTCCGCCGACCTGCTGGGCGACTACGCCAAGCTTCTGCCGCTGCTGCTGTTCAACCAGCTCTTCGGCTGCCCCGGTGAGATCGGCGACCGGCTGACCCGCAGCATGTCCGCGATCTTCGACGGCGAGGACGTACTGCGGGCCAACGCCGAGCTGACCGAGTGCCTGATGGAGCTCGTCGCGCTCAAGCGGCGCCAGCCCGGCGAGGACATCACCTCCTGGCTCATCCAGCACCCGGCGGGTCTGCGGGACGAGGAGCTCAAGGACCAGCTCGTGATGCTGATGGGCGCGGGCATCGAACCGGAACGCAACCTCATAGCCAACGCGCTGCTCCTCCTGCTGTCGGACGACACCGGGAACGCTCAGCGGCGCGGTACGGGGCTGCTGGTCGAGGACGCCCTCGACGACGTGCTGTGGAACAACCCGCCGATCGCCAACTACGCGACGCACTTCCCGGTCCAGGACATCGACCTGGGCGGCGTGACGCTGAAGGCGGACACCCCCGTACTGATCAGTTTCGCCGCCGCGAACAGCGATCCCGCGCTCACCGACGCCCGCCAGACCCTGAGCAAGGGCGCCCATCTGGCCTGGGGCGCGGGTCCGCACGTCTGCCCGGCGAAGTCTCCCGCGCAGCTCATCGCCCTCACCGCGATCGAGAAGGTCCTCAACTCGGTGCCGGACCTGGCTCTCGCCGTCCCGGCCTCCGGCATCGAGTGGCGGCCGGGACCGTTCCACCGCGCGATGGTGTCCCTGCCGGTGCGATTCAGCCCGAGTGCGCCGCGCCAGGCCGCGAAGGCCGCGACACAGTCGCCCGTTTCGTCCCGGATCGCCACCCCGGAGGAGGCTCCCGCCGCGCGGTACGACCACGCTGAGCAACCGAAGAAGGCGAAGGGCTGGTGGAGTTCCTTCCTGGACGTGTTCCGCGTATGACGGCGGCGGGTGACTGGTTTTCAGGCGGCATGTACGCATAACTCGCCCGACCGGGCAGCACACTTGAGGGCGACCGGGCATACGACAAGGGGTCGGCGGCACATTTCCCTGTGATACGGGCAACAGAGATCGACGCTTGGCGGAGAGATGCGGAGGGGTAGGTTCTGGCCGTAACCATGAGCCCAGGGCAAGGAACTCTGCGTGAGCGCTATATGTGGCACCGACCGGCCCCCCGTCGACCGGCGTGCCCTCATCTCCCTCCTGAGACGTCTCAAATCACCCGAAGGGCAGGCTGATCCCTACGCCCTTCTGGGCGAGCTGAGAGCCATGGGAGACGTCGTACGCGCTCCGTGGGACGCGTACTTCGTCACCGGGTTCGACGTGTGCAGCGAGGTGCTTCGCGGCCGAAACTGGCTGGCGCCGGACTTCGCCTGGCAGGAGCGCCAGGCCGACACCGAGCGCTGGGACGCGGTCGCCACCCAGGAGATGACCAGGACGCTCTCCCGCCTCAACGCGCCCGAGCACACCTGCCAGCGCCGCAGCCTCGGCAATCTCTTCGACCGCTCGACCATCGAGCGGCTCGCTCCGCAGGTCGAGGAGCATGTCACCCGCCTGCTCGACGAGCTGGCCGAAAAGCTGGCCTGGGGCGAGGCCGACTTCGTCAGCACGGTCAGCGAGCAGCTCCCGATCAGCACCATCGGCTCCTGGCTGGGCATCCCGCCCGAGGACTACGCCCACATCCTGGAGATCACCCACAACCAGGTGCACGCCCAGGAGCTGCTGCCCACCAAGAGCCAGCTCGCCGTGTCCGCCGAGGCGACCGTGCAGCTGCGCGCGTACTTCACCGAGCTGCTGAAACAGCGCCGCGCCAACCCCGGCAACGATGTCCTGACCGGCTGGATACACAGCTGGGACGCGCGGGAGCCCGACCGCGAGACGGCGGACGAGATTCTCTACCGGCTCACCATGTTCGTCACCATCGCCTCGCTGGAGACCACCGCGACGCTGCTGTCGGCCATGGTGGGGCTGCTGCTGAGGGAGCCGGGCCGGTGGGCCTGGCTCGCGGAGCACCCCGGGTACATCGACGCCGCCGTCGACGAGGCGCTCCGGTACGACCCGCCGATCCACATCAACACCCGGGTCGCCGCCGAGGACACCGTCCTGGCGGGCGTGCCGATCGCGAAGGACAGCATGGTCCACGTCATGTACGGGGCCGCCAACCACGACCCGCGGCGCAACGCGGATCCGGACGCCTTCGACATCGAGCGCACGGGCACCCACCTCACCTTCGGCGGCGGGGTGCACTACTGCCTGGGCGCGGCCCTCGCCCGCCTTGAGGCACGAACGCTGCTGACCCAGCTCGTGAAACGTTTCCCCACCCTGCGCGCCGTCACCCGGCCCAGTTATGCGTCCCGTCTGGTCTTCCGGCGCGTGACCTCGATGAGCGTGGCGGCATGAAGCTCTCGCTCCCCGACTACCTGCCCCCGTACCGACGGCCGCGCACGGTACGCACCCTGCGCGAGGGCCCCGTCCTGCGCGTGGAGCTGAACTGCCCCGCCACGGGCAACGCGGTCACCGAGGCGATGCTGGACGACCTGCTGGCGGTCCTGGCCGTACCGGACCCCGACGTCCGGGTCATGGTGCTCAGCGGGGCCGGGGACGACTTCTGCCTGGGCGGGGACCGCAACGAGTTCGCCGACTGGCTCGACGACGACCCCACCGGCCGGGGCATCCGGGTCGCGGGCGACAAGGCCCGCCGCGTCTGCGAGGCGATCTCCACCGGCCAGGCCGTCACCGTCGCCAGGATCCAGGGCAAGGCGATCGGCGCGGGCCTGGCGCTGGCCCTCGCCTGCGATCTGCGCGTGGGCGCCGACACCGCCGGCTTCCGGCTGCCGGAACTGGCCCTCGGACTGCCCACCGCCTGGGGCGGCGTGCTGCCCCGGCTGATCCACGAGGTCGGCGCCGCCCGCGCGCGCGAGCTCATCCTGACCGGGCGGGCGTTCGACGCCGCCGAGGCGTACGAACTGTCGGTCCTCCAGCGCGTGGTCCCCGAGGACGCCCTCGACGAAGCGGTCACCGCGTGGACCAAGCCCATCGTGCGCCGCCCCGAGGCCGCCCTGCGCGTCACGAAGGCCCTGCTCAACTCGTACGCCGCCCCGACGCGACTGGCCGATCCGTCGGTCCTGGACGCGGAACTGATGGCCACCGTCGCGGCCGCGACCCGCCGGAACCGCGACGCCCGGGGGACCGGGGCGGTGCGCTAGAGACTTCCGTGCCCACGAGCCCGACCGCGCTCACTCCGTGACGCAGGTCACGGGAACCCTCCCCGGGGTGCCGGACAGCTGAGGGGGGTGAGCACAGATATGCGTACCCGGGTACGGGCCGGGGAGCCGAGCGCGTTCGCGGAGCTCTTCGACAGCTACGCCCGCACGGTCTGCAACCATGCGTTCCGGCTGACCGCCGACTGGGCGACGGCGGAGGACGTGATGGCCGCGACGTTCATGGAGGCCTGGCGGCTGCGCGGCAGGGTCGACCACGAGGGCGGCTCGTTACGCCTCTGGCTGCTGGGCATCGCCACCAACACCGCACGGAACCAGACCCGGAGCAACCGCCGCTACCGGGCCGCGGCCA
Source organism: Streptomyces sp. NPDC087845 (assembly GCF_044742755.1). Classification (NCBI taxonomy): domain Bacteria; kingdom Bacillati; phylum Actinomycetota; class Actinomycetes; order Kitasatosporales; family Streptomycetaceae; genus Streptomyces; species Streptomyces sp. NPDC087845. The sequence continues at coordinate 244,720 of NZ_JBIUVC010000002.1, forward strand.
CCGCCGCCGCGCGGGCCGAGACGGCGGTGCCCGACCACGCCGAGGAGGTCGACGGCCGGGTCGACGACCGGCGGCGCCTCGCGGCCGCACTCACCGCTCTGGCCGCGCTGCGCAGACCGGAGCGCGAGGTCCTCGCCCTCTGCCTGTGGGAGGGCCTGGAGTACACGGCCGCCGCCGAGGCGCTCGGCATCCCGGCCGGCACGGTCCAGGTGCGGGAGGACGGCGGCGTCGTCAAGCGCGGCACGGTGACCTTCACGAGCGCCATCACCACTCGTAACGCGAGTCACCGTGGCGTCACATCCCCCTTCGCTTCGGAAAGTGACACATTGACCCAGCGACGTCACGTTGTTGATCGATGTGCGTGGAGGAACGCTCCGGCTTCCCCAGCTTGGCTCTGTTCATGAGTTTGGGTTCTGGCTCAACTCCTCCGGAGCGACCACGGAAAATGAGACGCTCGCGGTTTCACGCTGCCTCTGTCGATGGTGCTGCAACAGTTCTTGCCGATGCAGTAGGAGGCCGTGAATGCCGCATCAACGTCCGGCATCTCAGCGCGGCTCGTCGGGTGGCCCTCATCACGGGTATGGAGAGGAAGCATCGGCAAGGGCGGCTTCGTATGGCCCAGTTGAGGAAGACCCTCAATTAATGGCTGGGCACACCGCGCGTGGCGAGCTAACCTCGCCGATCATGACTGATTGGTACAAAATTTACTCGGCCGATTGTGCTCTGCCCCCGGGGAGCGACCTGGACGAGCTCACCGCGGAGTTGGCGGAGTGTCTGCGAGATCCGGACCCGGAGGTGCGCGACAGCTACCCGTACGGCGTGTTGCGGACCTGGATCGAGCGCGACTTCATCGACGGCGACCGCCGGATCCGCCTGGGCAATGAAATGGCGGCCCGCTTCGCCGATGCGCAGATTCAGGCCCGCACGTTCGCGCCGCTGGTCCTGGCCATGATCGTCAACCGCGGGGACTTCTGCCGGGAATGGACGAACGCGTTCGTCCGCTGGTACCCCGCAGAGAGTGACCTGCGCGGACACGATGCGCGTCTGGGGTGGCTGCACGCTGTGGCACACGGCGCCGACTTGCTCGGTGCCTTCGGCTGCCACCGCGATGTCGAACCGGTCGAAATGCTGGACATTGCTACCGCGCGGCTCGTCGCGCCCACCGACTACCTGTACGCCGAACGGGAAGACGACCGGCTCGCCCGTGCAATTGCGTTGACTCTCACCAACCCGAAGCTCACCGCGGATCAATCCGTCGCCTGGCTCGACGAAATCGGTGCCGACTTGCGGGCCGTGGCTCGGGGCACCACTCCGACGTACGTTTCCAACGCACTACGCACCCTGCGGATGCTCTACATTCTCGCCGACCTCGGCGTCTCACCGCAGCCGGGGCAACCGTCCCGTCAGCTTCCGCACCGCGACTTGGTCAAGCGGCGGATTGTTGAAGTGCTGGCGAATGATGCGAAATCCATCGGTTGACATTTCCACGCCGGAGGCCCACCGAGCCTGACGGGCCGCCGCGGGAACCGTTTCTGCCTTTCCTGCGCCGATGGCCCGTCGAGGTGGCGTCGCAGTAAATACCGCCGCCGGATTCACTGCGGCGAAGCCTCTACGGCGAGGTGGAGGTGTCAGGCGATGACGGGGACGGCCTCGGCGCGGTTGGTGGCCCAGTTGGTGACGATGGGCTTGTCGACGTTGGCGGGGTCGGGGAGCTTGAGTTCGGCGGGGTTGGGGTCGTCCTCGGTGGTGGCGATGATGACGTTCTCGAACTCCTTGCCGGCATCGCTGTTGGTGGTCTTGGGGTTGATACCGGTGTATGCGACGGCGGAGCCGGTGAGCTTGATGGGGTCTTCGCCACCCTGTCCGACGGGGGAGGCGACGCCGTCGGCGCCGGAGCCGAAGGACACGCTGGGGGTGTTGACCTCCAGGTAGCAGGTGATGCCGGACTTGGCCTTGGCGGTGACGAGGTAGTAGCCGCCGGCCTGGGACTCCGAGGTGACCGTGAAGTCCAGGTCGTTGGTGCCGCAGGACTGCCCGTAGCCGCCCTTCTTGCCGTCGCCGGAGTCGGCCTTGTCGCTGGAGCCGCCGGACTTGGAGCCGCCGGCGGAGGAGCCGCCGGAGTTGGAGCCACCGGCGGTGGAACCGCTGGTGGAGGGGCTGCCGCTGGAGGAGTTGTCGCTCCCGCCGCTGTTGGCGGAGGCGACGGCGGAGGGGGCCGTGGAGCTGCCGGCGTCCGCGACGTCCTCGGGGTCGCAGGCGGTGGTGGTGGCGGCGAGGGCCGTCACGGCCGCGGCGGCCAGGACGAGACGGGCGGAACGGGCGGCGAGACGCGAGCGCATCGTGATCTCCAGCGGCTGTCGGTTGCGGTGTTTCCTGCTGACACCGATGACACTAGGGCCGAGTCGATCCTGAAATGATCCTGTGCATGTCCGGGTTCTGTCTCAGCAACTTCGGTTCCAAAAAACGGCGTTGAATTGCACCGACCCCAGCTCAAGGGGCATGTACGGGACCGTGCGAGTCGCCGGGACGCTGCGGGAGATCCAGCAACTCCGGCAGCCGCAGCACCCGGCCCCGGTGACAACCCGCCGGCCGTGCCGGGGTCCGGACCCGTGCCCGGGACGGTTCTCCCGCAAAGGCGCAGGCGCTGCGTCGGCTCCGAACGGCTGGCCGACTCCGCGTTGCGGGTGCGGGCCACGGCCATGGCGGCGGGCCAGACGGCCGGTGCGCTCGCGGCCCTGTCGGCGGACCGGGGCAGCGACGTCGTCGGCGTGCCCATGGCCGGCCTGCGGCAGGTGCTCGTACGCTCCGGAGCGATCGTGCCCCCGCTTCCCGCGTCCGCAGGGTCTGACCCCGGCGGCGGAGGTCGGCCCCGAGGAGGGCGCGACGCACCCCGGCCGTCCTGTCCGGGCGGTACGCCGGGCCCGTCGCCTACGGCAGCGGTAGTACGTACGACTCCATGCAGGCGGACGACGACGATGACGCCCCTGTTCACGAAGGATTGAGGCATTCCTCCGGCCCCGCCGTGGACCGGCGCGGCCCAGGCACGGCCGGAGCGCGGCATCCGCGCCGCCGACCCGTTGCCCGATCCAGACAGACTGGAGCGCCTCTTCGTGGCTACCTTCCTCTACCGGCTAGGCCGCTTTTCCTTCCGGAGACGCCGACTCGTCGCCCTGCTCTGGGTGGTGATCCTGGCCGCCTGCGCGTTCGCCGCGGCCAAGGCGCCGACCGCCGCCGAGGACGGGTTCTCGATGCCCGGAACGGAGTCGCAGAAGGCGTTCGACCTGCTGGATCAGCGCTTCCCCGGCGGCAACTCCAACACCGCCGACGCCCGCATCGTCTTCGTCGGCCCCAAGGGCCAGAAGGTGACGGCGGCGGCGAACAAGGCGGCCGTCGAGAAGATCGTCGCGAACGTGGCGAGCGGTTCGCAGGTCAAGGGCGCTCTCAACCCGTTCGACATGGCCGGGGCCGTCAGCAAGGACGGCACGACCGCGTACTCCACCATCTCGTACGACGTACAGAGCATCGACCTCACCGACGCCACGACCAAGGCGCTGGAGGACGCCGCGAAGGAGGGGCGCGACGCGGGCCTGACCGTGGAGCTCGGCGGCTCGGCCCTGGTGCCGGACGGGGAGCTCGGCGGCACGACCGAACTCGTCGGCGTCGCCGCCGCCGCGGTCGTCCTGCTCATCACCTTCGGGTCGCTCGCCGCGGCGGGCCTCCCGCTGCTCACCGCGATCGTCGGCATCGGCGTGGGCGTGGCCTCGATCGTCGCCCTCGGGATGTCCACGACGACCACCACGCTCGCCCTGATGCTGGGGCTCGCGGTCGGCATCGACTACGCCCTGTTCATCGTCTCGCGCTACCGGACGGAACGCGCGGACGGCCACAGTGCCGAGGAAGCCGTCGCACGGGCCGTGGGAACAGCGGGTTCCGCCGTCGTCTTCGCCGGCCTCACCGTGGTCATCGCCCTGGCGGGCCTGTCCGTGGTCGGCATTCCCGTCCTCACCAAGATGGGCCTCGCCGCGGCGGGCACCGTCGTGATCGCCGTCCTCGTCGCGATCACCCTGCTGCCCGCGCTGCTCGGCTTCTTCCAGAAGGCCGTCCTGTCGCGCACCGAGCGCCGGGCCGGGAGCGGTGCCAGGGGCCGGCAGCGCGCGAGGGGCGGCGCGGTGTCCGGGGCCGCCGGGAGCGCCGGGAGCGCCGGGAGCGCCAAGCCCAACATGGGCACCCGCTGGGCCCGCTTCGTGATCCGCCGGCCGCTCGCGGTCCTCGTGCTCGGCGTCCTCGGCCTCGGCCTGATCTCCGTACCGGCGCTCGATCTCCAGCTCGGCATGCCGGGCGACGAGTCGAAGCCCACCTCGACCACCCAGCGCCGTGCCTACGACGCCCTGGCCGACGGCTTCGGCCCCGGCTTCAACGGACCGCTCACGGTCGTCGTCGACGCCAAGGGGTCGGACGACCCGAAGGCCGCCGCGGCACAGGCTGCGAAGCAGCTCTCCGCCACCGACGGCGTCGTCGCCGTGACGCCCCCCGCCTTCAACAAGGCCGGTGACACCGCGGTGCTCACCGCCGTGCCCGCCACCGGACCGAGCTCCTCGGACACCACGGACCTCGTCCACACCATCCGTGACGAGGCAGGCGGCCTGAAGTCCGAGACCGGTGCGACGATGCTCGTCACCGGCACGACCGCGGTGAACGTCGACGTCTCGCAGAAGCTCGACGACGCACTGGCCCCCTACCTGACGCTCGTCGTCGGCCTGGCCTTCCTGCTCCTGATGATCGTCTTCCGCTCGCTGCTCGTGCCGCTCAAGGCGGCGCTCGGCTTCCTGCTGTCGGTGACGGCGTCCTTCGGAGTGATCGTCGCGGTCTTCCAGTGGGGCTGGCTCGCCGATGTCCTCGGCGTCGAGCAGACCGGGCCGGTGATGAGCATCACGCCGATCTTCCTGATCGGTGTGGTCTTCGGCCTGGCCATGGACTACGAGGTCTTCCTGGTGACCCGGATGCGGGAGGCGTACGTCCACGGGGAGCGGCCCGGCGAGGCGATCGTCGCCGGCTTCCGGCACAGCGCGCGGGTGGTCGTCGCGGCGGCCGTGATCATGATCGCGGTGTTCGCCGGGTTCATCGGGATGAACGAGTCGATGATCAAGATGATGGGCCTGGGCCTCGCCTCGGCCGTCTTCTTCGACGCGTTCGTCGTCCGGATGACGATCGTCCCGGCCGTTCTCGCCCTGCTCGGCCACCGGGCGTGGTGGCTGCCCCGGTGGCTGGAGAAGGCCGTGCCCCAGGTGGACGTCGAGGGCGAGAAGCTGACCCACGGCGGGCCCGCGGCCGCACCGGTGGCCGAACCCGATCCCGATCCCGTACGCGTATGAGCGCGATCGGTGAAGTGAAGTGACGCGAAGTGTCCGGGGGCCCGTCCGTCGTGCGGCATGACGGACGGGCCTCCGGCCGCCCCGCGCGGGTACGAGGGGCGAGTCGACGACCATGGTGGGACGGACGGACTCCGCGGAACCGGACTCCGAGGAAGAGGAAGAGAGACTGCATGTTCACCGACTGGCGGCAGTGGGCCCGGCGCCATCCCCGGGCCGTCGATGTGGCGGTGGCCGTGCTGCTGTGGGCTATCGCGGTCTTCTCCAGCACCATGACCGGCGCCCGGATCGTCCGCGGCCCGACGCTCGCGTTCTCCCTGGCCGCCCTGGTGCCCTCCGCCGTACTGCTGCTGGGGCGCCGCAGGTACCCGCGCACGGTGGTGCTGGTGACGACGGTGTACGGCGGTGTCCTGGGCCTCATGAGCGGCCGCATGGGCGCCGACCCCAGCCCGAGCTTCGTCGGCGTCGCTCTGGTCGCCCTCTATCTCCTGGCCCTGCGTACGGACCTCCGTACGACCGTGGTGTACACGACCGGAGCGACCCTCGTTCTCCTCATCATCTCCGTCGGCTGGGGCGGCGCCGCGTTGCTGCGGCCCGACCGGATCGGCGTCCTCTCCTGCGTCCTGCTGGCGGGTGCCATCGGTGAGTCGCTACGGAGCCGGCGCGACCATGTCGCCGCCGTGGAGGCACGGGCCGAGCTGGCGGAACGCACCCGCGAGGAGGAGGCACGCCGCCGGGTCAGCGAGGAACGGACCCGGATCGCCCGCGAACTCCACGACATCGTCGCGCACCACATCGCCCTCGCCCACGCGCAGGCGGCCACCGCCGCGTACCTGCTGCGCAGCCGGCCCGAGCAGGCACAGGACATGATGGACCAGCTCGCCGGAACCACCTCCTCGGCGCTGCGCGAACTCAAGGCGACCGTGGGGCTGCTGCGCAGCGAGGGCGATCCGGAGACCCCCCTGGAGCCCTCCCCCGGCCTGGCCCAGCTCCCGGAGCTGATCGCCTCGTTCGAGCAGACGGGCCTCGTCGTCTCGGTGTCGGTGGAGGGGACCGAGCGGCCGCTGTCGCCGGGGACGGACCTGACCGCGTACCGGATCGTGCAGGAAGCGCTGACCAATGTCACCAAGCACGCGGGCTCCGCGACGGCTTCGGTCCGGCTCGGCTACTCGCGCCGCCTGCTCACGCTCACCATCAGCGACGACGGGCACGAGCCGCAGACGGCGGGGGCGCCGGGGTACGGCCTCATCGGCATGCGGGAACGGGCGCTGTCCGCCGGTGGCCGGCTGGCCGCCGGGCACCGGGCGAGCGGCGGCTTCGAGGTGACCACGGAGCTTCCGCTGGAGACGGCTGAAGCGGAACCCGAATCGTCACCGGGGCGATCGGACCACGACGAGAGGACGGCGCGGTGACCATCCGGGTACTGCTGGCCGATGACCAGGCGCTGCTGGCCGGGACCTTCCGGCTGCTGATCGACTCGAACGACGACATGGAGGTCGTCGGTCTCGCGGCGGACGGCCGGGAGGCGGTGGAACTGGCCCGCGCCACGACGCCGGACGTGGTCGTGATGGACATCCGGATGCCGGGCCTCGACGGGCTGGCGGCGACCCGGGAGATCTGCCAGGACGAGGCGCTGCGGGGGACCCGCATCCTCATCCTCACCACGTTCGAGATCGACGAGTACGTGGCCCAGGCCCTGCGCGCGGGTGCCAGCGGCTTCCTCGGCAAGGGCGTCGGGCCCGGGGAACTGCTGGACGCCATCCGCACGGTGGCCGCGGGCGACACGCTCCTGTCGCCCGCCGCGACCCGAGCCCTCATCACCCGCTACCTCGCCCGCCCGGAGGGCAGGATCGCCGCGCCCGAGTCCCTGGACGTCCTGACCGCCCGCGAGCGCGAGGTCATGGCGCAGGCCGCCGAGGGGTTGTCGAACGACGAGATCGCCGAGCGGATGCATGTCAGCCCGCTGACCGTACGCACCCATGTCGGGCGCGCGATGACCAAGCTGGGAGCCCGGCACCGGGCCCAACTGGTCGCCATGGCCTACCAGTCGGGCCTGGTGCGCGTGGACCCGCCGTTGCCGGACGCCGGGCGCTGAGGGGTACTCCCGGGGGGCCGGATCGGGGCAGGTCGGGGCGGGTCGGGGCCGGTCCGACGGCCGGTCCGACGGCCGGGACGGGTGCGGCTGCTCGGCCGGTCCGACGGCCGGGACGGGGCGGCTGCTCGGCCGGGTCGCCGGTCCACCGGCCGGCCCGCTCACCCGTGTGCCCCATCGAGACGCGGAAGCGAGGCGCTTCCAGCGCGCGGGGAGCCGGTGGGCTGGCTAGCGTGACAAACCGGACCACCCACCGAGCACGAAGATCACGAAGATCACGAAGGAGTCGACGTCATGGCCGTACACCCGGAGGGCACACCGTGCTGGGCCGACGCGATGTTCCCCGACATCGAAGGCGCGAAGCGTTTCTACGGTGACGTGCTGGGCTGGACGTTCGGCGAGTCCACGGCCGAGTTCGGCGACTACACGCAGGCGTATGCCGACGGCAAGGCGGTCGCCGCCGTCGTGCCCCCGATGCCCGGACAGGAGGGACCGTCGGCCTGGTGTCTGTACCTCGCCTCGCCGGATGCCGCCGCCACCGCCGCGAAGATCCGCGAGAACGGGGGCGAGACGCTGATGGACCCCATGGAGGTCGGCGCGTTCGGCACGATGCTGCTCGCCCGCGATCCCAGCGGTGTCCTCTTCGGCGTGTGGCAGGCGGGCGCCCATGAGGGCTTCGAGGCCCAGGGCGTCCCCGGTGCGTTCTGCTGGGCCGAGGTGTTCACCCGGGAGCCCGAGAAGTCCGATGCCTTCTTCTCCGCCGTCTTCCCGTACCGCATGGTGAAGATGGAGGACGACCACGTCGACTTCAGGATGTTCAACCTCGGCGACAAGACGGTCATGGGGCGGATGAAGATGGGCGACGAGTTCCCGCCCGAGGTGCCGCCGTACATGAATGTGTACTTCACCGTCGCGGACTGCGACGTGGCCGTCGCGAAGGCCACCGAGCGCGGCGCGATCCTGCGGTTCGGCCCGATGACCATGCCTTTCGGCCGCTTCGCCGCACTGACGGACCCGCAGGGTGCGGCGTTCTCCGTGATCGACGTCCACACGACCGGGGGCGAGATGCCGAAGACGTCCCCGGTGTCCTGACCCGGCCGTGCGGGCCGGCGCACTCCTCACGTCCCAGGCCGCTCCAGCAGGTCCGGCAGATCGGCGAAGGAGTCGATCACGTGATCCGGGGTGCCGTCGGCGGCCCGGTGGGTCTCGGGGAGGTACTTGCCGGTTCTGACGAGTACACCGGTGAGCCCGGCGCGCTGGGCCGCCAGCACATCGGACTCGATGTCGTCGCCCACCATCAGGGCCTGCGACGCGGTGGCGCCGAGGTGTGCCAGGGCTGCGGCGAAGAACGACCCGGCGGGTTTGCCGGTGATCTCCGCCTCGACGCGGGCGGCCCGTTCCAGCCCCAGGAGGAAGGCTCCGGTGTCGAGGTCGAGACCGGTGGCCGTGCGCCAGTACATGTTCCGGTGCATGGCGACGAGCCGGGCGCCGCGCCGCACGTGGCGGAAGGCGCGGTTGAGCGCCGCGTAGGTGAAGGCGTCCCCGGCCCCGCCGATGACGACGACGTCCGGCGCGTCACCGTGAGCCGGACCGGGCCCGTCCCCGGCCCCGTTCCCCTCTCCGGGCCCGTCCCCGGCCCCGTGCGCGTATGCGCCTTCGTCGACGAGTGTCACGCCCGTCAGGTCCTCCCGGATGTCGCCCGTGTTGATCAGCAGGCAACGGGCGCCGGGGTGGTGCTGCCGCAGGTGGGCGGCGGTGACGGCGGGGGCGGTGAGGATGTCGTCGGCCGTGACGGGGAAGCCCTCGGCGGCCAGTTTCCCCGCGATCGAGGCACGGGTGCGGGACGTGGTGTTGGTGACCAGCGCCAGCGGAAGCCCCGCCTCGCGCAGCCGTTCCATGGCCGCCACGGTGCCGGGCAACGGCTTCCAGGACACCGTGAGCACCCCGTCGATGTCGATCAGGACCGCTCCGATTCGTTCCATGCCACCGACCCTGCCCGAGTTGCGCGGACACCGCACTTGGGGTTGTTTCGAGGTAGGGAAGCGGGTGGGGTCCGCACGGCCCGTGTGGCCCCTGTCTCCCCTGGTTGGGGGTGAACCGCCGTGCTGTTCGCCGACCGCGCGGACGCGGGACAGCAGCTGGCCGAGGCGCTCCGTCATCTGGAGCGGGAGAACCCCGTCGTGCTCGGTCTGCCCCGGGGCGGAGTTCCGGTGGCCTTCCAGGTGGCACAGGTGCTCGGTGCTCCCCTCGATGTGATCGTGGTCCGCAAGCTCGGTGTGCCGCACCACGAGGAGGTGGCGTTCGGCGCCATCGGCGAGGGCGGGGTACGGGTCCTCAACGAGGACGTCGTCAGCCACCTCCGGGTCGGCAAGCAGGATCTCGCGGCGATCGAACACGTCGAGGCGACGGAACTCGCACGGCGGGCGCAGGCCTACCGCGCGGGCAGGCCGCGGACGCCGGTCGAAGGCCGCACCGTGATCGTCGTGGACGACGGCATCGCGACCGGTGCCACGGCCGAGGCGGCCTGCCTGGTGGTACGGGCCCAGCACCCGGAGCGGGTGGTGGCAGCAGTTCCGGTGGCGCCGCCGGACGCGGTCGTGCGGCTGCGCCGGAGCGCGGACGAGGTGGTGTGCCTGTCGGTGCCGCGCCTGTTCTACGCGGTCGGCGAGTGGTACCGGGACTTCTCCCAGACGTCCGACGAGGAGGTCGTCTCCCTGCTGGCACAGGCCAGGAACAGCGGACATGTGACACCGGGCTGCGACTGAGCGGAGCGCTTGCCCAGTCGCGGCCCGGTCACGGTCAGTCCGCGCAGTACGCGTCCTGCTCCGGCCGGGTCCCGGTGTTCAGGAACGTGGTGACCGCGCGGTCGCCGCAGGCGTTCCCGTGGCCCAGGTACATGCCGTGCCCGCCGTGGTCGACGGCCACCAGGCGGGCCCGGTCGCCGAAGGCCGCGCGCATCTTCAGGGCGCCGGAGTACGGGGTCGCCGGGTCGCGCAGGCCCTGGATCATCAGGACGTTGGACGGTCCCTGGTCCGTGATCCTGGTCGGCTGCTCGGCGGGGGCGTCCTTCCAGAAGGTGCACGGGGTGATGTTCACCGGCATCCCCGCGGTCAGCGGGTGCTTCACGCGGTCGGCGGCGACGGCCCGCGCGTACGAGGAGACCGTGCCCTGCCAGCGCACGTCGTTGCAGACCACGGCGATCGTGATGGCCGCCTCCGCGTCCGGTATCGGCCCGCTCAGCGCGTCGGGCAGGACCGGCTTCACCGACGGGTCCCCGGCCGCCCGGACGAGCCCCGCCAGCCCGGCGAACGCCTCGTCGTCGTACAGGGCCAGCTGGATCGCCTGGCGCAGCCGGTTGCCGGTCAGCGGGACGCCCGGCGTGGTGGACTCCCTCGGCTCACGGTCCAGCCGCGCCGCCAGGTCCAGCACCAGCGGCTGCACGTCCTCGGCCCGCTGCGCGAGTCGCAGCCCCTCCGCTTCCCTGGCCGGGTCCGAGGCCCAGCGCGCGAAGTCGGGGAAGCGGTCGGCCGCCCCCACCGCCATGTTCGCCAGCCAGCCCTTGGCCACTCGCGACGGGTCCGGGTCGCCGCTGCTGTCCAGCACCCAACGGTCCGTATGCTGCGGGTACTTCTGCGCGTACACGGCGCCCACATAGGTGCCGTACGAGCTCGCCCAGGCCGACAGCTTCTCCTCGCCGAGCGCCTGCCGGAAGCGGTCGATGTCCCGTACCTCGTTGGCCGTGGTGAGGCTCCGCAGCAGCGCTCCGCCGTTGCGGGCGCAGGCCTCGGCGGTACGCCGGGAGCGTGTCACGTTCTCGGTGATCGAGCCGTCGGCGCCGGGCCAGGCCCGCAGGTTCACTATCTCCCGGTCCTCCGGGGCGAGCCCGCAGCTCGCCTTCGGGCTGCCGCCGACCCCGCGCGGGTCGAGGCTCACGATGTCGTACCGCCCCTCCGTCTCCCGCTGCAACCGCTCCCCCTTCTGCGTCACCCGCTGCACCCCGGAGGAGCCCGGACCACCCGGGATCACCATCAGCGTCCCGCGCCGGGCGGCCGGGCGGTCGCTGCGGACCCGGGTCACCGCGAGGGAGAGCTGCGGGCCGTCCGGGTCCCGGTAGTCCAGCGGTACGGGCAGTTCGGCGCACTCCTGGGCGGCGGGGCCGCCGTCCTGGGCACAGGGCCGCCAGGAGAGCGAGGGGGCGGGGTTGGCCGACGCGACGGCTTGCGAGGGCGCGGCCCCGGTGAGAGCGGTGGCGACGGCGGTGACGGACAGGGCGGCGAAGGCGGCAGATTTTCTGTAAGTCCTCATGCCGCAAGCCTTGTTGAGCGAACGCCCTCAGCCCATCCGGGAGGCACGACGGAAAGCGGTGGAGGTAGCCCCCGGCTGCACGGTGTAGACAGCGAGAAGTCCCCACCGCGCGGTGCACGATGGGGACTTCGGGATCGCATGCGCCGGACCTGGTGAGGTCAGACGGCGCCGAACTCTCCGGCCTTGACGCCCGCCACGAAAGAAGCGAACGAGGCAGCGGGAACGCTCAGCACCGGACCGCCCAGGTCCTTGGAGTCGCGGACGGGGACCACGCCGCGCGGGGCGACGAGGTTGGCGGCGACCTCGACGCAGTTGCCACCGTTGTCGCTGTACGAGGACTTGAACCAGCGGGGAGATTCGGTCGTGGTCGTCACGGGGTGCCCTTTCGTGCCTCACGGATCATGGCCACCGATGCCGCCTGGGACAGCGCTTCGGCCTGTAGCTGATGGTAGGCCGTCAACAGCGGCAGCACAGAGGTCGTATCGCGCTCCAGATGTCCCCGCATCTGGGATTCCGCGTACGCGATCACGGACAGGTCCGACAGCGTCAGCAGGTTCATCGGGAGATTGAACGGGCGGCGCTCCCCCATCTCGTACGGGGCGATCTGGAGCACGGTGTTCGGCAACTCGGCGAACTCCAGCAGCCGGTCGAGCTGGGCCCCCATGACCTCGTTCCCGCCAACCCGTCTGCGGATACAGCTCTCGTCCATCACCACCAGCATCATGGGAGGGCGGGGCCGCACCAGCGTGGCCTGACGCTCCGCCAGGAACGACACTCGCTCGGCTGCCTGTTCGGAAACGATCGACCCTCGCCGCACGGCGCTGTCCGCCAGCACCCGGGCGTACTCCGACGTCTGCAACAGCCCGGGGATGACCCCGATTTCGTACAGCCGGATCTCCACTGCACGCCCCTCGTGCCCCACGTACTGCGGGAACCCCTCCAGCAGCGAACCGTGCCGGATCTCGCGGTACTGGCGTTCGAACGTGTCTGCCGTCTCCCCGGTGCCGAAAACTTGGTCCGCGTTGCGCGAGAACCGAAGAGTCGGCATCTTGCGACCAGTTTCGACGGCGGAGATGTGCGTGCCGGAGTAGCCCATCCGATCGGCTAACTCCTCCTGCTTCCATCCCCGCTCCTCACGCAATCTGCGGATGCGCGCACCAAAGGCGGCCTCTGGGCTGCTCTCGGGGTCCAACTCCTTGCGGTTCAACGGCTGTCACCTGACTTTTCGCTCGTGCCCAACAAGTTGAAGCACTCCCGACTCTAGGCCAACCTGAGCTCCCTTAGTAGTGGAATGACTACGGAGAGGAGTTGTCTGTGCTCGCCGAGAACAGGCGTGAAACAGAAGGCTGTTGTCCCGAGTGCCAGAGGCTCCGGTTGGCCGAGGCCCTCGCCAGTGATCAGTACGACTACAGCGGGGCGACCGACTGCCGGGTGCTGCTCCGGCGCCACCAGAACACGGCGGACTGCACGGAGCGGGGGTCGGCATGAGGGATCAAGACCCTACGTCCGAGGAGGAGTTGTCCGCGTTCGACCCGCTGCGCTGGCCGCCGTGCGAGTGCGCGCGGTGTTGCTCCCGTGAGGACGGCGATGCCGGGGACTCCACGTCGATACGGCAGCTCCGGGCCAGGGTCACCGAGGAGAACGGGCTGCGCAGCTCCCTCCGGCGGACGCGGTGAGGTCCCCGGCCGCCGCTCTCGTCACACTTCCCCTCCGCCGTCCGTCAGTGCAGTGAGGGCGCGGCAAGAACGCCACCGCGCCCGCGACGGATATCGGCGGATATCGAGGGAGAGACATCATGCAGGCACGCATCCAGAACCCGGCCGAGATCCTTCCCGAGGCCCTGCCGCCCGTGCTGGCCCTGGTCCTCTCGATCGGTCTGACGAACCTCTTCAACCGCATCAACGTCACCATCAGGCAGCCTCCGGGCAAGACCTGGTAGGCCACGCGCCGACGTAGCGGCCGGCGGGCCTGCCGAGGATGCGGTGGGCCCGCCGAGGGACGCGGCGATAGCCTGGTGCGTGAAGCAGGCAGGAGACACGTACGCATGGGAGCCCGGAATCCCCAAGGTCCCGTCGTCGCGGTGATCGCGCTCGGCGGCGCGCTCGGAGCGTGCGCCCGCTACGGGGCCGCGCTGATCTGGCCCACCGCCCCGGGCGGCTTCCCGTGGACGACGCTGGTCGTGAATGTCGTCGGCTGCGCGGTGATCGGTGTGTTCATGGTGGTGATCAGCGAGGTGTGGGCGGCGCACCGGCTGGTGCGGCCGTTCTTCGGCACGGGGGTGCTGGGCGGCTTCACCACGTTCTCGACGTACGCGGTGGACATCCAGCGCCTGGTCGAGGGCGACCGGGCCCGTACCGGCCTGGCGTATCTGGGACTGACACTGTGCGCGGCCCTCGCGGCGGTGTGGAGTGCGGTGTGGGCGACCCGCCGCGTGCTGGCCTGGAGGCAGCCATGACGACCCCGGAGACGGAACGGGCGCTGCGCCTGACGGTCCTCGTCGGCGAGTCCGACGGGTGGCACCACCGGCCGGTGTACACGGAGATCGTGCACCGGGCGCACCGGGCGGGGCTGGCGGGCGCGAGCGTCTTCAGGGGGATCGAGGGGTTCGGCGCCGGGTCGATGATCCACACCCAGCGGCTGCTCTCCCTGAGCGAGGACCTGCCGGTGGCGGTCGTGATCGTGGACGCGGAGGAGCGGATCCGCGCGTTCCTGCCGCTCGTCGAAGAGCTGGTCGCGGACGGCGGTCTGGTCGTCCTGGACGCCTGCGAGGTCGTCCGGTACGCGGACGGGAGCGACATCGACGGGAACGACACCGTCGGCGACGGGAGCGACCGCGACGGCGGCACCCGCGACGGCCGGGAGCGGCGCCGGTGAACTGGCTGCTGGTGATCGTCGGGGCGGCGGTCGGGGCGCCCCTGCGGTACCTGACCGACCGGGCGGTGCAGTCCCGGCACGACACCGTCTTCCCGTGGGGCACCTTCGCCGTCAACGTGAGCGGTTCGCTGGTCCTGGGGCTGCTGACCGGCGCGGTGGCGGCCGGCGCCGCCTCCTCCTCGCTGCAACTGCTCCTCGGCACCGGACTGTGCGGGGCGCTCACCACGTACTCGACCTTCAGCTACGAAACGCTGCGGCTGGCCGAGGACGGGGCGAAGTTCTACGCGGCGGCCAACGTCGTGGCGAGTGTGGTGGCGGGGCTCGGCGCGGCGTTCGTCGGTGTCTCCCTCGCCGACGCGCTCTGGGCGTAGCGGCCAGGGGCGTACGGGCGCGGACGGTCGGCGTCCCCTGCCACCGCGATGCGAGGCGGTGGCAGGGGAACGCCGTTGGGGAGGAGCCGCCACCGGTCCCGGGCGATTCAACCCGTTCCACGCCGACAGCGGTCCGTCAGCCGCCGACCCTAGGCACGGGCGCGGTCTCCCGCCGCGCACCACGCCAACGGCCCGCCGGGCACCACTCCAACGGCAGGCGCTCTCCGTACGATGCGACGCACACGCGTGATCCGAGAGCGAGAGGTTCCTCCCATGGCAGTCGGCAACACCGCTCCTTCCTCGTCGCGCCCCGTCACCGTCGTCACCGGCGGCAGTCGCGGCATCGGTGCCGCCACCTGTGTCCGGCTGGCGTCCGAAGGGCATGACCTCGCCCTGGGCTTCGTGAGCGACGCGGAGGCCGCCGAGCGGACCGCGGCGGCGGTGCGGGCCGCGGGGGCACGCTGTGTCACGGTGCGGGTGGACACCGCCGTGGAGGCCGATGTGGAACGGCTCTTCGACACCGCTGCCGCACAGCTCGGCCCGGTCACCGGGCTGGTCAACAACGCGGGGGTGACGGGTCCGCTGGGCCGGCTCGCCGACACCTCCGCCGAGACGCTGCGCCGGGTCCTCGACGTGAATCTCCTCGGCTGCCTGCTGTGCTGCCGCCGGGCCGCGCAGGACATGACGGCCGCCGGGTCCGGCGCGATCGTCAACGTCTCCTCGGCCGCCGCCACCCTCGGCAGCCCCGGGGACTTCGTCCACTACGCCGCCACGAAGGCGGCGGTGGACGCCCTGACGATCGGGCTCTCCAAGGAACTGGGGCCCGACGGCATCCGGGTCAACGCGGTCGCCCCCGGCATGATCGACACCGAGATGCACGCCGCCGCGGGCGACCCCGACCGTGCGGCGGCGGCCGCGTCCGGCATCCCGCTCCGCCGCCCGGGGGCGGCCCCGGAGATCGCGGCGGCCATCGCGTGGCTGCTGTCGGGCGAGGCGTCCTATGTGACGGGGGCGGTCCTGCGGGTCGCGGGCGGACGGTAGCGGGGCGGGCGCGGCGACGTTCCGGCGGGGCCTGGCCCGGGGCCGGGCCGGAGCCCGAGCCGGGGCCCAAGCCGGAGCCGGGGCCGGAGCCGGAGCCGAAGCCGGGCCGAAGCCCGAGCCGAAGCCGGGGCCGGGGCCGGAGCCAGGGCCCGAGCCGGAGCCGAAGCCGGGCCGAAGCCCGAGCCGAGGCCCGAGCCCGAGCCCGAGCCGAAGCCCGAGCCGAAGCCCGAGCCGAAGCCCGAGCCGAAGCCCGAGCCGAGGCCCGAGCCCGAGCCCGAGCCGAAGCCCGAGCCGGGGCCGGGGCCCGAGCCGGGGCCGGGGCCCGAGCCGAAGCCGGGGCCGGAGCCAGGACCCGAGCCGGAGCCGAAGCCGGGCCGAAGCCCGAGCCCGAGCCGAAGCCCGAGCCCGAGCCGGGGCCGGGGCCGGGGCCCCGCGGTCCCACCGCGGACCCCGGAGCGGGCAATTCATGGAGTCTTCGCCCGGATGTCGTCCTTACGGGCCATTCCTCCCCCGGTCCCGCGGCTAGCTTGCAGACGATCACCCCCCGACGATCGCCCTCCGCGGAGACACCCATGTGCAGCCCCCTCCACCAGCCCGACGGACCACTCCTGCCCGACGCCGGGCGCCGTACGTTCCTGCGGGCCGCCGCGCTCACCGGTGCCGCCGCCGCGGCCACGGGGCTCGTGTCCGCCGCCCCCGCCGCGGCTCTCCCCCAGCAGAACGCCGGTGCCGCCACGGCCCGTTGGCACCCCGATCCGGAGAGTTCCCGGTTCACGCTCGTCGTCATGCCCGACACCCAGTACCTCTTCGACGGGGCGAGCATCAACAAGGCCCCGGTCGAGGCGTCGTTGCGTTACGTCCTCGATCACGGGCGCGACGAGAACATCGTGTTCCTGTCCCATCTGGGCGACCTCACCGAGAGCGGCCGGGCCGACGAATTCGAGGCGATCGGCGAGGCGTTCGAGCTGCTCGACCGGCGGCAGGTCGGCTACAGCGTCGTCGCGGGCAACCACGACATCACGTCGTCCACCGACGACGGGCGCGGCCGCACCCCGTACCTGGACACCTTCGGTCCGCGGCGCATGCGGCGGCTGCCCACGTTCGGCGGGGCGACCCCGGACGGCTACAACACGTACCACGTGTTCCGCGCCGCCGGGCGGGAGTGGCTGGTGCTGGCGCTCGACTGGCGGCCGTCGGCGGCGTCCCTCGCCTGGGCCCGGAACGTCATCGCCGAGCACCCGCACATGCCGGTCGTCCTCACCACCCACGAGCTGGTGTACGCGAACGCGGACGGCGACGAGGCCGAGTTCTCCGAGCACGGAACGCATCTGTGGGACGAGCTGATAGCCGGGCACGACCAGATCTTCCTCACCCTCAACGGCCACTACTGGCCCGCCGGGCGCACCACCCGCAAGAACACCGCGGGCAACGACGTCCATCTGCACATCACCAACTACCAGAACCGCTATTACGGCGGCAGCGCGATGATCCGCCTCTACCGTTTCGACCTGGCCAGGAACACCATCGACGTGGAGACGATCTCGCCGTGGATCCTCGGCCGGGCGGGCGAGCGGCTCAACGAACTGGAGCGCGGTGAGATCGAACTGACCGGCCCGCAGGACCGGTTCGCCGTCCCCCTCGACTTCGGGAAGCGGTTCGCCGGCTTCGCGCCCGTGCCCGTGCGCCGCCCCCGCCCGGCGAAGCAGCTGCTGATCCCGGGCACGGTCGCCTACTGGCGCTTCGACTCGCCCGCGCACCCGGACGGTTCCGCAGCCGCCGCCGATCTGCGCGTCCCCGACCTGTCCGGGCACCGCAACGACCTGGTGCGCGAAGCCGTGCCCGGAAGCGCGCCCGACGCACTGCGCTGGTCCACCGGCCACCACCCCGACCAGCCCGGCCACGGCAGCCTCTACTTCGACGGCTCGAAGCCGCCGCTGCGGGGCGCGTATCTGCGTACGGAGAACAACGCCCCGCTCAACACCAAGACCTTCAGGTCCGGTTACACCATCGAGGCCTTCCTCCGCCTCCCCGCCGACTGGGACGCCGGACGCAATGCCTGGGGCGCCGTACTCGGCCGCCGGGGCACGCTCGGGGCCGCGGGCAAGACGTCCGGCGACCTGGACGAGCCCGTCGCCACCCTCTCCGTGTCGGACGGCCCCGGGCTCCAGTGGGCGGCGGCGCCGTTGAACCAGCCGGGGGGCGTCACCAACTGGAGCCATGAGCTGCTGCGCGAACGGTGGTGGCACGTGGCGGTCGTCAACGACGGCACGCACACGACGATGTACGTCGACGGCTGCGTCGTCGCCCGCAATCCCGCCACCCGCACCACCGGTCTCGCCACCGCGGGCCTGCCCTGGCTGCTCGGCGCCTATGAATACGGGGGCAGGCTCGACCAGTTGATGCACGGCTGGCTCGGCGACATCCGGATCGTCGAACGCCCCCTGCGCGTCCGGGACTTCATGACGGCCTAGGGCCTCTCGTTTGGATCACGCCGGGCTCGCGGGGTGATCCGGACGAAAGACCCTGGACGCCGCCGTCCCACTGACCGGGCAGTCAGTTGATGACAACCTGACCAGCGGTCATAATGTACGTGTAGCCCTTCACGCATCCCCCGTCGTGAAGGGCTACACCCATATTGCGGTGCATGCCCCTTTTACCCGCGCCGACTTCACGAGCAGGGGACTCCCCTCGTGGTTCCCTGCCCGTGTTTTTTCGAGTTAACAGTGACGTAGAGTGTTTACGCAAGCCCGTTCTCGTACGACCTCCCGCACGGCCCCCGCGCGGCCCCGTCCCGCCTCGTATTCCGCCTCGCGTTTCGCCCCGCGTTCCGTCTCCCGCGTCGAGGCCACCGCATCGGGGTTCGTTACAGTACGAGCCCGTTGACGGAATCGAAGACCGTGCGGCACCGGTCGGACGGGGACGGATACGTGGGGGGCCGGATGGACATCGGCGAAGAGCGCGCACCGGAGCTGCGGACGTTGCGGCAGAAGGTCGAGTACATGGTGGAGAAGACGTTCCCCGGCCAGAAGATCTCGGGGCGGGTCTTCGCCGACCTGGTCAAGGAGCGCGGCGGCGCCCTCTCGCACAGCTACTTCTCCAACATCCTGGCCGGAAAGGTCACCCAGCCGTCCGAGGACATCCTCAAGGCGCTCGGTCTGGGCTTCGGCGTCGACTGGCGGTTCTTCAAGGAGGAGTCCGAGGTCGTCGACGACGTCGTCGCCGGTCTCCAGTTCCTCGCGAAGCGGCGTACGGGGGAGATCAGCGGACTGGCCGGGCGCGGCCTCGACGAGGACGGCCTGCCGCCGGAGCTGCTGCAGTTCGCGCTCTCCCTGCTGGAGGACGCCAGGGGCCGGCGGGGCGCGGCGGGCGACGACGGCGCGGCACCCCGCGGCGAGCCGGCGAAGTAGGTCTCCATGTCCCTGCGCGAACTACGGAAGGAGTGCGAGGCCGGGCTGGCCGACCTGCCCATCCCCGCACCCTTCTCCATCGACGCACTGGTGGCGAACATGGAGGCGGCCCGCGGCCGCACCATCGTGCTGCACGAGATGCCCGACCGGCTGGCCCGCGTCAACGCCGCCTGCGGTCTGCGGCTGAAGACCGGCGGGACCAGCTTCGTGCTCTACCGGCGCCGGCCGACCGCGTACCAGACCCAGCACGTCATCCTGCACGAGCTGTGCCACGAGTGGTTCGACCACGGCACCTCGCTCGACCCGGAACAGCTCCGGCGGCTGCTGCCGGTCTTCGACACCTCGCTGATCAGCCGGGTCCTCGGAACCGAACCCCCGCCGCAGCCCTCCGCCGCCGCGCCGCCCGTGGCCGCCACGATCGCCGACGCGCTCCGGTCGGGGGACGGCACCGTGCAGGCCCGCGCGCAGTACGACACCCACGACGAGCGCATGGCGGAGTTCGGCGCTTCACTCATTCCCCGCATGGCCAGGGACGTCCCGAGCGACGACATGGTGGGGCGGCTGGCCAACTCCCTCTCCCGCCCCGTCGCCACCCGCCGCCGCGGCCTGTTCCGCCGTACCTGAACCGCGCCCCTCCCCTTCCCCCCACCCCCGAGGAATTGCCGTGACCCCGCTCGATCTCGCCGGCTATCTCATAGCGGCCCTGATGACGGCCGTCGCCCTCTGGCGCATGCCGGCCGCCCTGTGGGGCGACGAGGAAGACAAGCGCCGCCGGGCCCTGTGGGGCTGCTACGCGGGGTTCGCCGCCGCCCTGTGGACCAAGACCCGGGCCGTGCGCATCGCGCTCAACGACAGCGCCGTCACCGACCTCGCCGTCCTGATCAAGCACTACACGGCGACGATCGCGATCCTGGCGATCCTCAGCTACATCGTCGCGATCTACGGCCGGTACCCCGACGCCGGAACCGTCCCGCGCCACGTGCGGTTCGCCCGCGCCATCCAGCAGGTCGCGGCCAAGGCGTCGGTCGCCACGCTGATCCTGCTGACGGTGCTGTTCTTCACCGTCGTCGACCGTTCCGTGCCCTCGGACCGCTTCGTCGCCGACCACGCGGGACAGTGGGGCGCCACGCTGTACATGAGCGTGTTCTACCTCTACCTGGGTGCCGCGTCCGCCGTCTGCGCGTACCAGTGGGCGCTGGCCACCGCCGGTGCCGGGATGCGTCATCTGCGCGTGGGCCTCGGGATGATGACCTTCGCCATGTTCATCGGGGTCGGATACACCGTCAGCCGGACCCTGTTCCTGTGGATCAGCGTCGTCGACACCCCGAGCGAGTCCTTCGCCCTGCGGTTCGACGAGGTCACCGAGGCCGCGCAGGTGGTGCTGTTCGCCTTCTTCGCGGTGGGTGCCTCCATCCCCGCCCTCAGCAAGGGGCGGCGCCGCGCGAAGCTGTGGCGGGCCCAGGCCAGACTGCACGGCCTCTGGTACGAGTTGATGACGGCCTTCCCCGACCAGCCCTTCGACCCCCCGGCCCCGCTGGTCCGCGAACTGACCCGCTTCGGCACCCCCGCGGACCTGCGCGTCGACCGCTGGGCCGCCGACATCGCGGACGCCGTCGAGAAGCTGCGCCACTACGTCCCCGACGCCCTGCTCCCGGCCGCCAGGGCCGCCGCCGCGGACGGCACCCCCGACCGCGAGAAGGCCGGACCGCTCGCCGACGCGTACTGGATCAAGGCGGCGCTGCGGTCCAGGAACGCCGGAGCGCCCGCCGCGGCCGCCGCGACGGTCGAGACCCAGCACGCCACCGACCAGGACGGCGAGGTGGCCTGGCTGGTACGGGTGGCCGCCGCCTACCGGACGGTCACGGCGGAGCGGGCGGAACAGGTCCTGGAACACGCCAGGTCCGCGGCGCCCGCCGGTGCCGACGGGCCGACCCCCACGCCCTCCCTGGAGGAGACCTCATGACCCGCACCGACACCACCGGCACCCCCGGTACCCCCGACCCCACGGACACTCCCGGCACCCCGGGCGCCGCCGAGACCACCGACGCCCCCGCATCGCCGACCACCGGCACCGCGCGCACCGTCACCGACATATTCCAGCCCCGCAACGTCCTGCTGGTCGGCATGCTCGGCATCGGCCTGGCCGCCGCCGGCCACTGGACCGGGCTCCTCTGGGGCTTGCTGGGCGCCCTGTGCGCCGGGATCGTTCCCGCCGGGTACATCGAATGGGAGCGCGGGCGCGGCACCTGGGGCGACCGCCATGTCGTCGACCGCACCAAGCGGGCCCCGATCTTCTTCGTCATCCTCGGCTCCATCGGCGCCGGTTCGCTGGTGATGGTCCTGGGCCACGCCCCCACCGGCATCCTCGTGGCGATGCTCGCCCTCTGGGCGATGACCGTGATCCTCCTGGCCGTCAACACCGTCTGGAAGATCTCGGTGGACGCCGCGGTGGCCTCCGCCGTCGTCGCGCTGGCCGCGGCGGTCCACTCGCCGTGGTGGCTGCTCGCGTACACGATGACCGTCGCCGTGTGCTGGTCGAGGGTCGCGCTCGGGTACCACTCGGTGGCGCAGACGGTCGCCGGTGCGTCGCTGGGGGCCGCGACCGCGGGCGCGTTCCTGTTCGTCTGATCGGCGGGCGGGCCGGCCGGGCGCGGGCGTCGAACCGATCGTCCACGGGTACAGGTGCCCCGTGCCGAACTTCGAGATCACCACCGCAAGCGCCGACGACCTCACGATGCTGACCGAATGGGCCCACGCCGAGAGCTGGAACCCCGGCCTGACCGACCGCCACGCCTTCTTCGCCACCGACCCGCGCGGATTCCTGATCGGCCGGCTCGACGGCGATCCGGTCTCCTGCGTCTCCGTGGTCCGCTACGGCTCCGGCCACGGGTTCCTCGGCTTCTACCTCACCCGCCCCGAGCTGCGCGGACAGGGCTACGGCAGCCGCCTCTGGCGGGCCGGCACGGCACGGCTGGAGGGGCGCAACATCGGGCTGGACGGGGTGGTGGCCCAGCAGCCCAACTACCGCAAGTCCGGCTTCCGTTCCGTCTGGACGACCCTGCGCTACGAGGGCCGCCCGCCCACCGGCCTGCCCGCCCCGCCCGGCGCCGTCCTCGTCAACGCCCGCACCCTCCCCTTCGACCGGCTGGCCGACTACGACCGCCGCTTCTTCCCCGCCGACCGCGACAGCTTCCTCGCGCCGTGGATCGCCGGGCCTGCCCGCACCTCGCTCGCCGCCGTCCGCGACGGGGAGCTGTGCGGCCTCGCCGTGCTGCGTCCCTGCCGCACGTCGTCCCGCATCGGTCCGGTGTACGCGGATTCGCCCGAGGTGGCCGGTGCCCTGGTCGGCGCGCTCGCGGCCGGCGACCCGGAGACCGCGGTGGCGATCGACGTACCCGACGTCAACCCGGCGGCGGTGCGCCTCGCGGAACAGCTGGGCCTCACCCCGTCGTTCGAGACCGCCCGGATGTACACCGGCCCGTCACCGGACGTCGACCACTCCGGGCTGTTCGGCATCACCAGCCTGGAACTGGGCTGAGGCGCCGCTCTCCGGCCGGCTGGTGCCGCGGTTCGGGGCGCGGCCGGCGCCGGCGGCGGGGGGCTGCTCGCCGCGGCGGCGGCCCGGATCAAGAGGTGGCGGACCGAGGGGTGGTGGCGCCCGGGTGGGGCCGGGTGCGCGAGGCCAGTACCGCTATGTCGTCCTCGGCACCCGGTCCGAACCGCCTCAGCACCTCGTCGAGCAGAAGGTCGAGGCTGCCGCTCGCGGGCAGCGTCAGTTCCCCGAGGCGGCCGACCGAGACGTCGATGTCCTCGCCGCGCCGCTCCACCAGACCGTCGGTGTACAGGAACAGCACGGTGCCCGGCCCGAACCCCACCGATGCCGTCCGGTACCCGCCGAACCCGGTACCGAGGGGAGGGCCCACGGGTACCTCGTCGTACACCCTGGTCCCGGCCTTCCCGGGATCGATGAGCACCGGCGGCAGATGTCCGGCGCTCGCCACCTCGCACGCCGTGCCCGACCGGTCGACGACGACCAGCAGGCAGGTCGCCGCCCGGTCCGTTCCGGACCGTTCGACCATCCGGTCCAGCCGCTCCAGGATGCGGTGCGGCGGCAGCTCGTCGTCGGCGAACATCCGCAGCAGCGAGCGGTAGTGGCTCATGGCGACCGCCGCCTCCACCCCGTGGCCCATCACATCGCCCATCGCGTTCAGGTGCCGTCCGTCCCGCAGCGGGATGACGTCGAACCAGTCGCCGCCGACCATCACGCTCCGGTCGGCGGGCAGATAGCGGGTGGCGATCTCGATGTGCGGGTGCGGCGGGCGCGGCTCGGACAGCAGGGAGCGCTGGAGTTCCAGGGCGATGGTGTGCTCGTGGCCGTACCGGCGGGCGTGGTCGAGATCGACGGCGGCCCGGCCGGCGAGCTCCCGGGCGACCACCACGTCGTCGTCCGTGAAGACGGGTGAGTCGCCCGCCCGGATCAGGCCGAGGATGCCGAGCGGACGGCCGCGTACGCCGACGGGCACGATGACCGCCGAGTGCATCCCGAGGGCGCGGTAGGCGGCTACCCGTTCGGGGGCGGGGGCGGAGCGCATGAGCTGTTCGTCGGTGGTGTGGTTCTCCACGACCGGCTGATTGGCCGCCAGGCAGCGCTGTACGGCCGCGCCCTCCTGGTAGTCGACGTACTCACCGGTCAGCCCGAACCCCGGCAGCTCGGCGCGCAGCCCGGCCACCGCCGTCAGCGCCGCCCTGCGCAGCCGCAGCACCCCGGGGGGTGCGGGGCGGACCGGGGCGGCGACGTCGGGCGGGAAGACCTCGACCGTGGCCAGGTCCGCCAGCCCCGGAACGACGAGGTCGACGAGTTCCGCGCACGTGGTGTCCATGTCGAGCGTGGTG
Source organism: Streptomyces sp. NPDC087845 (assembly GCF_044742755.1). Lineage (NCBI taxonomy): Bacteria > Bacillati > Actinomycetota > Actinomycetes > Kitasatosporales > Streptomycetaceae > Streptomyces > Streptomyces sp. NPDC087845. The sequence continues at coordinate 269,072 of NZ_JBIUVC010000002.1, forward strand.
CCGATCCGGGTGGCCGCGGCGTCGAGCATCGTCATGTGCCGCCGGGCCTGTTCCAGCTCGTGCCGCCCCTGTTCCGAGCCCATGACCTCCAGCACGATCCCGGCCAGGCCGACGATCCGCCCGTCGACCTCCAGCCGGTGGTACGCCCCGTGCCAGTACCGCCGGACCCGGCCCGCCGAGGCGGCGGTGTAGCCGCTGGAGGTGATCTCGCGGGGCTTCCCGTCGGCGAGCACGGCCCGCATCATGTCCTCGCCCGCGTCGACCCCCGGGAGGACCTCGGCGACGGTGCGTCCGAGGTGTTCGGCGGCCGGAACGCCGTTGAGCCGTTCGAGGGCCGGGTTGACGTACAGATAGCGCAGCCCCGTGTCGAGCACTCCCACCCCCGCCATGGTGCCGTCGACCAGGGCCACCACGGCCGCGGGGTCGAAGGGCACCACGCTGTGGGTGTACGCATCGGCCGGCACGTCAACCTCCTGGGGCGGGGGCACGGACCTCCCGCAGCCCGGCATTCCATCGTCGGCCGCCCGCCCCCGTCACGCATCCGCAGCCGCACCCCGCCACGTCCACGTCCGCGTCCGCGCCCGCGTCCGCTGGACTCCCGGACACCGCCCACCTCCCGGACGCCGCCGGAGCCCCGGACACCGCCCGTCTCCCGGACGCCGCCGGAGCCCCGGACACCGCCCGTCTCCCGGACACCGCCCACCTCCAGCCTCCGTACGGCCTTCGCCGGCCTTCGCCGGCACGGCCCGCGCAGAGCCCGCGGGTCCCGGACGCGGGAACGTCCGGGACTCCCGATCAGGGCTCAGGCGAGCGGGTGCGACGTCCGGCCGGACGCCTCGTCGATCTCGTCGTGCGCCTTCGTCAGCATCTTCATCGCCAGCTCATTGAGTGCTCTGGCTCCCGCGATCTCCTCGCCGACCCTCGGCTGTTCCGTGTCGGAGGGGTGGCGGCTCGCATATCCGTGGGCCCGCACCTCGGACCCGTCCGGAAGCCGCACCAGTGCGGCCGCGCGGGTGCGGTGGCTGTCCTCCTCGAATTCCAGCTCCACATGCCACCCGACAGCTGTGTGCATCATGACGATCACCTCCCTACCAGGGTGCGCCCGTTCCCCCGCCCCTGCACCACGGACCGGGCGGGCGCCCGCGCCGGTCCCCGGGCCGGATGTGGCCCATCCGGTCGACGTCGAGGGTTCCACGGGCCGCCGGGGCGTCCGGCGGGAGCCGGAGGGCCGCCGCGACCTCCTCGGGAAGCGGGCCCAGGCCGAGCAGGCCGGTGGTGATCCGGGCCGTCAGCGCGTGCCAGGTCCCGGCGCGCCGGAGCATCGCGTGGTCGCTGCCCCGGATCGCGACCAGGCAGGCGCGGGCACCGGACCGGCGGGCGCGGGCGGTGAAGATCTGGGACGCCCGGGGGTCCGTGATGCGGTCGCGGGTGCTGTGCAGCAGGACGACGTCGCGGGCGGCGAGCTGGACGACCGGGTCGTCGGCCGGACACCACGGGGCGAGGCCCACCACCCCGCGCACCAGCGGGTGCCCGGCGGCGCGCAGGGCGGCACGGGCGCCCATCGAGTGGCCGACCAGGACCACCGGGATCTCGCCGGCCTCGCGGAGCAGGGTGTCAAGGGCGCGGACGGCGTCGTGGAGCGGGTCCTCGCGGGGGCCGTTCCAGCCGCGGCGGGTGTAGCGGACGGTGCGTACGAGAACACCCGCGGCGCCGTCGCCCGTGGCGCGGGAGACGGCCCGCGCGAACGGGCGCATCCGCATGGCGGGCACGTTCAGCGGGCCGGGCGGGGGCGGGCCCAGGCCCGTTTCGACGCCGCCGTGCAGCAGGAGCACGGCCGCGAACGGTGGTCGGCGGTCTGTCATACGTACCTCCTGGTGCGGTCATACATACCTCCTGGTGCGGTAACCGGCCCCCTGACGAGCATGCTGTACGGAGCACGGGCCGGAAGGCGCCCGCGGCACCGGACCACGGAGGAACCGACATGGGATCGTCACCACAACTCGGCCGGGCTGTCCCGGATTTCACGCTGCCGGGCGGTGTGCTCACCGGCGAGACGTTCGAGCGCCGCGACTACACCCTCTCCGCGGCACGCGGCCGCGCCGTGGTCCTGGCCTTCTACCCGGGCGACAACACGGCCGTCTGCACCAAGCAGCTCTGCTCGTACTCCTCGGGCATGGAGACCTTCGGCAAGCTGGACGCCGAGGTCTGGGGAATCAGTCCACAGGGTGTGGACAGCCATGAGTCGTTCGCCCACGCCCACGGGCTGCGGATGCCGCTGCTCGCGGACGCCGGACGGGAGACCGCGCGGGCGTACGGTGTCGCGGCGCCTGGGATCGGGGTGCGCCGCGCGGTCTTCCTCATCGGGCCGGACGGCGTACTGCGCTGGAAGCATGTCGCGCTGCTCGGAGCCACGTTCCAGTCACTGGACACCCTGGCCGAACAATTGTCCGGCATCAAAACCGAGTAAAGATTGCCGGAACCCGGCAGTATCTGCTGCCGGGTATGTATGGGATCATCCAGCCAGTTCGACAGAAATGTTCGAGGGAGAGACGTCCGAGGAGACGTGATCCGGGGAACCCTGTTCGGGGGAACCCTGTTCGGGGAGGGTGACCGCATGACCTTGTTTCTCGGTCTCGGCATTGCGGGAATCGTCCTGCTCGCCCTGTCCTTGATTTTCGACGGCATCCTCGAAGGTCTCTTCGGAGGCGTCCTGGACGGCCTCTTCGACGGCCTCCTCTCCCTCCCCGTCATCGCCGGATTCCTCTCGATGCTCGGCTTCGGCGGCGCGATCGTGCTCGGCACCACCGGTGCCGGCACGGTCGCCGCGGCCGCCGCCGGAGTGCTCGCCGGAGCCGTCGCGGCCTGGCTGACCTGGAAGTTCAGCCAGGCCCTGATGCGGGACCAGACCAGCGCGACCCCGCGCGGCGACGATCTCGTCGGCACGTCCGGGTCGGTCGTCACCCCCATCCCGGCCGACGGCTACGGCGAGGTCCTGCTGCGCATGGCGGGCCAGACCGTGAAGCTGGCGGCGAAGAGCCCGGTGCCGGTCGAACGCGGCACCGAGATCTGGGTGGAGGCCACGCTGTCGACCACCTCGGTCACGGTCCGCCCCGTCGAGCGCTGACCACCGCCCGAGCCGATACACCGCCCGAAAACAACTGCCGTCCCCGCAGGGAGGCAGGGGGGATCCCCTTATGAGCCCAGTCGTGACCGCAGTCGTCGGAGTCGTCGTACTCCTCGTACTCCTCGCCCTCGTCGTCATCACCCGCTACAAGGTCGCCGGGCCCAGCGAGGCGTTCATCATCACCGGCCGCCGCGGCAAGAAGTCCACCGACCCGGTGACCGGCCGCACCAGCATCGACAACAGCGGCCAGAAGGTCGTCGTCGGCGGCGGCGTCTTCGTCGTCCCGTTCGTCCAGCAGAAGTTCACCCTGGACCTGTCCAGCCGCCACATCCCGGTGGCCGTGCGCGGAGCCGTCACCCTGCGCGGGGTGAAGTCCCACCTCGAAGGCGTCGCGATCGTCAAGGTCGGCGGCAGCGAGGAAGCGATCCGGGCCGCCGCCCAGCGCTTCCTCCAGCAGCAGGACGGCATCGTCGGCTTCACCCAGGAAGTGCTCTCCGGCGCGCTGCGCGCCATCGTCGGCCGGATGTCGGTCGAGGACATCATCCGGGACCGTGCCGCGTTCGCCGGCCAGGTCGCCGAGGAGGCCGAGGCCAGCCTCTCCGGGCAGGGCCTGATCCTGGACGCCTTCCAGATCCAGGACATCACCACCGAGGGCTCCTACCTCGAAGACCTCGGCCGCCCCGAGGCCGCCCGCGCCAAGCAGGAGGCGGACATCGCCGAGGCGATCGCCAAGCGCGCCTCCGAGCAGGCCCGGCTCAAGGCCGCCGAGGAGATCGCCATCGCCGAGCGGACCTTCTACCTCAAGCAGGCCGAGATCAAGGCCGAGACGGAAGCCGCCGCCGCCAAGGCCAACGCGGCGGGCCCGCTCGCCGAGGCGGCCCGCCAGCAGGAAGTCCTCGCGGAGCAGGAGAAGGTCGCCCAGCGCCAGGCCGCGCTGACCGACCGCGAACTCGACACCAAGGTCCGCAAGCCCGCCGACGCCGCCCGCTACCGGGCCGAGCAGGAGGCCGAGGCCCGCCGGATCGCCCAGGTCAAGGAGGCCGAGGCGGACGCCGAGCGCTCCCGGCTCACCGGTCAGGGCGAGAAGCTGCACCGTTCGGCCCTCGCCGACGCCGTACGCATCGAGGGCGAGGCGGAAGCCGCGGCCATCGCCGCCAAGGGTGCGGCCGAGGCCGAGGCCATGCAGAAGAAGGCGGACGCGTTCGACCGGTACGGCGACGCGGCCGTGCTCCAGATGCTGGTCGAGGTACTGCCGAACGTCGTCGCCAAGGCGTCCGAGCCGCTGAGCGCCATCGACAAGATGACCGTCATCTCCACGGACGGCGCGAGCCAGTTGTCGCGCACGGTCACGGACAACGTCGCCCAGGGCATGGAACTCCTCAGCTCCGCCACGGGAGTCGACCTGGCGGCCCTGCTGAAGAACTTCAAGGGCGGCACCGCCGCCGGGACTTCGGCCGATCTGCCCGACCGGGCCCCGGACGCGGCCACCGCCGCGGCCCCCAACGGGAAGATCGAGATCACCGACTGATCCGGGCCGCACCCCGCCCGTGCCCGGCCGGCACCGCAGCACACCGCACCGGCCGGGCACGCGCACGTCCGGACCGGTGGAACCCGGCGCCCCGGCGCCCCGGCGTCAGTCCGCCAGGTCCACCCGCACCGTCAGCAGATCGGTCCCCAGCGCCCGCACCACCGCGCTGTTGTAGCGCGGCAGCGCCTTGAGCCGGGCGCGGGCGTCGTCCTCGGGAAGCAGGTGGGCGGTGCCCGTGTGCCACCGGCCCCCGATCCGGACCCGGACCCGGGGGTCGGCCTGGATGTTGCGTACGTACTGCGACTTCTCGCCGTACTCCGAGACCAGCCAGAACGCCTGGCCCACGCGCCGGCCGCCGACCGGGGTGCGGCGCGGGAGGCCGGAGGTGCGGCCCGTCGTCTCCAGCAGGGTCTGGAACGGCGACCGCCTGATGAGCGGGTTGGCGACATGCCGCTGGAACGACGTGACCGCCCGGAACTTCAGATCCCGAAAGTTCGCCATCGCGTGCCCCTTCCGCCTGTCGTCGCCCATGGGCATCCCGGCCGGTCCCTGACGACTGTGACCGCGAGCTTACGACCCTGTCGCCGTATCGCGGACGCTGCCGGAAGCGCGCGTGGCGGCGAGAACCTCGGACGGCTTTATTCCTTGCCCTCGTCCCCGCCCCTGCTCGCTCTCGTTGATCGCCGCGATCCGCTCCCGCCACGGCAGTGGATCGGGTTCGTTCTCCGTCTCGGCTCGCCGGGCAGCCAAGAAGGCCCGGTTCGCCTCACGGGCACACGGCCCGCACAGGGCCTCGTCCCCGACAGGACGGAAAACGTGCTCCTCGCCCTCCCCCTCGCAGACGACGAGCTCCCGCACGGGCGAAGGCATGACGGGTGGGGCCGGGGCAGCCACCGGCGCCGGAAGCTTCTGGACGAGCCGGTGGCGCAGGAACCCGACAGCGGACCGTACGCCGTCCTTGGGCAGCTCACTGGTCAACGCCCGGCGCGAATCCGCAGCACTCACGCCGCGCCGAATCCACTCGGCAGCCACCTCGGCCAGCCCCCGCGCCTCCCGAACCCCGAGGTGCAGTTGCGGATTCGCGTGCCGCAGCGACAGCAACACCCGCTCACCTTCCCCGACGTCGGAAGTTTCGGACTCTTCGCACTCTTCGGACTCTTCGGAGGATGGGTGGGAGTAGTTCTCCCCAAGTTCTTCATCTACCGGTTTACAGCCACCGACCGTCCGGTCAGGCTTGCCGGAGAGAAGCGCCACCCACCAGTCACGATCGCTGATGCCATCGCCCGACTCGCGAAGGCCGGCCTGCCCTGCTTTGCCGACCTCCTGACGCGGCACCTCGGGCGCCGAATGACGTGATGTGGTGGCGGGTGATGCGGAGGTGGGCGCGCGGCGCCTGAATTGGTCCGGACGACAACGAAGCCCCAGGTTTGTGACCTGGGGCTCTGCTGTGGAGCGGGTGACGAGAATCGAGCTCGCGCTCTGAGCTTGGGAATCACCCTGCACTTGGCCGCACACAAGGCTCTGACCTGCTAGAACGCCTGCCGAGAGGTGCGCAGTTCAGTTGGTTCAGGCGCTCTGGTGACCGCTGGTTACCGCTGCTACTGGCACGTAGTGGCACGGCCCCCGGCCAACGTCAGGATAGGCCGCTCCCCTGCGACCGGACCACGACGGCCGGCGACGTCGATCACATTCGTCCACTGAGCCGCGGTGGCCTGCATGAGGTCGCGAACCTGGTGCTTGCCTGCATTCACTGCATTCACTGCATTCACTGCAATCGCAGCAAGAACAACTGTCTGCTGACACGCTGGCGGCCGGACGAGTGCTGCGTGCCTGCCGCATGTCGGAGAAGGTCCAGGCCGAGTACGAACGTCAGGTCGCCGAGGCGAAGGGACAGTAGTTTGCCGTGGCCTATGAGGCTGGCCTAGTCCTCGGGGGGCGTCTTCAGGCTGGCGAAACGCTTCTCGGCGCCACAACTGCTGAACGCTTCGTTATACCGAAATGCGGGCCGCCCGCTCGCGGAGCTCCTGGGCTTCCGGGACGCCGTGGTACCGCCGAAGGCGGACGCGCATGTCCTGGAGGGCGGCCTGGACCTTCACCGAGCGGATTCCGTCGGCGCAGTCGAGGAACTCGCGCCAGGTGGACATGGCGCCGTCCACGTCGCCTTGGCGCAGCCGCACGCCGCCCAGGTCGGCCAGGACGATGGCGCGGGTGCGGCGACGGTCGAGGCCGTGGATGTCGAGGGCGAGGTGGAGGTGTTCTTCGGCGGCGTCGAGGTCTCCGAGGCGGGAGAGGATCATGCCGGATTCGTGGGCCCAGCGGCCGGGGGAGTAGTGAGCTGCCCAGGAGTCGCCGCCCGCGGCAGCCGGCCTGCCGATGGCCGCCTCGGACATGGCCAGGTGCTTGGTGGCCATGCGGCGGTCGTCGTCCTGGGCGGCGGCGTTGGCGAGGGTGGCTTCGTAGTAGGCCACGGCGCGCGGGTTGTCGAGGTGGCGGCCGTAGTCCACGCAGGCTTCGCCGAGCTGGACGGCTTCGGCCCGGTAGCCGAGGTCGACGCACTGCACGGCGAGGCCGCGGAGTGCGGTCGCCGAGAGTTCGGGGTCGCCTGCTTCGGCGGCCAGGCGGAAGGAGTGGGCGTAGTAGCGCTGGGCGAGCCCGCGCAGTTCGGGTGTGTCGCCTTCGTCCTGGGCCATCCAGCCGGCGAGGTGGACGAGCTGAGAGGTAGCGGCGAACAGGTCCCGGCCGGTGGCCTCGGTGAAGCGGCCCTCCAGCCAGGGCGCGACGTCCTGGGTGAGGTAGCGGACGGCCAGGTGGCGGGCATGGCCGCCACCGAGTTCGGAGGCCGAGTCGCCGAGGGCCTTCACCATGTGGCGTACGGCGGCCACCTCGCCCTGGCCGACGCGGACGGCTCCGGGAAGGGCGGTCTTGGTCCGGCGGGTGATGCTGTCCATGTCGGGCAGGCCGAGTGCGGACAGCGCGTATCCGCTGGAGGCGAGGATGAACTCCCGACGTTCCACGTCGCTCCTTCCCAGGTGCAGGACTGATGCAACGGTATCTGCGTGGAGTGCCGCAGGCATGGGCTCCGGAAGGTTGATCGCATCGGGGTCCAGCCCCAGCACCTGCGCGATGTAAGGCCACCAGTGGTCGGGAGTGCGCTCGCCCTCGATCCACCGCCGTGCGTGCTGGCGCTGCAGGCGCTGCGGATCGCCGCTTTCTGCCAGGCCGAGGGCGCGTGCCAACTCAGAAGGGCCCCAACCCCGTTCCTGGCATGCCTGCTTGATCAGTTCCGCCACGGCCGGGTTCCTCGGCACCTCGTCACCCTCCCCACCTGGATTACGCGGGATTACGCAGGACTACATCCTGGCCCCTGTCCTGGGAGGGCGGACCGCCGTTCACTGAACATCACCCCGCAGATCTCCGAATGGCTCGAACAGACACTGTTCAGGGCCTGTCGGCGCCTGCCCGGACACGTGAGAGGAACCGACGGTGGCGATGACCGCTGACAGCGCACGGACCCGCTCGATCCCGCCTTCCCGAGGGCCTGTTGCGGCACAGGACTCCGCGGTCCGAGGGGCGGGCCCGGTGAGCCGTTCTCCGTTAACCGACCCGCTGGAGATGGCCCTGGGCTGGGTCTGGGCGCTCGGCACGACTGCCGGATTCGCCATGGTCGGGCTCCTGGTCCACGCCGAGTACCCGGCCGCCCAGATGCCGTTGGCGAGTCCGCCGCTCAGCGCCGACGACATTTCGTTGGCCGACGGCGCCGGTTAGGCACTCCGGCCCCGGCTGGCCCCGCCCTCTCGTCGCAGGTCCTCCACGGCACCTCGTCGGCATACACGCTCCGCATCACCAGCGAAGGGAAAACCGATGTTCAGCCAGTACAGCAGCGACATGCACCCCCTCCCCGTGTCGGTCGCGTTCAGCGGCCCCGACAACACCGGGAAGACCAAGCAGATCGGGATCCTCGCCTGGCGCATGGGCCCGGCCGTGACCTCAGCGGGCCCGCTCGATCGCTACGACCCGCGCTGGGCCACCATCAAGGCCGACGGCATGGCCCGCTGGTGGTTCGAGACCGGCCCGGTCGAGGAGGTCGCCGATGTTCTCGCCACCTCCTACCTGGAACGCTCCCGTCACCCCTTCTCCGCGCCGGTGCGCCTGCTGGACCGGGGCATCCCCATGCTGGAGGCGACCATGGCCGCGACGGTCGCCGTACGGGAGAACCTGGGCACCACACACGCCGCGGACAGGGTTCGGCTCCTGCTGGCCCCGTACGAGGCCGACCTGCGGGCCGCCGAGGAGGACGAATACGCCCTCGTCCTCCTGCACTGCGACGACCCTGCGGAAGGCGCCCGCCGAAGCCTGGCCCATGAGGTGACCGTCACCGATACCTATGCGGCCTACCAGCGCCACCTGCACGAGCAGATCAACCGGCTCGTCGCCGAGGGCCGCTTCCCGATGTCGATCCGTATCGGAGACCGGCCGACCATCACCATCCAGGACGAGGTGCGCCGGCTCCTGGCGCCCCTGCACCCGAACGTGCCCAGCCGGGCCCTGGCAGGCGTACACGTCACCGCGCTGGGCGGCATGTCGGAGAGCGGCAAGAGCACGGCCGGCGAGTACCTGCGTACGCACCACGGCCACGCCCGACTCAAGGTCGGGTATCTCATCGAGGACGCGGCCGGCCGGGCGGTGATTCCCGATCCGTACCGAGTGGGCCCGATCGTGCAGGCCGAACTGATCGTGGACGCGCTGGACCGGTACTGCCAGGCGCACCACTTCCTCGACTCCGTCAGCATCGAGTCGCTGCACGACTTCGACTCGACCGCCGAACTCGCCCGGATGCTCGGATCCCAGCTCACCATCGCCTACCTGGACGCCTCAGAGACCACCCGCGCACGCCGGAGCACCGCCGGGGCCCAGGACGTCGCCGACCGCGACATCGTCAAGAGCGGACGGGGCGCGGACAAGATCGCCTCCATCGCCCACGAGGTCATTGGTAACGACGGGCCGCGGCTGGAACTGGAACGCCGGCTGGACCACATCGTGCTCGACCGCCGCTGGCCGGAGCATCAGCCCAGCACCATGCCGGTCAACGCGCTCGGACTCCCCGTACACCTGGAGTCCTACCTGGCCGAGTTCCTCGACCGCACCACCGGCCTGCGTCCGCTGATCGACTTGCTGGCCGTCACCGGCAGTGGCGCCCGGGGCAAGTACCAGCACGGCTGGAGCGACCTCGACGTCCTGGTCGTGGCTGACGCCTCCTCCCTCGACGAGATGCGCCAGGTCCTTGCGGAACTGGAGGCCGAACTCGGCGGGGTCAAACTCGGTCTGACCGTACTGACCCGAGCCGAGTGCCGGGCCGGTGCCGTGACCTCCCGCCTCCTCCACGTCCTGGCGCTGATCGGCAGCGGGGCGCTGGTCCCACTGTGGTCCTCCCCCGGCTTGGCCCTGCCCACCCCGGACGCAGCCACCGACATCGCCGTGAGCCTGCGCGATGGCATCCAGGCCGCCATCGAGATCCGCCGCCAGCTCCTCAAGGGAGCACCCGACCTCCGCGACCTCTACAAGGTCACCGCGCTGCTTGCGAAGATTCAGCTCCGCTTCAGCGGCATCGAGTGCCCCTCCGACAGCGACGCCCTTACCGTCCTCCTCGACGCCAAACGGCAGGACACGAGCGCGGTCACCACCGCCCGTACCGAGCGGCCCGCCGCCGAAGCGCTCGCACGTCTCGTTCTCCAGACCTGGCTGGACACCCTCCCCGGGGAGACACGGTGAGCGCGAGCACCCGGCGGGTCCCGGCGGCAGTGGGTACCTTCCACAAGCCGGCGGCGACCCGCGAGCAGGCCGAAGCCGAGGTGAAGGGATGGACGCAGCTGGCCTCCCGCATCGCGGTTCCGGGCCTTCACGGGCAGACCTCGCTACCGGACAGGCAGTTCCTCGCCTACGAGGACGTCTTCGCCACCGGCCGGTGCGAGCTGCTGATGGGCGACGTGATCGCCCTCGCCGACCGCGACCCGGCCGTGCTGTCCCGCCTGGACCGCCTCGTGACCGGTGCCTGCGCCGACCTGCGGGCGGCGGCCGAGGAGTCCGGGAGGCGCGTGCCGCTGGCTGAGTGCGTTCCGGACCTGTACCTCGACCGGATTCGCCCGGGCGGCCGGCTGGACCGCTGGTACCTCCGCCGTGACCTGCCGATCGCCCTGCCCCACACCGACACGACCCTCACCCTCCGGGAGCTGGCCGACTTCACCCTCACCGCCAACGGCCGGCAGCTGACGCTGAACGTCGCCGACATCATCGACAGCCTCCGCCACTTCCTGGCCCCCGACCGCAGCTGGCTGGCCGGTCTGACGCAGGGCGACCCCACGGAACCCAACATCGCCGACCCGCTGTGCTGGCTCGACTTCGAATTCGCCGGCCGCAACACCGCGGCGGGCGAGGCCGCCAACCTGCTCTGGTACCTGATGGCCCTGGGCGGCTGGCTCGTCCCCCGCTACCAGCCCGACGTGTACGCCCGCACCCTCCGCCTCGCCTTGCCGCCCCTGACCCGCCCGCACATCGAGCACCTGGAACTGCACCAGGGCAGTCGGCATATCGACGTCCGGTACTCCTGGAACACCGGCCCCGGCCGCACTGCGGCCATCGCACGGGCCCTGGAAGGTCTTTGGGGGGAGGACGGCAGCGGCCTGAAGGAGATCCACGCCTTCCTCGCCCTGCGCATCCTCGGAGTCATCCCTGCCTCCCGGCTGACCGGACACGACCTTCTGCTCGTACTGATCAAGCTCGCCGAGAGCCAGGACCCGCTCACGACGACCGACACCTTCTTCACCACCACACCGGCCCCTCACCCCCACTCTGGCGAACGGACCAGCGATGTCCCTGCCCCTGCTTGAGACCCCTCTCCTTGCCCGCCCGCTCCAGGGCCGCAACGCCCTCGTCACCGGCGGGGCCACCGGCATCGGTGCCGAGATCGGACGGGCACTCGCCACCGCCGGCGCGACCGTCGCGGTCAACCACCTCGGCCAGGACTCCGACGCCCACATCCTCCTCGCAGCCCTCGAGCGCGACGGCAGCCCCGGCATCCAAGCGAACGCCGACCTGACCGACCCCGGCACCGTCCAGACCATGGTCGACCTCGTCCGCGCCGAGATCGGCCCCATCGACATCCTGGTGAACAACGCCGGCTCCTACCCCCGCGTCCCCTGGCGGGACACGGACGAGGCCGCCTGGAACTACTCCCTCGACGTGAACCTCACCTCCCACTACCGCACCTGCCACGCGGTGACCCCCGGCATGGTCGAACGCCGGTGGGGCCGGATCGTGAACATCGGCAGCGTCAACGCCCGCGCCGGCCGGACGAACCTCGTCGCGTACAGCACCGCGAAGGCCGGGCTGCTGGGCCTGACCCGCTCCCTCGCCCGCGAACTGGGCCCGTACGGGATCTGCGTCAACACGGTCATGCCCGGCGCCATCCAGGTCGAGGCCGAGAACGCGATCCCCGCCCAGCACCGTGCGCGCCCGGAGGACCAGATCAAACGCCAGTGCGTCCCTCGCCGTGGCCGGCCCGAAGACGTCGCGGCCCTGGTGACGTTCCTCGTGGGCCCCTCCGCCTCGTTCATCACTGGGCAATCCGTCCACGTCGACGGCGGCTGGCTGCTGCACTGAGACCGCCAACAAGCAAGGAGACAGACCGACATGATCGAACGAGTCCGCGCCGTCCTCGTCACCGCTGACGACACGATGCTGGTCATTCGCCGCACCAAGCCCGACATCCCCGCGTACTGGGTACTGCCCGGCGGCGGCGTTGAAGCCAGCGACGAGTCCCGGGAGGCCGCCCTCCACCGCGAGATCCACGAGGAGATCGCGGGCAAGGCCGACATCATCCGCCTCCTCCACACGATGGAGTCCGACGACGAGCGTCAGCTCTTCTACCTCGCCCGCATCGCGACCTGGTCCTTCGACGACCGCACCGGTCCCGAGTTCAGCGCCGAGGGCCGGGGCGAATACGCGCTGGAGGAGATGCCTCTGACCGTGGAGGGGCTCGACGGCATCGACCTCAAGCCCGAGGAGATCGCCCGCGTCCTGCGGGGCGCCATCAGTACCGGAAGCCTCGGATGCGAGGCAACGCTCTGAGCCTTCGAGCACATCAACACACCACCGGGGCCGGCACCGAGATGTGTCGGCCCTGGCGGCGTGCCCATGCGCTGCCGGCATAGCAGCGTTCTCATGCTGGAGGGCCGCGGCGGAGTGCCGGGCAGCAGAACCTCGCCCGCGGCTCCCGAGGCCGAGTGGCGACCGCTACTGGACCGGGCGGAGCACCGGCCTCTGTTCCTGGACGCCCAGCAAGTCCCGCACCCTCGCGCCTGTCCAGGCCAGTTCATGTGCCGGTTGGGGAACCGAGAGGCCCGCTTCCTTGGCAGCCAGGTCGAAGGCTTGTCCGAGCAGCGAAGGCGTCGGCCTCCTTTTCCTGGCGGCTGTCACCGGTGGCATCGCCGTGAAGCACAAGGTGGCCCAGTTCATGGGCAGCCGTGAACCGGTGCCGGTAGATGTCGTCGGCCCGGTTGGCGGTCAGAACGACGAGCGGTCGCGCGGGCAGCCTGGAGGCGGAGTGGGCCCCGGTGGGGGAGGCCGGGATGGCGGCATGAGTGGCACCGAAGGTAGCTCTCCGGAGAGATCGAGAGGTCAGCGACGATTCGCGCCATACCGGGCAGACCTGATCCGCCGCCCGAACTCATCGCTCACGCATGAAGCATGCCGGATGCGAATCCGGCAGCCCCGCGCCCCGCAGGCGGCGGGAGCCTCCGGATAAGGTAATGAGCAGCTAAAGAGATCACCAAGTGCGTCGCCGCACCGCCGCACACCTCGGGAGGAAGCCATGGGAACCCACCGCACCACGCTGCCCGGAGTCGGTGTGCAGTACGACTACACGACCGAGTCGGGCCAGCACATCTCCGTCGTCGTCCACCACGACGGGCGGCGGTTCATCGGCTTCTACGACCAGGACGATCCCGATTCGTGCCGCCTCTCGGTACCCCTGACACCGCAGGAGGCCACCGGTCTCGCCCACCTCATCGACGCCGCGCCCATCGACGCCGTCCGGACCGACGGCATCGATCTCGTCACCGAGCACATTCCGCTCGGGACGCGCTCCCCGTACGGCGGCCGGCTGCTCGGGGACACGAAGGCGCGGACGCGGACGGGGGCCTCGATCGTGGCCGTGCTGCGGACCCACAGCGCGCATCCGTCACCCGGACCGGACTTCCGGCTGGCCATCGGGGACACGCTCGTCGTCGTCGGTACGAGGGAGGGCGTCGACACGCTCTCCGAGATCATTGCGGAGGGCTGACCGTGCACGACACGACCGCACTGCTGGTGGAGCTCGGCTCCGTCATTCTGGGCCTCGGAATCATCGGACGGTTCGCCGGGCGAATAGGTCTCTCGCCGATCCCGCTGTACCTGCTGGCGGGCCTCGCGTTCGGGGACGGCGGGCTGCTGCCGCTCGGGGCCAGTGAGGAATTCACCGCCGTCGGCGCCGAGATCGGGGTCATTCTCCTGCTGCTCCTGCTCGGCCTGGAGTACAGCGCCTCGGAGCTGGTGACCAGTCTCAAGACGCAATACCCGTCCGGCGCCGTGGACTTCGTACTCAACGCGACCCCGGGGGCGGTGGCCGCGCTGCTGCTCGGGTGGGGTCCCGTGGGGGCCGTCGCACTGGCCGGGGTCACCTGGATCTCCTCGTCCGGGGTGATCGCGAAGGTGCTCACCGACCTGGGGCGGCTGGGCAACCGGGAGACGCCCGTCATCCTCGGTGTCCTGGTCATCGAGGACCTGTCGATGGCCGTGTATCTGCCGCTGCTCACCGCGATGCTCGCGGGTGTGGGACTCGCCGGGGGCAGCATCGCGCTGCTCATCGCGCTCGGCACCGTCGGGTTCGTGCTCTATCTGGCGCTGCGGCACGGGCGGCTGATCAGCCGGGCCGTGTCCTCCGACAACCCGGAGATGCTGCTCCTGGTGGTGCTCGGGCTGACCGTCCTGGTGGCCGGTGTGGCACAGGAGTTGCAGGTCTCCGCGGCCGTCGGGGCGTTCCTGGTCGGGATCGCGCTCTCGGGCGAGGTCGCCGAGGGGGCGCGCAAGCTGCTGACGCCGCTGCGGGATCTGTTCGCCGCCGTCTTCTTCGTGTTCTTCGGGCTCTCCACCGATCCGGCCGAGATCCCGCCGGTGCTGCTCCCGGCGGCCCTGCTGGCCGTCGTCACCGTGCTCACCAAGATCGGCACCGGGTGGTACGCGGCCCGTCGGGCCGGAATCGGTTCGCGCGGACGGTGGCGGGCCGGCGGAACGCTCGTCGCCCGCGGTGAGTTCTCCATCGTCATCGCCGGTCTGGCCGTGGCGACCGAGCCCCGTATCGGGCCCATCGCCACCGCGTACGTCCTCATCCTCGTCATCGTCGGACCGCTCACCGCCCGCTGGACCCAGCCGGCCGTGGCCAGGATCCAGGCGTGGCGGGGCCGGGACGGCGGCGGGGGGACGGCAGGCGGCAAGACGGCGGGCGGCGGCGTTCCCGCGAGCCGTCCGGTACCCGTCGCTCAGGAGGAGTTCGCCTCCTCCGCCGACTGAGCCCGGCCGCGGTGGCGCCGCGTGGTGGCCGCGCGCGAGCGCGCCCGGCCACCGGCCGCCCCGGCGGGCCCGTACGGAGGGGACAGCGCGCGCCCGGTCACCGGCGCCCGGGCGGGCCCGTCCCCTCCGTACCGCTCACAGCAGGGTCGCCGCGTGCAGGATCTGCACCAGCGTCACCGCGGCGTTGAGCGACGACAGGGCCGAGACCGCCGTGCCCGCCGCCGCGACGAGCGCCGCCAGGGCGGCATGGGCGGACGACGGGGGCCACAGCCGCGTCGGGGGGACCGGGGCGAGCAGCGCCGCCACCCGGCGCGGTATGGGGCCCGCCGCCGAGCCTGGCGCGGAAGCGCCGGCGGCGAAGGCCGCGAAGCCGACCGAGGCGTCCGGGGCGCGGTGCGAGAAGAGCGCCGCCTTGCCGACCGCGACCGCCACCACCCGCCGGTCGCCGACCGCACGCGCGGCCTCCTCGTCCGCCCACCGTTCGGTACTGAACGCCACCGCCGTACGCAGCGGCAGCAGGAACGGGTTGGCGCGCGCCGCGAGCTGGGCGGCCAGCAGGTAGCGGTGGTGACGGGCGGCCAGATGCGCCCGCTCGTGGGCGATCAGGGCCCGGCGCTCACGGGCGTCCAGGCACTGGGCCATCGCGGTCGAGACGACGACCCGGCCCGGATTGCCGGGCAGCGCGTAGGCGTACGGTTCAGGGTCCGGGAGCACGGCGACGTCGCCCGAGATCACGGAAGGGGCGGCGGACAGGGCGCGGCCGGCCCGGACACGCAGCCGCACATGGCGGTACACCGTCCAGCCGCACGCCCCGAGCACCGCCGCCAGCACCCCGATGGCGACGATGCCCGCCTTCACCTCGTACGGCACGGCGTTCCGCACCTGAGGGTCCGACCAGCTGTCCGGCAGCGGATTGCCCGGGAGCTGGGCCGTGCCGACCACCATCAGCAGGGCCAGGCACAGAGTGCTGCACAGCGCGAGCAGCGTGCCGACGACGGCAAGCAGCCGGGTCGCGCTGCGCGGGTGCAGATGCTGTTCGGCCAGCCGCGCGATCGGCAGCGCGGTCAGCGGCAGCACGAGCGGCAGATAGACGAAGACACCCATCGGACCGCTATCGGCCTTCCGTGTCCGGGGAGTTGCCCGGATCCCCGGAATCACCGGAATCACCGGGCTCGCCCGGGTCATCCAGGCCGTCCGGATCGTCCGGGGTCGCCGCCCGCGCGAGGAGCGCGCGCAGCCGTTCCTCGTCGCCGGGGGACAGGGCCGAGATGAAGTGGGCGAGCACGGCGTCCCGGTCCCGTTCACCGTCCAGTACGCGGCGCATCCGCAGGGCCGCGAGGCCGGCCTCGTCGGAGGCGGACGTCCAGGTGTAGGAGCGGCCCTCGCGGGACCGCGTCACGGCTTTCTTCGCGTAGAGGCGGGAGAGGATCGTGATGACGGTGGTGTACGCGAGGTCGCCGTCGAGGTGTTCCTGCACCCAGCCTGCGGTCGCGGGGCCGTTCGCCGAGTGCAGTACGGCGAGAACCTGGGCCTCCAGTTCGCCCTGCCCGCGCCTTCGGAGCCGCCGGCTGTCGGGCCGTACGGGATCGGGGCGTACGGGATCGGGGCGTACGGGATCGGGGCGTACGGGATCGGGGCGTACGGCGCCGGGGCCCACCGGGGCGGGCACTTCTGCGCGGGGCGGCTCGTTGTCCGGTGGGTGGCCGGGCCTGGCCGAGTCCATCTGGGTCCGCCCTTCTGCGATACCGCGTCGGCCGCGGCATCGCAGCATCCTACTTACTGCCGTTTCCGGGACACAGCGGGCACCCGCCCCGCTAACTTCTACACGTCTGTAGAGTTGGCTTCCGTTCCGGCAACACAACGCAACGCAACGTATGGAGACGACGACATGGCACTGTGGGATCGGATCAAGGAATCCGCTTCGTCGATGCAGTCGCAGCTGGAAGCGAAGAAGAACGACCTGAAGAGCGGGGCGTTCCGTGACGCGAGCATGGCCATGTGCGCCCTGGTCGCCGCTGCCGACGGTTCCGTCGACCCGTCCGAACGCCAGCGTGTCGCCTCGCTGATCGCCGCCAACGAGGTTCTGCAGAACTTCCCGGCGGACGACCTGCAGCGCCGCTTCAACGACTACGTGAACAAGCTCACCGCCGACTTCGCCTTCGGCAAGGTCAGCGTGCTCCAGGAGATCGGCAAGGCGAAGAAGAAGCCCGCCGAGGCGCGTGCCGTCATCCAGATCGGCATCGTGATCGGCGGCGCCGACGGCGACTTCGACAAGTCGGAACAGGCCGTCGTGCGGGAGGCGTGCTTCGCGCTCGACCTGCCGCCGCACGAGTTCGACCTGTAGGTCTCCCTGCCCGGCGGACCGGCCCACCGGTCCGGCCCCGCCCCCAGACCGCCGGAATGACCGCGGACCGGCTGACCACCCGTCCGCGTCCGGCAGGCCGGAGGCGCGCTACTCCCCCGATGCGCGCCTCCGGCCACTTTCTTTGCGGGACCGGGACCTCCTGGGCCGGCCCGGTCGGCCCGGCCCGGTCGGGCTGAGGAGGTCGGGTCGGGCCGGGCCCAGGAGGTCCGGACGGGCTCAGGAGGTCCGGACGGGCTCAGGAGGTCCGGACGGGCCGCTCTTCACCCTCCCCCGGCCGCGCGGCGCCCCACGTCACAGCTCCTTGGCCGGCCAGTCCAGCAGCCGGGCGCCGATGACCGCCGTCTGCAACGTGTAGCGGTGCATCGGGTCGGACGGGTCGGAACCGGTCAGCTGATGGATCCGCTCCAGCCGGTAGGTCAGCGCCCGCACGCTCAGCGACAGCCGGCGCGCCGTCTCGGCGGAGACACAGCCCGCGTCGAAGTAGGCGGTGAGCGTCCGCAGAAGGGGTTCGGCGCCGCCGCGGGCCTGCTGGAGCGGGCCCAGCTGACTGCGCACCAGATCGGCCATCGCCTGCCGGTCCCGGGTCAGCACCGGATAGACCAGCAGGTCGGAGGCGTACAGCACCGGCTCGTCCAGATCCATCCGTTCGGCGAGATCGAGCGCTTCGAGCGCCTCGTCGTAGGAGTGGACCACGCCGCCGGGGCCCCGGTGCGGGCGGCCGACCGCGACCCGGCCGCCGTCCGTCGCCGCGTGCGACTGCTTGGCGAAATACCGCAGGACATCGGGCTGGCTGCCGGGGGCGATGCAGACCAGCCGCCCGTCCTTCGTCGTGATCAGGATCTTCCGGCCGCCGAAACGCGCGAGCAGCGCCGCCTCGACCGTACGCGGTACGGAGTCGGTCTCCGTGTACGCCTGAGGGCCCGTCGCCACCGCGACCGCGTGGGCGCGCGAGAGCCGCAGCCCGAACCGGGTGGCCCGCTCGGCGAGCCGGCCCAGGTCACTGCGTCCGTACAGCAGGTCGTCGATGAACTCGCGGCGGGCCGCCTCCTCGCGCCGCACGGTCAGCCGCTGGGCCCGCTCGAAGCCCTCGGCGAAGGCGTCGACGGCCTGCTCGACCGCGGCCAGCACGGCCTCGGTGGCGGCGGTATCGGTGGAGGCGGTGCGCGGCCAGCCGGTGCGGGTCGCCGCGAGATGATGGCCGACCAGGGCGCGCAGCTGGAATCCGGCCTCGGCGGCCTCCCGGCCCAGGAGGCGGCGGGCCTCCAGTTCGTCCCGGGTCAGCCTGCGGCCGGTGGCGACGACATCGGCCAGAATGCGGGCATAGCCCTCCAGATATTTGTCGGGAATCTCCGGCTCCGGCACACGAACTCCTCACATCCTGACGCGACATTGACACTCACCCAACGCATACGGGCCGGTGCCGGTGCCCGGCATCAAGGACCAGTAAAGATTGCCGGATTCCGGCAGTGCGATGAACGGCTCCGAGTGACACGATCCGGTCAGCACCAAACGGGGGAACTCGGGGGACACGGGGGATACGGGGGAAGACCCGGCTGCTGCGGTGCCGCGCATGCGCGGCACCGCGGCACCGCGGTCACCCGCCACCGGGCCGCCCGCAAGAACAGACAGGGGGTGGGCCGATGCAGGAGTTCCTGAGCGCGGGAACCGCCTTTCCGGCCGTCCTGTTCGGCGCCGCGCTGGTCGTGGTCGTCTTCTTCTGGCTTCTCGTACTGGTCGGTGCGGCCGATCACCATTCCTTCGACGGGGACCTCGGCACCGTTCCGGCCGGGATGGGCGGAGTGCCGGTCACCGTCACGGTGTCCGTGATGGTCGTCGTCGGCTGGTTCACGAGCCTGGCCGGTACGGTCCTGCTGCACCGCAGCGGCGCCACCGGCCCCATCCGCGCCGGGCTCGCCTGTGCCGTGCTCGCCGGGGCGCTGCTGATCGCCTGGGTCGTGATGCGGGTGCTGGTGCGCCTGGTGCGCCGGCGCTTCCCGGAGGTGCCTCCTCCGTCGCGGCAGGACTTTCTCGGCCGGGTCTGCACGATCCGTACCGGCTCCGTCAGCTCCGACTTCGGCCAGGCCGAGGTCGCGGCGGCCGACGGTTCCACCGCGATCGTCCAGGTCCGGCTGCTCGCCCCGGCGGGCGCCGCGGACGACACGGGCGGGACGGACGGCACGCGCGGCACGGTGCGCACGTCGGGCGGCACGATGCACGCCTCGGGCGGCACGGTGCTCACCTCGGGCAGTGCGGCGCTCCTGTACGCGTACGACGACGAGGGCGAGTTCTTCTGGGTCTCGCCGTACGACAGGGCGCTGGACCCGGGACCACCGCGTTCCGGCTGACCCCCGCCCGCCGCCGCAGCCGCACCGGCACCGCGGCACCGGCACCGCCCCGCGGGAACCGTCCGAGCGGCCCCGCCCACCTCTTCTCCACTTTTCTCACCAGCTGCCAAGGACTGCCATGGATGCCATCTCCCTGGGCTTCGGTGTGCTCGTAGCCGTTGTCCTGCTCATCGCCGTCGCCCTGCTCCTCGTCATCAGCCGGCTCTTCCGCAAGGTGGAACAGGGCAAGGCGCTGATCATCTCCAAGACCAAGAAGGTCGATGTCACCTTCACCGGGGCTGTCGTCCTGCCGGTGCTGCACAAGGCCGAGTACATGGACATCTCGGTGAAGACCATCGAGATCCGCCGCACCGGGCGCGAGGGTCTGATCTGCCAGGACAACATCCGCGCCGACATCCACATCAACTTCTTCGTGCGGGTCAACAAGACCGTCGAGGACGTCATCAAGGTCGCCCAGTCCATCGGCACGGAGCGGGCCAGCGACAAGGTGGCGATCCAGGAGTTCTTCGCCGCGAAGTTCGCCGAGGCGCTCAAGACCGTCGGCAAGCAGCTCGACTTCGTCGACCTGTACACCAAGCGCGAGGAGTTCCGGGACCGCATCATCCGGGTCATCGGCACGGACCTGAACGGTTACCACCTCGACGACGCCGCGATCGACTTCCTGGAGCAGACCCCCATGGCGCAGCTCGACGGCGCCAACATCCTCGACGCGCAGGGCATCCGCAAGATCACCGAACTGACCGCGATCGAGCACGTCCGCACCAACGAGTACCAGCGCACCGAGCAGAAGGAGATCACCCGGCAGAACGTCGACGCCCGGGAGACCATCCTGGAGCTGGAGCGCCGGCAGGCCGAGGCCGAGATCAAGCAGCGCCGCGAGGTCGAGACGCTGCGGGCCCGCGAGGAGGCCGCGACCGCCCGGGTCCAGGAGGAGGAACGGCTCGGCGCCCAGGCCGCGTTCATCCGCACCGAGGAGCAGCTCGGCATCCAGCGCGAGAACCAGGCCCGGGAGATCGCCGTCGCGCAGAAGAACCGCGAGCGGGTCATCGCCGTGGAGAACGAGCGCATCGAGAAGGACCGGCTGATCGAGGTCATCGGGCGCGAGCGGCAGACCGAACTCGACCGGATCGCCGCGACGAAGGAGGTCGAGGCCGAGCGCCGCGAGGTCGCCGATGTGATCCGGGAGCGGATCGCCGTGGACCGTACGGTCGCGGAGCAGGAGGAGTCCATCAAGACGCTGCGCGCCGTCGAGGAGTCGGAGCGCACCCGCAGGTCGGTCATCATCGCCGCCGAGGCGGAGGCGCAGGAGAAGCTGGTCAAGGACATCAAGGCCGCGGAGGCCGCCGAGGCGGCGGCCACCCACCTGGCCGCCGAGCAGCTGACGCTCGCCGAGGCCCGGCTGAAGACCGCGGACCTGGACGCCCAGGCGAAGCTGCGACTGGCCGAGGGCATCCAGGCGGAGTCCGCGGCGCCCGGACTCGCCGAGATCCAGGTGCGTGAAGCGGAGGCCGATGTCATCGAGAAGGCCGGTCTCGCCGAGGCCGAGGCCACGTCCGCCCGCCTCAAGGCCGAGGCGGAGGGTTCCAGGCTGAAGGCGCTCGCGGCGGCGGAGGGCACGCAGGCCCAGGCGACGGCCGACGCGGCGATGATCGGCGAGAAGCTGAAGGCCGAGGCGGCCGGACTCACCGAGAAGGCCGCCGCGATGGCGGCGCTGGACGACGCGTCGCGCGGGCACGAGGAGTACCGGCTGCGGCTCGCCGCGGAGAAGGAGATCCGGCTGGCCGGGCTCGATGTGCAGCGGCAGGTCGCCGAGGCGCAGGCGACGGTGCTGGCCACGGGGCTGGAGAACGCCGACATCGACATCGTCGGCGGGGAGTCGGTCTTCTTCGACCGGCTCGTCTCGGCCGTCTCGATGGGCAAGAGCTTCGACGGGTTCGTCGAGAACTCGGACACGGCGAAG
This sequence comes from Streptomyces sp. NPDC087845, assembly GCF_044742755.1. Taxonomy (NCBI): domain Bacteria; kingdom Bacillati; phylum Actinomycetota; class Actinomycetes; order Kitasatosporales; family Streptomycetaceae; genus Streptomyces; species Streptomyces sp. NPDC087845. Next base: position 290,996 of record NZ_JBIUVC010000002.1, read on the forward strand.
GCGCTCGCGGGACCGTGGCTGAACGGCACGTCGTCGTTCACGGACGACCTGACGCGGGTGCTGGGCTCGGTGTCGACGGGCGACGTGCAGAACCTGACGGTGTCGGCGCTGCTGATGCGGATGATGCGGGCGCCCGGAGCCGGTGTCGCGCCGGGTCAGGTGCAGCAGCTGCTGGCCGCGGCGCGGGAGCTGGGGCTGGCGGACGTTCCGGTGTCCGCGGTGACCGGGGCGGGCGCGTCCGACGTACCCGCCGCGCGAAACGGGTCGCCGGTCGCGTAGGGCGGACGCCGATCGCCGGACGGGCCTGATCTCCGTGCAGGCCGGGTGGATCGGGCCCGTCCGGCCGACGCTTCGTCCTCGGACACCGATCGCCGGGCGGGCCCGAAACCTCCGTGCAGGCCGGGCGGATCGGGCCCGTCCGGCCGACGCTTCGTCCTCGGGCGCCGGGCGGGCCCGCCCGGCCGCATCCACCCCGCACCACACATCTCGTAGGGAGAGCCGCACGTATGGACACCGACACCACGACCGCACCGCCCGCCGGCGGCCCCGTGGACGCGGGGACGTACGACGTGCTGCGCCGCCGGCTGAACGACCGGGCCGCCGACCTCGCGAGCCGCGCCGAGGCGCTCAACGCGCGGCGCACCGAGGAGTTCGGGTCGACCGAGCTCCGGCTGACCGGTACCGAGCAGATCCGTACCGAGCGGGCCTCCGTGGCCCGCGACCTGGTGGCCGTCGGCGGCCGGCTGCTGTTCGGCTTCGAGCGGGGCCCGGGGGCGGCGGAGGCCGTCGAGGTGCGCGACGTACTCGCCCTGTACGGCCCGGCGTTGGACGAGGCGCCGCCGGGCGGGGGTGGTCTGCTCGACGACGAGGCCTTCGTCCGCGAGTTCGCCGCCCTGCACCGCTACTACCGCGACGCCCGCCTCCTGCGGCTGCGCCGCGTGGACGGCAAGCTGCTCGCCGTCTTCCGTACCGGGGAGAGCGCCGACGGCATCCGGGTGCTGCGCTGGGCGCTCGCCCCGGACGGTTCGCCCGGGGCGTTCCTCGACGCGCGCGGCGACCGCGACCACGTCTTCCCGCCGTCGCACGACTTCACCTGGACCGTCGCGGGCCGCGAGTCCCACGTCCTGGGCCGGCACCCGCACATCGCCGTGGGCGGGGACGGGGACGGCACGGGCGCCGTCCTCTTCGTCGACACGCTGGGCGGCACCCTCACCGTCAAGGCGGTCAACGACACCGACACCCCCGACGGGATCTACGAGGAGCCGGTCACCGAGCCGCTCCAGTCCCTCGCCGACGCGGATGTCGAGCACGCCGTGATCGGCCCGCTGGTCCTGCTCCGCGTCCGCCCGTACAACGAGGAGTCCTGGCGGTATCTGGTCCACAACACCCTGCTCGGCACGGTCCTGCGCCTGGACCTCATCGGGCCCGCCTGTCACCGGCTCCCGGAGGACCAGGGGATCATCTTCCCCGGCGGCTACTACCTCACCACCGGCACCACCAAGACCTTCGACATCGCGGAGCCGCTCACCCGCCCGGTCTTCGAGGGCGCGGTCCGCTCCCCGAACGGCGAGGACGTCCTCTACGTCTTCCGCTCCCCCGACGACGGCCGCGGCCTGCTCCTGCCCTACAACCTGATCCGGCAGGAGGTCGCCACTCCCCTCCAGGGCCGCGGCCACGCCCTGCTCGACGACGGCACGCTCGTCCTGCTGCGGGACACCGCGACGGGCGGCGAACCGGCCCGGATCCACCCGTTGCAGCGCTGGCACACCCCGTACGTCTCCGACACCCACGCCGCGTCCCGCCCCGCCGGGACCGGCCCGCTCGCCCGGGTCGGCAACGCCGATCTGGTGCGCGGCATCTCCGACTGCCTCGCGCTCGCGCACAGCGCCGCCGAGACGACGCCGACCGCCGCCGTGTACGCGCGGCTGGTCGCGGACTGCACCCGCGCCACCGACCGCTACCACTGGCTGACCGACCCCGAACTGGGTGAGCTGGCCGCCCCGTTGGCGGAACTGCGCGACACCGCGCAGCAGGTCCTCGGCGAGTTCGAGACGGTGCGGGAGCTGACCCGGCAGGCCGCCGAAGCGCTGGCCGGGACGGCCGACCGGCTCACCGTGCTCGTCCGCCGCATCCGGGGCGAGGCCCCGCGCTCGGCCGCCGCCTGGGTCGACCGGCTCACCGAGCTGCGCCGCGCCCACGGCCGGCTGGCGACACTGGCCGAGATGCGGTACGCGGACACCGAGCGGATCGCCGAACTCACCGCCGCCACGGCCGACGACATCGAATCGGCCGCCCAGCGTGCCGTCGCGTTCCTCGGCCGGGACGACGCGTTCGCCGGCTACCACGAGGACATCGACCGCCTCACCGCGGAGGCGTCCGCACTCACCGCGGTCGTGGACGCCTCGGCGCTCGGCGACCGGCTGACGGAGATGACGGAGGGGCTGAGCACCGTCACCGAGGTCGTCGCCGGGCTCGACATCGGTGACGCGACGGTCCGTACGTCGATCCTGGAGCGGATCGCCGAGGTGCTCGGCGGGGTCAACCGGGCCCGCGCCACGCTCGACGCGCGCCGCCGCGAGCTCCTGGACCACGAGGGCCGCGCCGAGTTCGCGGCAGAGTTCGCGCTGCTCGGGCAGGCCGTCACGGGGGCCCTGGCCGCGGCGGACACCCCGGACGCCTGCGACGATCAACTCACGCGGCTGCTGCTCCAGTTGGAGAACCTGGAGTCGCGGTTCGCGGAGTTCGACGACTTCCTCGCCGAGCTGGCCGAGCGGCGGACGGAGGTGTACGAGGCGTTCTCGGCCCGCAAGCAGACGTTGCAGGACGCCCGCGCCCGGCGGGCGGAGCGGCTGGCGGATTCGGCGGCCCGGGTCCTGGAGACGGTCTCCCGGCGGCTGGCCGCCCTGCCCGACCCGGACGCCGTCCACACGTACTTCGCCTCCGACCCGATGGTCGCCAAGGTCCGCCGCACCGCCGACGAGCTGCGGGAGCTCGGCGACCCGGTGCGCGCCGAGGAACTGGACGGGCAGCTGCTGGCGGCCCGCCAGGAGGCCGGGCGGGCCCTGCGCGACCGCGGCGAGCTGTACGCGGACGGCGGCGCCACGATCCGCCTCGGCCGGCACCGGTTCGCGGTGAACACCCAGCCCTTCGACCTGACGCTCGTCCCGCACGGGGACCGGCTCGCGTTCGCCCTCACCGGCACGGACTACCGGGCGCCGGTCACCGACCCGGAGTTCGAGGCGAGCCGCCCGTACTGGGACCGGACGCTGCCCTCCGAGTCCCCGCACGTCTACCGCGCCGAGCACCTGGCCGCCCGGCTCCTGGACGAGCACGGAACCGATGCCCTCACCGCCCTGAACGCCGACGAACTGGCCTCTCTGGTACGGGAGTCGGCGGCGTCCGCGTACGACGAGGGCTACCAGCGCGGGGTCCACGACGAGGACGCCACCGCGATCCTCACCACCCTGCTCGGCCTGCACGCCGGGGCCGGGCTGCTGCGCTGCCCGCCCGCCGTACGGGCGGCGGCGCAGCTGTTCTGGGCGTACGGCACGGACGAGACCCGGCGCACCTCCTGGACCCGGCGGGCCCGCTCGCTGGCCCGTGCCCGTGAGACCTTCGGTCTCGCCCCGGCCATCGGGGCCCTCCAGGAGGAATGGGCGGACGCCGTCCGGGCCGGCGGATGCGGGGGCGGGGCGTCCGGGGCCGACGGTGCGCGGGCGGTCGCCGCGTACCTCTTCGAGGAGCTGACCAGCGGTCCCGCCGGATTCGTGACGAGTGCCACCGTCCGCACCTTCCTGGACAAGTTCCGCCGTACGACGGGTTCTTCGGCGTACGACGAGGACCTCGACGCCCTCCACGACGACCTCCCCGCCCGGCGCCAGCTGGTCGAGGGCTGGCTCGCCCCGTACGCCTCCGCGAGCGGTACGGAGGTCGACGCGGGCGATCTGGCGGAGGCCGTCGCCGTGGAGCTCTGCCCGGAGCCGGTGCTCGCCCGGTACGAGTGCGACGCGCCGCTCACCGCGACCGTGGACGGCCTGCTCGGCACCCATCCGCGCGTCACCCGGGGCCGGCTCACCGTCCGCCTCGACGAACTCCTCGCCCGCACGGCCGAGTTCCGCACCACCGCCGTTCCCGGGTTCCGCGCCTACCAGCGTCTGCGCACCGCACTCGTCACCGCCGAGCGCGCCCGGCTGCGGCTGGACGACCACCGTCCGCGCGTCATGTCGGCGTTCGTCCGCAACCGCCTCCTGGACGAGGTGTACCTGCCACTGATCGGCGACAGCCTCGCCAAGCAGATCGGCACCGCCGACGCCGACCGGCGCACCGACTCGCAGGGCCTGCTGCTGCTCGTGTCGCCGCCCGGCTACGGCAAGACGACGCTCATGGAGTACGTCGCCGACCGCCTCGGCCTGGTCCTCGTCAAGATCAGCGGACCGAACCTCGGCCACGACGTGACCTCCCTCGATCCGGCACAGGCGCGCACCGCGACCGCCCGCCAGGAGATCGAGAAGATCAACTTCGCCCTGGAGTCGGGCAACAACACCCTCCTCTACCTCGACGACATCCAGCACACCTCGCCCGAACTGCTCCAGAAGTTCATTCCGCTCTGCGACGCCACCCGCCGGATCGAGGGCGTCCGGGACGGCGAGCCGCGCAGCTACGACCTGCGGGGCAAGCGGTTCGCGGTGTGCATGGCGGGCAATCCGTACACCGAGTCCGGGGCGCGCTTCCGCGTCCCCGACATGCTCGCCAACCGGGCCGACGTGTGGAACCTCGGCGAGGTGCTGAGCGGCCGCGAGGACGTCTTCGCGCTGAGCTTCATCGAGAACGCGCTGACCGCCAACCCGGTGCTGGCCCCGCTCGCCGGGCGTTCCCGCGACGACCTCGCCCGGTTCCTGCGGCTCGCCTCCGGTACGGGCCCCTCCCCGGACTCTCCGCGCCGTCCGAGCACGGGAGACGCCGGCGCGGGCGCGGACCGGCTCGACCATCCCTACGCACCCGCCGAGGTCGACCGGATCGTCTCGGTCCTGCGCCATCTGCTGGCCGCGCGGGACACGGTGCTGGCCGTGAACGCCGCGTACATCGCCTCCGCCGCGCAGACGGACGCGACACGCACCGAGCCGCCGTTCCGGCTCCAGGGCTCGTACCGCAACATGAACAAGATCGCCGAGCGGATCGTGCCGGTGATGAACGAGGCGGAGCTGTCCGCCGTCATCGACGACCACTACGCGGGCGAGGCCCAGACGCTGACCACCGGCGCGGAGTCCAACCTGCTGAAACTCGCCGCGCTGCGCGGGCGGCTCACCGACGGACAGTCCGCGCGCCGGTCCGCGATCAACGCCTCCTACGTCCGTACCCAGACGCTCGGCGGCCCGGACGGCGACCCGGTGACGAGAGCGGTCGCCGCGCTGGGGCTGCTCGCGGACCGGATCGCGGCCGTCGAGTCGGCGATCGTCCGGGCCGCGGACCCACGCCACCTGCTCGCAGGCCCGCAGGCCCGGCACGCGGCCCGCCCGCTCGGCGCCCCCGGAGAAGATCGCTGACCGGCGGGTACGACGCAGAGGAGCAAGGCATGCTGGGTTCCGTGCCTCCACTTCCCCCACAGTCCCAACGCTCCCCGTTCGGCGGCCACATGGTCGTCTGCGGTGACGACGCGCTGGCCCAGCGGCTCGCCGGAGAGCTGCGCTATGTGTACGGCGAGCGGGTCACCCTCGTCCTGCCACCCGGACGCGACGCGCGCCGGCCGGAACTGCCGCTGACCGGGCGGGGCCGGGCGGCGGCGCTGTTCGGCCGGATGTCGCAGGCGATGAACCGCAACGGCGGGACCGGGCCCACGGGTGCTCCCGGGGACGGCGACACCAACGCCGGGGTCGAGGCGGTACGCATCCTGGAAGCGGCGGAGCCGTCCGACGAGGTCTTCGAGGAGGCGGGCGTCGGATCGGCCGCCGCACTGGCCCTGGTCTACGACGACGACGAGCGCAACATCCGCGCCGCGCTGACCGCCCGCCGCCTCAACCCCCGTCTCCGGCTGGTCATCCGGCTCTACAACCGCAAGCTGGGCCAGTACCTGGAGACCCTGCTCGACCAGGCCGCCGCCGTCGCCGCCCCCGACCTCGACCGCAGCGCGCTGGACACCTCGACGACCGTCCTCTCCGATGCCGACACCGCCGCGCCCGCCCTCGCGGCAACCGCGCTCACCGGCTCCAGCAAGGTCATCCAGGCGGAGGGCCTGCTGCTGCGCGCCGCCGAACGGACCCCGCCCCAGGACGGCCGGATCGCCGACCCCGGCCTGTGCACCCTCGCGCTGCTCTCCTCCACCGCCCACGACCCGGCGGGCACCGAGGGCTCCGACAGCAGCGGCGACGAAGGCCCCCGACTCCTGCCCGACGAACGGCAGGTGGCCGCCGCGACGGGCCGGGGCACGATCGTCCTGGAGGCGGTCAGCCAGGCGGGCCCGGCCGGTCCGCCGCCCCGGATGGGCGGCCGGGGCGCACCGCTCAGCCAGTTCTTCTCCCGGCGGCTGCGCTGGTCGGCACTGGGCGTCGGCCTGGCCGTGGTGGGCCTCGCCGTCGCCTCCACGCTCACCACCGGCGACGATCCGGTGCACGCCGCGTATCTGACGCTGCTGGACCTGTTCGCGATGGGCGACCCGGCGATCGGCGACCCCCTGGCCCGCCAGCTGATCCAACTCCTTTCGGGCGTCGCCGGGTTGATGCTGCTGCCGCTGCTCGTGGCGGGTGTGCTGGAGGCTTTCGGCTCCCTCCGCACGGCGTCCTCCCTGCGCCGCCCGCCACGCGGTCTCTCCGGCCATGTGGTGCTGCTCGGCCTCGGCAAGATCGGAACCCGGGTCCTCGTCCGGCTGCGTGAACTCGGCATTCCCGTGGTGTGCGTGGAGGACGATCCGGACGCGCGCGGCATCCCCGTGGCCCGGCGGCTGCACGTGCCGGTGGTCCTCGGTGATGTCACGCAGGAGGGCGTGCTGGAGGCGGCGAAGATCCAGCGCGCCCGCGCGCTCCTCGCCCTGACCAGCGCCGACACCACCAACCTGGAGGCCGCGCTGTACGCCCGCTCGGTCGAGCCGGATCTGCGCGTCACGCTGCGCCTGTTCGACGACGAGTTCGCCACCGCCGTCTACCGCACCCTGCGCGCCGCCCACCCGCAGGCCCTGACCCGCTCCCGCTCCGTGACCCACCTGGCCGCCCCGTCCTTCGCGGTCGCCATGATGGGCCGCCAGATCCTGGGCGCGATCCCGGTCGAACGGAAGGTGATGCTGTTCGCGGCGATCGAGGTCGCGGGGCACCCGCAGCTGGAGGGCCGCACGGTGGAGCAGGCGTTCCGGGCGGGTGCCTGGCGGGTCCTCGCCCTGGACGCGACCCCGCCCGAGGACCGCCGCCCGGCCCTGGCCACGCCCGCCCCCGCGTCCCCGGACCGCCCGTCGGGCCTGGTCTGGGACCTGCACCCGGGGTACGTACTGCGCCCCGAGGACCGCGTGGTGATCGCGGCGACGCGGCGGGGCCTGGCCGACCTGCTCGGCAGGCGGCGCCCCGTGGCACCGCGGTCGTGACGGGGCGGTGGGGTGTGCGGTGCGGTGTGCGGTGCGGTGTCCGACGCGGTGCGGTGCGGTGTCCGCCCTCGGGGGCGCATCGATCTTCTGAGGCTTGTACCGGAAGTGGATCAGGTCGTGGTGGCGAGTTCGACGAGGTGGCGGGCCGTGCCGGCAGGACCGACGATCGCTTCGGCAGCCGTCACACCAACGCCAAGCTCCCCTTCACCGCCGCCCACGGCCTGCGCAAACGCCCCGGCATGGCCCAGGCCCTGCACCTCGCGGGACTTCCCCTGGACGGACGCCACCACAGCGGCGCGGACGACGCCTGGAACATCGCGGCGCTGATCCTGGACGTGGCGGCACGGGGTGCCTGGCCGACTGCGGACTGACCGGCGGCCGCGCGCCTACAGCACGCCCCCCATCACCTCCCGTACCTCGTCCAGCGTCGCCTCGGCGATCTCGTTGGCCCGCTCGTTCCCGTCCCGGAGCACCGACCGCACGTACGCCATGTCCCGCGCGTACTCGGCGCGCCGGGCCCGGATCGGTGCCATCCGGCCGTTGACGGCCTCGGTCACCGTCCGTTTGAGGGCGGCCGCGCCCCCGCCGCCGATCTCCTCGGCCACGGCGTGCGGATCGCGGTCCAGGCAGAGCGCCGCCAGCAGCACGAGCGAGGACACCCCGGGCCGGGCCTCCGGTTCGTACGTGATGTGCCGCTCGGCGTCCGTCTTCGCCCCGCGGATCAGCCGCGCCGTCTCGTCGGCGGTGGCGCCGAGCGCGATGGAGTTGCCCCGGCTCTTGCTCATCTTGGTGCTGTCGGTGCCGAGCAGGAGCGGCGCGGCGGAGAGCAGCGCGTCCGGCTCCGGGAAGACCGCCCCGTACCGCTCGTTGAAGCGGCGGGCGACGGTCCGGGTCACTTCGAGGTGCGGCAGCTGGTCCTGCCCGACCGGCACCAGGTTGCCCTTGCAGAACAGGATGTCGGCGGCCTGGTGCACGGGATACGTGAACATCAGCCCGCTCACGGCCGACTGCCGGGAGTGCACGATCTCGTCCTTGACGGTGGGGTTGCGGTTCAGCTCGGCGACGGAGACGAGGCTGAGGAAGGGCAGCATCAGCTGGTTGAGCGCGGGCACGGCGCTGTGGTTGAAGATCGTCGAACGAGCGGGGTCGACGCCGATGGCCAGGTAGTCCAGCAGCATCCCTTCCATGTGCTCGGAGAGCCGCTCGGCGAGATCCCGGTCGGTGAGCACCTGGTAGTCCGCGATGATCACGAAGACGTCCACACCGAGGTCCTGGAGCCGGACGCGGTTGTGGAGGGTGCCGAAGTAGTGCCCGAGGTGCAGCGGCCCGGTGGGCCGGTCCCCGGTCATCACCCGGAACCGGCCGGGGGTCTGCCGGATCCGCTCCTCCAGTTCGACACTTCGGCACTGGGCAGGGTCGGGGGCGGTTTCGGCAGCGGTGGCTGTGTTCATGGGGCTCTCTCCTCGCGAGTGCTGGTTGCGTGGAGGACGGCCCGCCGGGATCGGCATCCGTACCCGTACGAGGGCAGAGAAAAGGGCCGTCCATATCGAACGGCCCTGGTCCCGCGCTGATGAGGTGGCCGCTCCTAGAAGGAGCGCCACCAGTTTCGGCACGGTACGGAGGTCATGGGCCGATGGTAGCGCGACCCTGCCCTGCGGTCACGGCCCCTTTCCGGAGCTCATCGGCCGGGCGTCAGCTCCGCCCACACCACCCCGTCCCGGGTCCGCTGGGCAGCACAGGCAGGGGCGCAGCCGGGCAGGGTGGCAGGGGGCGAGGTGCAGCGGGGCGGGCGACCGGGGTCCGGCCGGGATGCCGGGGGTGAGGACTGCCGGCACCTTCTCCGGTGACGAAGGTGCCGGCAGTCCGGGGAGGAGAGAAGAAGCGCTCCCCATTCCTCGACCAGCGGCGGACGCTCGCTCGCGGGGTTCAGCCGAACCAGCGGGCGAGAGCGGTCTTGAGTGGGGTGCCGTCGGTGTCGGCCCAGGCGACGTAGCCGTCGGGCCTGATCAGCAGGGCTCCGGCGCCGTCGAGGTCCTCGTCGGCCTTCGCCATGACGTGGTCGACCCGGTCGGACCGGTCGCCGACCGAGCGCCGCCTGCCGTCGAGGGAGAGCAGCAGGCCCCGGCCGGAGTGCATCAGCCGGCTCACCCGGCTCGGGCCGTCCTCGGTGGTCAGGTCCACGTCGATCAGCCGGGGGCCGACGCCGGGGTACCGGACGTCCAGGCCCGACATCATGCCCGAGACGTAGTGGTTGGTGTCCGGCAGCCGCAGCAGGTCGGTCACCAGATCGCGGACCGCGTCCACCTCCTCGTCCCCGCCCGGGTTCATGATCACCGCCTGGGCGCGGGTGTGGCGCAGCACGCGCGCGGCGACCGGGTGCCGCTCCTCGTGGTAGCTGTCGAGCAGACCGGCGGGCGCCCAGCCGCGGATCGTGCCGGCGAGCTTCCAGCCCAGGTTGATCGCGTCCTGGACGCCCAGGTTGACGCCCTGGCCGCCGATGGGCATGTGGATGTGCGCCGCGTCCCCGGCGAAGAACACCCGGCCTTCGCGGTAGCGCTCGACCTGTCGTACCGCGTCGCTGAACCGGGAGGCGGCGAGCAGCTCGCCCAGTTCCGTCTCGGGGCCGTACACGGCGTGCAACGCCTCACGGACCTCGTCGGGCGAGACGGGCACCTCACGGCCCGGTTCGTCCCCGGAGAGATTGCCGAAAAGCAGCCGGTACAGATCCGGGCCGAGGGGGTGCAGGATGGTGAGGAAGCCGCCCGCGGACCGGGGGTACTGGCTGAAGTGGCCTCGGCCGGTGGGGACTTCGGCGGACCGCGCGGCAAGGGTGAGGTCTGCGGCCACGGCGGACATCCGGCCCGCCCTGCCGGGGAAGGGGACGCCGAGCAGGGTACGGACCGTGCTGTGCGCGCCGTCGCAGGCGACGAGGTGGCTGCCGCGGATCTGCCCGGTCGCGGTGCCGTCCACGGCCCACTCGACCGAGACGCCGTCCCCGTCCTGTTCGACCGACGTCACCTGGTGGCCGCGGAGCACGGGCACGCCCCGCTCGGCGAGACGCTGTTCGAGGTACGCCTCCAGCCGGGCCTGCGGGAGAGTGACCGGATACGGGTGCCGGGTGCGCCAGGTCCGGCAGTCCAGCTCGACCGGCAGGGTGGCGAAGTGCCCGCCGGTCGTGTCGCGCGACGGCGCCTGGGCGAGCAACGGGTCCAGCAGTCCGCGCAGGTCGAGCACCTCGGCGGTGCGCGGCTGGAGTCCGCCCGCCCGGGACTGGGTGCTGCGGGTGCGCTGCTTCTCCAGGACCACGACCGGCATCCCGGCCAGGGTCAGCTCATGGGCCAGCATCAGCCCGGTCGGGCCGGCTCCCACCACGATGATCTCGGTCCGCATGACGACCTCCTGAGTACACCAAGTGCAATTACGCACTCAGTCTACCCCAGGTAGACTGAGTGCATGAATCAGCGGATGGGCCTGCGGGAACGCAAGAAGGAACGGACTCGGGAGACGATCTCCGAGACGGCGGTCCGCCTCTTCCTCGACAAGGGCTTCGACCAGGTCTCGATCACCGAGATCGCGGAGGCGGCGGAGATCTCCCGGCGGACCCTCTTCGCGTACTTCCCGACGAAGGAAGACCTCGTACTGCACCGGTTCGCCGACCACGAGAGCGAGGCGGCCCGGACCGTGCGCGCCCGGCCGGCCGGTCAGCCGCCGCTCGACGCCCTGCGGGACGCGATGCTGCGCGCGCTGGCGGCCCGCGATCCGAACACCGGGCTGAACGACGAACCCGAGACCATGGCGTTCCTCCGGATGGTCACCGGCACCGAGAGCCTGTCGGCGCGGCTGACCCGGTACGCCGTGCGCGGGATCGACGCGCTGGCGGAGGCGCTCGGGCAGGCGGGAGCGGATCCGCTCGTCGCCCGCCTGGCGGCCGCCCAGGTGGTCGTGGTGCAGCGGGAACTCGCCCTCATGAACTGCGCGTGCCTGGCGCGCGGCGAGTCCGCGGACGACCGGTACCCGGAGGCCGTCCGGGCGGCGCGCCAGGCGTTCGACCTCCTGCGCGACGGCCTGGGAGCGCGCGACTGAGGGCTGTCCCGCACGCGTGATCGACGGGAGTGTCCGCCAGTGGGCGCCGAACTCGGCGTCGGCAGCGGCGCAGGCACGGCTTCTGGTACCGGCCGCCCGCTGCGGGACTCTACGGCCGGAGCCCCCGGCCACCCATGCAGTCGTTTCCGAACGTGTCGAACATGCCCCTGACTGTCACGTTGAACGAAGACCCCCTCGCGCTTCTCAGGCTTGGCCGCCGCTTCTACAGCCGCCCCATCACCTCGTTGAACGCCACGCTCCACCCCTCCTCCGGACCCCCGTTGTCCTCCGCCCTCGACACGAGCAGGACCCTCGCCGGTACGCCGGACGCCGCGTAGGCGGCGAGCTTGTGGTGGCCGTCCAGGATCGCGGTGACCAGGAAGCGCTCGTCGTGCTCGGCCTCGACGCAGACGTCCTCGACCCAGGCGAGGGCCAGGGCGGCGGGACGGCGGCCCGCCGCGATCGCCGAGGTGTACCGGGCCACCGTCTCCGCGTCGAGCGCGTCCAGTGGCTGGGACGGGAGCAGCACGCCGTACGTCGGGGTCTCGCCGGGGATGCGGTCGCGCAGCTGGAAGTGGTCGGTGCCCGGCCAGTCGCCGAAAGCGTCTTCGCCGTACGGCTCGGCGTCCACGCGCAGCTCGTGGCGCCGGGCCCACCACGACGCCGCCGGGTCGGTCACCCGCTCCACGGCGAGGTCGGCCAAGTGGGCGCGGTAGTGGCCGGACGGGAGCTCCCCGATGAGGGGAGCGGCCGCGTCGAGAACGCCGGCTCCCAGGTCGTCGGCGTCGGCCAGTGCGGTGCGCAGGCGGTCCGCACCCTCCCGGGCCGCCCGGGGCGGCCAGCCGAGGAGATGCATCGTCGTCTCGCAGGTGCCGCAGTCCGAGCCGACGCGGTAGACCGACTGCCCGTCGATACGGAGGGATTTGTCCCAGCGGGGCCAGAACGAGCCGGGCGTGGGCGGGTCGTAGTCGATTCGGATCCGGCCCCGGCCGTCGTCGAGGGCGAAGCGCGCGCGGCGCGGGGAACAGGGCGTGACGGGACCCATCGACGGCGGGTACCGGTGGTCGAGTCGGTGATCGACTCGGTCGTCGAGTCGGCGCTCGGACCAGACGCGGTGCAAGAACTCGCTGTAGTTGCCGTTCGGGGGAGCCAGGGGCAGCAGCGGGTCCTGGCCCGTCAAGGCGACCAGGGCATGGTGCACATCGCCCGCCGGGGCCCGCTTCTCCTCCAGCTCCCGCAGGAGGTGGGGTATCGCCGCGGGGTCGTCCAGCAGCTCCAGGGCCACGACGAAGGCGCCGTGGTCCAGTCCCGTCAGAGCGGGCAGCCGTCGCGCGATCGGGACCGTCCACTCCCGCGCCCCGAGCCGCCCCAGCGCCAGGGCCGCGCGCCCGCCCAGGGTCTTGTTCTTCAGCAGGGCTCCGAGGAACGGTGCGAAGCCCGGGTCGCGCGACAGGCCCATCGCGTCCACGAGGGCTTCCACCGCGCCGAGTTCCTCGGCGAGCCGGTGCAACTCGGCTGCCGGAATCCGGAGTTGCCGCTGCACCGCCGTACGCAGCAGATCCTCCGCGCCGTCGCCGCCGCTCACCCCCAGCAGGCGCAGGAGCACCGGATCGCCCCGTTCGCCGGCGCACCGGAGCAGCCACGCGAGGTGGCGCCGCTCATCCTTCGACGCCTGGCCGTAGCGGGCCTCGACGGCGGCGGGCAGGTCGGCCGGCGCCTCCTCGGTCAGCGCGAAGAGAGCGCTCCAGATGTCGTCCGCCGCGAGCACCGCGTCCAGGCGCGCCCATGTGGTGCCGTCCATGTCCCCCACCCCACCCCGCTCACTTCACTTCTTGGCGTGCTCGCCGACGTAGAACAGGATCCAGATGAAGCCCGCGAAGAGATGCGTGGCGAAGACGTAGACGAAGACGCGCAGCGCGACGCCGCGCTCCTTCCAGCGCTCGCTCTCGCTCACCGTGCCCGCCTCGTCGTCGGCCGGGGGCGCCTGCGGCCCTCCGTACTGCGTGTCCCGTCCAGGGTACGGAAAGACGGAGGCGGGGCCACGGAATAGGTCAGGGGGGCGCCCCGTTGTAAGGTGTGCTCACATAGTTCAACATTCAACAAGCTGGAGGCGGGCGCCATGGAGTTCGGGATCTTCACCGTCGGAGACGTGACCACCGACCCGACGACCGGCAGGACACCGAGCGAGCACGAGCGGATCAAGGCCACCCTCGCCCTCGCGCAGAAGGCGGAGGAGGTCGGCCTCGACGTCTTCGCGACCGGCGAGCACCACAACCCGCCGTTCGTCCCGTCCTCCCCGACGACCACGCTCGGCTACATCGCCGCCCGCACCGACCGCATCATCCTGTCCACGTCCACGACGCTGATCACCACCAACGACCCGGTGAAGATCGCCGAGGACTACGCGACACTCCAGCACCTCGCGGACGGCCGCGTGGACCTGATGATGGGGCGCGGCAACACCGGCCCGGTCTACCCCTGGTTCGGCAAGGACATCCGCCAGGGCATCCCGCTCGCCATCGAGAACTACGCCCTGCTGCACAAGCTGTGGCGCGAGGACGTCGTCGACTGGGAGGGCAAGTTCCGTACGCCGCTCCAGTCCTTCACCGCGACCCCGCGCCCGCTGGACGGCGTCCCGCCGTTCGTCTGGCACGGCTCGATCCGCTCCCCGGAGATCGCCGAGCAGGCCGCGTACTACGGCGACGGCTTCTTCCACAACAACATCTTCTGGCCCATCGAGCACACCAAGAAGATGGTCGACCTCTACCGGCGGCGGTACGCGCACTACGGGCACGGCACCGCCGAGCAGGCCGTCGTCGGCCTCGGCGGCCAGGTGTTCATGCGGAAGAACTCGCAGGACGCGGTACGGGAGTTCCGTCCGTACTTCGACAACGCCCCGGTCTACGGGCACGGCCCTTCCCTGGAGGACTTCTCCCGGCAGACCCCGCTGACCGTCGGCTCCCCGCAGGAGGTCATCGAGCGGACCCTGTCCTTCCGGGACGCCGTCGGCGACTACCAGCGCCAGCTGTTCCTGATGGACCACGCGGGACTGCCGCTGAAGACGGTCCTGGAGCAGCTCGACATCCTCGGCGAGGAGGTCGTCCCGGTGCTGCGCAAGGAGTTCGCCGCCCTGCGGCCGGCCGGAGTCCCGGACTCCGCCCCCGTACACCCGGCCGTCGCCGCCCGCACGGCCACGAAGGAGGTCTGACCGCCGTGTCCAGAGAGTCCACCGTGTTCGTCACCGAGCCGCTGAGGATCGTCGCCGTGTCGGCCGGGCTCAGCAGCCCCTCGTCGACCCGGCTGCTGGCCGAGCGGCTGGCCGGCGCGGCCCGCGAACGCCTGCTGGCCGACCAGGACCGCGCGGTCGAGGTCCACATGATCGACCTGCGCGACCTGGCCGTCGACATCGCCAACCACCTGGTGACCGGATTCCCGCCGAGCGCCCTGGACGAGGCGGTCAAGGAGGTGACGGGGGCGGACGGCCTGATCGCAGTCTCGCCCGTCTTCACCGCCTCGTACAGCGGACTGTTCAAGTCGTTCTTCGACCTGATCGACAACACGGCGCTGACCGGCAAGCCCGTCGTCGTGGCGGCGACGGGCGGCACCGCCCGCCACTCCCTCGTGCTGGAACACGCGATGCGCCCGCTCTTCGCCTACCTGCGGGCCACCGTCGTACCGACCTCCGTGTACGCGGCGTCGGAGGACTGGGGCTCGTCCGGCGACGAGTACACCGACGGCCTGCCGTCCCGCATCCGGCGCGCGGGCGGCGAACTCGCGGCCGTGATCGCGGGCGGCCGGGCGTCCTCCGGGGCGCCGAGGGCCCTCGGGCTCGACGACGAGGTCGTGCCGTTCGAGCAGCAGCTCGCCGACCTCCGGCTGGACTGATCCGGCCGCCGGACGGACCCGAGCCGGCCGCCGACCGGACCGAGCCGGGCGGACTGGACCGGACGCCGACCGGACCGAGCCGGGCGGACTGGACCGGACGCCGACCGGACCGAGGGGACCCACCGCTCGACGCTCTGTCCGGTTTGATTAGAGTTGATCCGAAAGATGCGCCGTGCAGGGCTTTCTCGCACGACGCCTCTGCGCACTGAGCCGAACCGAGCTGGAGGCAGAGATGGGCAGGATCGTGGTGGGCGTGGACGGCTCCGAGTCGTCGATCAAGGCGCTGCACTGGGCCGTACGCCAGGCGGAACTGACCGGCGACACGGTGGAGGCCGTCAACAGCTGGGAGTACCCCGCGACCAGCTGGGCGTCCATGATGCCGGGCATGCCGGAGGACTTCGACCCGCAGGCCCTGGCGACCGTGTCCCTCACGGAGGCGCTGGAAGAGGCCCTGGGCGCCGAGGGCGCGGCCGAGGTCAGCAAGGTCGTGGTGATCGGCAACCCCGCCCAGTCCCTGCTGGAACGCGCCAAGGGGGCGAACCTGCTGGTCGTCGGGGCACGCGGCTACAGCGGCTTCAAGGCGACGCTGCTCGGCTCGGTCAGCCTCCACGTCACTCAGCACGCACCGTGCCCGGTGACGGTCGTACGCGACTGAGCGCGACCGCGAGCAGATCAGGACATGGGGACGGGCCCGCGCCGAGCGCGGGCCCGTCCCCATGTGCCGGATGTCCCGATGCGCCGGGAAGCGCGCTCACGTCATGCGCCGGGAGGCGCGCTCACGTCTTCTCGTGCGTGTAGAAGATGTAGAACGCCGTGATGAACATCCCGAGGCCGACCGCCAGTCCCAGCGCCGAGGACCGCAGCACGCTCGAATCGGTCAGCCCGACCAGCAGGCCGATCGCCGCGGCCGTCAGCACGCCGTACGCCACCGCCCGCACCAGGGGCAGCATGGCGTGCTGGATCCGGCCCAGCCCGAAGCACAGGGCGGCGAGCACCACCGCGGTGATCAGGCCGTACCAGAACTGCCGGCCGCCGCTCGCACCGTGGTTGCGGAGGATGAACGACGCGTAGAGGCCGTACGCCGCGCCCAGCGTGGCGGGCACGGCCCAGGCGTACGCGCTGTGCCGCCGGGCGCGGGACCGGCCCCGGGCCCGTCCGCGGGACGGCATCGCTGCATGAGTGGCCATGGCGGAGAACTCCTTCCGTCGCCCTCTTCGTCCCTCCAGAGCACACCCGGCCGCGCCACCCGGCAACTCGGATGGCGTACGGACCGCGGCACACCGCTTCCGTACGGGATTCCCTGGAGGGATGCGGACGTATCTTTCGGCGGCTCGGACGGTGGCGGTGCTGGTGCTGCTCGCCGTGCTCGTCCCGGTGAGCGCGCTCTCCGCCTGGGTGGACCTGGAGATCGACGACACGGACCGCTACATCACCGCGGTCGCCCCGCTCGCCTCGGACCCACAGGTGCGGAGCACCGTCGCCGGCCTCATCACCGACGCGACGATGAAGCAGGTCGACGCCGGTCCGCTCCAGAGCACCGTGCGCGACTTCCTGCACCAGGCGGTCATGTCCTTCACCACCACCGACGCCTTCCGGGCCGCGTGGAGCGCCGCCAACCGCACCGCCCACGAGGCCGTCACCGCCGCGCTGAACGGCAACACCGGCGAGGCCGTCACCATCGACCTGGCCCCCGTGACCCGGCAGGTCAGACAGAACCTGGAGGGGAACGGCGTGCCGTTCGCCGACCGGATCCCGGTCCAGCACACCGACATCACGCTCATCTCCGCCGACCGCGCCGACCAGCTGCGCCAGACCTTCCGGTGGCTGCGCGCCTGCAGCGTCTGGCCCGCCGTGGGCACGGTCGTGTTCGCCGCCCTGACGGTGCTCGTGCCCTGGGTGCGCGGCGGACCGGGGCGCGGGCGCTCCGCACGCGCCGCGCTCACGGCCACGGCGGTGGCCGGGTTCGGTTTCGCGCTGGGGGCGCTCGTGCTGCGCACGGTGATCGCGATCGCCCGCGCCCGGGTGCTCGCCGAGGTGCCGGACAGCGAGACGGGCGGTGCGGCGGCGGTCTACGACGCGCTCACCGGCTCCCTGCGCACGACGGTGTGGATCGTGTTCGGGACGGGGCTGGCGGTGGCGCTGTGCGCGGTGTTCGGGCGGCTGTGGGCGGCCCGGCGGCGGCCGGGTCCGTAGCGGCCCGGGTTCGACGTGCGGCGGCGGACGGGCCGGGGAAGAGTGGTTCTCGTGACTGCCGGATCGGGGGCGACTGAGAGGTCTTCCGCATGCGAGCCATAGCCGTCGGCGCGTTCCGGGCCGACCCCGCACTGGTCGAGTTGCCCAAGCCCGAGCCGGAAGCCGGCGAGGTACGGGTCAGGATCGAGTACGCCGCACTCAACCCCTGCGACTGGCAGGCCGCGCAGGGCACCCTGGACGACGGTTCCGCCCCGCGCGTGTTCCCGCTGGTCGTCGGCGTGGACTTCGCGGGCCGGGTGGACATGATCGGCAGCGGCGGGAACCGCTTCCGGGTCGGCGACCACGTCTTCGGCCGGGTCACCACTCCGGAGACCGGCGCCGGCACCTACTGCGACTACGTGTCCGTACCGCAGGACTCCGCCATCACCCACGTCCCGGACGGCCTCTCCCTCCGGACCGCGGCGGCACTGCCGTCCGCCGGGATGGCGGCCGCCCAGATCCTGGAGATCTCGGTGCTCCGCGGCCACGAGAGCCTGCTGGTCATCGGGGCGGCGGGCGGCGTCGGCAGCTGTCTGACCCAGCTCGCCGCGGCCCGCGACATACGCGTGATCGCGGCCGTGCGCGGTGACGAACACCAGCGGATGGCGGACCTGGGCGCCGCCGTCACGATCGACACCACGGACCGCCCCCTCGAAACCGCGGTACGGGAGAGCTGCCCGGACGGCGTCGACGCACTCGTCGACCTGGTCTCCACCACCCCGGACGCCTTCGCAGCCCGTGCCGCGCTGGTACGCGGCGGCGGGATCGCCCTCACCACGCGGGGCGTCGCCGCCGGGGCCGCGCTCCCCGCGGACGTGACCGGCATCGACTTCCGGCTCGAACCCACCCCGGTCCTGCTCGACGTCCTGGCCGCGGGCGCCGCCGAGGGCGTCCTGCGCGTGCCCATCGACATCGAACTCCCGCTGGAGAAGGCCCCGCAGGCCCTCGACCGGAACCGGACGGGCGGCGCACGCGGCAAGACCGTCATCGCACTCTGAGCCGAACCGTCCGCAAGCCGTACCGTCCGTACGCCGAACCGCCCGTACGCCGACCCCGCACCGTTTCGAACCCGAGGGAGCCCGCACCGTTTCGAACCCGAAGGAGCCGAGGGAGCCGAAGGAGACGCCATGGACGACCGGGAACGCGACATCGAGCACAACATCATCGACAACATCGGCGGACTCATCGCCGAGGAACGGGAGCTGCGCGACCGCTCCGCCCGGGACACGGGCCTCACCGAGGACCAGAGATCCCGCCTGCGTACGGTGGAGGTCCGGCTCGACCAGTGCTGGGACCTGCTGCGACAGCGCCGCGCCCTCAGTGAGTTCGGCGAGGACCCGTCCGCGGCGAAGGTCCGGCCGGCCGACGAGGTCGAGGACTACCGGGGCTGAACGCACGACGCAGGGGGACGCATTGACCGACACGGAGGCCGGATCCGGGCGCAGGCGCACCGCACCGCCCCCCTGGCTGCTGAGCGGACTCCGCCCCCAGTCGTCCGCACCCGTCCCCTGGGCAGCGGCCGTCCGCGCCTCCCTCGCCCTGGCCGCCCCGCTCACCGTCGGCTTCGCGCTGGAGCGGCCCGCGTACGGCGCGCTCGTCTCCATGGGGGCGCTCTCCGGCGTCATCGGCGACACCGCCGACGCGTACCGGATGCGCATCCTCAACATCGCGGTGCCGCAGCTGTTCGGCGCGCTCGGCATCATGCTGGGCACGCTGGTGTTCGGGACCGGCTGGGCGGCCGTCGCCGCGCTGACCCTGGTCGGGCTGGTCTCCGGCATGATGTCGACGATCGGCGCCGTGGCCTCCGTGTCCGGGCTCCTGCTCCTGCTCAACGCGGTGGTCGGCGCCGGACTCCCGCTGCCCGCCCCCTGGTGGGTGGCACCGCTGCTGCTGACGGTCGGCGGCCTGTTCGTCCTCACCATGACGCTGCTGGCGTGGCCGCTGCGCCGCAAACTGCCGGAACGGGTCGCGGTCGCGGGCACCTACCTCGCGGTCGCCGACCTGCTCGCCGCCGCGGGCACCGACGCGTACGAGGAGCGGCGGCAGGCCGTCACCCAGTCCCTCAACACCTCCTACGACCTGATCCTGGCCCGCCGGGCCCGCTACCACGGCCGCAGCAACGCCATGGTGCGGCTCCTCGCCCAGCTCAACGTCGTCATCCCGCTCGTCGAGGCGGCGCCCGCGGTGCACGTCCGCCGCTGCCCGCTCCCCGACGAGATCCCGGCGGCGGTACGCGAACTGGCCGGCGCCGTCGAGGAGAGCCGCACCGGCGGCGCCGCACTCACCCTGCCCGCCCCGGACTCCCCCGCCACCCGGGCGGTGGACGGCGCGCTGCGGCACGCGGCGGTCGTCGTGCACAAGGCCGACCCCGACCCGTACAACGTCGACGACCGGCTCGGACGCCCCGCCGCGCTCGGCGTGCGCATCCGGCGGACCACCCGCGACGTGCTGCTCTCCGGGGCCTCGTGGCGGTACGGGCTGCGCCTGGCCCTCTGCATCGGCCTGGCCCAGGCGCTGACCTCGCTGGTCCCGGTGCCCCGCTCCTACTGGGTCGCGCTGACCGTCACGTTCGTCCTCAAGCCGGACTTCGGCTCGGTGTTCTCCCGGGCCGTGCTGCGCTCGGTGGGCACGGCGGCCGGTCTCGTGATCGCCGCACCGGTGCTCGCCGCGGTCCCGATCGGGTGGTGGGACGTACCGGTGATGGTGGTGCTCGCCGCACTGATCCCGGCGCTCACGGCAAAGGGGTACGCGTTCCAGACCGCGGCCATCACCCCGGTCATCCTGCTCCTGTCCGACCTGCTGAACCACCAGGGTTTCCACCTGGTCTGGCCGCGCTTCCTGGACAGCCTGATCGGCTGCGGCATCGTGCTGGTGGCGGGCTACCTGCTGTGGCCGGAGAGCTGGCACGTCCGGGTCGGCCACCGGCTCGCGGACGCGGTGGCGGACATCGCCGACTACGTGGCGTACGCGTTCGGGCCGGACGGCTCCGGCGACCGGGCGGAACGGGTGCGGGCCCGGCGCCGTATCTACCGCGATCTGTCCGTCGTACGTTCCGAGTTCCAGCGCGCCCTGACGGAACCGCCCCCGGTCGGCGCTCGGGCCGCGGCCTGGTGGCCGCTGGTCGTCGCGGTCGAACGCATCGTGGACGCGACGACGGCGGCCCGGGTCCGCGTCGACCACGGAGCGCCGGAGCCACCCGCCGCGGAGGTGGCCGGGATCCAGCAGCAGCTGCGGGAACTGGCGGACGGCATACGCGCGAGCGAGACCCTGGTCGGGGTACGCGCGGAACTGCCCGGCGACGAGGAGGGGGTACTGGCTCCGCTGCGCCAGGAGGTGGCGGCGGCGCGGGCGATCGCGTCACCGCAGCCGTAGCCGCAGCCGTAGCCGCGGCCTTGGCCGCGCGCCCATCGAGCCCGCCGAGGCACGTCCTCAAGCCTGCCCGAGGCACGTCCTCGGACCCGTCGGGCGCTTGAGGGCAAACAGCCGTGGACGACCCCGGTCAGTCCGTGGGCCCGGACCCCCGCAGCCGCTCCATCTCCCGCCGGTCCCGCTTCGTCGGCCGCCCCGCGCCCCGGTCCCGTACCGGAACCTGGATCGCCGCCTCGCGCGGCGGCGGGGGCGGGCTGTTGTCGATGAAGCACTCCGCCGCCACCGGAGGGCCGACCCTCTTCTTGACGAGCTTCGACACGACGACGATCCGGTCCCGGCCCGCGTGCCGGAGCCGTACCTCGTCGCCGACGCGCAACGCCTGGGCGGGCTTGGCGCGCTCGCCGGCGACCTTCACATGACCCGCGCGGCAGGCGGCAGCGGCCTGCGAACGGGTCTTCGTCAGCCGGACCGACCAGATCCAGACGTCGACCCGAACGCTTCCCTCCGCCTGCGGCGCCTCACCGGAAACCATGCAGCCGACTCTAGTGCGGCAGACGCGTGGCGTCGGCGGCCGTACCGGTCGCGCCCTCGACCGCGGCCGTCAGCTCGGTCATGGGATACGTACCGACGCGGCCGGGGCTGGTGCCGCCGTTGTCGGTGTTGCAGTACTCACCGAGAATCAGGTGGTCGGTGGGCGGTGTTGCCCGGGTCGAGGTCCATGATCTTGCGCAGGTCGAAGACCCGCATGCCGTTGGCGGTGTCGGCGACGTACAGGTAGGTGCCGCACCAGACCATGCCCCGGCGTGAATGCCGTTCCGGTTCCCGCGAAGTCGTCCTGCTCGCCCTCGGGTTCGTTGTCGAAGCCGCCGTCCGGCATGCCCTCGTTGCCCGGTACGGGGTCGTCCGCGGCCGGCGCCGCGGGCGGGCGAGCGGATGGACCACGCGGAGGACGGAACGGCGCTTGCAGCGGCTGCCGGCACGAGGCCGGAAAGCACCGCCCCGGCCACCACGGCACAGGCCGCGAAACGCGTTCTGCGAGATCGTTTCCCCACGTGGGAGCCCTTCTTGACAGCACATGCGGGTAAACGGACAACGGTGTGCCCGATCACTTCTCAGGCACACCGTCCGTTCACGCTGACAAGGCAACTCGGGACCGGGTGCGCACATTTGAACGACGTACATCAGGTCCGCACCGCGTACGCACAGGGCTTGGTCGGAGCCCGGTCGCAGTTCGGTCGCGGCTCAGTCGCCCCGCGGGCGGGCCGCGCCGCCGAACGGCCGGATCCGGCCGCTAACCTTACGTATCCGCCCTGGCCAGGGATGAATTCCCACAGGTCGGACATTCATCGCACCCAACTCACGCGAAAGGCCTCGCCCATGGGCATTCGGAGCTTGCTGCGCAAGGTGTTCGGCCGCGACCGCGCGGAGCAGGACGCGTCGGCGCCGGCGCCGACGGCCACGGTCCCGCCCCAGACCGAACGCACCGCGCCCGCGGAGTCGGAGCCGGTCACGGCGACGGTGGACGAGCCGGCCACGGAGACCGCCCCGGCCACCAAGGCCTCGGTCCCGGCCCCCGCCTCGCCCCGGTCCGTCACCGGCGACAGCGGTCTGGCGTCGGACCTGGTGGCGGCGGCCTTCGACAAGGCGTCCCTGCCCACGGTCCCCTCCCAGGGCTCGGCCCCGAAGCCGAAGCCGGCGGAGGCCGCGGAGCCGGAGGCTGCGGAGATCGAGGCCGCAGAGACCGACAAGGACGCGGCCGAGGCCGAGGCCACGGAGCCGGAGACTGCGGAGACCGAGGCCGCAGAGACCCACAAGGCCGCGGCCGAGGCGGTGGCGGAGCCTGCGGCGCCGGTGGCGGAGCCTGCCGCCGAGACCGAGCCGGAGCCGGTCGCTGCGAAGGCGGAGCCGGAGCCTGCCGCCGAGACCGAGCCGGAAGCTGCGGAGCCGGTGGCCGAGGCCACGGCAGTCGCCGAGGCCGAGGTCGAGATCGAGGCCGCCACCGTTGAGGCCGAGACCGCCGACCCCGAGCCGGAGGCCGCACCTGCCGCCGAAGCCGGGCCGGAGGCGGCGCCCGAGGCGGTCATCGCCGAGACCGAGCCCGCCGAAGCCGAGGCTGAGCCGGTCACTGCCGAGACCGAGCCCGAGCCGGTCGTCGCCGAGAGCGAAGCCGCCGCCGAGCCGGAAGCCGAGCCCGTCACCGCCGAGACCGAGACCGCCGCCGAGCCGGAGACCGCCGCCGAGCCCGAACCGGAGGCGGCACCCACCGCCGAGGCCGAGCCCGAACCCGAGGCCACCCCCGCGCCCGCGCCCGCCGAAGCCGAAACGACCCCGACCCCGACCCCTACCCCCGCAACCCCCAACACCCCCAACACCCCCAACACCCCCGCAACCCCCGAGCCCGCCACCGCCCTGGCCCAGGTCGAGGCCGGTGCACCCGGGCTCGTCGAGCCGTACAAGGCCGCCCAGGCCGCACTGAAGGCGCACGGGCTGGCCGGGCTGCGTGCCACCGTCTATCTGGTCCTCGACCGCTCCGGCTCCATGCGGCCGTTCTACAAGGACGGCAGCGCCCAGCACCTGGGCGACCGCACCGTCGCCCTCGCCGCGCACCTGGACGAGAGCGCCGCCGTTCCCGTCGTCTTCTTCTCGACCGACATCGACGGCACCGGCACGGTCGAGCTCACCGCCCACGAGGGCCGGATCGACGAACTGAACGCGGGCCTGGGCCGCCTCGGCCGTACCAACTACCACCGCGCCGTCGAAGAGGTCGTCGCGCACTACGAGAAGTCGGAGGCGACCGGCCCCGCGCTGGTGATCTTCCAGACGGACGGCCCGCCGGACGCCAAGCAGCCCGCCAAGCAGGCGCTGGCCGACGCGGCGCGGCTGCCGCTGTTCTTCCAGTTCGTCGCGTTCGGCGACGTGGACGCGAAGGGCTTCGACTTCCTGCGGAAGCTGGACGTCCCGAACGCCGGGTTCTTCCACGCGGGCCCCGCTCCCCGCGAGGTCGCCGACACCACGTTCTACGCCGAGGTCCTCGCCGCCCTCCCCGCCTGGATCGAGGCGCGCGAAGCGGCGACCGAGGGCTGATCCACCGGCAGGCGTACGGTCACGGCGAGCCCGCCCGCAGGGCCCGGCACCGCCGTGACCGTACCGCCGTGCGCGACAGCAATAGAACGCACGATCGAGAGACCGAGCCCCGAGCCCCGCCCCATCCGGTCCTTGCCCTCACCCCGCCGGAACGGCTCGAACAGCCCGGGGATGTCCGCCGCGTCGACCACGGGCCCGGTGTTGCGCACCTCCAGCAGCGCCCCGTCGCCGGCCGTCACCAGCGACACGTCCACCGTCCCGTCCGGCACGTTGTACGTGACGGCGTTGGCCAGCAGATTCGCCACCAGCTGGGCGAGCAGCAGCCGGCTGCCCCGTACCGCGCAGGGCCCGGCTTCGACGTTCACGCCCGGGTGCAGGGCCGTCTCCTCCGCCACCACCTGCGCGAAGTCCACCGCTTCCCGCTCGCTCGCCGCGAGCCCCCGTTCGCTGCGCGCCAGGACCAGCAGCCCCTCGATGAGCCGCTCGCTGCGCCGGTTGTTGTCCAGGAGCGTCTGCCGGGTCCGTACGAGATCCTCCTGGGACGGGTCGTCCAGACCGATCTGGATCGCGGCCCGCTGGGTGGCGAGCGGTGTGCGCAGTTCGTGCGAGGCGTTGGCGATGAACCGGCGCTGGCTGTCGAACGCCTTCTCCAGCCGGGCCAGCAGCGCGTCGAGCGTGTCGCCGAGCTCCTTCAGTTCGTCGTCGGGGCCGCTGGACGCGATCCGTTCGTGCAGGGTGTGTTCGGAGAGCCGGCGCGCCTTCGCCGTCATGGCGTGGACGGGCCGCAGGACCCGCCCCGCGGTCCACCACCCCACCGCGACCGCGCAGGCCGTCATGACGAGGAGCGCGGCCACGGACCACACGAGCAGCTGGTGGCCGGCCGCGTCGCTGACGTGGTCGGTGAGGTCGTAGACGGTGGGCGGTCCGAGGCTCCGCCGGGTGATGAGGGGGCCGTTCACCGCGTAGCCGGGCTGGACGACCGCGGCCGTGCGGGCGATGGCGCGCGCCTGGGAGTCCGTACCGGCGCGGGAGGCGAGGTTGACGGTGGTGAGCAGCGCCGTCCCGAGCACCAGGAACACCCCGCCGTACACGAGTGCGATCCGGGTCCGGATCGTGGAGTGCTGGACGTGCGGGACACGTCGAACGCGCCGGATGCGCCGGACCGACGGGTCGCGCGGCGAGCGCTTCACAGGGCGTACCCCACTCCCTGCACCGTACGGATCAGGGCCGGCTCCCCGAGCTTCCCCCGCAGCTTGCTCATGCAGACGCGGACGGCGCCGGTGAACGGATCGGCGTTGGCGTCCCAGGCCCGCTCCAGCAGTTCCTCCGCGCTGACGGTCCCGCCGTCGGCCTCCAGCAGCAGCTGGAGCACCGAGAACTCCTTAGGCGAGAGGTCCAGCTCCCGCCCTTCCCGGGAGGCGGTACGTCGCACGGTGTCGAGCCGGATGCCGTACCGCTCCAGCTGCGGCGGTACGGGGCGGGCGCTGCGCCGCCGCAGCGCCCGTACCCGCGAGACCAGCTCGGGGAACTCGAACGGCTTGCCCATGTAGTCGTCGGCGCCGAGATCGAGACCGGCGACCCGGTCCTCCATGGAACCGGCGGCGGTGAGCATCAGAATCCTGGTCCGGGAGCCGTCGGCGACCAGCCTGCGCGCCACGTCGTCACCGTGCACCCGCGGCAGATCGCGGTCGAGGACGACGACGTCGTAGTCGTGCAGCCCCAGGTAGGCGAGGGCGGCATCGCCGCTGTACACCGTGTCGACGGCGAACCCGGCCCGCCGCAGCCCCGTCGCGACCAGCTCCGCCAGGATCTCCTCGTCCTCGGCGACCAGTACCCGCATCGTGATGTCCCCTGCCTCGTGCATGCGCGTCCACTCCCTCCCAGGATGCGTCTTTGTTACTGGAAGGCATGTTTCGCAAAGGTCTCCGCCACTCTCCGCCGTTCTTCGCCACTCTCCGCTGCTCTTCGCTGCTCTTCGCCGCGCTCTGCCGCCCGTCGCCGCTCCCCGACCTCTCTTCGCCGCTCCCCAACCTCTCTTCGTCGCTCCCCACCGCTCCCCGCCGCCCGTCGCCGCTCTCCGCCGCCCGCCGTGCCCGGGGCCCGGCCTTATCCGTGTGAGTCGATCTCCCGCAGGCCGTTAGGATTTCGACCATGGCGGCCACTGGATCCGAGAAGCAGGGGGCGACGGCGTACTACGTCTCGACCCCCATTTACTACGTCAACGACGCTCCTCACCTGGGCCACGCCTACACGACCGTCGCAGGCGACGTGCTCACGCGCTGGCACCGCCAGCGCGGCGAGAAGGTGTGGTACCTCACCGGCACGGACGAGCACGGTCAGAAGATCATGCGCACTGCCGAGGCGAACGACGTCACCCCGCAGGAGTGGTGCGACAAGCTCGTGGAGGAGGCCTGGAAGCCCCTCTGGGAGCACCTGAACATCGCGAACGACGACTTCATCCGTACGACGGAGAAGCGGCACACCGACCGGGTGCAGGAGTTCGTGCAGGACCTCTACGACAAGGGCGAGATCTACAAGGGCGGGTACGAGGGCCCGTACTGCGTGGGCTGCGAGGAGTACAAGCTCCCCGGCGACCTCATCGAGGACGAGAACGGCGTCAAGCTGTGCCCGATCCACAAGACGCCGGTGGAGATCCTCAAGGAGGAGAACTACTTCTTCAAGCTGAGCGCGTACGGCCCGAAGCTGATGGAGTTCTACGCGAACAACCCGGGCTTCATCCAGCCCGAGTCCGCCCGCAACGAGGTCGTGAACTTCGTCAGGCAGGGCCTGCAGGACCTCTCCATCTCCCGCTCGACCTTCGACTGGGGCGTCCCGGTGCCGTGGGACGAGAAGCACGTCATCTACGTGTGGGTCGACGCCCTGCTGAACTACGCCACGGCGGTCGGCTACGGCGCCAACCAGGAGAAGTTCGACGGGACCTTCCCGGCCGACGTCCACCTGGTCGGCAAGGACATCCTCCGCTTCCACGCGGTGATCTGGCCCGCGATGCTGATGGCCCAGGGTCTGCCGCTGCCGGGCCGGATCGCGGCCAACGGCTGGCTGATGGTCGGCGGCGAGAAGATGTCGAAGTCGAACCTGACCGGCATCAAGCCGCAGGACCTGACCTCGCACTTCGGCGTGGACGCGTACCGCTGGTACTTCCTGCGCGCCATCGCGTTCGGCAGCGACGGCTCGTTCTCTTGGGAGGACTTCTCCGCCCGCTACACCTCCGAGCTCGCCAACGACTACGGCAACCTCGCCTCGCGCGTCGCCGCCATGGTCGGCAAGTACTTCGGCGGGGCGCTCCCGGAGGCCACCGCCGAGAGCGACGCCGAGAAGGCGGTCCAGGAGGGTCTGGCGAAGGCCGTCGCCACGGCCGACCGGAAGATCGGCGAGGAGCTGGACTTCCAGGCCGGCATCCTGGCGATCTTCGAATTCGTGAAGCAGGTCAACGGCTACATCACGGAGCAGGAGCCCTGGAAGGTCGCCAAGGACACCTCCCCCGAGGGCCAGGCCCGCCTCGCGACGATCCTCTACACGGCCGCCGAGTCGCTGCGCGGTGTCGCGGTCCTGCTGAACGCCGTGATGCCGGAGACCTCGCAGAAGCTGTGGGACTCCCTCGGCGCCCAGGCGTCCCTGGGCGCGCTGTCCGACCAGCGCGTACAGGACGCGGGCACGTGGGGCCGGCTCCCGGTGGGCACGACGGTGACGAAGGGCGCGGTACTGTTCCCCCGCCTGGAGGAGAAGCCGGCGTAACCGGCACGTACGCACGGGGAAGGGCCGGGACCGATCGTGCGGTCCCGGCCCTTCCCCGTACCCGGTTCAGTGGACCCAGTTCTTCAGCGGCTCGGTGTCCAGTTCGATGCCCACGGGGTCGGGCAGCTCGACGGTCTTCCCGTAAGGAACTGTCACCACCTGCTCGTACCTCACCCCGTCAGGCAGAGCCTTCGCTCCTGGTTTCCCGTTCACGAACTCCAGCCGCGGTGCTTCCTCCAAGCGAGCGAGGTGCCGGGCGAGATCCTCGAAGGCCTCCTGCGTCAGCGCACCCTGCTCGCCCGCGCGCATCATCGCCTCCTGAAAAACCCGGGCTTCCTCCAGCGTACGGGCCCGCCTCCCGGCCCGTACCCCGTTCACCGCTCCAGTGCCTCCGCGTCCCCCATCACCACCACCGGCTTCTTCTCCGGGTCGAGGAGGCGCAGCAGTTCCTTCATCCGGTCCATGGGGAGCGAGATGCAGCCCTGCGTCGGGCCGCCGTGGTCGACGTGGATCCAGATGCCGCCGCCGCGTTCCTTGCCGAGCGGGCGCTCGGGGTCCAGAGGGGAGGCTCCGGGGACCCGGTTGTAGTCGACGGCGACGACATAGTCGAAGGAACCCTCCAGCGGCTCCCCGTCGAACCCTTCACCGCTCACCGCGAACTCCGGGCGCTGCTCGTACGGGAACGCGGTCCCCGGGGGTTCGAACAGGCCGCCCCCGGCCGTCAGTCCGTAGACCCCGACCGGGGTGCGGAGGTCGTTCTCCCAGTGCTCGTCGGTCCACCCGTTCAGGGCGTTGTGGGCCGGCCAGCGGGACGTGGCCGCACGCCAGCCCCCGGCGGGATCGTCACGGGTGTACAGGACGGCGGTGGACAGACTGGAGTCGTAGGAGTCGCCGGTGACGACGAGCGCCTGCCGGGAGTCCGCCGGGATCCCGCCCCTGGTCCGCGGCCCCAGCACGGGGATCTCGCTGGGGCGGACGCGCGGCGCGCGCGGACCGGGGGCGGCCCGTTCCCGTACCCCGTCGGCCTGGGGGCCCGCGACACCGGCGGTGGCCGTGGCGGCGGCCCGGACCTTGCGGGTCCCGGTGGCGGTCTGGGAGGTGTCGCCGCAGGCGGTGAGCAGCAGGATGGCGGCGGCACACGTTCCGGCGCGGACGGCGTACGGGGGACGCCGGGCGGCCGACGGACGGGTCACGGACACGGACACTCCTCAGCGGTCGTGGGGGAAGGCGGCACAGGCGGGCTCCCCGTCACACTTCGTCCCGCCGAACCCAGTTAACGCCGCGGCCCCCGTGCGCGAATCCGCACGAGGGCCATACGGCGGTACCGGCCGGGGGGCGCTGGGCGCCGCAGGCCGGGGGCTGAGGGCCGGTCAGAGATCTGTGCCGTCGTGCGTCTCGTCCGGGTCCACACCCATGGTGATCGAGCCGACGACGCCGCGCGCCATGTGACGCTTGCGGTAAGAGAGCCTCATCAGCCCGCCCGTGACCCCGCTCTGGTCGTAGATGGTGTCCTCGGTGAGGGTGGTACGGGTGGTGGTGCTGGTCGAGTACGGCTCGATCTCCGCCGAGTCGAGGACCGCGGACTCCGCGAAGAAGAGCTGCCCGGTGTGGCAGGTGTGGCCGCCCTCGTACCCGGCGTCGGTCATCTTCCCGCCGACGTGCACCTTGGTGTGGATGTGCACGCAGCGCCCCTGGTACCAGCCCGGGAAGATCGTCCTGAACTCGGCGTACCCGTGCTTGTCGGTGAGCTGGGTGCCCCGGAGATAGCGCTCGTCGTCGGTGGGCTCACTGTGCCCGCCGCCCCCGCCACCGGGGCCGCCGGACGGGGGTGCTCCGGTGAGGGTACCGGTGGGCGCGTCGGTGGGCGCACCGCTGGGCGCACCGCTGGGCGGCGTACCGCCCCCGCCGGGGCCGCCAGGGCCACCGGGCCCGCCGGAGCTCATCGCCTCGTAGCCGGAGTAGATCCCCAGCGCGTCGCAGTGCCAGATGTCGACGGCCGCGTGCGCGACCGGCTTGCAGGTGTCGGAGTCGATCACCTTGAGCCGGAGGGTGAGGGGGATGCCCTCCTTGTCCTCGGTGATGTCCTTCCGGAACTTGTCGGCGTCGATGTAGTACGGCCCCTCGGTGGTCTCCGAGGTGAGCCGGTAACACGCCTCGCCCGGTCCGCCGCCGGACTTCTTCGCACCGGCCGTGTCCTCGTCGGCGGACGCGGTGGCGACAGCCCCGGCTCCGATCCCGGCGGTCACGATCGCCGCACCCCCGGCGAGCACCACCCTGCGACGCGTCATGTCCTTCTTGTGCGCGGGCCCTTGAGTCTCTGTCATGAACGGCGAGGCTAGGCAGGGAAGTTGGGAGGGGCGTGTGTGCGGGCTGTGCGTTGCTGTGAGGCCGCGAATGTCACGCCTCGCCGAACCGCCCGCCCTTCACACCCCCCAGGAGCCGGCCCAGCTGATCCGGGGTGACCGCCAGCTCCGTACCGGGGTCGTCGCTCTCGCGCAGGCGTATCAGGCTGTTGTGTGCGGCGAGCTCGACGCAGTCGTTCCCGTCACCACCACCGGAGAAGGACGACTTCTGCCAATGGGTCCGCATGGTCATACCGTTCCTCACACATTCTTCGACAGTCGGTGGATGAAGTCCCGCGATTGCTGTGGGTCGAGCGCCGCGCTCTCCACCTTATGCAAAAGTGTTCGAAACCTGTCGAGCTGAGATTCCGCATCAACGAATGCGGTCCCGTGCGGGGCGTCCCGCACCACGGTGTCCAACTGCGGTACCGCACCGCCCGCGTACATCATTGCGCTGCTGGCGCCTGCGAAACCATCCACATCAAAGGGAACGACCCGCACAGACACAAGCCCGGACGCGGAAAGCTCCAGAATCCACTCAAGCTGCGCACGAACCGCAGCACGGTCACTCACCCTGATGCGCAGCGCTGTTTCATGAATCACCGCCGCGTAGGGCGTGGGCGTGCCCCCGTCGAAGATGACCCGCCGAGCCATCCGGTGGGCCACCCTGGCAGCAAGATCCTCTTCCGCCAGTTCAGGCACCATGTAGGCAAAGACTGCCCTGGCGTACGCCTCCGTCTGAAGCAACCCCGGCACATGAATGACCGCGACATCACGCCGGGACACAGCATGGTGCTCCAACTCCGACAGATCGAGGAAGGCCGCCGGCAATACGTCCCGGTACTGTTCCCACCAACCACGTGTGCGCTCTGTCGCCATGACTGCAAGGGCGTCGATCAGGCTGTCGTCCACGCAGCCGTACTGTGCCGCCAGCAAACGCAGCCGTGACTCGCTGACACCGGCGATCCCAGCTTCCACCTGGCTCATCTGCGCCGAGGTCGACCCCAGAGCGCCCGCAGCCTCCCTGGCCGTCATCCCGGCCGCTTCGCGCATTCTGCGCAGTTCAGTACCTACTCGCACCTGACGCGCGGTTGGTCGACTCCTCGGCGGCATGAACCACTCCTCGCCTCAACATCCGTCCCGGAGGACCGTGTTGAGCCCACCCGTTCGGGTGCCAGATTACGCCACAGCCTTGCGTAGGCATAAATTAATGCCTTACGTTCTGCGACGTATCACAGACGCAGCGAAATCACCTCCGGAAGCGCACCGCCCCGTCATGCCACGGCGGGCGCGACAGGCCACCGCCCACAGACCGCCGCGCCCCACAACCACTCGCGCACCAAACGGAGTTCCCGTATGCCGAACTCGCCTGTGAGCACCGACGCTCCATGGGAGTACACCCTCTACATCCCCCACGAACCCCGCGCAGTCACGGTCTCCCGCCGCACCCTGCGCCTGATCCTCACCCTGCACGGCCTGCTTTCCCTCTCCGAGATCGCCGAGCTCGTCGCCACGGAGTTGGTCGGCAACGCGGTACGCCACACCAAGGGGCCGGCCGCGTTGCGCCTGCGCTGGGCGGGCCGCGTACTGCGCATCGGCGTCTGGGACGCGGCCCCCACCCCACCCGCGCCGCCTCTGCACCCGTCCGCAGAAGCGGAGAACGGGCGCGGTCTCGACCTGGTCCGCAACAGCGCGGACGGCTGGGGCTGGTATCTGCTCAGCAGCACCGGCGATTCGGGCAAGTACGTCTGGTGCGAGCTACTGGCTTCGTAACGTTCAACCATGCGGCGTCACAGAGCTCGGCGGCAGGATGCGCGTCCTCAGTTTCAAGCAGTCCGACGGCCATGGACCAGATTCGCAATCCGCCGCAACCGCCGCACAGGCATCGACCATTCATCGCATCCTGATCATCCAACCAACGCGGATGGAGGGCCACATGACACTCAGGTTCATCGGCACCACATCGGAGCACGGCAACTGCCCCACCCTGTATGGAGTCGTAGAGACCGGCGACATCCTCGTTCAGGGTGAGAAGGAGACCAACCCGGAGCATCTGACTCAGCTTCGTGACGTCAAGGAAAGCGAGACGTTCGTCGTCATCCCCCGTGAGCTGCTGACCCGCTTCGCCCCCAAGGAGTGACATGCCTTCCCTCGTCCCCTTCGAGGAGATCGTGCATCTCTTCGAAGAATTCGACCACACCGCATGGCGGTTGGAGACCCAGCGCGGCTACGCCACCGACCGCGTCAGTCGGAACTGGGCCCGTTTCCAACGAGGGGAGAGTCTGGGATACGGCCCGAGCAGCCCGTGGCACGCAGCGTTCGCGAGAAAACTCAGCAGGGAAAGGTGTTCGCACGAGTGCGCCTGGTCGATGCCCCACCCACCGAAGGCCAACGATTCCTTTTGGCCAGCGGGCTGGGCAACGTAGAGGCTGGCGAGGACATCCGCAACCTGCACCGGACCGACGCTCAACGTATCGGGCTACCTGAATTCGACTTCTGACTGTTCGACTCACGCCTTCTGGCACGTTTCCACATCGATGACCAAGGCGTGACCTCGGGCGTGGAACTCATCGACGATGCCCCCGCTGTCCTTCGAGCCTGCCAGGCCCGAGATGCTGCCTGGCATCACGCGATCCCTACAAAGGAGTTCCAGGCGCAGGTACCGTCAACTGCGTGAGTACGGACTTCCAAGCCGGGCGGGTCGCCCTTGGTGCACGGCTGCGTGAACTGCGCACCGAGGCCGGCCTCAACAGCAGGGAGGTCGCAGGGACAACTCGGCTGACATTGGCGGCAAGTGTCCCGGTTGGAAAAGGGGAAGTAGACCATCACGGCCGATGGCTTCGATGCAATTGGCAGTCGCGGCCAGCGACGTCTCAGAAGCTGACTCTGCACGAGCAATCCGCACCCGGACCGTCAGCCGCCGAGTAGCCTCCATGCCACACGCCCCCATCGCCGACGTCAAGCCATCCCAGAGCCCGGAAGCGCGACCGTGCCGCCACACCAGAGGAGCGCTTTGATCCCAATGTCGCAATTCAAAGAAGTAGGTAAAAACAGCCACCGCATCACCTAAACCCGCAGGTCAGGAACTCTGCTCCCCGCGCACGCGGGGATGGTCCCGTGGTCGGCGAGGTTGACGGTCGGGATCGTCTCTGCTCCCCGCGCACGCGGGGATGGTCCCAGGCCACGGCCGCCGCCACCGTCCGGGACATCCTGCTCCCCGCGCACGCGGGGATGGTCCCCGTGTCCAGTCGAGCCCGTCGTGGGCAATGCGCTGCTCCCCGCGCACGCGGGGGTGTCACGCCTACTGCTGCGTGCATTCCCGTTCAATTACATTGCGCGGAAAGTTAGTCACTGCGCGAAAGGAACCCGATACCTCGACAGTTCCGCAAGGTCGGTACCAACAGCGGGAACAACGGCTGCCCGACCCTCTACGAAGCCAGCCCGGATGCACACGTCGTGCAGGGAGTTCGCATTTCCGATCCCACTGAGCTCACCCAGCTTGACAACCTCACGGCAGAGGAAGGCGCCGTTGTGGTTCCCCGCGAACTCCTCGCGAACTTCGGCCCCAAGGAGCCTGTGCACGTGCCTCAATGGATCACATTCGACGAGTTCGACGGCATGTTCACCACCCTCAAGCACAGCGCCTGGCGGATGGAGAGCCGGCGGCTCTACGCATCCGACGAAGCCACCGAGACGTACGCGCAGTTCGCACGTGGCAAGGCGGTGACCTGGGACCTCGACGACCCGTGGTGCGTCGAGCGACGTGAGCAAGCTGCCTCTGGGAAGCGGTTCGAGCGGGTGCGGATCCTTGACGAGCCCGCCACTGAGGGACAGCTCTACCTCCTCGACAATGCCCGCCGGAACACGGCGGTCGGCGAGGACATCCGGGCCCTCACTCGGACCCGTGCCAACCAGCTGAAGCTGCCCTGCGAAGACTTCTGGATCTTTGACTCACGCGTTGTCGCACTTCTCCACTTCGACGACAACGACCGGATGACCGGGGTGGAACTGGTCACAAACCCCGTAGAAGTCGTTCGGTACGCGCAAGTTCGCGCGGCCGCGTGGCACCACGCCACTCCGTACGATCAGGTGCGCGGTAACTTCGGTTTGTGAGCACGGACTTTCAGCAGGGACGCACGTCGCTCGGCGCGCGGCTTCGGGAGTTGCGCGCCGAGATTACCGGCCGTGAACTCGCAGATCGTCTCGGTTGGGCGCAGTCCAAGGTGTCCAAGCTGGAGACAGGGCGGCAAACCGCCACGGCTGCGGATCTGAAGGCGTGGGCCGAAGCCACAGGCTGCCGGATGCCGCGTACAAGACGCTCATCGACCACACCTTGGCCTGCGGCAACTGCCGCAGAGGAGCCCCCTGCGCCACAGCCGCACACCTCGGCCGCTCCTGGCGAAAGGCCCGCCGGTGATGTGCGACCGCTGACTCTGCTGCGCAATTCCGTGCGGGGTGACGGTGGGCGCGGGGTGATCGTCCGTGCGGTCGTTGTCCTGTCATGCGGCGGTGGGGGTGATGCGGATGTCGATGCTGCCGAAGGGGCTGCCGGAGGTTCCGGCGCAGACGGTGGCGGTGGCCCGGGCGGCGTTCCCGCGGGGGAGCCTGGCGATGCGGGTGCGTGATCGCCTCGCGGAGGTCTTCGCCGACGAACCAGTGCGAGATCCCGCCGCCGTCCTACAACCACGAGGCTCTGCTCGAACGAATGCGGCAGATCAACGAGGTCGTCTTCGAACTGCACTACCGCTCCCCGGAACAGGACCTCGCACACACGCCCCGGTACCCTGCGGGGCACCCGCCCACGACAACCGCGCGGAAGCCAACCCGCAACGGCGGGAACCTCACGAGGCGTGGGCGCGCAGGGACCGGTCCAGTAGGCAGAGGACGGCGAGCGGCGCCATCGCCAGCGTCGGGAGCACCGTCGTGGCGAGGGCGCTCATACCAGCCCCGGGGCTGCCGAGCAACTGGCCGACCAGCAGGAACAGCACCATGTTGTTGCCGCTGTGCGCCAGGCTCGCCACCCACACGCTCCCGCTGCGCCGGTAGAGCCACCACAGCAGGACCTCCTGGACCAGGAAGGACGCCGTCCACGCGGCGAGCCCGACGGCTCGGTCGCGGAACTCGACGTAGCCGATGAACGCCAGCGGAAAGTGCCAGACCGCCCAGATCAGCCCGGTCGCCAGCACCGACGGCACGGTCCGGCCCCCGAACAGCCGGGGCCGCAGATAGCTGGTCCAGCCGAACTCCTCACCGCAGTACAGAGGGGTGAGCACCGGCACGACCAGCATCAGCGCCGCTACCCCCGCCCAGCCCGGCAGCCCCGACAGCACCTCGCCCAGCGGCGCGAGGTCCGGCTCCCACAGGCCGAGCGCCGCCGCCAGGGCGACCGACGCCGCGGCGATACCCAGCGGGCCGAGCCAGGCGATGATCCAGTACGGCCACGCCTCCCGCAGTCGGAGCCTCAGCCCCGCGTCCGCAAACCCCTCCTTCGTGACCCAGCGGCGCACAACGACCGCCACGATCCCCGGACCGAGGGCGTACGGGAGCTGCAGCAGCGGATTCACCGCCGGCAGCCCGAGCCCCCGCCGGGCGAACAGCAGCCACAGCCACGTCAGACCGAACGACAGGGCCAGGAACACCACAACGCCCCTGCTCCCGGCGGCTCTTGCCCCGCCCTTCTCCATGCCTCGTGCCCCGGGCTCCCCCACGACCTCTGCCCCGACCCCTTCGAGGCCCGCTTCCTGTGCCATGCGCACGCTCCCCACTTCTCCGGACGACGACACGGAGAAAGCTCCCACCCCCGGCCCCGCCCCCGCATCGCCGCCCGGAGCCAACCCCCGCTCCCCCGGAAGAGGCCCCCCACCTGGCTCTTTTGGGGGACGTGGCGGGCATCGGCCGGGCAGTATGGTCCAGCCATGCGCACCGCGTTGATCCGGAGCCCGCGGCCGTGGCTCCACGCCGTCGCCGGCGCCCTGCTGAGCCTCCCGCCCGCGCTGGCCGCCGCGTTGGCGGCGCCGCCCGGCCGACCGCTGCCGCTGCGGGTCGCCGCAAGCGCGGTGGCGCTGCTCGCCGCCCTCACCGCCATGGGCTTCCCGCGCGCCGCCCGCACCGGTTCCGTACGCCTGGCGAACGCCCTCCTCGGTGGTACCGAACTGCCCGCGCCTGCCCCCGGGACGAGCCGCGACCACCGGCTGCGGACGACGGCGTGGCTCGTGCCGCACATAGTGGTGGGCGTCGCGGTGACCACGGTGACATTCCTCCTGCTGCTGTCCGCCGCGGTGTTCCCCGGGGTGTGGCTGACCGGCGGCGGTCATGTGTCGACGTTCGGCACAACCGTGCCGGTGGGGGCCGGATGGCGGGGCGCGTGGACCCCGCTGGTGTCCGTCGTGACACTCGCCGCCGCGGCGTACGTCGCCCTGGGCGGCGCAGCCGTGCTGCGCCCGCTCGCCCCGGTCCTCCTCGACCACCGGCCCGCCGAACGGCTCGCCGCCGCCGAGGAGGAGCTGAACCGGCTCGCCGGACAGCAGCGGCTGGCACGCGAGTTGCACGACTCGATCGGGCACACCCTGACCGCCTCCACCATCCAGGCCGCCGTCGCGGGCGAACTGCTGGACCGCGACCCGGAGGCGGCGCGGCGCGCCCTCACCAGCATCGAGGAGACCACGCGCGCCGCGCTGGACGACCTCGACCACGTCCTCGGCCTCCTGCGCGCCGGGGACACGCCCACCGCGCCTCCGCGCACCCTCGCCGACCTCGGCCCGCTCACCGACCGGGTCCGGCAGGCCGGTGCCGGACTGCGCGTCAAGACCCACGGCGACCTCACCCGGGTCCCGGCGACCGTGTCCCGCGAGACGTACCGGATCGTCCAGGAGGGGCTGACCAACGCGCTGCGCCACGGCGACCCGTCGTCGATCACCCTGCAGGTGACGGCCGGGGACGACTGGCTGGACGTGGAACTGCTCAACCTGCCCTCCGAGGTACGCACGTCGCGCCGTCGGCAGGCCGGTCAGGGCCTCGACGGCATCCGCGAGCGCGTACGCACCCTGCGCGGTGAGACCTCCGCGGGCCCGTCGTACGACGCCGAGGACGGCCGCGAACGCTGGCGGCTCACCGCCCGGCTCCCGCTACGCTCGGCAGCATGACCACCCCGGCCGAGCGCCCCGTGACCGTACTCGTCGTCGACGACGAGGAGTTGACCCGGACCGGGCTGCGCACGCTGCTCTCCGCCCAGCCCGACATCGAGGTGGTCGGTGAGGCCGACGACGGCTCCCAGGTGCTGCCGCTCGTCGAGCGGCTGCGGCCGGACGTCGTGCTGATGGATGTCCGGATGCCCACGGTCGACGGCATCGAGGCGACGCGGCGGCTGCGGGCGGAACTGGCCGCCCCGCCGAAGGTCGTGGTCATCACCACGTTCGAGAACGACGAGCACGTGTACGACGCGCTGCGCGCCGGCGCGGGCGGCTTCCTCCGCAAACGGGCGCCCGTCCGGCAGATCGCCCAAGCCGTCCGGCTGGTCGCGGAGGGCGACTCGGTACTCTTCCCCGACGCCGTACGCCGCCTGGCCACGGCCCGGCCCGTGCGTCCGGAGGCCGCCGCGCGCACCGCCGCGCTCACCCAGCGGGAGACCGAGATCCTCCGGCTGATGGCGCGAGGCCTCTCCAACCAGGCGATCTCGGCGGAGCTCGTCGTCAGCCAGGAGACCGTGAAGACCCACGTCGGCAACATCCTCGCCAAACTCGGCGCGGACAACCGCACCCAGGCCGTCATCACCGCGTTCCAGGCGGGCCTCGCCGACCCGGGAGTGGCGTAGACCGCGGGTGCGCGTCCCTGCGTACGAGGGGGCGCGTACTGCGGTGCGCACCTCGCCGGGCAATCATCGAGGCATCAACGACGTCGCGCCTCACCTCGCCCAGCAGCCCGAGGTCGACGAGCTGCTTGCGCGCGTCCGAGCTGCCGCCGCACCCCGCCGTGACGACGGTGCGGGTGTGGGACCTGACCACCGGACAGCGGGTTGGTCCGGAGTGGGTGTTTCCCGCGGAGGTGCACCCGGTGGCAGTCACTCCGGATGGCTGGCTGGTGGTCGGGTTCGGCCAGGAGGCAGCGGTGATGACCCCATGCTGACCGGGCCCCGCACGGCACGCCCCTGGGGTGTCTGCCACGCGGAGGCCGACACCGCGGCGTGCCGGTGTCGGCCGTCAGGGGCAGTGGCGGGGTCGGGTGTGCCAGCGGTGGGTGGCCCACGCTTCAGCGGCACTCAACCAGCAAAAACGGTCGCCCCCGGTAGCGGGGAGACCCAAAACGCCCGCGGAGCATCCGTCAGACAACCAACAGTTACTCGCGCTGGACTGCTTGCCGAACCCACGGCCGACGGATTATGAGTCCGCCGCCACCTACGCACCCGCACCCGCACCCGCACCCGCACCCGCACGAAACGGCGAACATCCCCCGGCCGACCCGGCCAGGGGATGTTTCACGTGGAACCAGGAGAAGAGCCTCCAGGCGGAGGAAACGGGCGGTTACTTCTCCGTCTTGTCCTTCGCCGCCGCCACCGGCTTGCGGAGCTGGATGTTCAGCTCGCGCAGGCGGGACTCGTCCAGCTCCGTCGGGGCACCCATCATCAGGTCCTGGGCGTTGCCGTTGAGCGGGAAGGCGATCGTCTCGCGGATGTTGGGCTCGTCGGCCAGGAGCATCACGATGCGGTCGACGCCCGGGGCGATGCCACCGTGCGGCGGGGCGCCGAGGCGGAAGGCGCGGAGCATGCCCGCGAACTCGTGCTCGACGGTCTCGCGGTCGTAGCCGGCGATCTCGAAGGCCTTGAGCATCAGCTCGGGCTCGTGGTTGCGGATGGCGCCGGAGGACAGCTCGATGCCGTTGCAGACGATGTCGTACTGCCAGGCGAGGATGTCCAGCGGGTCCTTCTCCTCCAGGTCCTTCAGGCCGCCCTGGGGCATCGAGAAGGGGTTGTGCGAGAAGTCGATCTTCCCGGTGTCCTCGTCCTTCTCGTACATCGGGAAGTCGACGACCCAGCAGAACCGGAAGACACCCTCCTCGAAGTGGCCGGCGCGCTTGGCGGCCTCGACGCGGACGGCGGACATGATCTTGGAGACCTCGTCGAACTCGCCCGCACCGAAGAAGATCGCGTGGCCGGGAACGAGGGACAGACGCTCGGTGAGGGTCTTGATGTCGGTCTCGGTGAGGAACTTGGCGATCGGGCCGGTCAGGCCGCCGTCCTCGCCGACGCGGACCCAGGCCAGGCCCTTGGCGCCGTGCTGGACGGCGTAGTCGCCGAGGCCGTCGAAGAACTTCCGGGACTGGCCCGCGGTGTCCGGGACCGGGAGCGCGCGGACGTGCTTGCCGGCGAACGCCTTGAACTCCGAGTCGGCGAAGACGTCGGAGATGTCGACCAGCTCCAGCTGGGCACGCAGGTCCGGCTTGTCGTTGCCGTACTTCAGCATCGCCTCGCGGAACGGGATGCGCGGGAACGGCGAGGTGACGTGGCGGCCGTTGCCGAACTCCTCGAAGAGCTCGGTCATCAGCTTCTCGATCGGCCGGAAGACGTCCTCCTGCTCGACGAACGACATCTCGACGTCGAGCTGGTAGAACTCGCCGGGCGAACGGTCGGCGCGGGCGTCCTCGTCGCGGAAGCACGGCGCGATCTGGAAGTAGCGGTCGAAGCCGGAGATCATCAGCAGCTGCTTGAACTGCTGCGGGGCCTGGGGCAGGGCGTAGAACTTGCCCGGGTTCAGGCGGGACGGGACGACGAAGTCACGGGCGCCCTCGGGGGACGTCGCGGTGAGGATCGGGGTCGCCATCTCGTTGAAGCCGAGAGCCACCATCTTGGCGCGGATGGAGGCGATGACGGCCGAGCGCAGCATGATGTTGCGGTGCATGCGCTCGCGGCGCAGGTCGAGGAAGCGGTACTCCAGGCGCCGCTCCTCGTTGACCCCGTCCTCGGCGTTGATCGTGAAGGGCAGCGGGGCGGCCTCGCCCAGCACCTCGACCTCGGTGACCTCGATCTCGATCTCGCCGGTCGGAAGCTCCGGGTTCACGTTGTCGGCGCCGCGCGCGGAGACCTTGCCGTCGATCCGTACGACGGTCTCCTTGGTGAGCTTCGCCAGGGCCTCGTTGCCGGGGGTGCCGGGACGGGCGACGAGCTGCACCAGGCCGTAGTGGTCGCGCAGATCGATGAAGAGGATGCCGCCCAGGTCTCGGCGATTGTGCAGCCAGCCGCTCAGCCGGACGTCGGTGCCGACGTCAGAGGCGCGGAGCTCGCCGCAGGTGTGTGACCTGTACCGATGCATTCTCGTTCATCCAGTCTTCGCGGTTCGGGGTGGATTCAGCCTCCCCAGGCTACCGCCCGCACCCGCATCGAATCATTGACATTGACATTTCAAGATCATCGGGACCGGGTGGACGGGCCCCCACCCTGTGACCGGACGGGCCCCGGTCCCGCGACCGGACAGGGCGTGGACCGCCACCCTCGGTGGCGCCTGCGGCGCAGATCTCCTTAAATAGGGGCAATGCGCACCGAGGACGTCCTGGCCGCGACCGCGACCGGTCTGTGGCGGTGGGACAACGGAGCCGGGACCGTCACGCTCGATGCGGAGGCGGCCCGGCTGCTTGAGCTGCCCGCCGCGGCCGGTGTCTTCCGTGAGTCCGCGGTGCGCTCCCGTTTTCATCCGGTCGACTGGAACGAGATCTACGGGGTGGTGAACCTCGCGGTCGCCGAGGGCACCCTCGCCGAGGCCCGGCTGCGGATCGTGGACGAGAACGGCCGGGTGCTGCGTACCGTACGCAGCCGCTCCAGGCCGTTTCCGCCCGAGACGCCGGGCAGCACCGCCTATGTGCTGGTCGGCACGGTTCAGGAAGTCGCCGAACCGCAACCCGGCACCACCGGCGCGCACACCCCCATCACGGGGGACTGGCGCCGCTCCCGCGAGGCGTTCCTGCTGGACGCCGGCCGGGCGCTGGCCGAGGCCCGGTCCACCGCCGAGGTGCTGCGGGTCGCCTCCTCGCTCTCCATGCCCGGGTTCTCGCCGGACGGCCTGGCGGTCTTCGGCATCGCGGGCGAACGCCTGACGATCACCGGGCACCACGGGCACAGCGTGGGTGACGAGGACCCGTTCAACGACATGCCGCTGGAGACCGACTACCCGGCCGCCGAGGTCATACGGACCGGGCGGGCGATCTATCTGCCCTCGCCCGAGGAGTACAGCCGCCGCTACCCGGTCACCTGGCCGCTCGCCCGCCGTTTCGGGCGCCGCTCCTGGGCCTTTGTGCCGCTGATCGTGGCGGGGCGGACCATGGGCGCCTGGATGGCGGGGTTCCGGAACCCGGTGTCGTTCTCGCCGGACGAGCGTTCCGTACTGACGACCGTGGCCCGGATGCTCGCCCAGGCGCTGGCCCGTGCCGGGGTCGCGGAGACCGAGCGGGAACTCTCGCTGGGGCTCCAGCGCTCGATGATGCCGTCCCTCGGCCCCGGCATCCCGGGCATGACGGTCGCCGCCCGCTACGTGCCGACCGGCGGCGGGCTCCAGGTCGGCGGCGACTGGTACGACATGATCCCGCTCCCCAACGGCCGTATCGCCCTCGTCATCGGTGACGTCCAGGGCCACGACGTGCGCGCCGCGGGCCTGATGGGGCAGTTGCGGATCGCCCTGCGCGCGTACGCCTCCGAGGGGCACAGCCCGGACGCGGTGC
Organism: Streptomyces sp. NPDC087845; assembly: GCF_044742755.1. NCBI lineage: Bacteria > Bacillati > Actinomycetota > Actinomycetes > Kitasatosporales > Streptomycetaceae > Streptomyces > Streptomyces sp. NPDC087845. The sequence goes on from NZ_JBIUVC010000002.1 coordinate 333,011, forward strand.
TCTCCCGCGCGTCCCGGTTCCTCTCCGGGCTGACCGACGCGTACGAGGAAGGGGAGGAGACCGGACCGCGCTTCGCGACCTGCCTGTACGCGGAGGCCGACCCGGAGACCGGGACCCTCGACATCGCGCGGGCCGGCCATCCCGATCCGGTGGTGATGACCGCCGACGGGACGGCGCTGATCCGCCAGACCGAGGGCGGGCTGCCGCTCGGCATCGAGGCGGACGCCGACTATCCGACGACCCGGCTCACCCTGGAGGCCGGAGAAACGATCATGCTCTGCACGGACGGGCTGATCGAGACCGGCGGCCATGACATGTGGACCGGCTGGATCCGGCTGCGGCCGATCCTGGAACAGGACACCGCCGACCTGGAGAAGCTCGCCGACGCCCTCGTCCAGGCCGTGCACGGGCCGACCTCGCACTACACGACGGGACCGCTGGCGGACCGCCGGGAGGACGACATCGCGGTGCTGCTGCTGCGGCGCGACGGGGAGACACCGGGGCAGACGGCACAGCGGCGCACCGCGCTGACCATCGCGCAGGCCGAGCCGGAGCGGCTGTCGGCGGCCCGGCAGCAGCTGCGGGAGCTGCTGCACGACTGGGCCGATCCGGAGCAGGTCGACGCGGCGGTGCTGATGTTCTCGGAGATGGCCACCAATGTCCTCGTCCACACGGACGGGGACGCGCTGATGGTCGCCCAGGCGACGGGGGAGCACGGTGAGCGGCGGCTGCGGGTGGAGGTGGCGGACGCCAGCGACGAGCTGCCGCACAGGCGGCGGCCCGGGGAGATGGCCTCCAGCGGGCGGGGGCTGGTGCTGATGGAGATGCTCGCGGACGCGTGGGGGGTGGATCCGCGGGGGTCGGGGAAGTCGGTCTGGTTCGAGCTGTACGAGGCGGAGGCGGAGGTGCCGGGGCCGGACGGGCCGGGACGGCCCGTGAGGTGACCGGCTGTCCCGTCAGGTGCCGGACGCGGCCGGGGCCGGCCCACCCGGCCCGCCCGGCCCGCCCGGCTCGCCGCCCTCTCCGCCCTCTCCGCCCGCTCCCTGCCCTCCGCGCAGTTCGCCGAGGATGCCGAAGGCCGCCGCGCAGGCCGGTACCGCGAGCAGCATGCCCAGCAGGCCCGCCACACTGGCGCCCGCGGTGATCGCGATCATGATGGTGGCCGGGTGCATCTGGACCGTACGGCTCTGGATCAACGGCTGCAGGACGTGGCCCTCCAGCACCTGTACGGCGAGCACGACCCCCAGTGCCCAGAGCGCGATCACGAGCCCCCGGTCGGCGAGCGCGACGAGCACCGCGACCGCGCCGGAGATGAACGCTCCGAGATAGGGGATGTAGGCGCCGACGAAGACCAGCGCACCGAGCCCCACCGCGCCGGGGACTCTCAGGATCAGCAGGCCGACGGTGATGCAGACCGCGTCGATCAGCGCGATGAACGTGGTGCCGCGCATGAAGCCCTGCACGGCTTCGAAGGCCCGTCGCCCCATGGCCTCGACCAGATCGCCGGTACCGCGCGGGGCGACCGCGTGGGCGAGATCCACGGCCTTGTCGGAGTCGCGCAGGAAGAAGAAGGTCAGCAGCAGGGCGAGGACGCTGGTCGCGAGCAGCGAGCCGATCAGGCTGATCCCGGAGAGGAGTCCGCCCGCGGCGCTCGCGCCGAACTTCTCGAAGAGTTTCTGGGCGTTGGAGACGAGGTCGTTCACATTGGTGTGCTTGCTGATCCCGAAGTGGTCGACGACCCACTGTCCGGCGTCCTTCAGCGAGTGCACAATCTGGTCGCCGGTGTCGACGAGCGCGGTGACGACGATGTATCCGGCGCCGCCGACCACCGCGACGAGCAGGGCGCACGTGAGCCCCGCGGCCAGCGAACGGTTCACTCCGCGGGCGGTCAGCCGACGGTGGACCGGCCCGAGCAGCGCCGTACCGAGCAGCGCCAGCAGAACGGGCGTGACCGCGGTCTTGAAGATGATGCACAGCCAGACCGCGACCGCGGCGACCCCGGTGACGAGGAGGACGACACCGCACCAGGCGGCCGTACGCCGCGCACCGTCGGGCAGGAGGGGATTGGGGGTCTGCACCCTCCCACCCGATCACATTCCGGCCTTGAGTGTCACATTCCGGCCGCGAGTGTCACATTCCGTGGACGGCGGGCACCGTACCGAGGCGGCCGGCCTGGAAGTCCTCGAAGGCCTGCTTCAGTTCGGCCTGGCTGTTCATCACGAACGGCCCGTAGTGCGCCATCGGCTCGCGGATCGGGCGGCCGCCGAGCAGGACGACCTCCAGGTCCGGGGTGTTGCCGTCCTGCTTCTCGTCCGCGCGGACGGTCAGCGAGGAACCGGCGCCGAAGACCGCGGTCTGCCCCATGTGGACGGGACGGCGCTCCGCACCGACGGTGCCGCGCCCGGCGAGGACGTACGCGAGTCCGTTGAACTCCTCGCGCCACGGCAGGGTCACCTCGGCGCCGGGGCGGACGGTGGCGTGGATCATCGTGATCGGGGTGTGGGTGATTCCGGGGCCCTCGTGCCCGTCGAGCTCACCGGCGATGACGCGGAGCAGCGCGCCGCCGTCCGGGGAGGCGAGGAGCTGGACCTGGCCGCCGCGGATGTCCTGGTAGCGGGGGGCCATCATCTTGTCGGCCTTGGGCAGGTTCACCCAGAGCTGGAGGCCGTGGAAGAGGCCGCCCGACATCACGAGACTCTCCGGCGGTGCCTCGATGTGGAGGAGGCCGGACCCGGCGGTCATCCACTGGGTGTCACCGTTGCGGATGGTGCCGCCGCCCCCGTTGGAGTCCTGGTGGACGAAGGTTCCGTCGATCAGGTACGTGACGGTCTCGAAGCCGCGGTGCGGGTGCCAGGGAGTGCCCTTCGGCTCTCCGGCCGCGTACTCCACCTCGCCCATCTGGTCCATCATGATGAACGGGTCGAGGTACTTGTAGTTGATCCCGGCGAACGCGCGGCGAACCGGGAAGCCCTCGCCCTCGAATCCGCTCGGAGCCGTGGTGACGGCGAGCACGGGGCGGGCCGTGGCGTCGCCCGTGGCGGCGACCTTGGGCAGGGTCAGCGGGTTTTCGACGGTCACTGCGGGCATGGGAGCCACCTCCGGGATTGTCCTGGCTTCAATTTAGTTGAATGGTGAACATCCTGCAAGGTGCCATCCATTCCCCATGCCGCCCACGGGAACGAGGAGGGGCCCGTACCAGGCGGTACGGGCCCCTCCTCGAACGAAGACCGGACGTCGGCCGTATAACCGGACGCCGGCCGTATATGCGTCAGCCGTACATACGGCGCATCGCGAAGTCGACCATCTGCTCCACGGCCTTGGCGTCGAAGACCATGCGGTGCTCACCCTCCATGTCGAGGACGAAGCCGTAGCCGGTCGGCAGCAGGTCGATCACCTCGGCCCCGGTGATCACGAAGTACTTGGACTCCTTGCCCGCGTACAGCCGCAACTCCTTGAGCGTGGTGAACATCGGGATCACCGGCTGCTGGGTGTTGTGCAGCGCGAGGAATCCGGGGTTGTCGCCACGCGGGCAGTAGACCTTCGACGTCGCGAAGATCTGCTGGAAGTCCTCGGCGGACAGCGAGCCCGTCGTGAAGGCACGCACCGCGTCCCCCAGGGACGGCGGCGAGGGCTCGGGATACAGCGGCTGCTCGCCGTAGCCGCCACCCATCTGCTGCTGTGCGCCCGGGTTCTGGTCGTAGCCGTACATACCGCAAAGAGTAATCGGACACATCAGGCCCTTGAGGGGTTGCGTCTTATTACTGGCGGGTAGCATCATCGTAGAGGTCAGCTGATATACGCACCGCCAGCTCGTCGCCCGCCCGGCCCACACCCCTTCCCGGGGCGCTGCACGCCACTGCTATTGATTACGGAGCCTTCCCATGGGGCACTACAAGTCGAATCTCCGCGACATCGAGTTCAACCTCTTCGAGGTCCTCGGGCGCGACAAGACGTACGGCACCGGCCCGTTCGCCGAGATGGACGTCGAGACGGCGAAGAGCATCCTCGACGAGGTCGCCCGCCTCGCGGAGAACGAGCTGGCCGAATCCTTCGCCGACGCCGACCGCAACCCGCCGGTCTTCGACCCGGAGACCAGCACCGCGCCGGTCCCGGAGACCTTCAAGAAGTCGTACCAGGCGTTCATGGACTCCGAGTACTGGCGTCTGGGCCTGCCCGAGGAGATCGGCGGCACCACCTCCCCGCGCTCCCTGATCTGGTCCTACGCGGAGCTGCTGCTCGGCTCGAACCCGGCCGTCTGGATGTACTCCTCGGGCCCGGCGTTCGCCGGCATCCTCTTCGACGAGGGCAACGAGGCGCAGAAGAAGGTCGCCGAGATCGCCGTCGAGAGGCAGTGGGGCTCCACGATGGTGCTGACCGAGCCGGACGCCGGTTCGGACGTGGGCGCCGGCCGCACGAAGGCGGTCGAGCAGGAGGACGGCTCCTGGCACATCGAGGGCGTGAAGCGCTTCATCACCTCGGGCGAGCACGACATGTCCGAGAACATCCTCCACTACGTGCTGGCACGCCCCGAGGGCGCGGGCCCCGGCACCAAGGGCCTCTCCCTGTTCCTGGTCCCGAAGTTCCACTTCGACTGGACCACCGGCGAGCTGGGCGAGCGCAACGGCGTGTACGCGACCAACGTCGAGCACAAGATGGGCCTCAAGGCGTCCAACACCTGCGAGATGACGTTCGGCGACCAGCACCCCGCCAGGGGCTGGCTGATCGGCGACAAGCACGACGGCATCCGCCAGATGTTCCGCATCATCGAGTTCGCCCGCATGATGGTCGGCACGAAGGCCATCGCGACCCTGTCGACCGGCTACCTCAACGCGCTGGAGTACGCCAAGGAGCGCGTCCAGGGCACCGACCTGTCGCAGTTCATGGACAAGACCGCCCCCAAGGTCACCATCACGCACCACCCGGACGTGCGCCGCTCGCTCATGACGCAGAAGGCGTACGCGGAGGGCATGCGCTCCCTCGTGCTGTACACCGCCACCGTCCAGGACGCGATCCAGGAGAAGGAGGCCGCGGGCGAGGACGCCAAGGCGCTGCACGGCCTCAACGACCTGCTGCTCCCGATCGTGAAGGGCTACGGCTCCGAGAAGTCGTACGAGCAGCTGGCGCAGTCGCTCCAGACCTTCGGCGGCTCCGGGTACCTCCAGGAGTACCCGATCGAGCAGTACATCCGTGACGCCAAGATCGACACGCTGTACGAGGGCACGACGGCGATCCAGGGCCAGGACTTCTTCTTCCGGAAGATCGTCCGCGACCAGGGCGCCTCGCTGAACGCCCTCTCCGAGGAGATCAAGAAGTTCCTCGCGGGCGCCCAGGGCAACGAGGAGCTGTCCGGTGCGCTGGACTCGCTCGCCAAGGCGGCCGTGGACCTGGAGGCGATCGTCGGCACGATGATCACCGACCTCACCGCGACCGGCGAGGACGTCAAGAACATCTACAAGGTGGGTCTCAACACCACCCGGCTGCTGATGGCCTCCGGCGATGTCGTCGTCGGTTACCTGCTGCTCAAGGGCGCGGCCGTCGCGGTCGAGAAGCTGCGGGACGCCTCCGCGAAGGACGTCGCCTTCTACCGGGGCAAGATTGCCGCCGCGAAGTTCTTCGCCGCGAACGTCCTGCCGGGCGTCTCCGCCGAGCGCGCGCTCGCCGAGTCCGTCGACAACTCGCTGATGGAGCTGGACGAGGCCGCGTTCTAGCCCTCGGCCCGCTCACGGTCATCACCACGCACCGCCCCCCGGAGACGCTTTCGGGGGGCGGTGCTGTCGTATCGGCCGGGTACGCCGGCCGCGGGCCCGGCCCGCCCGGAACGGCGAGAAGCCCTCCGCGGCGCTCCCCGGAGACTGGGCGGACGCTGCCCGGGACGACGGTGAAACCTCCCGGTCCGGCCTCGTTACAGTGAAGAACATGAGTTCCTCCCTCCGCTTCGACCGCGGGCACACCGACGATCTGATGGCCTTCCTGATGGCCTCCCCCTCCCCGTACCACGCCGTGGCCACCGCGGCCGAGCGGCTGGAGAAGGCCGGATTCCGGCAGGTCGAGGAGACCGCGGCCTGGGACGGCACCAGCGGAGGCAAGTACGTCCTGCGCGGCGGCGCGATCGTGGCCTGGTACGTGCCGGAGGGCGCCGCGGCGCACACCCCGTACCGGATCGTCGGAGCGCACACCGACTCGCCGAACCTGCGGGTCAAGCCGCTGCCCGACACCGGGGCGTACGGCTGGCGGCAGATCGCCGTGGAGATCTACGGCGGGACACTCCTCAACACCTGGCTCGACCGCGACCTCGGCCTCGCCGGGCGGATCTCGCTGCGCGACGGCACGCACCGGCTGGTGAACATCGACCGGCCGCTCCTGCGCGTACCGCAGCTGGCCGTGCATCTGGACCGGTCGGCCAACCCCGACGGCCTGAAGCTCGACCGGCAGAAGCACATGCAGCCGATCTGGGGCCTCGGGGACGTCGAGGAGGGCGACCTGATCCGGTTCGTCGCCGAGGAGGCGGGCGTCGACGCCGACGACGTGACCGGCTGGGACCTGATGCCGCACGCCGTCGAGCCGCCCGCCTACCTGGGCCGGGACCGCGAGCTGCTGGCCGGGCCCAGGATGGACAACCTGCTCTCCGTGCACGCGGCCGCCGCCGCGCTCGCCGCCGTCGCCGGGCAGCCGGACGCCGAGCTTCCGTACATCCCCGTCATGGCCGCCTTCGACCACGAGGAGAACGGCTCGCAGTCCGACACCGGCGCCGACGGGCCGCTGCTCGGCACGGTCCTGGAGCGTTCCGTCTTCGCCCGCGGCGGGACGTACGAGGACCGCGCCCGTGCCTTCGCCGGAACCGTCTGCCTCTCCTCCGACACCGGCCACGCGATCCACCCCAACTACGCCGAGCGCCACGACCCGACCCACCACCCGGTGGTCAACGGCGGACCGATCCTCAAGGTCAACGTCAACATGCGGTACGCGACCGACGGCAGCGGCCGGGCCGTGTTCGCGGAGGCGTGCCGGAAGGCGGACGTGCCGTGGCAGACGTTCGTCTCCAACAACTCGATGCCGTGCGGCACCACGATCGGCCCGATCACGGCCGCCCGGCACGGCATCCAGACCGTGGACATCGGCGTCGCGATCCTGTCGATGCACAGCGCCCGTGAACTGTGCGGCGCGGACGACCCGTATCTGCTCGCCAACGCGGTGGCGGCGTTCCTGGCGGGCTGAGTCCGCCCCGCCCGGCCGCGGCCCCGGGCATGGCCGCCGCCGGGCCGGGTACCCGATCCGTACACCGGCCCGGAACCGCCGGGCCGTCGAGGAGGCGGGATTCATGGGACTCGGAGGATGCATCATCCTCATCGGCGCCGGGGCGATACTGACCTTCGCCACGGACTGGGAGATGGACACCGTCAACGTCGACCTGGTCGGCTGGATCATGATGATCGTCGGCATCATCGGGGTCTTCGTCTACGCGAGCATCGCGCGGCGCCGCCGGATGGTCGTGCCGCCCAGCACCACGATCGTGTCCGAGGACGAGCGCCACCACCCCTGACCCACGGCGTCTGCCGGTAGCGCCCCGTCGACCGGCCGGTGACCCCTCGCCGACACCGCGGCACCCCCGATATCCTGGGACTTTGCCCGTGCCCCCACCTCGGGCGTACCCCGCCCGGAAGGGAAGCCGTACGTGGAGTTCCGGCTGCTCGGCACCGTCTCCGTCGACACGCACACCGGGCCGCTCCCGCTCGGCCCCGCCAAACGCCGCAGCCTGCTGGCCGCGTTGCTGCTGTCCGCCAACACACCCGTATCCATCGCGCGGTTGACGGACTCCCTGTGGGACGACGAGCCGCCGCTGCATGCCCGCAGCGTCATCCAGGGGCATGTGTCCCGGCTGCGGGCCCTCCTGGTGGGCGCGGACGCGGAGGCGTACGGGGTGGAGCTGGTCACGCTCGGCGACGCGTACGTGCTGCGGGCGCCGGAGACCCTGCTGGACTCGCAGCGGTTCGAGGAGCTGCTGGTCCTGGCGCGGGAGCAGCGCAACCCCGCCGACACCGTACTGATGCTCAAGGAGGCCCTGTCCCTGTGGCAGGGCCCGGCGCTCACCGGCGCGTTCGCCGGGCCGCCGCTCCAGGCCGCCGCCCATTCGCTGGAGGAGTCGCGGCTGGCGGCGGTCGAGCAACTGGCACGCACCTACGCGGCGCTGGGGGAGCACAGCCGGGCGGCGGCGATGCTGCGGGCGGAAGCGGTCGCGCATCCGATGCGGGAGTCGCTGGCGGCGGCGCTGATGACGGCGCTGTACCGGGCGGGGCGCCAGTCGGAGGCGCTGGACTGGTTCCACCGCACGCGGCGGCTGCTCGCCGACGAGCTGGGGATCGACCCGGGACACGAACTCGCCGACGCGTACGCGCTGATACTCCGCGGCGACCCCGGTCCGGACGAACGGCCCGCCGAACCTGCCGAACCTGCCGACCGCTCGCACGACGTGAACGGCGCTACGGAGGGCGGGGCCGGGGCCCGGACGGAGACCGGGGCGGGGACCGGGGCAGGGGCCCGGACGGAGACCGGGGCGGGGCCCGGGGCAGGGGTCCGGACGGAGGCCGGGGCCGGTACCCGTACGGGCATCGTCCCCGGCCCGCCGCCGCCTCCCCGTCCGCTCGCCCCGCCGCCCCTCGTCGGTGACCCGCACCCCACCGATCTGCTGCCCCGCGCACCCCGCGGCTTCCACGGGCGGGTTCCCGAGCTGGCCGCGCTCACCAGGGCCGCGGCGGGCGAGGCGCCCGTCTGCCTGGTCACCGGACCGGCCGGCGTGGGAAAGACCGCGCTGGCCCTCCAGTGGGCGCACCGCAACCCCGCCGCCTTCCCGGACGGACGGCTCTTCGCCGATCTGCGCGGGTTCAGCGACACCGGTGAGCCCGCGCTCCTCGAAGTCCTGCGCGAGTTCCTGCTGGCGCTCGGCGTCGCCCCGCGCCGCGTCCCCGAGTCCGTCTCCGCCGCAGCCGCTCTCTTCCGGTCCCTGACGGACCGGCGCCGGCTGCTCGTCGTCCTCGACAACGCCCGTGACTCCGCCACGGTCAGGCCCCTGCTGCCGGGCGGCACCGACTGCGTCACGCTGGTCACCAGCCGGCACCGGCTGGAGGGCCTCATCGCCTCGGACGCGGCCCGCCCCGTCCCGCTCGACATACTCGAACCGCAGGACAGCACGGCACTGCTGGCCGGGGTGCTCGGTGAGGACCGGGTCCTCGCCGAGCCCGTGGCCGCCCGTCGGCTCGCCGGACTCTGTGGCGGGCTGCCGCTCGCCCTGCGCGTCACCGCGGCCCGGCTGGCGGGACGTCCGCAGCGGACGCTGGCCGACGTGACCGACGAACTGGCCGACGAGCGCAGCCGGCTGACCTACCTCGACGTGGACGACACCGGCGTCTCGGCCGCGCTGCGGCTGACCGTGCAGCAGCTGCCGCCGGACGCCGTCCACCAGTTCACCCGGCTCGGCCACCACCCCGGCGGCCACTTCGACCCGTACACGGCCGCCGCGCTCGCCGGCACGGACCCGGTCGCCGCCGCGGCGGCGCTGGAACGGCTCGCCACCGCCCACCTCGTCACCGAGACGGCACCCGGGCGCTGGGGGCTGCACGATCTGGTCCGCCTCTACGCCCGCGGGCTGGACCCCGCGTCCGGCGCCGAAGCCCTCGTCGGCGTCCTCGACCACTACATCGCCACGGCGCTCGCCGCCGCCGACACGGCCGAACCCGGCGGTGAGCCCTGCTTCGTCCTGCCGGACGGCTACCACCGCCCCACCGCCGTCAGGGACTTCACCGACCGGGCGGCGGCGATGAACTGGCTGGCCACCGAGCGCGACGACCTCGCCCTGGCCGCCGTCGCGGCCCGGACCGCCGGGCTCGACGACCGGGCCTGGCGGATCATCCTGCTCCAGTGGCCGCAGGTGGTCTGGCGGGTACGGGACGGCTGGGCCCCGCTGCTGGAACTGGCCCTGGACTCCGCCCGCACCGAGAACGATCCGTACGCCGAGTCACGGGTGCTGAATCTGCTGGGCTGGGTGCTGACCGAGGAGGGCAGGACCACCGACGCCGTCACCCTGCTGGAGCGCTCGCCCGCCCTCGCCCGGCAGGCCGGTGACCGGCTCGGCGAGGCGACCGCGCTGATCAACCTGGCCATCGTCCAGGCCGAACAGGGCGGGCTCGACGCGGCGCTGGAAGGCTGCGGACGGGCCGTCGGCCTGGCCCGCGAGGAATCCGACGCGCACACCGAGATGCTCGCCCTGCAGCACCTCGCCCGGATGCAGCTCACCGCCAACCGCCCGCAGGACGCCCTGCACTCCGCCCGGACGGCGCTCGACCTCGGGCCCGAGCACGAGGAGGTCGCCCGCCGGGTTCTGCTGCTGGCCGTCAGCGGCGAGGCCCGGCTGGCACTCGGCGAGGAGGACGACGGCATCCAGCTGCTGGACCTGGCCGCCGGGGAAGCGGAGAGCGCCGGTTACGACGAGGGCGCGGTACGGGCCCTCGAAGCGCTGCTGCGGGTCACGGCGCGAACGGAATACCGCAAACGGTACGAAGAGGCGGTCCGGCGGCTCACCGACAACGGCTGAGCCGCGCGCCCGCGCGATGCTGAGCCGCGCGCCCGCGCGACGACGTGAGAGTGACGGTCCCGAACGTCAGCGGGACGTCAGCGGGACGCCATCAGAACATGAGCGGCCCGCCCCAGACTCATAGATGTCAGCAGGTCAGGGGCGTTCGCCAATGACCAGGCGTCCGCCTCACCGTCACACTCGGGGGAATTTCCATGAGCACGCTCCGCCACCGCACCACCGTCCTCGCCGCCGCGACCACCGCGGTGCTCGCCCTGGCCCTCACCGCCTGCGGTGGGGACGACACCGGCACGAAGTCCGCCGGTTCGGCGAGTGACGCCGCATTGGCTGCCGCTTCGACGGGCGCCTCCCAGCCCGCCGCCGACGCGACGACCACGAACACCGGAGCCACGAAGGCGAACACCTCGAAGACCGGCACGTCCAACGGCAGCGCCAAGACGGGCGGCAGCACCAGGACGGGCGGCGACACCAGCGACAGCTACGCCTACAAGCACCCGTGCAAGAGCGGGGACCTGTCGGTGCGCGTGTACCCCCGCGAGGGTTCGGCCACCCAGCAGGTGATCGAGGTCAACAACGTCGGCGCGAACTCCTGCGGCCTGAGCTACTTCCCGCGGGTCAGCCTGGGCGCCGCGAAGGCCTCGGACCACAGCTCCGACATCCAGCCGGCCGTTCCCGGCGGCCTGGGCGGCGCACCCGCGTACCCGGTCAAGCCCAAGACGGCCGCCATTGCGGTGATCGACCTCAACCCGAGCGGTGCGAACGGCCTGACCTGGATCGACGAGATGAACGTGCTCACCGACGGCGACCACATGCCCAACGCCGACACGCAGAACTTCGAGCTCGGCCCCGATGTGAAGGTGCGCGACCCGAAGCTCGGCCTGTACCGGAGCACGGTCGCCGAAGCGGTGAGCTCCATGAAGCAGGCGGGCACCTCCTGACCCGCTGAGCCGGGACGTACGGCGAGCCCCGGGACGCGGCCCCTGCCCCGCCGCACACACCGCACCCGGCGCAGAAGGCCCTCCTTGTCCGGAGGCCGGGGCTCCGGCGCCGTCAGGCCCGCTCGTCCATCCCTGCCAGCACCAGCGGCAGCCGGGGCGTTCCCTCCGCGGTCACGCGGACGGGGACGCCCCAGTCCTGTTGGTGGACGTGGCAGGCCGGGTACTCGTTCGCCCCCGCGGCAGAGCCGCTGTCGGATGCAGTGTCGTCGCAGGACGCCGCCATCGCGGACACATGCAGGACCCCCTCGGTGACGCCGTCGGCCAGGACCAGGTCGCGGAACAGGTCGGTGCCGGGACCGGACCCCTCCGCCAGCAGCCCTGGCGGGGTGGCCGAGACCAGCAGCCGGGTCGAGGGACCGTACCGGGTGTCCAGCTTCTGGCCGGCGGGCGCCTGGAAGACCACGTCGAGCCGGAGCGTGCCCGGGGCGATCTCGGTGGCCGCGCGCCGGGTGCGGTGCGCCTGGTCGGCGACGCGCACGGCCTCCTCGGGAAGCCGCAGCCGGGTCAGCCGGTGCCGGGCGGACTCGACGACGACGAGATCGCCGTCGGCCGCCACGGCGCCACTGGGCTCGCGCAGATCCGTGGCCAGGGTGGTGACCTCACCGCTCGCGGGGTCGTAGCGCCGCAGCGCGTGGTTGTACGTGTCGCAGACGGCCACGGACCCGTCGGGCAGCGCGGTCACTCCCAGCGGGTGCTGGAACAGCGCCTGATCCGCGGCGCCGTCGCGGTGCCCGAAGTCGAAGAGGCCGGTGCCGACGGCCGTGCGGACGGCGAAGCCGGTCCCGTCGCGTTCGACGTACCGCAGGGCGGACGTCTCCGAGTCGGCGACCCACAGCCGCTCCCCGTCGGCCGACGCGGCGAGCCCGGACGGCTGGGCGAACCAGGCCTCGTCGGCCGGACCGTCGACCAGGCCCTCGTTGGTCGTGCCCGCCGCGACCCGCACCGTCTCCGTCGCGGGGTCGTACGTCCACAGCTGGTGCACGCCCGCCATGGCGATCCACAGCCGGTCCGCGAACCAGGCGACGTCCCAGGGGGAGGAGAGGTCGACCTCGCGGGCCGGGCCCGTCGTCGGCGAGCCCTGCCACCACTGGCGGCCGGTGCCGGCGAGCGTCGTCGTCACCCCGGTGGCGAGGTCGAGGGCGCGAAGGGCGTGGTTGACGGTGTCGGCGACCGTGATCCGGCCGTCGGGCAGCACGGCGAGCCCCTGCGGCTCGGAGAACCGGGCATCCTCCGGTCCGCCGTCGGTGAACCCTCGGTCCCCCGTACCGACGTGACGACGAACCGTTTCGCTGTCACGTTCGATCTCGACGAGGCGGTGGCGGGTCGTGTCGGAGACGAGGAAGCCGCCGTCGGGCAGGAGCAGGGCCTTGCCGGGGAACCGCAGATGCGTGGCGACCGGTTCGGGCGCGACATAGGGGCCGTCGCCGCGGCGCAGCGTGCCCTTCGCCCCGTGCTCGGCCTCCAGCTCCTCGACCAGCTTCGCGAGGGCGTGCGCGTGGCCCTCGCCCGCGTGCTGGGCGACGATGTACCCCTCGGGGTCGATGACGACGAGCGTGGGCCAGGCGCGTACGGCGTACTGCTTCCAGGTGGCCAGTTCCGGGTCGTCGAGGACCGGGTGGTGGACCTCGTACCGCTCGACGGCGTCGACGACTGCCTGGTGCTCGGCCTCGTGGACGAACTTCGGCGAGTGCACACCGATGATCACGACGGTGTCGCGGTGCTTCTCCTCCAGCTCGCGCAGCTCATCGAGGACATGCAGACAGTTCACACAGCAAAAGGTCCAGAAATCCAGGATCACAATGCGTCCTCGCAGGTCAGCGAGGGTGTATTGCTGGTCGCCTGTATTGAGCCAGCCGCCCTTGCCGATCAGCTCGGGGGCCCTGACGCGTGCACGTGTTGCCATGTGAAGAGTCAACATCACCAGGGCCCGCGCGCATTCCGGAGGGTCCACGCATTCCGGAGAGCCCTGGGGGAACCTGTGAACCATGAGATTCCTGGTACGTGAACGGCTCTTCGCTGTCGGTGACGACTACTGGATCGAGGACGCGGACGGCCGCAAGGTCTTCCTCGTCGACGGCAAGGCCATGCGGGTGCGTGACACCTTCGAGCTGAAGGACGCGCAGGGCCGGGTCCTGGTCGAGATCCGGCAGAAGCTGCTCAGCCTGCGCGACACGATGCTCATCGAGCGCGACGGCGAACAGCTCGCCACGGTCAGACGCAAGCGGCTGTCGCTGCTGCGCAACCACTACCGGGTCACGCTGCTGGACGGCACCGATCTCGACGTCAGCGGCAAGATTCTGGACCGCGAGTTCGCCATCGACTACGACGGGGAACTGCTGGCCCAGATCTCACGGCGGTGGCTGACCGTCCGGGACACCTACGGCATCGATGTCGTACGGGAGGACGCCGATACGGCGCTGCTCATCGCCGTATCGGTGTGCGTCATCGTGCTCGCCGACAAGGAGCACCACGAGGACTGACCCCGGCACGTTTCACGTGAAACGCGCCGACCTGCCCGCCTCCGGAACGCGTGCCGACCCGCCCGCCTCCGGAACGCGTGCCTACCCGCCCGCCTCGGAAACGCGTACCTACTTGCCCGCCCCGGGAGGGGTCAGCCCCAGCCGCCGGTCCTTGAGCGCCGGGAACTGCTCGCGCGTGGCGGCGACCTTCGCCGGGTCGAACTCCACGCTCAGCACCTCCTCGTCCGCGCCCGCCTCCGCGAGCACCTCGCCCCAGGGGTCGACGACGATGCTGTGTCCGGCCTGCTGGACTCCGGCGTGGGTGCCCGCGGTGCCGACGGCCAGGACGTACGACTGGTTCTCGACGGCGCGGGCCTGGGCCAGCAGCGTCCAGTGGGCGCGGCGGCGCTCGGGCCAGCCCGCCGCGACGATCAGCGTCTCGGCGCCCGCGTCGACCAGGCCGCGGAACATTTCCGGGAAGCGCAGGTCGTAACAGGTGGCGAGGCCCAGCGTGGTCTGCGGCAGGGCGACCGTGACGAGCTCCTCACCGGCCCCCATCATGACCGCCTCGCCCTGGTCGAAGCCGAAGCGGTGGATCTTGCGGTACGCGGCGGCCCGCTCGCCCTCGGGCGTGAAGACGAGCGCGGTGTTGTAGAGGGTGCCGTCGGCCGCGCGCTCGACGAAGGAGCCGGCGTGCAGCCAGACACCGGCGTCGGCGGCGGCCTTCGCCATGATGTCGTGGGTGGGCCCCTGGAGCGGTTCGGCCTCGTCCGCGAAGGCGGTGTACGCGAAGGCGCCGACCGGCCAGAGTTCGGGAAGCACCACGAGATCCGCACCGCGCTGGGCCGCGATCAGCGAAGCCGCGCGTTGCCTACGGGAATTGACGGATTCGTCCGGGTCTACTGCGATCTGGATGAGGGAGGCGCGCACACTACCACCGTCCTGGCATTCGAGCCGTCAACACGGGCCTACGATCGTCACACGAAAGCACTGCCGGGGTGCCTGCTCGCAGCGTAACTTAGCGATCGAACCTCCCACGCAGCCCGCCGCCCGCGCCCAGCACTCCAGCCCATGCACCGCAGAACCGCACGAGGGGTCCCGTGACCGTCCATCCCAGCCTCCAGACCTACGCCGATGCCTGGACCCACTCCATCGAGTCGATAGCCGAGCTGGTGAAGCCGCTCGCCGAAGGAGAGTGGAACAGCCGTACGCCGTGCCCCGCCTGGTCGGTGCGTGACATCGTCTCGCACATCATCGGCATGGAGTCCGAGCAGCTCGGCGATCCGCGCCCGATCCACACGCTGCCGCGCGATCTCTACCACGTACAGAACGACTTCGCCCGCTACATGGAGATGCAGGTCGATGTGCGGCGCCACCACACCGCGCCGGAGATGACCTCCGAGCTGGAGTACACGATCATTCGCCGCGCACGTCAGCTGCGCAACGAGTCGCGTGACCCCCAGACCATGGTCCGGGCGCCGCTCGGCGCCGAGCAGACCCTCGAACTGGCCTTGCAGATGCGGGCCTTCGACGTCTGGGTGCACGAGCAGGATCTGCGGGCGACGCTGGGGCAGCCCGGCAATCTGGACTCCCCCGGCGCCACCGTCGTCCGGGACACCCTGCTCGCCGCGCTGCCGAAGGTGGTGGCCAAGGACGCGGGCGCGCCGGCCAGTTCGGCGATCGTGCTCGATGTGCACGGGGAGCTGGAGTTCCTGCGCACGGTCAGAGTCGACGCGGAGGGCCGCGGGTCGGTGGACGGTTCACCGTCCCTCGGACCCGCGGTGACGCTGGCGATGGACTGGGAGACGTACTACCGCCTCGCCTGCGGGCGGGTGCGCGCGGGGGCGGTCGCGGACCGGATCAAGGTCGAGGGCGACGCGGACCTGGCTGCGGCGATCCTTCAGAACTTCGCCGTGACGCCGTGAGGCCGTGAGGCCGTGAGGCCATGAGGCCGTACCGCCGGGGCATTCGCAATGCCCGGACGTCGCAATGCCAGGCGCCGTAGCGCCTCGGCGGCGCCGTGCCACTGTGGTCGGCGGCGCCCGTCGCGCGAGGACGGGCGCGCCGCCGATCCGGCGCGACAGCCGCGCTACGCGGGTACGTGCACGGCTTCCACCCGGCTGATCACATGGTGGTCCCGCTCACGGTGCGTGGCGCGGGAGTGCAGCCGCAGAATCTGTACGACGCCGAGCGCCTCCAGTACGAAGACCGAGGAGAACGCGATCCGGTAGTCGTCCCCGGTCGCGTCCAGCAGCACGCCGACGGCGAACAGCGTGGTCATCGAGGCGATGAAGCCACCCATGTTGACGATGCCCGACGCGGTGCCCTGACGCTCCGGCGGGTTGGCGGGCCGTGCGAAGTCGAAGCCGATCATCGAGGCGGGACCGCAGGCACCGAGCACCACGCACAGGACGACGAGCAGCCACGTCGGCGCGTGGTCGTCCGGGTAGAAGATGGTCGATGCCCAGAGCAGCGCCGTCACCGCGACCGTGCCGAGTGCCAGCGGGGCGCGCGCCGCGTGATGGCGGGCGATGATCTGCCCGTAGACCAGTCCGAACGCCATGTTGGAGAGCACCACCAGGGTGAGCAGCTCACCGGCGGTGGACCGGCTCAGCCCCTGCGCCTCCACCAGGAACGGCAGCCCCCACAGCAGCAGGAACACCATGGCCGGGAACTGCGTGGTGAAGTGCACCCACATACCCAGCCGGGTACCGGGCTCCCGCCAGGACGCGGCGATCTGCTTGCGTACGTAGGCGGCGCCCGCGTGCTCGGCGGGCGGCGGCTCGTGCCCCTCGGGGTGGTCCTTCAGGAACAGGAGAAGGAGGACGAGGACGAGAACCCCCGCGGCGGAGCTGCCGGCAAAGGTGGTGGTCCAGCCGAATCCGTGCAGGGCCCGCGCGATGAAGAGCGTGGAGACGAGGTTGCCCGCCATCCCGAAGAGCGCGGCGACCTGCCCGATCAGCGGGCCGCGCCGGGCCGGGAACCAGCGGGCGCCGAGCCGCAGCACGCTGATGAACGTCATCGCGTCGCCGCAGCCGAGCAGCGCCCTGGACGCCAGTGCCATGCCGTACGAGGGGGAGAGCGCGAAGCCCAGCTGCCCCAGGGTGAAAAGGACGGCCCCGAGGGTGAGGACCTTCTTGGTGCCGAGCCGGTCGACCATCAGGCCGACGGGTATCTGCATGCCCGCGTAGACGAGCAGCTGGAGGATGGAGAACGTGGAGAGCGCGGAGGCGTTGACGTGGAACCGGTCGGCGGCGTCGAGCCCGGCGACCCCCAGGCTGGTGCGGAAGATGATGGCGACGAAGTAGACGGCGACACCGATGCCCCAGACCCACGCGGCACGCCGGCCGCCGGGTGGATCGCCGGGCAGGGACAGGGTGGGAGCAGCGGCGGAACTCACCGGTCCTCACCCCTGACGAGCACCTTGACCCGGCTGACATGACGCCGCACGACCTGCGCGGCACTGTCCGCGTCACCGGACCTGATCGCCTCCAGCAGCTCACCGTGCTCGGTGATGTTCGCGGCGATCCTCCCCGGGTGCGCCTCCATCACGGCGACCCCCATCCGCAACTGCCGGTCGCGCAGCTGGTCGTAGAGGCGCGAGAGGATGTCGTTGCCCGCGTTGCGCACGATCTCGGCGTGGAAGCAGCGGTCCTTCACGGACACGGCTGCCAGATCCCCGGCCTCCGCCAACTGCCGCTGATCGTCGAGAAGTTCCTCCAGTCGCCCGATCAGCTGCGCCGACGCGGGCACGGCCTTGCGGGCCGCGAACTCCTCGACCAGCAGCCGGGTCTCCACCACATCCGCGATCTCCTGCGCGGAGACGGCGAGCACGAGGGCGCCCTTCTTCGGGTACAGCTTGATCAGCCCCTCGACCTCCAGCCGCAGCAGTGCTTCGCGCACGGGCGTGCGGGAGACCCCGACGGCCTCCGCGAGATCGCCTTCGGTGAGGAGCGTGCCGCCCTCGTAGCGACGGTCGAGGACCGCTTCCTTGATGTGGGTGTAGACGCGCTCGGCGGCGGGCGGCTGTTTGACGGAAGACTTCACGGCGGACTTCGCAGGGGGCTTCAGGGCTGGAGGGGCGGCAGGCATGCACACAGCATAGATACAAGATGCGTGCATGAGTGCACCCGTCCGGGATCCGGATGGATTTTCGGACGGATCCGGGACAGGTCGCATACGGGTGCGGGCCTTTCCGGACGGATGCGCGTACGGAAACGAGACGGGTTTCCGGACGGGTACCCTCCTCCGGCCCGAAATCTCCGTTGCTCCGAAATTGCCCCAGGAATCAGCACATCCTTCCCCGGGTCTCATGAGTCTCACCACCGAGCGGCACCCTCATGTGGCCGCATTCCAGGTGCATTTGGAGCGTTCAAGTTGAAAATCGGCATTAAGGGCATAAACCGCGTTACCGCCACTGCCACCGTGGCCCTGACGGCGGGTGCCGTCATCGCGGGCAGCGTCTTCGCCTCCACCGCGCAGGCTGCCACGCCCACCCCCACGATCACCGCCAAGGGCGGTTTCGTGATGAACAACGGCACCGCGAAGACCCTGTTCAGCAAGGCCGCGGACACCCGACGCCCCACCGGCTCCACCACCAAGATCATGACGGCCAAGGTGGTGCTGTCGCAGAAGAACCTGAACCTGGATTCCAAGGTCACGGTCCAGAAGGCGTACAGCGACTACATCGTCTCCAAGGGCGCCTCGTCGGCCCACCTCATCGTCGGCGACAAGGTCACCGTCCGCCAGCTGCTGTACGGCCTGATGCTGCCGTCCGGCTGCGACGCCGCCTACGCGCTGGCCGACAAGTACGGCTCGGGCAGCACCCGCGCGGCCCGCGTGAAGTCGTTCGTCGGCAAGATGAACTCCCAGGCCAAGTCCCTCGGGATGAAGAACACCCACTTCGACTCGTTCGACGGCATAGGGAACGGCTCGAACTACTCGACGCCGCGCGACCTGACGAAGCTCGCCAGCAACGCGATGAAGAGCTCCACGTTCCGCACGGTCGTGAAGACCAAGTCGACCAAGCAGAAGGTCACCACGAAGTCCGGTGGCTACCGCTACATGTCGTGGTCCAACACCAACACGATGCTCAGCAGCTACAGCGGCGCCATCGGCGTGAAGACCGGCTCCGGCCCGACCGCCAAGTACTGCCTGGTCTTCGCCGCCACCCGCAAGGGCAAGACGGTCATCGGCACGGTGCTCGCCTCCACGAACGCGACCACCCGCACCGCGGACATGAAGAAGATCATGGACTACAGCTTCAAGAAGTAACCCGGCCGACCACGGCAGCACACACGGAGGGGGCTCGCGCCACGCGGGCCCCCTCCCGCTTTCGCGGCCCCGTCAGGCAGTGCCTTCCAGCCGGGGCGGCAGGGCCCGTCGTGCCGCGCTGATGAGGTTCTGCGCGTCGGCGCCGTACGCGGCGGACTGCCTCAACGTCTCCCAGGTGCGCAGATAGGTGCTGACGCTCGGCTCGTCGTCGATCCACAGCTCCGCGTGCCAGTTCTCGACGATGACCTGGCGGTCGTCGTAGATCCAGAATGCGGTGGCGGGGGGAATCCTGAGCGAAGCGGACAACGGGACGATCCCCAGCTCCACCGTGTCCAGCCCGATGACTCCCGCGAGGCGGTCGAGCTGAGCGGCCAGCACCGGCGGCGGGCAGACCAACGCATGGAGGGCGGCTTCCCACAGAACGAGGTGGAAGCGCTTGGCGGAGTCGTACAGCGCCTCCTGCCGCTTCATACGGGAGCGGACCGCGTCCTCCGTGTCGGCCGGCGATCGTTGCAGTTCCGCGTATCTCGTGAAGACCGACCGGGCGTAGTCCGGGGTCTGGAGGATCCCGAAAATCATGGAGGACTCCCAGCCACGGAACACGGAAGATTCGGCGTGGGCGCTCAGGTGGGTGTCCTGGACCGCCTTGTGTCCCGAGGCCAGCTGCCGCCGCCATGACCGGATATGTGACTCGAAGCCGCGCAGGCGCGCGAGCAGTTCGTCGTAGCTCTCGGGCCGACCGGTCGCCTCCGCCCACCTGCGCAGGTCGTCGGACGTTGGGGTCTGCCTGCCGTTCTCCAACCGGCTGACCTTCGACTTGTTCCACCCGCACCGCTCTGCGAGCCCCGTACCGGTGAGCCTGCCACCGGCAGCCGAGAGCCGGAGTTCACGCAACCGCACTCCGAGTGCTTCTCGTGCCTGCTGATAGTCCGTGCTCACCGGTACGCGCCCGCCTACTCGTTCTGTGCGGCCCGTCCTGCCGCGAACTCGTCGTACGGGACGGCGTGATGCAGCGCGGCATCGCGTGCCATGGCGTACCGCAGTACCGCCGCCGGCTCCGTGACCATCCGTTGACGCCGCTGCCCGTGCCGTTGAAACGCAGCCGTCGGGTCATGATCACGTCCTTCCCTCGGAAACTGGTCCCTCAGGCTTCCACAGGGTCGGAGCCCTGCGCCTCGGGCTACATCAGCCTGAATCAGCAACCTTAAGCAACGCCACCGACGGGAGGCGCAACTTCGCGCAATTCCCATGGCGTTCCAAGACTGCCGCTCCTTACCGTCCCATTCGTACTCCGCAATGCCCGCCCTGTGCTTCCCGCAAGCGGCGAGCTCGAATCGATACGGCACAGTCTGTCTCCGAAGGAGTAGTCCATGACCGTCGCACTCGACCGGCCTGTCCGAACCCGCCCGTGCACACGTGACCCGAAGGAACTTCTCAACACCGCCCAGTCCCACGTCAGGCACCTGACCATCAACGTTCTGGACAGCGGAATGACGCTCTGGGACCGCGAAGTCGCCCTACTGCTGCGAGACCACACGCTGGTTCGCGACATGGCCGAGCGCATCCTCGGCAACGCCGTCATGTACACCATCGGCTGTATGGAGCACCCCGAGGTCCACCTCGGGGTCGGCAAGCTCGTCGACATCGGCGTCCACCAGCTCATCCTCGACACGCCCGTGTGGTGGGCCCTCTGCGACGCGTACAACGAAGGCCGGTACAAGCATCATGCCCCGTTCATCGCACGGCGCCGCGACGGTCTGTGTCTGCGCACGGCGGACTTCCTGAAGTCCATCGGCTTCGACATCGACGAAGAACTGTGGGCGATCGACGGCACGGACTGCTCGCCGTGCGACAACAAGGTCCCCGACAGCCACTGAACCACCCCGCGCTGGCTCCTGCCCTCGGCCCTCCGAAGGCAGGGGCCAGCCCTTTCCGAGAGGAATCGTCTTGCCCGCGCAGCACGACATCGCCGCCGAGACCGAACTGTGGGACGCCTACGCCGCTTCCGCCTTCAAGGACGACCTGGAGCCGGTCTTCTGCTGGACCCAGTACGCCGGTCACGGACCCGGTCCGGAACTGCTCGGCACCCCGCGTTCGGTCCTGGAGATCGGCTGCGGCACCGGCCGCGCCCTCGCCCACCTCGCTCAGCTGGGTATCGCCGCTCGGGGCATCGACCTGTCTCCGGTCATGGTCGAGAAGACTTCCACGAGATGGTCCGACAGCGGCGCGGAGTTCGTGTGCGCGGAGGTCCTGGATCACCTGAGCAAGTACGGGGACACGTACGACGCCGTCTACTCCATCTTCGGAGCCGCCTGGTTCACCGACCCGGGCCGCCTCTTCCCGCTCGTCCGCCGACGGCTCAACCCCGGCGGTGTCTTCGCCTTCTCGCAGCCACCGGCCATCCCCGGCGCGTACGGACCACAGGGCATGTACAAAGGCGGCTTCGCGGGCCGGGCGATGTTCACCTACCGCTACAGCTACCGCCCCGCGTTGTGGGAGCGCCTGCTCACCCGCGCCGGGTTCGCCACGGCCGACGCACAGGTCCTGGACGCCCCCCATCCGGGTCACATCGGAACGCTGCTCGTGCGCGCGGTCGCCTAGAAATCCCGGAAGGTGCGGCCGTTCCGGGTCAGCCCGACTGGACCAGCCCGTCCCGGAAAGCGTCCCAGGCGGCGGGAGCGATGACGATGACGGGGCCGTCGGGCCGCTTGGAATCGCGGACGGCGATGGTGCGGGGGATGTTGCGGGCCACTTCGACGCACTCCTGGCCCGCGTTGCCGCCGCTGTAGCTGGACTTGACGAACTTGTACCCGGGCACGCGGTTTACAGCTCCCTGAGGATGTCATTGATGAGTCTGACCGAGGTGTGTTGCGCAAGCCCCAGACGCGAGATGCGGTCGAAATGGCTGCCGTGGCGCTCGGCATCAGTATCGCTCTCCAGCCAGAGAGTGGTCGAGGTCGTATCCATGTGAACCACGTCGAGCGCTCCCGGTTCAGCGAAGGACACGATGGTGAAGGCGCTTGTCATGCCAGGGTGAGCACCCGCGATGTACGGCATCACCTGAAGCTTCACGTTCGGCTGCCGAGCCACGTCCAGCAGCCTGCCTAGCTGTTCCCTCATCACCTCGCGTCCGCCCACCAACTGACGCAGGGCACCTTCGTGCACCACCGCCCGCAGCTCAAGCGGTCGGTCGCCACTCAACCGCGCCTGCCGCGTCATCCTGGACTCGACGAAGGGTTCGATCTCATCAGGGTCATCCCAGGACCCGTTTCCCACGGCGAGCGCTCTGGCATAGTCCGGGGTCTGAAGCAGTCCGGGCACGATAGCGACTTGCCACGTACGGAGACTGGTGGCGATGTCCTCCAGAGCCACGTACTCGACCATGGACTGAAGTCCCGGGTACTGATTCCACCAGCCGCTCGCCTTGCGACGTTCGCGGTCGGTCTTGGCAAGAGCCAGCAACCTGTCGACGAAATCGGCGTCAGCCTCGCCGTACAGGTGGCACAGGGCCCTGATGTCAGGATCCCGTATCGGTACGAGGCCCCGCTCGATCTTCGCGACCTTGGCGACCGACGCCGTCAGCGCCTCCGCAGCGTGCGATTGCCGCAGGGAACGCCCCTCACGCATGCGCAGCAACTCGCCGCCGAGACGGCGCCCGAGCACAGTCGAAACCGTCCGGCCCCGATCAGGGCTGTTACCTGCCACGTCGCATCCCTCCGCCGAGTGGCCCAAGTCTGGGACTCATTCTCCTCGAACACCAACTAGGGCAGAGAATTTTCTGCCCGAACTTATTGCTGCACACGCAATCACACCGCTACCGTCGGTACTCCACCGCTCGCACAGCGGAGTCGAAACCGGCGGAAGTGCACCGCCCTGCCTCGCGCCGAAACCGGCGCCCCGCAGGCGCGGCATCGCCACCGCCCCCTCACCGAGAGGCACGCGTCCATGACCGCAGCCGAACAGATCTCCGTCCCCGAACCCGTCCTCCGCGAGGACCGGCTCGCCTTCACTCCGACCGCCCGCAGCGTCTCCTTCTCCCGGCGCCGCACCGCGCGGCTCGTTCGGGAGTGGGGCCATCCGGAGCTGGCCGGCGACGCGGCCCTCCTGGTCAGCGAGTTGGCGACCAACGCACTGCTCCACGGCGCCATCCGGGGCCGCCTCTTCCGCGTCCACCTCACCCTCACCGCGATCGCACTCCGTATCGCGGTGAGCGACCCGCGCGGTGAACGGCTGCCGGTCCCACGCGAGGCCGAGGCCGACGAGTGCTACGGGCGGGGCCTCATGATCGTCGCGCGGCTCGCGGACCGGTGGGGCGTCGAGCCGCGCACCGTCGGCAAGACCGTGTTCGCCGAACTCGCCCTGAAGCAGGGGCCGGACGCGCCGGTGGGCCCGCGCGAACATCGCGCGGGCCCACCTCATACACGTATCGCCGAAGGGACACGTACCGCCCAAACCTCTACGCCCAGGTGATCAGCCGCTTCGGCTGTTCCAGGATCGCGGCGACATCCGCCAGGACCTTGGAGCCGAGCTCGCCGTCGACCAGGCGGTGGTCGAACGACAGGGCCAGCGTGGTGACCTGACGGGGCTTCACCTTGCCCTTGTGGACCCACGGCTGGAGCTTGATCGCACCGACCGCGAGGATCGCGGACTCGCCCGGGTTCAGGATCGGCGTGCCCGTGTCGACGCCGAAGACACCGACGTTGGTGATGGTCACCGTGCCGCCCGCCATCGCAGCCGGGGACGTCTTGCCCTCGCGGGCGGTGGAGACCAGTTCGCCCAGGGAAGCGGCCAGCTGCGGGAGCGTCTGCTCGTGCGCGTCCTTGATGTTCGGCACGATCAGACCGCGCGGGGTGGCGGCCGCGATGCCCAGGTTGACGTAGTGCTTGCGCACGATCTCCTGGTTCGCCTCGTCCCAGGCGGAGTTGACGTCCGGGTTCCGCTTGATCGCGACCAGAAGCGCCTTGGCGATGATCAGGAGCGGGTTGACCCGGACCCCCGCCATCTCCTTGTCTTCCTTGAGCTCCGCGACCAGCTTCATCGTGCGCGTCACGTCGACGGTCACGAACTCGGTGACGTGCGGGGCCGTGAAGGCGCTGCCGACCATCGCCTGGGCGATGGCCTTCCGTACGCCCTTGACCGGGATACGGGTCTCCCGCGCGCCCGCGACGACGGCGACCGGCGCCTCGGCGGCGGGGGCGGCCTCCACCGCGACGGGTGCCGGCGCCGGCGCCTGTGCCGGTACGGGCGTGGCCGCCGCGTGCACGTCCTCGCGGGTGATGATCCCGCCCTCGCCGGTCGGGACGACCGTCGCCAGGTCGATGCCCAGGTCCTTGGCCAGCTTGCGCACCGGCGGCTTGGCGAGCGGCCGGCTCTCCCGGACCGTCACGGCGCCGTGGCCGTTCATCTCGCCCTGGATCGCCGCCGCGGCAGCGGGCACCGCCGTCGTGGCGCCCTTGCGGGCACGCCGCTTGGTCGAGCTCTCGGAGACGCCGTACCCGACCAGGACCGGCTGACGGCCCTTGGGAGCCTCCGGCTCCGACGGTTCCGGTTCCGCGACCGGCGCGGGAACTGCGGCCGGCGCCGGGGCCGCGTCACCGCTGCCCGGTGCCACGTCCACCGCGATGATCACCTGGCCGACGTCGACGGTCGTGCCCTCGGGGAAGCGCAGCTCGTGCACCACCCCGTCGAACGGAATCGGCAGCTCCACGGCCGCCTTCGCCGTCTCGACCTCGCACACGACCTGACCGTCGGTGACGGTGTCGCCGGGCTGGACGTACCACTTGAGGATCTCGGCCTCGGTCAGTCCCTCGCCCACGTCGGGCATCTTGAACTCACGGAAGCGAGCAGCGTTGGATGTGTCGGTCATCGTTGTCACGTCCCAGTCCTCAGTACGCCAGCGAGCGGTCGACGGCGTCGAGCACGCGGTCGAGACCCGGCAGGTACTCGTCCTCCAGCCGCGCCGGCGGATACGGGGCGTGATAGCCGCCGACCCTCAGCACCGGTGCCTCCAGGTGGTAGAAGCAGCGCTCGGTGATCCGGGCGGCGATCTCGGCACCGGAGCCGTAGAACACCGGCGCCTCGTGGACCACGACGAGCCGGCCGGTCTTCTCGACCGAGGTCTGGATGGCGTCGAAGTCGATCGGGGACATCGAGCGCAGGTCCAGGACCTCGATCGACTTGCCCTCCTCCTCGGCGGCCTCGGCCGCCGCCAGGCAGACCTTCACCATCGGGCCGTACGCGACGAGCGTGAGGTCGGTGCCGGTACGGGCCACCGAGGCCTTGTGCAGCGGACCGGGGATGGAGTCGGTCTCGACCTCGCCCTTGTCCCAGTAGCGGCGCTTCGGCTCGAAGAAGATGACCGGGTCGTCGCTCTGGACGGCCTGCTGCATCATCCAGTAGGCGTCGCTCGCGTTCGACGGCGAGACCACCTTCAGGCCCGCGACGTGCGCGAACAGGGCCTCGGGGGACTCGCTGTGGTGTTCGACGGCGCCGATGCCGCCGCCGTACGGGATCCGCACGACGACCGGCATCTTGATCTTGCCGAGCGCGCGGGCGTGCATCTTCGCGAGCTGCGTGACGATCTGGTCGTACGCGGGGAAGACGAAGCCGTCGAACTGGATCTCCACGACAGGCCGGTAGCCGCGCAGGGCCAGGCCGATCGCCGTACCGACGATGCCGGACTCGGCGAGCGGGGTGTCGATCACCCGGTCCTCGCCGAAGTCCTTCTGGAGTCCGTCGGTGATCCGGAAGACTCCGCCCAGCTTGCCGACGTCCTCACCCATGATGAGGACCTTGGGGTCGGTGTCGAGAGCCTTGCGCAGCGACTCGTTGAGAGCCTTCGCGATGGACATCTTTTCCATGGCCATGGCTACTTGCCCTCCTCGGCGGTGTCTGCGAACGATGCCTGGTAGGCGGCGAACTGGGCGCGCTCCTCGTCGACGAGCGGGCTCCCGTCGGCGTAGACGTGGTCGAACATCGCCATCGGGTCCGGATCGGGCATCGCCCGTACCGCCTCGCGCACCCGCTTGCCGAGGGCCTCGCTCTCCTCCTCCAGCGCGGTGAAGAACGCCTCGTCGGCGGCGCCCTGCTTCTCCAGGTAGGTACGCAGTCGCAGGATCGGGTCCTTGGCCTCCCAGGAGGCGCGTTCCTCGTCGGCCCGGTACTTCGTCGGGTCGTCGGAGGTGGTGTGCGCGCCCATGCGGTAGGTGAACGCCTCGACGAGCGTGGGCCCTTCTCCCCGGCGGGCCCGCTCCAGCGCCGACCTGGTGACCGCCAGGCAGGCGAGGACGTCGTTGCCGTCGACCCGTACGCCGGGGAAGCCGAAGCCCTGCGCGCGCTGGTAGAGCGGGACGCGGGTCTGCTTCTCGGTCGGCTCGGAGATCGCCCACTGGTTGTTCTGGCAGAAGAAGACGACCGGGGCGTTGTAGACCGCGGAGAAGGTGAAGGACTCGGCGACGTCTCCCTGGCTGGAGGCGCCGTCGCCGAAGTACGCGATCACGGCCGAGTCCGCGCCGTCCTTGGCGACGCCCATGGCGTAGCCGGTGGCGTGCAGGGTCTGCGAGCCGATGACGATCGTGTACAGGTGGAAGTTGTTGCTGTTCGGGTCCCAGCCGCCGTGGTTCACACCGCGGAACATCCCGAGCAGATTGGTCGGGTCGACCCCGCGGCACCAGGCGACGCCGTGTTCGCGGTACGTCGGGAAGACGTAGTCGTCGTCGCGCAGGGCCCGGCCGGAGCCGATCTGGGCGGCCTCCTGGCCGAGCAGGGAGGCCCACAGGCCCAGCTCGCCCTGGCGCTGGAGGGCGGTGGCCTCGGCGTCGAAGCGGCGGGTCAGGACCATGTCCCGGTACAGACCGCGCAGTTCTTCGGCGGTCAGGTCGATCCGGTAGTCCGGATGCTCCACGCGCTCGCCCTCGGGCGTCAGCAGCTGTACGAGCTCGGGCTCGGAACTCTGCGGCGTCTTGGCGGGCGTCTTCGCGGACGTCTTCGCGGTCGTTTTCACGGTCGTCTTCGCGGTCGTTTTCACGGCGCTGGTCCGCTTACTGCTGCGTCGCGGTTTGCTCGCGGCAGTGCTCTCC
Organism: Streptomyces sp. NPDC087845; assembly: GCF_044742755.1. Taxonomy (NCBI): domain Bacteria; kingdom Bacillati; phylum Actinomycetota; class Actinomycetes; order Kitasatosporales; family Streptomycetaceae; genus Streptomyces; species Streptomyces sp. NPDC087845. The sequence goes on from NZ_JBIUVC010000002.1 coordinate 360,405, forward strand.
ACGGTCACGTGCGTGCTCCTCCGTCGGTCCGGCCCCCGGGGTCTGCCGGGAAGCCAGTGCGGCTCGCCTGTGTCCGTACCCGTGCACGGGGTGGGTGCCGCTCGGTCCGGGAACAGGCGTGACAGGTGCCCCGGCGAGCGCCCTGCCAAAAGCACGTTACCCAGTAGGCCGCATAACTGCGAAACCCTATCTGACCTGCGATTTTGCTTGGATTTCCAAGTAAATCGAAAAAGTCGGGAACTCTCGCTGGTCACAGCTCTGGGAACAGCCTTGCAGGCCGCCGGAACAACGGCACGTTATCCCGCCGTTCGGCGGCAGGGAAGAGGCGAGTGTGTGAGACTGCGTTTTGTGCGCGAACAAGGAAAAATCACTGTTTTTCTGCTGGACGACCACGAAGTCGTCCGGCGCGGAGTCCATGAATTGCTCTCGGTCGAGGACGACATCGAGGTCGTCGGTGAGGCCGGCACGGCGGCGGACGCGCTGGTCCGCATCCCCGCGACCCGGCCCGATGTGGCGGTGCTCGACGTACGGCTGCCGGACGGGAGCGGGGTGGAGGTCTGCCGGGAGATCCGCTCCCAGGACGAGAGCATCAAGTGCCTGATGCTGACCTCGTACGCCGATGACGAGGCGCTCTTCGACGCGATCATGGCGGGTGCCTCGGGCTATGTGCTGAAGGCGATCCGCGGCAACGAACTGCTGAACGCGGTACGGGACGTGGCGGCCGGGAAGTCGCTGCTGGACCCGGTCGCGACCGCCCGGGTGCTGGAACGGCTGCGCGACGGCAAGAAGGGCCGGGGCGACGACAAGCTCGACAGCCTCACCGAACAGGAGCGCAAGATCCTCGATCTGATCGGGGAGGGACTGACGAACCGGGTGATCGGCGAGCGGCTGCACCTCGCCGAGAAGACGATCAAGAATTACGTCTCCAGCCTGCTCGCCAAACTGGGCATGGAACGGCGCTCGCAGGCCGCCGCGTACGTGGCCAGGCTCCAGGCCGAGAAGGGCTGAGCAGCACGGCGGAACAGCCCGGGGCGCAGGCGGTCGAGCACCGCGTGACGGGACGGCCGGGACGGGACCGGGCGGCACACGGCAAGGCGGCCCGGATGCGCGGGCGGGCGGCGCGCGCCGGACATGCCGGGAAGTGGGCGAAGAGGCCGCGGCCCTCGGTGATCTTCGGGACTTTGGTCCCGGACCACCTGGGGCCGCGGCCTCTGTTCACGGCCTCCCCGGTGACGGAGAGTCGAGGGCATGCCCCCTGAGGAACTCCACGCGATCGAACTGCTCGGCCGCGTCCCGTACGGCCGACTGGCGACGAGCATGCGAGCCCTCCCGATACTGGCGGTCGCCCGCCACATCGTGATCGACGGCCGCGTCGTCCTGCGGATGCACGACGGCCTCGGCTACCACGAGGCCTGCAACGGCACGGTCGTGGCGTACGGGGCGGACAACTTCAACACCGCAGCCTGCGGGGACGCCGGTGAGCTGTGGTCCGTGCAGTTCACCGGCCCCGCCGAGATCGTGCACCCGACCCCCGAACAGCAGGAGCGCTTCGGCGCCGCCCCGGCCCAGGTGAACGGAGAGCCCTTCGCCCCGGCCTACCTCGGGGTCGCCCCGCACTTCGTCTCCGTGCACACTCTGGGCTTCCCGCGCAAGTCCGCGGAGCCGCAACGCAGCGTGATCTAACATCTGGCGAGTGCTGCGCTCATCTGTAACCCTTCCGTCTGCTCCGCCGGCCGGCGAGGCGCTGTGCTCGTCCGCACCCCGTCCGGCCGCGCCCCGCCCGCCCGTTCCTCCGGTGGACGAGGTGCTGCGCCGCTACCCGGATGCCGGTGAGCCCCTCACCTGCAAGCCCATCACCCAGGGGCTGCTCAACCACGGCTACCGCGTCTCCACCACCCGCGGCCGCTACTTCCTCAAGCACCACCTCGACGACGCCACCGGCGACCGCGCCACGATCGTCCGCCAGCACCGCGCCACCCAGCGGCTCCAGTCACTCGGCGTGCCCGTCGCCCCGCCCGTGGAGGACACCGAGGGCGACACGGTGACGGAGATCGGCGGCCGGTGCTACGCCCTGCACCCCTGGGTCGACGGGTTGCACCGGGCCGGCGCCCAGCTCACCGCCGACCAGTCGCAGCGGCTCGGAGCGCTGCTCGGGGCCGTGCACACCGGGCTCGAACAGGTCATGGAGGCGGGCACGGGGCTCGCCGGCCGGTCCGGCGGGTACCGGAGCCCCGACCCCGCCGACACCTTCGCGCTGATCGAGGACCTGCTGGCGGCGGCGCGCGGGCGCCACCCCCGGGACTCCTTCGACGAGCTGGCCGAACACCGCCTCCTGGAGCGGCGGGCCCTGCTGGAACAGCACGCCGACCGCCGGCCGCCCACCCCCGACATCCCGGCCACCGGGTGGGTGCACGGCGACTTCCACCCGCTGAACGTCCTCTACCGGGGCACCGACCCGGTCGCGATCGTCGACTGGGACCGGCTGGGAGTCCAGCCTCGCGCGGAGGAGGCGGTACGGGCCGCGGCGATCTTCTTCGTGCAGCCGGCCGGAAAGCTGGAACTGGAGAAGGTACGGGCGTACGCGGGTGCCTACCGGCGGGCGGCCGGGGCGGGAGCGGCAGAACTGGCCGCGGCGGTGCACCGGGTGTGGTGGGAGCGGCTCAACGACTTCTGGATACTGCGCTGGCGGTACCGCCTGCACGACCGGAGGGCCGACCCGCAGTTCCCTGCGGTGTCGGCCCTGGCGGTCTGGTGGACGCGCGAGTACGAGGCGGTGTGCGAGGCGTTCACCGGGTGAGTCCCCGGGAAGGCGGTGAGGCCCCCGGAAAGTGGTGAGGCCCCTGGAAGGTCAGGGGGCCGCGCCCCCGGGGAGGCCGGCGTTGCCGCCCTGACCCGCGCTGGTCCCCGTGGTGTCGCCGGCGGAACCGCCTTCGTTCCCTCCCGTACCCGCTGTCGCGCCGTTGTCGGTGTTGCCGCCCGTACCGGTGCCGCCGCTGTCGCCCGAACCGGTGCTGGTGCCTTCGTCCGTCCCCGTGCTGCCGTCGGTGCCGGTACCGGCGTCGGTGTTGCCGCCCGTGGACGGTGTCGACGGCTTGTTGGACGGCGGCTCGGACGGCTTGCTCGGCGGGACCGACGGGGAGTAGGAGTGCCGCGGGGTCGTTTCCTGCTGGTTTCCGGTGGAGTTCTCCGGCTGCTGGCTGCGCTCGGTCTGCCGGTCGGTCGGCGAGGGCGGACTCTCCGGCTCGGACGGCGAGACGGAGGTCTCCGTGGGCGTCTTCTTGTGCTGGTTGTCGTTGTTGCCCGCCGCGTTGACGGCCATGGCGACGCCGGCCCCGATCGCGATCAGCGCGAGCACGACGAACAGCCACAGCTTGCTGCGGCCGCCACCTCCCTGGTGCCCGCCTTCGTAACCACCGTCATCGGGGTTCATCGGCGGCAGGATCGGGCCCTGCGAGGTGTCGCCGTGCTGCGGGTGGCCCATCGCCATCGTGGCGCCGGTGACGCCCAGGGCCGGGGTGTGGCCGCCCTCGTGCATCGCGACCGGGCCGGTGTTCCAGGTGCCCGTGTGGCCGCCCTGCACCTGGAGCATCTGCAGGCTGTACTGGACGAGGCCGCGCATCTCCTCGGCGCTCTGGAACCGGTCGTCCGGGTCCTTGGCGAGCGCGCGCATCGCCAGCCCGTCCAGCTCCGGCGGCACCATGTCCAGCACCTCGGACGGCGGGATCGGAATGTCCTGCACATGCTGATATACGACGGAGAGCGGCGTCTCGCCCGTGAACGGAGGCCGCAGCGCCAGGAGTTCGTACAGCAGGCAGCCGGTGGCGTAGAGGTCGGAGCGGTGGTCGACGGCCTTGCCCAGCGCCTGCTCGGGGGAGAGGTACTGCGGCGTCCCCATGACCATGCCGGTCTGCGTCATCGTCGACTGCGCGCCGTGCAGCGCACGGGCGATGCCGAAGTCCATCACCTTGACCGCGCCCGAGTTCGTGATGATCACGTTGGCGGGCTTGATGTCGCGGTGCACGATGCCGTGCTGGTGCGAGTACGCGAGGGCTTCCAACACGCCCGAGACGATGATCAGCGCCTGCTCGGGCGGCGGGGCCTCGGCACTGAGGAGCAGGTCGCGGATGGTGCGGCCCTCGACGAGCTCCATCACGATGTAGGGGACGGTCTGGCCGCCCACGACGTCCTCGCCGGAGTCGTACACGGCGACGATCGCGTGGTGGTTGAGGCCCGCGACCGACTGCGCCTCGCGCGTGAACCGGGCCTTGGAGACCGGGTCCTCCGCGAGGTCGGCACGCAGGAGCTTCACCGCCACCGTGCGTCCCAGCCTGACGTCCTCGGCCGCGAAGACCTCCGCCATGCCGCCCCGGCCGAGCCGGTGGGTCATCCGGTAACGTCCGTCACCGACGACACCGTCGATGCCCCAGGAGTCGGTGCCATCCGAAACTCCGCCGCCGTTTGCTTCGGAATCGGGTGCCATCAGTCCTCGCCGTCGTATCTGTCCGCGCGTCCGCGGGTTCTCACGGTGTCTAGCTGCATTGCCACGTCACGCTACAGCCTTTGCCGGACACACCGTTTCCGAGAGGGACCGGTCATCCAACCGCCCGGCGCGCCGGGCGCACAAATTCCATGAGGTTCCTGTAACGCTTCCGAGACGCTTCTTGTGCGTAGGGTCACGGAACGAGCACCTGGCTTGACGTGTCGTACCCCTCGGGCAGACTTGGCCTGATAGGGATCATCGCGTCAGTCGCGCGCCGAGGGGGAAGCAAGTCATGAGCCAGGACGGCGCACACGGCGCTCAAGGGCGCTACGCGGGCGGTTCGGTCGCCGGCGGCCGGTACCAGCTTCGCGACCTGCTCGGCGAAGGCGGGATGGCGTCCGTATATCTGGCGTACGACTCCGCTCTGGACCGCCAGGTCGCAATCAAGACACTGCACACGGAGCTGGGCCGCGAGCAGTCGTTCCGCGAACGGTTCCGGCGCGAGGCGCAGGCTGTTGCCAAACTGCAGCACACCAACATCGTCTCCGTCTTCGACACCGGCGAGGACGAGCTCGGCGGCGCGCTGATGCCGTACATCGTCATGGAGTACGTGGAGGGGCAGCCGCTCGGCTCCGTGCTCCAGGCGGACATCCAGAGCTACGGCGCGATGCCGGCCGACAAGGCGCTCAAGGTGACGTCCGACGTACTGGCCGCGCTGGACACCAGCCACGAAATGGGTCTCGTCCACCGCGACATCAAGCCCGGCAACGTGATGGTGACCCGGCGCGGTGTCGTGAAGGTCATGGACTTCGGCATCGCCCGCGCCATGCAGTCGGGCGTCACCTCGATGACGCAGACCGGCATGGTCGTCGGCACCCCGCAGTACCTCTCCCCCGAGCAGGCCCTGGGCCGCGGGGTGGACGCGCGCTCCGACCTGTACTCGGTCGGCATCATGCTGTTCCAGTTGCTGACCGGGCGCATCCCGTTCGACGCGGACTCGCCGCTCGCCATCGCGTACGCGCATGTCCAGGAGGAGCCGGTCGCGCCCTCCGCCATCAACCGGTCGATCACCCCGGCGATGGACGCGCTCGTCGCCCGCGCGCTGAAGAAGAACCCGAACGAGCGCTTCCCGAGCGCCGCGGCGATGCAGGACGAGATCGCGCGTGTGCTGAGCGCGGGCGCGCAGACGGGCGCCCCGGTGATCGTCGCGGGCGGCGGCGCACCGTCGAACAGCGGTTCGGGCGTCGGCTCGGCGGTCTTCCCGCCGGTCGACCAGTCCACTCCGGCACCGCAGAGCGTCCAGACGCCGTACCAGCCGGGCCCGTACCAGTCGGGCCCGTACGGCGCGCCGACCCCGGCTCCGTCGTACGGCTATCCGCAGTCGGGCCCGGCGTACCAGGGCCAGGCGCCGATGTCCCCGATGCAGCAGCAGACCCCGCCGCCGTACACGATCGCGCCGCAGACGCAGCCCGGCTCCCGCGGGGGCGACTCCAGGCGGAACATGCCGGTGATCGTCGGCTCGATCGTGGTCGCGCTGATCGCGATCGGCGGGTTGATCACCGTGCTCTCGCTGAAGGACCCGGGTTCGGGCGACGACCCCGCCGCGAACGACTCGCCGGCCACGAGCGAGCACAAGGACCCGGAGCGGAACCGGACGATGAGGACCGAGGCCTGCACGGACCCCCTGGAGGACACCAACGACCCGAACAAGGTCGACGCGCCGAGCTTCCTCTACAAGGACATCCTCTCGGCGAAGGCGTGCGCGGACGCGGCGGGCTGGACGATCAAGGAGATCAAGGTCCCCGGGAACGCCTACGCGGAGGACCAGGTCGTCGACCAGTTCCCGACCTCCGGAACGGCCGTGCCCAAGACCGGCGCCCACTTCGAACTGCGCATCGCGACGGGCGACCCGGCCTGAGCGGACGCGGGCACGGATGCTCGCGCAGAGGGTGCTTGCGCAGAGGGTGCTGCGCGGGTAGGCGGTCGGAGGGCGGTGCACAGATCAGCGGTAGGCCGTGGGGCACGGGCAGGCCGTGATGCGCGGGCAGGCCGTGGTGCACGGCTGTGGGGAAGTGACGGCCCGCTGTGTCCGTCCGCGAGGGTGCCTTCCGGGACCGCGCACGCGTAGTGGCGGCTCCAACGCGTAGTGGCGGCTCCCAGGGACCGGTGCGGCCCCAGGGGTTCACCACACGCCCGAGATGCCGGACATATCGTCACATGTGACGCTGCCCTCATGGCTCCAGGACTTCTCCCTTCGCGGTCCACGAGGTGCGTGGTCTGCCTCATATTCTCGGCGGGCGCGGCGCTGGGGGCCGCGACGGGCGAGGCGCACGCGGAACGGCGTGCGCCCGGCGGGGCGGCGGGGGCGGTCAGCGTCCCGGTGACGCCGCCCGCGACCACGTCGTCCGCACCGCCCGCCCGCCCGTCCACCGCCCCCGATACCGAACCGCCGGACGAAGCTCCGGCCACCCCCTCGGCCACTCCTTCGGCCGAATCCCCCGCGATACCCACGGCCACTCCCCCCGACGACGCCTCGACCGCCCCCGCACCCCCGGCGTCCTCCGCACCCCCGGCATCCCCGGCATCCCCGGCATCCCCCTCCCCGACCTCCGGCGCCCCTTCACCCCCGCCCTCCGCCGACCCTTCCCCCGCCTCCGCGGCCGACGGGTCACCGCCCCCCGAAGCGCAGTCCCCGCTCGCCGGGCGCGAGGCCGGGGAGGGGCGACTGCGGCCCGGACGGCCGCACCCGCCGTGGGAGCCCACCCACGCGAACAGTTCCCTCGACGAGCCCGACGCGCGACCTGCGGCAACCGATCCGGGGCCGGTGCCCGCCGCGATACCGGCGGCCAGCACGTCACCCGAGCCCGGCCGGCCCGCGCCCCAGGCCTTCGGCGGTCCGGCCGCGGAGCGGGTGCAGCGGGTGTCGCTGGGAGGGGGAATCGCGTTGATAGGACTGGGCCTGGGCTTCCTGGCGTTCCGCATGCGCCGCCCGAACTGAGGCGGGCCGCAGCCCCGCCGCAGCCTCCCCTACCCCAGCACCCACGGCCTTCCCACCAGCGCCCATGGGCTCCCGACGGGACTTGCGCCGAACAACATACTCGGTATACATACTCAGTATGTCGATCCGTCACGGGCTACTGGCCCTGCTGGAACGGGGGCCCAGATACGGCTCCCAGCTCCGTACCGAATTCGAGTCGCGCACCGGCTCCACCTGGCCGCTCAACGTCGGCCAGGTTTACACGACCCTGAACCGGCTGGAGCGCGACGGCCTGGTCGTCCAGGACGACGAGGACGACCAGGGGCACGCCCTCTACGCCATCACCGACGACGGCCGCACCGAACTGCGGAGCTGGTTCGAAACGCCCGTCGACCGCACCAATCCGCCCCGCGACGAGCTGGCCATCAAGCTCGCCATGGCGGTCGGCGCGCCCGGTGTGGACATCCGGGCCGTCATCCAGGCCCAGCGCCACCACACGGTGAAGGCGATGCAGGACTACACCCGCCTCAAGGCACAGGCCCTCGCCGATGTCCCGGCCAACCGCGACGAGGTGGCCTGGCTGCTCGTAATCGAACAGCTGATCTTCCAGGCGGAGGCCGAGGCCCGCTGGCTGGACCACTGCGAGTCCCGGCTGATCCGCCTCGCCGAGGCCGCCGCCACGGAGCCGGAGCCCGAGGCGCGTACGACCGGCCGCACCCCGGCCGACCGCGCTCCTGCCCGTATCGCCCGCCCGCGCACCCGGCGCTGACCACGGCCCGCCGCGTACGCGCCCGGCGCCCGGCACCGCCCCGGCCCACCGCGTACGCGCCCGGCGCCCAGCACCGCCACGGCCCACCGCGCACGCACCCGGCGCCCAGCACCGCCACGGCCCACCGCGCACGCACCCGGCGCCCAGCACCGCCACGGCCCACCGCGCACGCGCCCGGCGCCCAGCACCGCCACGGCCCACCGCGCACGCACCCCGTGCCGGCCCCGGACCGCTTCGGCGTCCGGCGTCGGCCCGACAGATCCGCTCCAAGGGGGAACCACCCACCATGTCCTCGCGCGCGCCGTCCCGTTCCACGGCCTCGTCCGGCTCATCGCCGGCCGTCGACGCACCGGTGCTCGAACTCCGAGCACTCACCCGCACCCACGGCACCGGCATCGCCGAGGTGCACGCCCTTCGCGGCATCGACCTCGCCGTGCACGCCGGTGAACTCGTCGCGGTGATGGGGCCCTCGGGCTCCGGAAAGTCCACCCTGCTGACCATCGCGGGCGGCCTCGACACCGCGACCAGCGGCCAGGTGATGATCGAGGGCCAGGACATATCCGGTCTCGGCCGCAAGGGCGTCGCCGCCCTGCGCCGCCGCAGCATCGGCTATGTCTTCCAGGACTACAACCTGATCCCCGCGCTCACCGCCGCCGAGAACATCGCCCTGCCGCGCGAGCTCGACGGGGTCTCCGTGCGCAAGGCCCGCAAGGAAGCGCGGGCGGCGCTGGAGGAGATGAGGCTCCTGGAGATCGCCGACCGGTTCCCGGACGAGATGTCGGGCGGCCAGCAGCAACGCGTCGCGATCGCCCGCGCGCTGGTGGGGGACCGGCGCCTCGTACTCGCCGACGAACCGACCGGGGCGCTCGACTCCGAGACCGGCGAGGCCGTGCTCGCGCTGCTGCGCAACCGCTGCGACAAGGGCGCGGCCGGTGTGATGGTCACGCACGAGCCGCGGTACGCCGCCTGGGCGGACCGGGTCGTGTTCCTCCGGGACGGCTCGCTCGTCGACCAGACGCTCACCGCCGGCGCCGACTCGCTGCTGGCCGCCGAGGGTGCCGAGGGCGCCGCGTGAGCGTCTTCACGGGCTGGCGCGCCGCCCTCCGCATCGCCAGGCGCGACGCGATGCGCGCCAAGGGCCGCAGCGCGCTGGTGGTCGCGATGATCGCGGTACCGGTACTCGGCGTCACGGCGCTCGATGTGACGTTCCGCAGCGTGACGCCGAGCGTCGCCGAGACGCTGACCAGCAAAATCGGCTCCGCCGACGCGCTGTTCAGCGACGAGGCGATGGGGCCCATCGAGCAGCTCCCCGACGGAGCGGTGAGCAACGTCTACATGGGCGTCGACGACGCACCGCCCGTGAAGGACGGCGGCGCGGTCGACGTCAGGGCGACGTTCCCCGAGGGTTCGCGGGCGATCACCATGCAGTCCGTCCCGGCGAATGTCACCACCCGGTACGGCGTCACGGACACCGAGATCGTCGAGATCCGGACGTCGGACGAGATGGTGCGCGGCAAGATCGACCTCGTGCGCGGCGCCTACCCGCACGGCAAGGGCGAGATGGCCGCCACGGAGCCGTTCCTGAAGGCGACCGGACTGCACGTCGGCTCGACCACCACCGTGCGCAACTCCGGCCGGACGTACACCGTCACCGGCGTGGTCGAGCTGCCCAGTGAGCTGAAGGCCAAGGTGCTCTACGCCGACCCCGGTGCGGTCATCGCGCCGTGGCAGGCCAAGGCCGACCACGACAAGAAGGTGCTTCCGCCCAACGCCGGTTCAACGGACTGGCTGGTCAAGGGACCCGCAGGGGTCGGCGTGACCTGGCCGACCGTCGTGGAGGCCAACAAGTCGGGCGTGCTCGTCACGTCCCGGCAGGTCGTCAACGACCCGCCGCCGGACTCCGAGGTCCCGCTGATGGCCAGAAACCCCGGCATCAGCGACAACGAGCCCCACGTGCTCAGCACGGCACTGATCACCGTGATCGCCATGGCGGTCCTGGAGATCGTGCTGCTCGCCGGACCGGCCTTCGCGGTCGGCGCGCGCCGTTCGCGCCGCCAACTCGGCCTTCTCAGCACCTGCGGTGGAGACCGGCGCCACATCAGGGCCGTGGTGCTCGGCGGCGGTCTGGTGCTCGGCGGCACGGGAGCGGTGGCGGGTGTCGTGGCCGGCCTCGGGCTCACCACGGCTCTTCAGCCCATGATCGAGAACTGGGCCGGAAAGCGGTTCGGCTCCCTCACGACGCCGCCCCTGGAGTTGCTGCTCATCGCCGCGATCGGCCTGGTCACCGGCCTGCTGGCGGCGATCGCCCCGGCGATCGTGGCGAGTCGGCAGTCCGTACTGGAGTCGCTCACCGGCCGCCGCGGCGTCCGTCGCTCCTCACGCGTGCTGCCCGTCCTGGGCGCCTGCGTGATGGCGTTCGGCGCCGCGATCGCCCTCTACGGCGGCATCAGCGGAAATTCGGCACTGGTCGCCGGTGGCTCGATCGTCGCCGAACTCGGGCTGCTGGCCTGCATCCCGGTGATCGTCGGCTTTCTCGGGCGGCTCGGCAGGATGCTGCCTCTCTCGCCCCGGGTGGCGCTGCGCGACGCGGCCCGCAACCGCGGCCGTACCGCCCCCGCGGTCGCCGCGGTGATGGCGGCCGTCGCGGGTTCGGTGGCCATCGCCACGTACATGGCCAGCCAGTCGGCCGAGAACGAGTACAACTACGTTCCCCTGCTCACCAAGGGAACCGTCGTCCTCTCGTCCACCGACGAGAAAGCGGCCGAGCGGCTCCCGCTGGTGCGGAAGGCCGTGGAACGGAGCCTGGCCGTCACCAGCGGACACGCGGACTTCCGGCGGGTCTGGGCAGGCAGCGACTGCAACACCTACGAGGAGAACCACTGCGGCTCGCTGGAACTGGTCAAGCCCACCGGCAAGGCCCACAGCTGCCCGCTCACCGGCAAGGGTGCCCAGAAGCTCGCCGCGCGGCTCTCCGCCGACGAGCACAAGAAGCTGATGCGGTCCCCCGCGTGCCTCGTCGACCTGACGGCATCCGGAGCCTTCAGCACCGATGAGAGCGACATCGTCGTCGCGGACGCGGCCCTTCTCGACACGTACGTGAAACTCGACGACCCCGCGGCCGCCAGGGCACTGGCCGCCGGCACCCCGGTGCTGCTCAACCCGGTGTACGCAAAGAACGGCGAGGTCACCGTCAAGGCGGTCCACCAGTACAGCGAGAAGGACAAGGAGAACGGGAAGCTCCACCCGGGCAAGGCGCGGACCACCGTGGACAAGCTGAAGGTGTATGTGGCCCCGGCGAAGTACGCCGCCACCCCCGGAATCCGCATGATCCTCCCGGCGAAGACCGCCGAGCGGCTCGGCCTGCACACCAGGGCGACCGGAAGCGCGTATGCCGTCGTCCATACACCGACGGACGCCGAGTACCAGCGGGTTTCCGGTGCCATCGAACAGGCCGGCGGCGGCTTCTGGGTGCAGTCCGAATCCGGCCCCGGCCGGCGGGACGACACCGGCCTGCTGATCCTGACCCTGTTCGCCGGCACGGTGACCCTGGGCGCGGCCGCGATCACGACGGGCCTCGCCAAGGCGGACGCGGAAGCCGATCTCAACACCCTCAGCGCGGTGGGCGCCCCTCCGGGCGTACGACGGAAGCTCTCCGGCTTCCAGTGCTTGGTCGTGGCGCTCACGGGTGTGGTGCTCGGCACACTGGCGGGCCTGGTGCCCGCGGTGGCGCTGCGCCTCATCGACCTGCAGGAAGCACTCAAGACGATGCGGCTCGAACCCACGCACTCGGCGTACACGCCGATCGTGCTGCCCTGGGAGACCATCGGCCTGCTGGTCGTGTGCATTCCGCTGCTGGCCGGGGTGCTCGCGGCGGCGTTCACACGGTCGCGCCTGACGTCGGCCCGGCGGCCCGGATGACGACGCCATCGGTGCGGTCAGTGGCCTGACCGGCTGAATTGGTGCCCCCGCGAACGGTGGATCAACCGTTCACGGGGGCACCACCGTGTTGCACGGCAGGTGTGCGAGACAATGGCGCCATGGAGATGCCGAGGAATGAACGGTCGCAGGAGCACCCCCAAGTCCTCGTAGTGGGGCAGGACGGCATGGCGATCGGCGGCGGTGGCACTGACGACGAGTCGCGTGAGGTCCCGGTGACGGAGATGGTCGAACAGCCCGCGAAGGTCATGCGCATCGGCAGCATGATCAAGCAGCTCCTGGAGGAGGTCAGGGCTGCTCCTCTCGACGAGGCGAGCCGGGTCAGGCTCAAGGAGATCCACGCGAGTTCCGTGAAGGAGCTGGAGGACGGCCTCGCGCCGGAGCTGGTGGAGGAGCTGGAGCGGCTCTCCCTGCCGTTCACCGAGGAGTCGGTGCCCTCCGAGGCGGAACTCCGGATCGCGCAGGCCCAGTTGGTGGGATGGCTGGAGGGCCTCTTCCACGGCATCCAGACGGCGCTGTTCGCGCAGCAGATGGCGGCGCGGGCCCAGTTGGAGCAGATGCGCCGCGCCCTCCCGCCGGGAAGCGGACACGAGGACGAGGACGGCGGCGGGGACCAGCACGGAGCCATCCGGTCGGGCCCGTACCTCTAGTCGGTACGCCCTTCTAGTCGGTACGCCCCTCCGGTCCGTACCCCGCATGGGTCGGCACACCGCGCTGACACGTATGCGCCGCACCGGCCGGTACCCGCTGCACCGGCCGGTCCGTGCCGCACTGGTCGTACGCGCCTCTCTGGTCCGTACGCGCCGCACTGGCCGGTGCGCCCTCCGGTCGGCGCCGCTCTGGCCGGTACGTCCTCCGGTCCGTGCCTCTCGATGGCGGAGCAACACCACCAAGGCCCGGCACACATGGTCGACGACCTGTGTGCCGGGCCTCGTAGCGTGCGGTGCGTGCTGCTCGGTGGCGGGGCGGGGGTGGGGGTGGGGGTGGGATTGGGGCGAGGGCGGGGGGGCGGGCCGTGGGGTGTCAGCCCGCGGGTGTCCGCAGAAGCACCTTCCCGATGTGCACGCTGGACTCCAGCACCCGGTGGGCCTCGGCAGCGTCGGGCATCGGCAGCGTGCGGTCCACGATCGGCCGTACGATGCCGTCGGCGATCAGCGGCCAGACGTGTTCGCGTACGGCAGCGACGATGGCGGCCTTCTCGGCGAGCGGGCGGCCGCGCAGCGAAGTCGCGGTGATGGCGGCCCGCTTGTTCAGCAGGGCGCTCAGATTCAGCTCGCCCTTGACGCCGCCCTGGAGGCCGATGACGGCCAGCCGGCCGTTGACGGCAAGCGCCTGCACGTTCCGGTCCAGGTACTTCGCACCGACGATGTCGAGGATGACGTCCGCACCGGCCCCGTCCGTCGCCTCGCGCAGCTCCTCGACGAAGTCCTGCTCCCGGTAGTCGATCAGGATGTCGGCGCCCAGCTCCGCGCAGCGCGCCAGCTTCTCCGGTCCGCCCGCGGTCACGGCGACCCGTGCGCCCACGGCCTTGGCGAGCTGGATCGCCATCGTGCCGATGCCGCTGGACCCGCCGTGCACCAACAGCGTCTCGCCGGGGCGGAGATGGGCCACCATGAACACGTTCGACCAGACCGTGGCCGTCACCTCGGGCAGCGCCGCGGCCAGTGCCAGGTCGACTCCGTCCGGCACGGGCAGCAACTGCCCGGCGGGTACGGCGACCTTCTCCGCGTAACCGCCTCCGGCGAGCAGTGCACACACCTCGTCACCGACCGACCAGCCGCTGACCCCGGGCCCGATCGCCGAGATGCGGCCCGCGCACTCCATGCCCGGGTACGGGGACGCGCCGGGCGGCGGGTCGTAGAACCCCTGCCGCTGCAGCACGTCGGCGCGATTGACCGCGCTGGACACGACATCGACGAGGACCTCGCCCTCGCCGGCTACCGGATCGGGCACCTCGGCCCATACGAGCGCCTCGGGGCCACCGGGTTCGGGGATCGTGATCGCATACATGGCGGCGAGGCTACTCCGTGGCACGCCCGGGTCGAGGCCGTGCCACGGGCCGGAGGACACCGTGCCACGGGCCGCACGACGGCGGGGCGAGCGGACGGGGAGGCGGCGGCATGATGTGGCCGCGCAACGGCGGGACACGGTCCGTCCGACGTGCACGGGAACAGACACAGGAACGGGAACGGGCACGGGCACGGGAGCAACGCCCGGCAACGAGCGCGGCACCGGAGCAACGCCCGGCTACGAGCGCGGTGTGCCCGTGGCCGGGTTGCTCAGCGGCGGTTCGTTCGAGGCGCGCACGATGGTGATCAAACGGTCCGTCAGCTGCAGAGGACTGGCCGCCGGATCGTCGTATCCGAGCAGTCGATGCCCCCGCAACACACTGACGACGAGATCCTCGGTCTCCCGGACGCTCTTGCCCACCTCGGCCTTTATCACTGGCCGTTCGACGAGGTCGAGGCCGCTGCCCTGCTGGATCAGGTCCTCCATCACCGTGCCCGCGCTGGGACTGAGGACGGAGAGGCCGAGCAGCCGGCCCGCCGCACTGGCACTGGTGATCACGGCGTCCGCCCCGGACTGCCGGAGCAGCGGCGCGTTCTCTTCCTCGCGCACCGCGGCAACGATCTTCGCCCCACGGTTGAGCTGCCGCGCCGTCAACGCCACCAGCACCGCCGTGTCGTCGCGCTGGGTGGCAATGATGATCTGCCGCGCCTTCTGGAGCTCGGCACGCAGCAGCACCTCGCTGCGCGTCGCATCACCGACCACGCCCACGAACCCTTCGGCGTTGGCGATCTCGATCACCTTGGACGCCGGGTCGACGATGACGATCTGCTCTTTCCTCAGGCCGGTGGCGCACAGGGTCTGGATGGCCGAACGGCCCTTCGTGCCGAAGCCGACGACAACGGTGTGGTCACGCAAGTTGGCTCTCCAACGCTTCAGCCGAAAATCCTCCCGGGTCCGTTCCGTGAGGACCTCAAGAGTGGTGCCGACCAGGATGATCAGGAACAGCACCCGCAGCGGCGTCACGAGCACCACATTGGTGAGCCGGGCCGTGTCTCCGTACGGGGTGATGTCTCCGTAGCCGGTGGTGGAGAGGGTGACCGTCGCGTAGTACACCGCATCGAGCAGGTCGACCTTGCCGTCGGCGGCATCGTGATATCCGCCACGGTCGAGCCAGACAATCAGCACAGTGGCCGCAAGCACCAGCAACGCCATCATCAGCCGCTTGGCGACCTGTCGCGCCGGTCCGGCGACGACCCTGCGCGGGAGCTGCACCCGCGTGGGCACGACATGTTCGTCGGCGCGCCTGGCCATCGCATCGTGGCCGGGAAGTTTCACGTGAAACACCCTTCCGTCCACGGCAACGCCGAGGCCCACGGTAGATCGAGGATCTCCACCTCGGTGCCGGACCGTACCCCGCCCGGAGGTACGACGGCCAGCCCGTCGGCCGCGGCAATTCCTCGGAGCATCGCCGGACCGTTGTAATGCAGCGGTACGACGTGCTCGGCAGCGCTGCCGGTTCCCGCTCTTCCGAGACTGTGTGCGCTGCCGCCGGTGCCGCCCGTGCCGCCCGTGCGGCGGACGACGGGCACCAGACGGGTGTCGTACGGGTGCCCGTGCACCTCGTCGCGCACGAGGACCCGGTACGGCGCCGCCGGCGCACGGCCGGCCAGCCCTCGGAGCAGCGGCTCGGCGAGCGTGAGGAGCCCGGAGACGGCGGCCAGCGGATTGCCCGGCAGCCCGACCAGATACGGGCCCGCATCCGGGCCCGCATCCGGGCCCGACGGCTTGAGCCCGGCCAGCAGCATCGGGTGGCCGGGGCGGACGGCGACGCCGTCGACCAGCAGCTCGGCCCCGATCTCGGCAAGGACCGGGTGGACGTGATCGACAGGTCCCGAGGCCGTACCGCCGGTGGTGATGACCAGATCGGCGTCGGAGGTGGTGAGGGCGCGCCGTAGGGCCGCGATGTCGTCGCCCAGACGCTGCGGGGCCGCGGCCTCGGCGCCCAGTGCGCGCAGCCAGGGGCCGATCATCGGGCCGAGCGCGTCACGGATCAGTCCGTCGTGGGGCAGCCCGCCGGTGAGCAGTTCGTCACCGAGGACGAGGACATCGACGCGGGGGCGGGGGACGGTGTTCAGCTCGTCGTACCCGGCGGCGGCGGCCAGACCGAGGACTGCGGGCGTCACCAGGGCCCCGGCGGGGAGAAGCTGATCCCCGGAGCGGCATTCCTGACCGCGGGGCCTGATGTCCTGTCCGGGATGTACCTGGTGCTTCGCGTGGAGCAGCCCTTTGGCCTCGTCCACGCGAGCGTGCTCGCTACGGATCACGGCGTTGGCGTCCGCCGGGATGCGTGCCCCGGTGGCGATCCGTTCGGCATCGCCGTCGGGGAGCGCGGCAGGGGCGCGGTGCCCGGCGAGGATGCCCAGCCCCGGGCCCGGTCGGGGGCCTGCGTCGGCGCCCGCGCCCCCGCCCGCGTCTCCGGAGCCCTCCTCGTTTCGGTTCCCCTCGACCTCGCGAACGGTCCATGGCCCCGGCCCGGTGACCACCCAGCCATCCATGGCGGAGGTGTCGAAGGACGGCAGATCGGTGAGCGCGACGAGCGGTTCGGCGAGTACGTGTCCGAGCGCCCGGTCGAGGGGGAGCCGCCGGGTACGGACGGGAACGTCACGGCCCGACCGCGCGGCGAGGGCGCGCGCCTCCCGCCAGGAGACCGCCCGGCTGTGCCGGTCACGCCCGTGCGGCCGGACCGCGCCCTGGTTCGGCGGCGGGGGTGAAGACGGGGCCGGCGACGGGGCCGGGGGCTGGTATGCGGACGCGCGCTCTTCCGTGGGGCGGGGCCGGTCCGTGGAGTCCGACGGCTCCGAGGAACACGCGTCCATGGAATCGGACCGGTCCACAGAGCGAGGCCGGTCCACGGAGTGGGGGCGGTCGTCGGACTGAGACCGGTCCCCCGAGCGGAGCCGGTCCGCAGGCTGAGACCGGTCCCCCGAGCGGAGCCGGTCCGCGGGCTGAGGCCGACGTGACGGGTGGGGCTCACTTGAAGACCGGCGCCCGACCAGAGCGAGGGCCTGTTCAACAGCCCGGTCCTCCTCGGCGGCCCGCAGTTCCTCCCGGGTCGGCACCCGGTCGCCCGACGCCGGACGGTCACGCGCCGAAGGCCCGTCGTCCACCGTGGCCCCCACACCCGTCGAGGGCCCGTCGTCCACCGTGTGCCCCACACCCGTCGAGGGCCCGCCGCCCGTCGGCACAGCGCCCATCGACGCGGCATCGGTCGCCGGGGACAGGTCGGGCCCACCGTGGCGGGCGGTCATTGCGTCTCGTTCTCGTCCGCCCACCGGAGGGCCAGCGCGGCAGCCTTGCGGGCGGCCTCGGCCACCGCCTCGGGGCCGTCGCCGTCGCTGCTCGCCTTCGCCGCCGCGTACCCGACGAGGAACGTCGTCAGGGGCGCGGCGGGGCGGGCGACGCCGTGGGCGGCGTCACGGGCGAGATCGAGCAGGACGTCGGTGTCGACGTCGAGTTCGATGCCCAGTTCGTTCTTGACTGCGGTGATCCATTCGTCCAGCACCGTCCCATGGTCTCTGATGCGGGCGCGGGCCGATGCGATGTCCTCCCAGGTGTCGCAGTCGAAGGCGGCGAGGGGACCGGCCTCCACCCGGGCAAGGTCGAGTTCATTCGTCAGCAACCGCAGGGGCAGTCCGGACAGACCGCCGTGCTCGGTGGCGATCAGGGCGAGCTCGCGGCGCAGCGGTTCGCCACGGTAGACGGCGACGAGAGGCTGGTCGCGGCCGTCCTGATCGGTGCACAGGGCCCCTTCCCGCCCGCCGTCACATGCGGCGGCCAGCAACGCTCCGACCGTGCTCTCCCCGAGGAACGGCAGGTCGGCGGAGAGTACGAGAACCCATTCCGCGCCGGTACGCCGGACCCCGGCGTCGAGCGCGGCCAACGGGCCACCGCCCTGCGGTTCTTCACGCGTCCAGGTCACGGCGCGCACGGTGGGCCGCCGACCGCCCACCACCACGGTGGTCGAGGCACCGGCGCAGGCCGCGAGCACCCGGTCGAGCAGCGCACGGCCACCGACCCGGATCCCGGGTTTGTCGGCGCCGCCGAGCCGTTTGGCGGCCCCTCCGGCAAGGACGATGGCGTCGTACGCGGTCATGCCTCCGAGTATGCGGGCCACGGACTCCCGTTGGTCCTCCCGGTCCGCGATCCGGCGGATCCACGAAGGGAGGCAACGGGAGCCCCCAGCCGAATCCGCCTACAACGTGCGCAGCAGCACCGCCGGTTGTTCCACGCAGTCGGCCACGTAACGCAGGAAGCCGCCTGCCGTACCGCCGTCGCAGACCCGGTGGTCGAAGGTCAGCGAGAGCTGGACGACCTGTCTTACGGCCAGCTCGCCCTCGTGCACCCACGGCTTGGGCACGATCCGGCCGACGCCCAGCATCGCCGCCTCCGGGTGGTTGATGATCGGGGTCGACCCGTCGACCCCGAACACCCCGTAGTTGTTCAGTGTGAACGTCCCGCCCGTCAGCTCCGCCGGGGTCAGCCTCCCGGTCCGGGCCGCCTCGGTCAGCCGGGCGATCTCGGCCCCGATCGACTCCGCGTTCCGGGCCTGCGCGTCCCGTACGACCGGGACGACCAGTCCCCGCTCGGTCTGCGCCGCGAACCCGAGATGGATCTCCGGCAGCCGCACTATCTCCCGCGCCTCCGGATCCACCGTGGCGTTGAGCTCGGGGAACCGGGCCAGCGCGGCAGTGCAGACACGAGCCAGCAGGGCGAGCACCGACACCTTGGGCCCCGCGGCCGTACCACCGGCGCTGTTCATCGCCGATCTGGCCGCCATCAGCTCGGTGGCATCGGCGTCTACCCAGCACGTGGCATCGGGGATTTCCCGTCGGCTGCGCGCCAGCTTGTCGGCGACCGCGCCCCGTACACCGCGCAACGGAATCCGCTCCCCGGCCGAGCTTGCGACCCGGCGCCCGATCGACGGCTGCACCGGAGGCAGCGGCGCCGCTACGGAAGGCGCCGCTGCGGAAACCGGCTCGGGCGCCGAAACCGGCTCGGTCATCGGAACCGACTGCGGGATCGCGGTCGGCGAAGGAGCCGCCACGCCGGCTGCCAGTGCCCTGATCGCCGACTCGACATCGGCACGCATGATCAGTCCCTCGGGCCCGGAGCCCGCCAGCTGCCGCAGATCGAGGTCGTGCTGCCGTGCCAGCTTCCGAACCAGCGGGGAGACGACGGCCACCGGGCCCTGCGTCCCCTGGGGCGCGTCCGGAACAGACGCGGGGGCTGCGGCCACCGCCGCCACCTGTGCGACACCAGGCACCGCCACCGCCTCCGGACGGACCCGTCGGCGGCGCGCCACCGGCGCACCCGTCCCGTACCCGACCAGCACATTGCCGGACGGCTCCACCTCACCGGCGCCGGAGACGGAACCCGCCCCGCCCGGACCGGCCCCGGAACCCCCGGCCGACACCACCGCGCCGGCCCCCGTGCCGTTCCCCGACCCCGAGCCCGTCATTCCGGCCGGCCCCGGGGAACCCGCCACCCCCAAGGCCCCCTCGGACCCCACAGCCACCGTCAACAACGGCGCCCCGACCGGAAGCTCCGCGCCCTCCTCGCCGAACCGCGCGGTCACCACGCCCCCGTACGGGCACGGCACCTCCACCATCGCCTTGGCCGTCTCGACCTCGACGACCGGCTGGTCGATGGCGACGACGTCGCCGACCTCCACCAGCCAGCGCACGATCTCCGCCTCGGTGAGCCCCTCGCCGAGGTCCGGGAGCTTGAATTCGAGTACCTGTGGCATCAGCTCTCCGCCTCCCACTGCAAGCGGGCGACCGCGTCGAGCACCCGGTCCACGCCCGGCAGATGGTGCCGCTCCTGCATCGGCGGCGGATACGGAACGTCGAACCCGGTGACCCGCAGCACCGGCGCCTCCAGGTGGTGGAAGCAGCGCTCGGTGACCCGGGCCGCTATCTCGCCGCCCGGACCTCCGAAACCGGAGGATTCATGGACGACGACCGCGCGCCCCGTACGCCGCACGGAAGCGGCGACGGTCTCGTCGTCGAACGGCACCAGTGAGCGCAGATCGACGACTTCGAGGTCCCATCCCTCTTCGACGGCGGCTTCCGCGGCCTCCATGCAGACCGGAAGCGACGGCCCGTACGTGATCAGCGTCGCGCTGCGGCCGGTCCGGCGGACGACGGCCCGTCCGACCGGTTCCACGGCCAGCGGTGCCTCGGGCGACCAGTCCGACTTCGACCAGTAGAGCCGCTTGGGCTCCAGGAAGACCACCGGATCGTCGGAGGCGATCGAGGCCCTCAGCAGCCCGTACGCGTCCTCGACAGTGGCGGGCGTGACGACGTGGAGACCGGGCGTCGCCATGTAGTACGCCTCCGAGGAGTCGCTGTGGTGCTCGACGCCGCCGATCCCGCCGCCGTACGGCACCCGGACCGTGATCGGCAACGGCATGGCACCGGCCGTCCGGTTCCGCATCTTGGCGACATGGCTGATGAGCTGCTCGAACGCCGGATAGGCGAAGGCGTCGAACTGCATCTCCACCACGGGCCGCAGCCCGTACATCGCCATACCGACGGCCGTGCCGAGGATGCCCGCCTCGGCCAATGGGGTGTCCGTGCAACGGTCCTCGCCGAACTCCTTCACCAGACCGTCGGTGATCCGGAAGACCCCACCGAGCGCGCCGACGTCCTCGCCGAGGACATGCACCGTCGGATCCTCGGCCATCGAGTCGCGCAGCGCTCGTCCGAGCGCCTGCGCCATGGTGGCGGGTTTGGCCTTCGCCGTCCGCTCTCCGGCCGGTGCCGCTGCGGTGGTCATCGCCCTTCCTCCATGTCGTTGCCGTGCTGGTCCTGCTCGGCCTCCAGCTCGACCCGCAACCGGGCGGCCTGCTCCCGCAGTTGCGTGGTCTGTTCCGTGTACACGTGGGCGAAGAGATCCATCGGGTCGAGCACCGGATCGGTGTTCATGCGCTCGCGCAGAGCTGCCGCCATCCGCTCCGCGTCCACGCGCGCCTCCTCGATCCCGTCGTCCCCGAGCAGCCCCCGCCCGGTCAGCTCCCGCTCCAGGAGCTGAATCGGATCGTGCGCGCGCCACGCCTCCACTTCGCTGTCGCCGCGGTAGCGCGTGGCGTCGTCGGCGTTCGTATGGGCGTCCATGCGGTACGTCACCGCTTCGACGAGCGTCGGCCCGCCACCGCTCCGGGCCCGTGCCACCGCCTCGCCGAGGACCTGGTGCACGGCGACCGCGTCATTGCCGTCCACCAGCCGGCCCGGCATCCCGTACCCCACGGCCTTGTGCGCCAGGGACGGCGCAGCGGTCTGCTTCGCCAGCGGCACGGAGATCGCGAAGCCGTTGTTCTGCACGAGGAAGACGACCGGGGCCCGCCAGACGGCCGCGAAATTCAGTGCCTCGTGGAAGTCGCCCTCGCTGGTCCCTCCGTCACCGACCATGGCCAGCGCCACCACGTCGTCGCCCTTGAGGCGCGCCGCGTGTGCCAGGCCCACGGCGTGCGGCAGCTGGGTGGCGAGGGGGGTGCAGAGAGGCGCGATGCGGTGTTCGCGCGGGTCGTAGCCGGTGTGCCGGTCGCCACGCAGCAGCGTCAGTGCCTCGACCGGGTCCAGGCCGCGCGCCACGGCCGCCAGCGTGTCGCGGTAGCTGGGAAAGAGCCAGTCCCGCTCCTCCAGCACCAGCGCGGCCGCTATCTCGCAGGCCTCCTGCCCCGTGCTCGACGGGTAGACGGCGAGCCGGCCCTGCTTGGTGAGAGCGGTGGCCTGCGCGTTGTACCGCCGGCCACGGACCAGCTCCGCGTAGAGCCGCAGCAGCAGCTCGGGGTCGGCGTCGGCCACGGCATCCGTACCGAGCACGCGGTACGGCTCGGGGTCCGGGAGCAGCGGCGCGGGATCGGTGAGCGGCTTCCAGGCCGGTGGCGGCGTGGGCCGGTAAGCGGCCGCGCCGGGCAGCTCTTGGACCGTCATGACAAGCACCTCCTGGCATCGAGGGGTTTCGAGCGGCGTCGGTCGGCGTCGGGGGTCGTCCGATGCCGAGGGGTGTCGAAATACATCGAAATGTCGAGCACTGTCCGAGGCGCTGATGTGGCGTGCCTCACCTACCGATTGTTCGGTCGCGAGCGCATTTTGGCTACAGGCGCCTTCAGCCTGTGGACAAACGGTTATCCACAGCCTGGGATGGGGGCAGGTCGTCCAGGACAGGGAGGCGCGGGCACATGTCAGCTGAACAAATGGCCGAGGGGGGCGAGGGTCCCGGCCAGATTCCGCCCGCGCGCCCGCTGGACGCAGTCGACCGCGACATCCTGCGGTTGCTCCAGACGGACGGCCGCGCCTCGATACGGTCGGTGGCCGACCGCGTCCATGTGTCCCGGGCCAACGCGTACGCCCGGATCAACCGGCTCATCGACGCCGGCGTGATCCGCGGTTTCAGCGCGCGCGTGAACCATGAGCGGGCGGGGCAGGGGGCCTCCGCGTACATCACGCTCAAGATCGTCCAGAATTCCTGGCGCACCGTGCGCGAGCAGCTCCAGGCGCTGCCGGGGGCCACTCACATCGCGCTCGTCAGCGGCGACTTCGATGTCCTGCTGCTGGTGCACACCCCGGACAACCGGTCGCTGCGCGAACTGGTCCTGACCAAGATCCAGGCCATCCCGGAGGTGCTCTCGACCCGCACGCTCCTGGTCTTCGAGGAGACGGACCTGGCCCCGGGCCCGGCCAGACCCACCGAGCTCACGTAACGGGACCCCGTAACCGGAAATTCAGAACGTTTCGGCCCCGCGGCTGGACCGCCCAACGGCTGCCCGACGGCTGGACCGCTCAGCGGCTGGACCGCATCCCCTCGAAGGCCACCAGGACGAGCGTGTCCGCCAGCCGCTCACCGTCGACGCCGCCGTCCGGCTGCGGCCGATACCACTCCACCAGGGAGTTGACCATCCCGAAGAGCAGCCGCGTCACCAGTCGTATGTCCACGTCGGAGCGGAGATCGCCGTCCGCAACAGCGGCCCTGAGGAGGTCGGTCACCCGGTGGTCGAACTCGCGCCTCCGCTCCATGGCCCATCGCTCGGTCTTCGTGTTCCCCCGTACGCGCAGCAGCAGCGTGACGTAGGGAAGTTCGGCTATCAGCACGTCGACGGTGCGACGGGTGACGTACTCGACCCGTTCGATCGCACGCCCCTGCGTCGCCCCCGGCTCGTCGAGAATGCCGAAGAGCCCGTCCAGCGCCCGGCTCACCGCGCGACGGAGCAGCTCCTCCTTGCCCGCGACATGGTGATAGATGGACGACTTGGAGATGCCCGCAGCCCTGGAGAGATGCTCCATGGACGTGCCGTCGTAGCCGCGCTCGTTGAAGACACGGACGGCGACGGTGAGCAGAGTCTCCGGGGTGTACGTGTCCCGCTTGGCCGTGGTCATGTCCGCGATCCTCCCCTACGAGTTGTCCACAGGTTTGGCGGGCCCCCTTGTCCCGACCGATCGTTCGGTTACTCTAACTCTGTCCGCCCGTCCCTGCCCAGCTCGCTGAGGAGTTGGTCCGTCATGGCCGCCGAGCTCTCCCCGCACCTGCTGTCCGAGAAGCACCGCCCCACGCTCGACCAAGCCCTCGACGCGATCCGTACGCGCGCCTACTGGTCCCCGCATCCCGAGCATCCGAAGGCATACGGCGAGGGCGGTGCCCCCGGCAGCCTGAGCCCCGCCGAGGGCAAGGCCGCCTTCGACGCCGTGCTGCACACCCGGCTGGACCTCGGCCAGCCGGGCACCGACGGCTGGACGGGCGGTGAGATCTCTCCGTACGGGCCGGAGCTGGGGGTCGAATATCCGCACGCCGACCTGGATGTCCTGCTGCCGGCGATGCGTGCGGGTATGGCCGCCTGGCGGGCGGCGGGCCCCGAGACCAGGGCCCTGGTCTGCCTGGAGATCCTCGCGCGGATCAGCGCCAGGACCCATGAGTTCGGCCACGCGGTGATGCACACCAGCGGCCAGGCCTTCATGATGGCGTTCCAGGCGGGCGGCCCGCACGCCCAGGACCGCGGCCTGGAAGCGGTGGCGTACGCGTACGAGGAGCAGATCCGCACCCCGCAGAGCGCCGACTGGTCCAAGCCCCAGGGCAAGCGCGACCCGCTGCAACTGCACAAGTCGTTCACCGCGGCCCCCCGCGGCATCTCGCTCCTGATCGGCTGCAACACGTTCCCCACGTGGAACGGCTATCCGGGCCTCTTCGCCTCCTTGGCCACCGGCAATCCCGTCCTGGTCAAGCCGCACCCGCGCGCCGTGCTTCCGCTCGCGCTCACGGTGCAGCTGGCCCGCGAGGTGCTCGTCGAGGCAGGCTTCGATGCCAACCTGGTCGCCCTGGCCGCCGAACGACCGGGGGAAGGCATCGCGAAGACTCTCGCGGTGCGTCCCGAGATCAAGATCATCGACTACACCGGCTCCACCGCCTTCGGCGACTGGCTGGAGACCAACGCCCGCCAGGCCCAGGTCTACACGGAGAAGGCCGGAGTCAACACGATCGTCCTCGACTCCACCGACAACTACCGGGGGATGCTCGCCAACCTGGCGTTCTCCCTCTCGCTGTACAGCGGCCAGATGTGCACCACCCCGCAGAACCTGCTGATCCCCCGGGACGGCATCACGACCGACGACGGCGACAAGACGTACGACGAGGTCGTCGCCGACATCGCCGCCGCAGTGAACGGCCTGCTGGGCGACGACACCCGGGCGAACGCACTGCTCGGCGCACTGGTCAACCCCGAGGTGAAGGCCCGCCTGGAGGCGGCCGCGGCGCTGGGTGAAGTCGCCCTGCCCTCCCGTGAGGTGGCCAACCCGGAATTCCCCGACGCCGTGGTCCGCACCCCCGTCGTCGTCAAACTGGACAGCACCAAGCCGGACGACGAGGAGCACCTCTTGTCGGAGTGCTTCGGACCGGTCTCCTTCGCCGTAGCGGTCGACTCGACAGCCGACGCCGTGGAGCTGCTCCGCCGCACGATCCGCGACAAGGGCGCGATGACGGTCGGCGCGTACACCACTTCGCCGGCGGTGGAGCGCGCGGTGGAGGACGTCTGCCTGGACGAGTCGGCGCAGCTCTCGCTGAACCTGACGGGCGGGGTGTACGTCAACCAGACCGCGGCGTTCTCCGACTTCCACGGCTCGGGCGGCAACCCGGCGGCGAATGCGGCCCTGTGCGACGGAGCGTTCGTGGCAAACCGCTTCCGCACAGTGGAAGTCCGCCGCCAGGCATAACCCGCACCGCTCTCCCGGGCCCCTCTCCAGCCCCTCGGGCGTTCGAGGAGCAGAGGTCCGGGGGACGGAGCCTGCGGTTACGGAAGGGGAAGGGCGGGGCAGCGAACCCGCCGCAGACGCCCCGCGGACGCCCTGCAGGCAACCGCTCCGCGCCCGCCCCGCCTACCGCGCTGTCCCTGGAATCTCCGCGTACCGCTGCACCCACGCATGCATGGCAATCGCGGCCGCGGCCCCCGCATTGATCGACCGCGTCGATCCGAACTGCGCGATGGAGCACACCATCGCCGCGTGCTCGCGGGCCTCTTCCGTCAGCCCGGGCCCTTCCTGCCCGAAGAGCAGCACGCACCGCCGCGGCAGCTCGGTCCGCTCCAGCGGAACCGCCCCCGGCAGATTGTCGATCCCGATGATCGGCAGCCCCTCCGCCGCCGCCCATGCGGTCAGCGACTGCGTGTCGGGGTGGTGCCGCACATGCTGGTACCGGTCGGTGACCATCGCACCGCGCCGGTTCCAGCGCCGCCGGCCCACGATGTGGATCTCCTTGGCGAGGAAGGCGTTCGCGGTTCGCACCACGGAGCCGATATTGAAGTCGTGGCCCCAGTTCTCGACCGCCACATGGAAGTCGTGCCGTCGCAGATCAAGATCGGCGACGATCGCCTCCCGGGTCCAGTACCGGTAGGCGTCGCCGACGTTGCGCCGGTCGCCGTGGGCGAGCAGCTCGGGGTCGTACCGCTCGTCCACGGGCCAGGGCAGTGGGTGCGGTCCGACGCCGATCTCCGAGCCGAACCCGTCGTCGTACTGCATCGGTTCCGTGGCCGGGCCGGGTTCCGCCGCCGGTACGGGCGCGACGGCCGGTTCATGTCCTGGGGACTCCTCGATCAGCGGCTTCCCGCCGGTACTGCCAGTGCCGCCCATGCCGTCGGTGCTGCTGCCGCTCTCACTACTCACCCGACGAGCGTATGGCCCCCGTCGCCGCTGTGCTGCGGGGCCTCCTCGTCATCGACGGCACGCCGCTGCCCCGGCGCCTTGCCCCTGCGCGAGAACAGCAGCTCCCGTCCGAGGGTCACGCGGCCGCCGAGCCAGACCAGGAAGACGGTCGGCAGGAAGACGGAGTCGGCGGCGATCATCGCCATCGAGAAGAAAGGCAGCCCGAGCAGCAGGGCGATGCCGGCGTGCTCGCAGATCATGGCGACGAGCAGGACGTTCTTGACCCGCCGGTTGAACAGGGTGAAAGGAAAGGCGACCTGAACGATGACCGTGCCGTACGTCAGCAGCATGACCATCACGCCGCTGGCCGCGAGAATGTCCGACAGTCCGGGCCAGGGCGTGAAGTAGTCGAGCTTGAGCGGGTAGTACAGCG
This sequence comes from Streptomyces sp. NPDC087845, assembly GCF_044742755.1. Taxonomy (NCBI): domain Bacteria; kingdom Bacillati; phylum Actinomycetota; class Actinomycetes; order Kitasatosporales; family Streptomycetaceae; genus Streptomyces; species Streptomyces sp. NPDC087845. The sequence goes on from NZ_JBIUVC010000002.1 coordinate 387,195, forward strand.
CCGTGCCGTCCTGCCACCGCGATCCCTGGATCTTGTACCACCCCGCCGTCGCGTAGATCATGCAGACCTCGGCCGCGATCACGACAAGGGTCGCGTTGTGGGCGAGATTGGCGATGACATCGAGCAGGGTGCGCGCTTCACTGTCCGGCGCACGGCGGTTCACGACCCACCAGGCGCCCTGGCCGGCCCAGAGGAGCCAGAAGAGAGCCGGCAGCCACGTGGTGCCGCCCAGACCGTCTGTCACGGTGGCCGCGATCAGAGCCAGGCCGAGGACCACCCAGAGAATCGGGCCGGCCACGTCCCGCGGTGCCGAACGCCGAAGGGCGGCGATGTCCGCATCCGTATCCGTATCCGTATCCGCGTCAGCCGGCAGCCCCGGTGTGCGGCCCACACGCCCCGCCGCTCCTGCGCGATCTGCACGGCCTGCGCGCCGGGCGTCCAACGACCAGACCTGCCCGCAGCGCGTCAGCACGAGGTAGATCGCCATGAGATGGATGACGTTGTCGCCACCGTCGCCCATGAAGATGCTGCGGTTCTGCAGGGAGAGCACACCGACCATGAAGAGGACCGACATGGCGCGGGTGTGCCAGCCGACCATGAGCAGTGCGGCGGAGAGCAGCGCCACCGCGTACACGATCTCGAACCAGACCGTGCTGTCCGACCACATGAGCGTGGTGAAGGCTTGATTGCCCGATATGAGCTGCTGCGCCATGTCCCAGCGCCATGGGGCGTCGGGACCGTACATCTCATGGCGGTGTGGGAGTTCACGCAGCAGGAACAGCAGGTAGGTGGCGGAGAAGCCGATCCGGATGACGGCGCTCTGGTACGGGCCGAGGGCCGAGGAGGTGATGCGCTGGATGCCGCGGGCGAGCCTGCGATCGAAGGTTGGCGTGCTCACTTGTCCGCCCCCTTGGCATTCTCGGGGAGATCGGCCGGGGTGATGGTCCACCACGGCAGCACCCGGTAGGACGGCTTCGTGCTGATCTTCTCCTCGCTCCAGCCCGGCGCCGCGATGGACCGCACCTCGGAACGGATCTGGATGCGCTCCACGGTGCCGCCGTAGTCGTGCTCGCTGAGGCGCCGCATGGCGATACGGCGGATGTAGCGCTCGGAGAGCTCACCGCGCAGGCCGTTCGCCCGGTCCTCGTTGTCGTGCGAGTTGATGTAGAAGTCCCAGCTGCGGCGCAGCTCGTTCTGATGGATGTGGCTGGGGAGAAGATTGCCGCGTATCGCCTTCTCGTCCTCACCGGAAAGACTCATCCAGGAGGTGGTGCGGCGGCGGTCGGCCCCGGCTATCTCGGCTCGCACGTGAACGGCCACGTTCTGCTGGAGGGGGTTCGGGGCGAAGAGCTTCCAGTTCTGTTCGAACTCGGGATAGATCCAGTCGTCGACCGCTTTGCCGTGCTGCTTGGTCAGGGTGTTGGAGGGCGCGACATGCAGGAACACCATGGCCAGCTGACCGCACGCGACCAGCCCGATGACGGACAGCGCGATCGCGGCAACGATCTGGTACGGAAGCGACAGGGCGGCGATGCCCCCGCGAGGAGGTGAACCCGGCTCCCGACCGGCGCCCGGCGATGTGTCCTCGCCCCGCCCCGGCCCTGGCCCGGCGCCCCCGCTCCCGCTCTCGGCACCCCTGTCGTCGTACGAATCCATCCCGCCCCGATCCCCGTCGATCCCCGGTCAGTTATCCACAGGGTTGACACCCTACGGGCCGCCGACTCACCATTGAAGACATTGAACCGAACGATCGGTCGGTCGGTAGGGAGTCCGGGATGACGGCAGTGACTGCGGACCAAGCGGCGCAGGCGGGACCAGGCAGGCCCGAAGGGGCGGACGAGGCCCTGGAAGCGGCTTTCGACGCCGCGGTGGCTGCGGACGAGCGCATCGAGCCGCGCGACTGGATGCCTGATGCGTACCGCGCCTCGCTGGTCAGGCAAATGGCCCAGCATGCCCATTCCGAAATCATCGGAATGCAGCCGGAGGCCAACTGGATCTCGCGAGCGCCCTCGCTGCGCCGCAAGGCGATCCTGATGGCCAAGGTGCAGGACGAGGCCGGGCACGGGCTCTATCTGTACAGCGCCGCGGAGACCCTCGGCACCGGCCGCGAGGAGCTGCTCGACAAGCTCCACGCAGGCCGCCAGAGGTATTCCTCGATCTTCAACTACCCGACGCTGACCTGGGCGGACGTGGGCGCGATCGGCTGGCTCGTGGACGGCGCCGCGATCACCAACCAGGTACCGCTCTGCCGCTGCTCCTACGGCCCGTACGCCCGGGCGATGGTCCGCATCTGCAAGGAGGAGTCCTTCCACCAGCGCCAGGGATACGAGCTGCTGCTCACCCTCAGCCGCGGCACCCCGGCGCAGCACGAGATGGCCCAGGACGCGGTGGACCGCTGGTGGTGGCCGTCCCTGATGATGTTCGGCCCGCCGGACGACGCATCGGCCCACTCGGCACAGTCGATGACCTGGAAGATCAAGCGGCACTCCAACGACGAGCTGCGGCAGCGCTTCGTGGACATCTGTGTCCCCCAGGCCGAAGCGCTCGGACTCACCCTTCCGGACCCGGATCTCCGGTGGAACGAGGAGCGTGGGCATCACGACTTCGGGGCGATCGACTGGAAGGAATTCCAGGAAGTCCTCAAGGGCAACGGCCCGTGCAACGAGCAGCGCCTCACCCAGCGCCGCCGGGCGCACGAGGAGGGCGCCTGGGTCCGGGACGCGGCAGTCGCGTACGCGGAGAAACACGCAGCAGTACCCGATGGGGAGGCGACAGCATGAGCAGCTCGACCGAATGGCCACTGTGGGAGGTGTTCGTGCGTTCGCGCCGCGGGCTGTCCCACACCCACGCGGGCAGCCTGCACGCCCCGGACGCGGAGATGGCCCTGCGCAACGCGCGCGATCTGTACACACGCCGATCCGAGGGCGTCTCCCTCTGGGTGGTCCCCTCCGCCCAGGTCACGGCCTCCTCGCCGGACGAGAAGGACTCCTTCTTCGAACCGGCCGGTGACAAGCCCTACAGGCACCCGACGTTCTACGAGATCCCGGAAGGGGTGAAGCACCTGTGACCGCGGCCCTCGCCCTGGGCGACGACGCGCTGGTGCTCTCGCACCGGCTGGGGGAGTGGGCCGGCCACGCCCCCGTGCTGGAAGAGGAAGTGGCCCTGGCCAACATCGCGCTGGACCTGCTGGGGCAGGCCCGGATACTGCTCTCCCTCGTCGGGGACGAGGACGAGCTGGCGTATCTGCGCGAGGAACGCGCCTTCCGCAACGTCCAGCTGGTCGAGCAGCCGAATGGCGACTTCGCCTGCACCATCGCCCGCCAGCTCTACTTCTCCGCCTACCAGCGACTGCTGTACGAGCAGCTGGCGGCCGGTGGGAGCCCGTTCGCCGGGCTGGCGGCGAAGGCGGTCAAGGAGGTCGCGTATCACCAGGACCACGCGGAGCACTGGACACTCCGGCTCGGCGACGGCACAGCCGAGAGCCATGAGCGGATGCAGCGCGGGGTCGATGCTCTGTGGCGGTTCACCGGCGAGCTGTTCCAGCCCGTGGAGGGCGTGGAGATCGACTGGCAGTCACTGCACAGCGGCTGGCTGGAGTCCGTCACCGCGGTACTGGAAAGGGCCACGCTGACCGTGCCGACGGGACCGCAGTCCGGAGCGTGGACTGCGGGCGCGGGCCGCCAGGGTATCCACACCGAACCCTTCGGCCGGATGATCGCCGAGATGCAGCATCTGCATCGCAGCCATCCGGGGGCGTCATGGTGACCGGAACACTCCTGGAGGAGGAGCTGTACAGGCTCGCAGGGTCGGTGCCCGATCCCGAACTGCCCGTGCTGACCCTGGACGAGCTGGGAGTGCTCCGGGGCGTGGATGTCGTCGCGCCCGGCAGGGTCACCGTGCGTCTCACCCCGACCTACACCGGCTGTCCGGCGATCGAGGCCATGTCGTCGGACATCGAGCGGGTGCTTCATGACCACGGCATACCGGAGGTCTCCGTGGTCACCGTGCTCTCACCGGCCTGGTCGACCGACGACATCAGCGCGGCGGGGAGGCGCAAGCTGGCCGAGTTCGGCATCGCGCCCCCGCGCCCGCACGACGCCACGGCGCCCTCGGACGGCCCGGTGCCGCTCACGCTCTCGGTGCGCTGCCCGCACTGCGGCTCGACCGATACGGAGCTGCTGAGCCGGTTCTCCTCCACCGCCTGCAAGGCGCTGCGCCGGTGCGTGACGTGTCGCGAACCGTTCGACCACTTCAAGGAGTTGTAGATGTTCCATCCGCTCCGGGTCCGCGCGATCGAACGGCTCACGGACGATTCGGTGGCCGTCACCCTCGCCGTGCCGCCCGAGCTGCGCGAGACCTTCCGCCACAAACCCGGTCAGCACCTCAATGTGCGCTACATCGTCGACGGCGAGGAGATCCGCCGCTCGTACTCGATCTGCTCCCCGGCCGCGGAGGAACCGGCCGACCCGGTGCTGCGAGTGGGCATCCGGCTCGTCGACGGCGGCGCGTTCTCCACCTACGCGCTGAAGGAACTCGCCGTCGGTGACCTGGTCGAGGCGATGCCCCCCATGGGCCGCTTCGTGCTCACGCCCCGCGCCGGACATTTCGCGGCGATCGTCGGGGGCAGCGGGATCACCCCGGTGCTGTCGATCGCGGCAACGCTGCTGGCGCGGGAGTCCGACGCCCGTTTCTGTCTGATCCGCAGCGACCGGACGGCACTGTCGACGATGTTCCTCGACGAGGTCGCCGACCTCAAGGACCGCTACCCGAACCGGTTCCAGCTGATCACGGTGCTCTCCCGGGAGGAACAGCAGGCAGGTCTCCCGTCCGGCCGGCTGGACCGGGATCGGCTCGTCGAGCTGCTGCCCGCGCTGCTTCCGGTCACGGAGGTGGCCGGCTGGTACCTGTGCGGGCCGTTCGGACTCGTGCGGGCGGCCGAAGGCGCACTGCATGGCCTGGGCATCGACCGGACCCGTATCCACCAGGAGATCTTCCATGTGGACGACGGCCCGAACGCGCCCGCCCGCACCCCGGCCGAAACGCCCGCCCACAGCCGGCTCACCGCGACCCTGGACGGCCGCTCCGGAACCTGGCCGGTGCAGGATGGCGAATCACTGCTGGAGACAGTGCTGCGCAGCCGCTCCGACGCCCCATACGCCTGCAAGGGCGGTGTGTGCGGGACCTGCCGGGCGTTCCTGGTCTCGGGAGAGGTGCGGATGGACCGCAACTTCGCGCTGGAGCCCGAAGAAACGGGAGCCGGCTATGTACTGGCATGCCAATCGCATCCGGTCACTCCGGAGGTGGAACTCGACTTCGACCGCTGAGCGTCGGCCGGTGACCGCTGGCCACACCCCAGTTCACCCACCCAGCCCCACGCATCCACGCATTCACGCATCCACGCATCCACGCATCCGAGTCTCCCCTCCTGTTCCCTTCTCATAGAACGTGTCCTATCTTGACGATCCGTCAGATCCGGGTACAGGAGCAGCGGTTCGCGGGAGGCCAGGGCAGTGGACTTCACCTTCACCGAGGAACAGCAGGCAGCCACCGAGGCAGCGAGAGCGGTCTTCTCGGACGTCGCGCCCGACGGGGTTCCCAGCCCCGCTCTCGTGCCGGGCGCGGTGGCCGAGGACATCGACCGGTCCCTGTGGGCCGGACTTGCCGCAAGTGACCTGCTGAGCCTGACGCTGTCGCCGGAGCACGGCGGAGCCGGACTGGACCTCGTCGCGCTCTGCCTGGTGCTTCGCGAGTCCGCCAAGGTGCTTGCGCGGGTGCCACTGCTGGAGACGTGCGGGGTCGCGATGGCCCTTCAGCGCTACGGCGACCCGGGGCTGGCCGCCGAATTGCTGCCCCGGGTCGGCCGGGGCGAGCTGGTCCTCACCGTCGGGGCCAACGGCCGTTCCGGCCACGATCCGGCCGAGCTCGCCGTCGCAGCCCGCCGTGACGTTCCCGCGAGGAACGACCGACCGGGCGCAGAACCTGGCGAAGGGCCCGACGAGAGTCCTGGCTTCGCGACCGCGAATGCCGACGGTGACGCTGCGGGCTGGGTGCTCGACGGGGTGCAGTCGGGGGTGCCATGGGCGCAGGCTGCGGACTGGATCGCGGTTCCCGCCCACACAGGCGAGGGCCGGGCCGTTCTCGCACTGATCCGGCCCACCCACGAAGGCGTCACCCTTGCCGAGCAGGTCTCCACCAGTGGTGAGCTGTTCGCAGAGGTCCGGCTGGATTCGGTGAGGATCGACGGCCGCGCGCTGATCGACACCGCCGGAACCTGGGAGTGGCTGCGCGCCCTGCTCACCATCGGGACGTGCGCGCTCGCGCTCGGGCTGGGCGAGGCCGTCCTCGCCATGACGAGTGAATACACCGGCAAGCGTGAGCAGTTCGGCTTTCCGATCGCGACCTTCCAGTCCGTCGCGGTACAGGCTGCGGACCGTTACATCGACCTGCGGGCCATGGAAGTGACGCTCTGGCAAGCGGCCTGGCGGATCTCCACCGGGGCCGACGGTGCGCTGCCCGTCGAGGGCGACATCGCCGTGGCGAAGATCTGGGCGTCGGACGGTGTCCGCCGGGTCGTGCAGACGGCACAGCATCTGCACGGCGGCTTCGGCGCGGACACCGACTACTCGCTGCACCGCTTCCACGCCTGGGCGAAGCAGATCGAACTGTCCCTCGGCCCGGCGGCTGCGCACGAGGAGGCACTGGGCGACCTCCTGGCCGCGCACCCGCTCGGCTGATTCCTCACCAGGCCCTCAACCGTCGCCGGTCCGAGCAGCCGAGCAACCGCGCGGCGGCCCGGCGGGCGGCGTCGCGCCCCAGCGCCCCGGCTGCCCTGCGACCAGGCAACCGGGCGGCCACTCGGCTCAGAGCACGAAAGCCGGGTTGCCGTTGTCGGTGATCATCGGGCGCCCGGCACCGTCCCAGGCGAGCATCCCGCCATCGATGTTCACGGCATCGATGCCCTGCTGCACCAGGTACTGGGTGACCTGGGCGGACCTGCCACCGACCCGGCACATCACATGCACGCGCCGCCCGTCCTCGGCCGCTTCGGTGAGCTCACCGAAGCGGCCCACGAAGTCACTCATCGGAATGTGCAGGGCGCCTTCGACATGCCCGGCCGCCCATTCGTCGTTCTCCCGGACGTCCAGCACGAAGCCGTCCGACGGAACCGCCGCAACATCCACCGAGGGCAGCGGGGCGAAATTCATGGGTCATGCCTTCTCTCGTACGTACGCTCCAGAGTCACCAGGAACGCTACTGCACGAGACCGGCCAGATCCGCCTCACGCCGAGCGACCTCGCCCAGCAGCTGATCGGCGATCTCGTCGAGCAACCGGTCCGGATCGTCCGGAGCCATCCGCAGCATGGCCCCGATCGCGCTTTCCTCAAGCTCCTGAGCGAGCACCGTCAGGAGTTCCTTGCGCTGGGTCAGCCAGTTCAGCCGGGCGTAGAGCTCCTCGCTCTCACTGAGCTCCGCCTCGGGCACCACCGGCCCCGCCGCCCACTCCTGCGCCAGCTCCATCAGCAGCGCCTCGTCACCACGCCCGTAAGCGGCGTTGACACGGGTGATGAACTCGTCGCGGCGGGCCCGCTCCGTCTCGTCCTGTGCCAGGTCCGGGTGGGCCTTGCGCGCCAGTTCGCGGTAGAGCTTGCGCGCCTCCTCGGTCGGCCGGACCCGCTTGGGCGGCCGGACCGGTTGCTCGGTCAGCATCGCCGCCGCCTCGGGGGACAGCCCGTCGGAGTCGATCCAGTCGTGGAACAGCTCGTCGACGCCCGGCATCGGCATCACGATCGCCCGGGCCTCCTGAGCCTTGCGGAGGTCCTCGGGATCACCGGTCCTGGCGGCACGGGCCTCCGCGATCTGCGCATCGAGCTCATCGAGGCGGGCGTACATCGGCCCGAGCTTCTGGTGATGCAGACGGGAGAAGTTCTCGACCTCGACCCGAAAGGTCTCCACCGCGATCTCGAACTCGATCAGCGCCTGCTCCGCCACCCGCACCGCCTTGGCGAGCCGAGCCTCGGGACGAACCTCCTCCGCGCTTCCGCCGGCAGCCCCGCCGGCCCCATCAGCGGCACCGGCCCCCGAACCGGCACCATCGCCGACACCGGCTGACCCGCCGTCCTGCGCATCCGGGGCATCCGGGGCATGCTGTTCGTGCTGCCGGTCGTTGTCCTGCCGGTCATCGTCGTTCCGGGTGGTCGGCACCCCGGCGGCTTCGTGGCTCACCCGTCCAGCGTATGGCCACCTTCGACGCCCCGATCACGCGCGGTCGGCGGACTGCCTCTCACACGTCCAGTTCGGCGGCTATTCGCCCCGCTCCTACGGCCCGTACCAGCTCTGCGTGGTCCGCCTCCGTACGGTCCGCGTAGGTCACCGCGAATGCCGCCACCGCCTCGTCCAGCTCGTCGTTCTTGCCGCAGTACCCCGCGATCATTCGCGGATCGGCGCTGTGCGCATGGGCCCGCGCCAGCAGCGCACCCGTCATCCGGCCGTAGTCGTCGACCTGGTCGGCTGCCAGGGCCGCCGGGTCCACGCTGCCCTTGCGGTTCCTGAACTGCCGTACCTGGAAGGGTCGCCCGGCCACGGTGGCCCACCCCAGCAGGATGTCGCTGACGACCTGCATCCGCTTCTGCCCGAGCACCACCCGGCGTCCCTCGTGCGCCACCTCCGGCACGTCGAACCCGACAGCCGGCAGATACGGCGTCAGTACGGAGGGTCGCGCCTCCTTCACCTGCAGCACCAAGGGCTCGCCACGGTGATCGAGCAGGAGCACCACGTACGACCGCGTGCCGACGCTCCCCGTGCCGACCACCCGGAACGCCACGTCGTGGATCGCGTATCTGGCGAGGAGGGGCACCCGGTCCTCCGAGAGCGTGCCCAGATAGTCGCCGAGCCCCGTCGCCACCGCGGCGGCCTCCTCGTCCGGTACCCGCCGCAGCACCGGCGGCGCGTCGATGAAGCGGCGTCCGCCGTCCCCGGAATCCTCGGTGGACTTGGCCGCGAAACGAGCGCTGGTGTTGTTGCGGGCCTTCTCCGAGACGCGCTCCAGAGTGCCGAGCAGATCCCGCGCGTCCGTGTGCGAGACCAATTCCTCGTCCGCGATGGCGTTCCAGGCATCGAGTGCGGGCAGCTTGGCCAGCAGCCGCATCGTCCGCCGGTAGGCGCCCACCGTGTCGTATGCGCCCTGGCGGCAGGTCTCCTCGTCCGCCCCGGCCTCCCGGCCGGCGAGCACCAGCGACGTGGCGAGGCGCTTGAGATCCCATTCCCAGGGGCCGAACACGGTCTCGTCGAAATCGTTCAGATCGATGACCAGGCTGCCGCGCGCATCGCCGTACAGCCCGAAATTGGCCGCGTGCGCATCGCCGCAGAGCTGGGCGCCCACCCCGCTGAGGGGCGTGCCCACCAGGTCGTGGGCCATCAGCCCGGCCGCGCCCCGCAGAAAGGCGAACGGCGTGGCCGCCATTCGCCCCACCCGGATCGGGGCGAGACCGGGCACCCTGCCGCGGCTCGACTCCTCGACCGCCTGCACGGCGTCGGGCCGCCCGGCCGGAAGCTCCAGAGAGGAGTGAGAGGCCCTGGACACCCTCTCCCGCAGGGCCTTGCCCGCCTCCTTGGGCGACTGCGGCGCGCTGCCACCCGCCCCGGCCGCCCTCCTTGTCCGCCGCGCGAAGCCGGGCACGACCGGAATACGCGGATTCCCGGTCGCAGCCCGCTGAACCGGCACCGACGCTTCGATTTCGCCCATGGCGCGCAGCCTCCCCCGCCCTCGTCCTGCGCTCCTGGGCCCGACGCCCTGTCGCAGATCAATTGCGACGAAGGTACCGCCGTGCGCCGAAAGCCGTCCGCCCCTGTGGAAAACTCATCCGCCAACCTGTGGGCAACTGCCTGTGGCACTGTCCTGTCCTGGTCGGACCCCGGTCAGACGCCGACGGCCTGTTCCAGTTCCTCTTCCAGCTCTTCCTCGCCGTCCGCCTCGGTCCGGGCTTCGGCCCTGACGTGCCGCCCGGGTCCTCGTACCGCCCCGGCCTCCGCGGATCCGCCGACCGGCCCGGCCGGAACCGTCGCCACGGTGACCTTCCGCCGCCTCGCCTCGGCCAGCCCTGCCATACCCATCACTGCCAGACCCACCACGAACCAGAGCGCGAGCACCAGCACGTGCCGGCCGAGTGCGTACCCGCCGAAGTACACATGGCTGCGTACGCCCTCGACGAAGCCCGCACCGTTCCAGAAGGAGTGCAGCGCGCCGAAGAAGCCGGGCTGCAGCTCGGGCCGGAAGATACCGCCGGAGCTGGTGAAGTTGAGCATCACGAAGAGCACCATCACGCCGAGCGTCGTCCACCGCTTGAGGAAGGTGTGCAGCCCGACGCCGATCAGCAGAATGCCCGCCGAGTACAGCCAGGCCATGGCCCAGAGTCCGCCGAGCCCGTGGTCGACAAGACCGAACAGCGGACCGGCGAAGAACGCTCCGATCAAGCTCACCACCAGGGATGCGGCGATCGTCAGCGCGGCCCTGATCCGCAGCGCCAGGACCGCGCCCGCGCCGCCGATCACGGCGACCGACGCGTAGGAGCCGATGCTCACCGCGACCAGCAGGAAGAAGATGCCCTGGCCGGTGGGGTCACCGCCCGCGGTCGGTGCCGTGTCGGTCACCTTCAGCGGGTGCCCGTGCTCGGCGGCGACCTTGGTGAAGACCTTCTCGACCACCGTGGCGCTGGTGTCGGAGGACGCCCCGGCCACCAGCAGCTCGGGGTGCTTCCCCGGCAGGTAGGCGCCGTAACTCGCCTGTGTCCTCAGGTGGTCCACCGCCGCTGCGCGATCGGGGACCGTGCGGACACTCAGCGCCCCGTCGCCCTTGTCCTGCAGCGTCTGCGCGAGCACCTGCGCGCTCGGCCCCGATCCGACCACGTCCACCCGCAGATCATGCGGCTCGGGGGCGTGGAACGCCCCGAGGTAGGCGAGCCCCATGCCGACGCACATCAGCAGCGGTGTGACGAGGTGGCTCAGCACGTGGCGCAGAGCGGCTGCGGTGGAGCCGGGGGCGGCACTCGGGCCTGAGGACATACGGAACTCCAATAGTTGGCTTTTACAACTCTTAACCCGTTGTACTATACAACCGAATCCCGAGAGGGGCGAGACGGAGGGTGGATCAGTGCCAGGCAACCCCGGAGAACGCGAAGAATCGCTGGATGTCATCCAGCGCGAACTGACCGCCTTCGCGCGTCGCGCGCGGGCCGCGGCGGCCCGCCTCCATCCGGAGCTGCCGCTGGTCTCGTACACGCTTCTGGCGCACATCGACGACCAGCACGGCTGCCGCGCGACGGATCTCGCCGCGCACTACATGCTGGACAAATCGACGGTCAGCCGGCAGATCGGCACGCTGGAGAAACTCGGACTGGTCGAGCGCCACCCCGACCCGGACGACCACCGCATCCAGGTACTGCACCCCACCGAGGCAGGGACCCAGGCGCTCGCCTCGACGCAGGCCAGCCGCCGCGCCGCATACCAGGAGCGCCTCGCCGACTGGACTGCGGACGACCTCGCCAGGTTCGCGGAGTACCTGCTGCGCTACAACTCGGCGGGAGACACGAGCGCGACCACCCCGCAGGCACCCTGACCCGCACCCCGCAGACCACCCCGCCCCGCTGCCGCACCCGGACGCCGCCGGTGCGGCGCCGAGGAACCCATTGCGCCGCGAACTCGCAGACGAGCCGGCAGCGGCGGACGCCGTCCTGACCGGCGCTCCGATGTACAACTTCAGCATTCCGTCCGCGCTGATGGCCTGGCTCGACCGGGTGATCACCGTCGGCCACGAGATGGGTGAACCCGGACGGCCCCGTGACGGGCACCCTGATCACGATCGTCGCCGGCCGTGGGCGGCTCGTACGCCACCGGCACTCCGCGTGAGGACGCAGAGTTCGTCCAGAACTAAAGGCCGAGCGAGAAAGGCCGGGACGAGAAGGGCCGGATCCCGGAGAGACCCCGGAAGGACCCCGGACCGGCCCCCTTCGTACGTACGGGAACATCCCCAATCGGGTGTTTCACGTGAAACAGAGCCCAATCATCCTGAGCTCAGCCCATACGCCACAGCCCTCCTACAGGCCCGCGTCCCTCGCCAACAACGCGGCCTGCACTCGGTTCTCGCATCCCAGCTTCGCCAGGATCCGGCTCACGTACGTCTTCACCGTCGCCTCGCTCATGTGCAACCGCCTGCCCGCGTCCGCGTTGGACAGCCCCTCCCCGAGCAGTGCCAGCACCTCGCGTTCCCGCCCGCTGAGCGCGGCCACCCGCTGTCGCGCCTCCTCGCCCCGGACCGCCGCCCGGCCCAGGGTCAGCTGATCCACCACATGCCGGGTGGCGCCGGGCGAGAGATAGGCGTCTCCGGCCGCGGCCGCCCGCACCGCCTGGATCAGTTCGGCCGGAGCCGTGTCCTTGAGCAGGAACCCGGCACCCCCTTGCTCCAGCGCCCGCAGCACGTTCTCCCGCTCGCCGAACGTCGTGAGCACGATCACCCGTGCCGCCGGAGCCGCCGTTCGCAGCTCCGCCAGCGCCGTAAGCCCGTCCATCACCGGCATCTGAATGTCGAGCAGCACCACATCCGCGGAATGGGCGCGGACCACCTCGATGGCCTCTCGACCGTTCGCCGCCTCCGCGACGACCTCGATGGAATGGTCCGAGGTGAGGATCATCCGTATCCCGGCGCGGATGAGAGGCTCGTCGTCAGCGATGACGACCCTGATCAACTGACCCGTCACTCATACCCCCGTGCTCGTCCCGGGCGCCTCATCTACTGGCGACCTCGTAGGACTTCTTCTCGATCAGCTTGCCGTCCCGGAAGCAGAACCGGAACACCGGCTCGGTGTCGAGGTTGTCGCCGATCTCGGAGGACATCAGGACCAGACACTTCGCCCCGGCCGGCTTCTCGGGTCCCTCACCGTCCAGTCCGGCCGTCATGAATGTATCCCCGGCAGGCAGTTTTCCCCGCACCTCGTCCTCTGCCGTGCCGATCTTGATGGACCGGTACTGGCTCGGATCGATCATTCCCTTGTCCGCCTCCGCAAACAGGAAGTACAGACCGAAGCCACAGGCCAGCACCAGCAGCACCAAGACCCCTGCCCCTATCCCACAGCCCAGCGCGACACCGCTGCCCGTACTCTTTCCGCTGCTGCTCATTGCCAACTCCCGCTCGGAAACCGTCCAGTCCATGACCGGACCACCGTTCCTCTGCGGGGCCGTCCGGGACTGCTGCCGGAAGTCGTCCTCTGCATCAACCATCGGCGCACCCGCCGCTCCGCCGACCACGCCCTCGACGCCGTACGGAAGCACCCCGGCCACCCGGAATCCGCCGTCCTGGGTCCGGCTGGTGTGCACCATGCCGCCGACCAGTCGGGCCCGCTCACGCAGACCGGGCAGCCCCTGCCCACCGCTGACCACCTCGCCCGCAGACTGCGCGTGCCGCTGTGGACCATTGACGATCTCGACGACGAAGGAGTCCGGCTCGTAGCGCAACTCGACCGTGATCGCCGCGCCCGGCGCATGCTTGTAGGCATTCGTCAGCGCTTCCTGGACGATGCGGTACGCCGCATGGTCCGAGGCCGCGACGAGTGCCCTGGGACTTCCTGTACGGCGAAGCTCCACAGTGCCCCCTGCGGCCCGTGCCGCCACCGTCAGCTCCTCGATGCCGGCGGTCCCCCGTGCCGCCGGCTGTCCACCCTCACCGCCCTGTGCCGGCCCCTCGACGCCGTCCCGGAGAATGCCGACGACCTCACGCAGCTCGTGCATCGCGTGGACGGAAGCGTCTCGCAGCACCCCGACCACTTCCCGCTGCCGTTCCGTCAGCTCACGGTCGACCTCCAGCGCTCCCGTATGGACAGAGATGAGCGCCAGCCGGTGACCGAGGCTGTCGTGCATGTCCTGGGCGATCCGCTGGCGTTCCATGAGCCGCGCCTGTCCCACGATCATGGCCCGCTCCCGGATGAGCTGCGCATTGCGCTCCTGCAGGGCGTGCAGAAGGGTGCGGCGCTGGGTCCAATACCGGCTGGCGAGGCCGGGCACGAGGGTCGTCGCCAAAAAGTAGAGGGTGGTGAACAGCACCTGGGTCAGCGGCCGCATCGCCGACCAGCCCGCCGCCACGGTCAGACCCACATAGACCGCGTATGAAGCGGTGAAGGCCCCCAGAGCCCGGCCGGCCCCGGCAATCCGGCGCCCGGAACTCCACGCCACCACCATCAGCAACAACGCGAATCCGCCGGACAGCCCGGCCAGGGCAGCCGAGACCACCAGCACGGTCACCGGCAGCAGGCGCCTCATCAAGGACAGCACCACGACCGCGGCCGGTACCGTCCACAGGCGCAGTTCCCCACTGCGCAGCAGTTCTTCCGTGCCAGCCGCGAGCAGCCCGAGCACCGCGGCCAGCACAGCCTCTCCGGCCGTCCTGCGCCGGGACCACAGCTCAGGCGCCGCACACCACTGCCATCCGGCCCTGAGCTTCGATATCGCATACACGCCCTGCACCCTAGACAGCCCCGCATGCGCAGGACGCCCCGCTTTCGTCGCACCCGCCGACGACGAAAGTCGCCCACACCCCGCGCCGCCCATCAGCCACACACGCCCACGCCCCGCGCCACCTCAACCCCACAGAAGCCCGAACCCGCCGCCCATCAACCCCACAGAAGCCCGAACAGGAAACACAACGGTCATAACGGGCATGACGGACACCAGCCAACTTTGATGAACGTCCGGGAACGAAGAAGCCCCACAGACCGTTGGCCTGTGGGGCTTCTCTCTTGTGCGCGAGGGGGGATTTGAACCCCCACGTCCCTAAGGACACTGGCACCTGAAGCCAGCGCGTCTGCCGTTCCGCCACTCGCGCAAGAGTGGTGTTTCCAGACTCTCTCACCGTTTGGTGCGAGCGCCTGGCGACATCCGGAAGATTAGCACGCTGAACAGGGTGGATTCACATCCGTTGTTTCACCGAACGCCTGGCGGGAACGGGGAACGCCCGGCGGCCGCCCCCACTCCTCCTCAGTGGACCCCGCGTGCGGGACACTGTCAGGAGGCCGCCTCTACGATCCGTGTGAGAGGTGACACTCATCCACAGGGCAGACAAGGGGAACCAGCCGATTTCCCGACGCGTGGATACGATCAGTAAGCAGTACAGGGACGACTACAACGGAGGAGGTGCCCCATGGGAGTCATGAAGCGTTTCGAGCAGCGTCTCGAAGGTCTGGTCAACGGCACCTTCGCCAAGGTCTTCAAGTCCGAGGTCCAGCCGGTCGAGATCGCGGGAGCCCTCCAGCGCGAGTGCGACAACAACGCAACGATCTGGAACCGTGAGCGGACCGTCGTCCCCAACGACTTCATCGTCGAGCTCAGCACCCCCGACTACGAGCGACTCAGCCCGTATTCCGGCCAGTTGGGCGACGAACTCTCCGGCCTGGTCCGCGACTACGCCAAGCAGCAGCGGTACACCTTCATGGGCCCGATCAAGGTCCATCTGGAGAAGGCCGACGACCTCGACACCGGGCTCTACCGGGTGCGCAGTCGCACCCTGGCGTCGAGTTCGTCACAGCAGCAGGACCACCAGGCAGACCGGCCAGGACCGCACGGCCAGCCGCCCCACCCGGGCCCGGGGCGTCCCTCGCAGCCCACCGGCGGCTACGGCTACCCGCCCAGCTCCGCCCCGCCCATGCCCGCGGCCCCGCCGCCGGGCGCGGGCAGGCCCGGAGCACCCAGTACCGACCGGCACGCGCCGGCCGGGCCCAGCCCCCTGCCGAACACGCAGGTGCGGCGCTGGATCGAGATCAACGGCACCCGCCATCAGATCTCCCGCCCGACGCTGGTGCTGGGACGCAGCACCGAAGCCGACGTGCGGATCGACGACCCCGGTGTATCGCGCCGGCACTGTGAGATCCGGACCGGAACGCCCTCGACGATCCAGGATCTCGGGTCCACCAACGGCATCGTGGTGGACGGGCAGCACACAACCCGCGCTACGCTCCGCGACGGCTCGCGGATCGTCGTGGGCAGCACCACCATCGTTTACCGGCAAGCCGAAGGGTGAAGCGGGGGCAATGTCAGAGCTGACCCTGACGGTCATGAGGCTAGGTTTCCTGGCCGTTCTGTGGCTGTTCGTGATCGTGGCCGTCCAGGTCATCCGCAGCGACCTGTTCGGAACGCGCGTCACGCAGCGCGGCTCACGCCGCACCGCGACCGACGCGCGACCGCCACAGGCACGCCAGAATGCTGCTGCTGCGCCGCCGCAGCAGCGCCAACAGCCCGGCCGCCAGCGCCGGGGGGCACCCACAAAGCTGGTCGTCTCCGAGGGCACCCTCACCGGCACCACGGTGGCGCTCCAGGGACAGACCATCACGCTGGGCCGGGCCCACGACTCAACGATCGTCCTGGACGACGACTACGCGTCCAGCAGGCATGCCAGGATCTACCCCGACCGTGACGGCCAGTGGATCGTCGAGGATCTCGGGTCCACCAACGGCACATATCTCGACCGGACCCGACTCACCACCCCGACACCTGTTCCGCTGGGCGCGCCGATCCGGATCGGCAAGACCGTCATCGAGCTGCGGAAGTAGTACGACAATGAGCGAGCGGAGCGAGCGAGCCGCGGCGGCCCGGGCAACGGACCCGGCCCGGCTCCCGACCGGAGGGTGGGCAGTGTGGCTCGAGACCGGCTGTACCCCGAGCCGACGGGAGAGGTGCGCATGAGTCTTTCCCTGCGCTTCGCCGCCGGATCGCACAAGGGCATGATCCGGGAGGGCAACGAGGACTCCGGCTACGCCGGTCCGCGCCTTCTCGCCATCGCCGACGGCATGGGCGGCCAGGCTGCCGGCGAGGTCGCCAGCTCCGAGGTGATCTCCACGCTCGTCCAGCTCGACGACGACGTCCCGGGCTCGGACATCCTCACTTCGCTCGGTACGGCGGTCCAGCGGGCCAACGACCAACTGCGCATGATGGTCGAGGAGGACCCCCAGCTGGAGGGCATGGGCACCACGCTCACCGCCCTGCTCTGGACCGGCCAGCGCCTCGGTCTCGTCCACGTCGGCGACTCCCGCGCGTACCTGCTGCGCGACGGCGTACTCACCCAGATCACCCAGGACCACACCTGGGTGCAGCGGCTGGTCGACGAGGGCCGGATCACCGAGGAAGAGGCCACCACCCACCCGCAGCGCGCCCTTCTGATGCGTGCGCTGGGCAGTGGCGACCATGTCGAACCCGATCTCTCCATTCGCGAGGTCCGGGTCGGCGACCGCTATCTGATCTGCTCCGACGGACTTTCCGGCGTCGTCTCGCACCAGACGATGGAAGAGACCCTCGCCAGCTACCAGGGCCCCCAGGAGACCATCCAGGAGCTGATCCAGCTCGCCCTGCGCGGTGGCGGCCCGGACAACATCACCTGCATCGTCGCCGACGTCCTCGACGTCGACAGCAACGACACCCTCGCCGTACAGCTCAACGACACCCCGGTCGTCGTCGGCGCGGTCGCCGAGAACCAGGCCGCCCAGCAGAACGACGGCGGCGCCATGCAGACCCCCGCCGGCCGCGCGGCCGGCCTCGGCCGCCCCGTCCCGCCGCCCGCCGGCGGCTTCGGCCCGCCCGGTAGCGACGACGACGCAGGCTACGGCGGAATGCCGGACGGCTCTTTCGACGCGTACACCGACGACGACTTCGTCAAGCACGGAGGCGGCCGCAAGTGGCTCACGAGGTCCCTCTACACCGTGCTCGTCCTCGCCGTCATCGGCGGCGGTCTCTACGGCGGCTACCGCTGGACCCAGAACCAGTTCTACGTCGGCACGAAGAACGAACACGTCGCACTGTTCCGCGGCATCAGCCAGGACCTGGCATGGGTCTCGCTCTCGAAAGTCGAGAAGGACCACCCCGAGATCGAACTCAAGTACCTCCCGCCCTACCAGCGCAAGCAGGTCAAGGCGACCATCGCCGAGGGCAACCTCACCGCCGCACGCGAGAAGATCAGCGAACTCTCTGTCCAGGCATCCGCCTGCAGGAAGGACGCCCAGCGGCGCGCAGCCGCGAAGGTCGCCTCCGACGAGGGCGAAGCCAGCGGTACGGACTCGGACGCAGCCAAGCCGTCCGCCACCTCCGATTCCACCAAGACCAAGCCGACCGCAGCGACTCCCACTCCTGGTCCCAGCCTCTCGGAGGAAGAGAAAAAGCTGGTCCCGCAGTGCGGTAAGCAGTAAAGCCGTAGGGGGCCTTCAGCACCATGAGCGTTGTCACCAATACGACCACGATCGGCGCGATCGACGCGCCGAGCCGTCGCAACACCGAACTGATGATGATGGTCTTCGCCATCGCCATCTCGGTGTTCGCCTACGCCAACGTCGGACTCGCCATGGACGGCAAGCTCCCGTCCGGCATGTTCGGATACGGAGCCGGGCTCATCCTGCTCGGCGGCGTCGCCCACCTCGTGGTGCGCAAGTTCGCGTCCTACGCGGATCCGCTGCTGCTCCCGCTCGCCACCCTGCTCAACGGCCTGGGGCTGGTGCTGATCTGGCGACTGGACCAGTCGGAACGGCTGATCCAGCGTGCCGAGACTTTGTACGGGTCGTACAGCGCGGACGCCCCCAAGCAGCTGCTGTACTCGGCGATCGGCGTCGCCTTCTTCGTCGCCGTGCTGGTGATCCTCAAGGACCACCGCATCCTCCAGCGCTACACCTACATCTCGATGGCCGCGGCGCTGATCCTGCTGATCCTGCCAGTGTTCTTCCCCGCGGTGAACGGCGCGAAGATCTGGATCAGCCTCGGCCCGCTTTCGATCCAGCCGGGAGAGTTCGCCAAGATCCTGATCGCGGTGTTCTTCTCCGGATATCTCATGGTGAAACGTGATGCGCTGGCACTGGCCAGCCGTCGCTTCATGGGTCTGTACCTGCCGCGCGGACGCGACCTCGGACCGATCATCACGATCTGGGCCCTGTCGATCCTGATCCTGGTCTTCGAGACGGACCTCGGCACCTCACTGCTGTTCTTCGGCCTCTTCGTCGTGATGCTGTACGTCGCCACCGAGCGAACCAGCTGGATCGTCTTCGGTCTGCTGATGTCCGCGGTCGGCGCTGTCGGTGTGGCGTCCTTCGAGTCGCACGTGCAGGCCCGTGTGAACGCCTGGCAGGACCCGTTCTCCTGCTACTCCACCAACGGAGCCTGCGAGCAGATCTCGAACGCCATCATGTCGTTCGGTTCGGGCGGCACTCTGGGCACCGGATGGGGCCAGGGCCACTCCGACCTGATCGGCTTTGCCGCCAACGCAGACTTCATCCTCTCCACCGTCGGCGAGGAGCTGGGCCTGGCTGGAATGATGGCTGTGCTGCTGATCTACGGCCTCATCATCGAGCGTGGCGTACGCACGGCGCTCGCCGCCCGCGACCCCTTCGGCAAGCTGCTCGCCATCGGCCTGTCCGGGGCCTTCGCCATCCAGGTCTTCGTGGTTGCCGGCGGTGTCATGGGGCTCATCCCGCTCAGCGGTATGACCATGCCGTTCCTCGCGTACGGCGGCTCGTCCGTGCTGGCCAACTGGGCGCTGATCGCCATCCTGATCCGAATCAGCGACACCGCCCGTCGCCCCGCTCCGGCCCCCGCCCCGTCCTCCGACGCCGAGATGACTCAGGTGGTCCGACCGTGAACAAGCCTCTTCGCCGGATCGCGATCTTCTGCGGCGTCCTCATCCTCGCCCTCCTCGTGCGGACCAACTATCTGCAGTACGTCCGCGCCGACGAGCTGAACAGCCGCGACGAGAACCGCCGCGTCCGCATCGAGCGTTACGCACACGAGCGCGGCAACATCATCGTTGACGGCAACCCCGTGACGGGGTCGGTCGCGACCAAGGTGGGCGACTTCAAGTACAAGCGCGTCTGGAAGAACGGCCCCATGTGGGCGCCCGTCACCGGGTACTCCTCGCAGGCATTCGACGCCAACTTCCTCGAGAAGCTCGAGGACGGCATCCTCACCGGCAACGACGACCAGCTCTTCTTCGACCGGACCCTGTCGATGTTCACCGGTGGGAAGAAGCAGGGCGGCAACGTCGTCACCACCCTCAACGCCGCCGCCCAGAAGGCCGCCTTCAAGGGGCTCGGCGACAAGAAGGGCGCCGTCGCCGCGCTCGACCCGCAGACCGGCGCCATCCTGGCCCTCGTCAGCACTCCTTCGTACGACCCCTCCACCTTCGCGGGCAACTCCGACGCCGACTCCAAGGCCTGGCAGAAGCTCTCCAAGGACAAGGACAAGCCGATGCTCAACCGGGCATTGCGCGAGACCTACCCGCCGGGCTCGACCTTCAAGGTCGTCACCGCCGCGGCCGCGCTGGAGAACGGGCTGTACACCAGCGTCGACGAGCCCACCAAGTCGCCGCTGCCCTACCGTCTCCCGCTGACCACCGGCGACCTGAAGAACGAGGGCAACATCCCGTGCGAGAACGCCTCGCTGCGGGAAGCGCTGCGGTGGTCCTGCAACACCGTCTTCGGCAAGATCAGCGATGACCTCGGCAACCAGAAGATGATCGACGAGGCCAACAAGTTCGGCTTCAACAAGGACATCTTCACCCCGGTCCGCGCCGACGCCAGCGTCTACCCCAAGGACAACCGCCCGCAGAACGCCATGGCCGGCATCGGCCAGGCGTCCAACCGCGCCACCCCGCTGCAGATGGCGATGGTCGCCGCCGCGGTCGCCAACGACGGCAAGCTGATGCAGCCGTACATGGTCGCCGAGCGCCAGGCCCCCAGCCTGGACGCGATCTACACCCACGAGAAGGAGCAGCTCAGCCAGCCCCTCTCGGGTGAGAACGCCCAGAAGCTCCAGCAGATGATGGAGACCGTCGTCGAGAGCGGCACCGGGAAGAACGCCAAGATCCCCGGCGTCACCGTCGGCGGCAAGACGGGTACGGCCCAGCACGGCCTCAACAACAGCGAGAAGCCGTACGCCTGGTTCATCTCGTACGCCAAGACCGACAAGGGCTCCCCGGTCGCCGTCGCCGTGGTCGTCGAGGACGGCCAGGCCAACCGCGACGACATCTCCGGTGGCGGTCTGGCCGCCCCGATCGCACAGGCTGTGATGAAGGCGGTCATCGACAGCAGGAGGTGATGCCCATCACATCGGGCGCCATACCTGCACATTGGGATACCGGTCAGATATCAGGTCCGGACTCCGGGCCGATCAGGTAGTGCGCGGCCGGTAGCGTATGCGCGAGCAGCACACCGCCGGACCGCACACCGGTGCGGTCGGGACTGACGGAGAGGGCTGGAACAGTTATGGAAGAGCCGCGTCGCCTCGGCGGCCGGTACGAGCTGGGCTCGGTGCTCGGCCGTGGTGGCATGGCCGAGGTCTACCTCGCACACGACACCCGGCTCGGCCGCACCGTAGCTGTGAAGACGCTCCGGGCAGATCTGGCCCGCGACCCGTCCTTCCAGGCCCGGTTCCGCCGTGAGGCCCAGTCCGCCGCCTCGCTCAACCACCCGGCGATCGTCGCTGTCTACGACACGGGTGAGGACTACGTCGACGGGGTCTCCATCCCGTACATCGTCATGGAGTACGTCGACGGGTCGACGCTCAGGGAGCTTCTGCACTCCGGCCGCAAACTGCTGCCCGAGCGCACCCTGGAGATGACCGTCGGCATCCTCCAGGCGCTGGAGTACTCGCACCGGGCAGGCATCGTCCACCGCGACATCAAGCCGGCGAACGTCATGCTGACGCGTACCGGCCAGGTCAAGGTCATGGACTTCGGCATCGCCCGGGCCATGGGCGACTCCGGTATGACGATGACCCAGACCGCGGCCGTCATCGGCACCGCCCAGTACCTCTCCCCGGAGCAGGCCAAGGGCGAGCAGGTCGACGCGCGCTCCGACCTCTACTCGACCGGCTGCCTGCTCTACGAGCTGCTGACGGTCCGGCCGCCGTTCATCGGGGACTCACCCGTCGCGGTCGCCTACCAGCACGTACGGGAAGAGCCCCAGAAGCCCAGCAACTTCGACCCCGAGATCACGCCCGAGATGGACGCGATCGTGTTGAAGGCCCTGGTCAAGGACCCCGACTACCGCTACCAGTCGGCCGACGAGATGCGTGCCGACATCGAGGCCTGCCTCGACGGCCAGCCGGTCGCCGCCACCGCGGCGATGGGTGTGCCCGGTTACGGCGGCTACGACGGTTACGGCAACGACCAGCCCACCACCGCGCTGCGTGCCGCGGACCAGAACGGCGCGCCCACGTCCATGCTGCCCCCGGTCAACCCGGACGACGGCGGCTACGGCTACGACGACCGGCCGGACCGCCGGCGCCAGAAGAAGAGCAACACCTCGACGATCCTGCTGATCGTCGCGGGCGTCCTCGTGCTGATCGGTGCGATCCTGATCGGCCGGTCGCTGTTCAGCGACACCGACAGCAACAGCGGCGAGGTCGATGTGCCGAACATGGTCGGCTTGACCGTGCCGCGGGCGGAGGGCCTCGCGAAGAACGCCGGAGTCGTCCTCAAGGTCGGCTCGCGCGAACCGTGCGAGGACCAGGCCAAGGGCAAGATCTGCAGCCAGACCCCGACCGCCGACGGCAAGATGGCGGAGAAGGAGACCGTCACGGTCGTCGTCTCCACCGGTGCGCCGAAGATCGAGGTCCCGGACGTCACGGAGAAGTCCGAGGAGAACGCCCGCAAGTACCTTGAGGAGAAGGGCTTCACGGTGAACATCACCACCGTCGAGTCCGGCAAGCCCGCGGGTACGGTCATCACCCAGGCCCCCGAGGGCGGCACGAAGGCCGAGAAGAACTCCGAGGTCACGATCACGGTCGCCAAGCAGGCCACCCAGAAGGTGCCGAACGTGGTCGACCGGGACTACGACGCCGCGGTGGCCCAGCTCAACGCCCTGGGCTTCAAGAACGTCTCCCGGACCGACGTGGATTCGGACAAGCCCGCGAACCAGGTGACCAGTCAGACCCCGCAGCCCGACTCGGCACAGCCGCTGACCGCCCAGATCGTCCTGACGGTCTCGAAGGGCCCGCAGCAGCCGGAGCAGACCAAGGTTCCCGACCTGCAGGGCAAGACCCTCGCCGAGGCGAAGTCCTTGCTCGCCGGGGCGGGACTGCAGCTCGGCCAGGTGCAGGGACCGAATGACGACAACGCGAAGGTCATCACCCACCAGCCCGGTGCGAACCAGCAGGTCGACAAGAACAGCGCGGTCAACGTGTGGACCATGCCGGGAGGTGGCGGCGGAGACGGCAACATCTTCGGCGGCCCGTCCGGCTCACGGCGGCACTGACCCCGAGCCGCACCGACTGCCATCGGGCCCCGGCACCGCAACGGTGACCGGGGCCCTTTGCTGTGCCAGGCACGCTGCCTCCGGCCCTGCTTACCGCACATGCGGCCGTGAACCGATCGTGTCTTCATATGTGCCGATTCGTTGATCGGATGGGGCAGGGCATCGGACTCCGGCCGCGCGAACGGATACGCGAAGGGTCAAGAGCATGATCAACGAGGTCGCTCTGGTGGAATCACAAGCTTTGCGTCAGAGCTTCACCGAGCGGACGGAGGCACTCGACCGAGTCAGAGCGCTGTCCTTGCTGCCGGACGGTATGCACGTGACCACCGCCATGGTCGCTGCCTACTTCGAGGTGGCGGAAACAGTCGTCAACAACCTCCTCAGCCGTCATCGAGGAGAGCTCGTATCGAACGGCCTGAGGGTAATCCGCAGCGCTGAGCTGCAGAAATTTAAGGAACTCACCTTGAGTTCCTATCCGGAGAGTTATCCACAGCCCCGTTCGAGCATGGCCCCTGGTCCCGGCGGACCGTCCTGAACGTGGCCATGCTGCTCCGGGACAGTCGGCTCGCGCGTCGCGTGCGTACCCATCTGCTCGATGTCGAACACGGCTCCCGGCCGCATCCGGTGATCGTGGACGCTCCGCACCACGTCAGCGACGTCGAATCACTCGACGCACGCATCACGCGACTCGGCGAGGAGAGCTTCACGCGCCTCCTCGGCACCACCGTCGTCCCCATACTGAACGCCCTCATCGAGACCTCCGGCGAGCAGCAGCGGGAGCTCATCGGCCTCCGCGAAGCCGTCCGGCAGATCGAGCGCAGGCTCGTCCGGCACGACAACCAGTTGCGGCGTCTTCAGCGCGCGCAGGAACAGCGCCCCGTCGCCGGAGTCATGGCCTCGATCGACGCCATGAACCGGCGTGAGTTCGAGCAGCACATCGCCGGACTGCTGCGTCGGGACGACTGCACCGGCGTCGAGGTCCACGGTGGAGCGGCGACCGCGGGGCCGACATCACCGGGTACACGGCCGACGGGCGCCGGCTGGTCGTCCAGTGCAGGAACTTCGCCCCGTACCGCTCGGTGTGGAGCGGCGAGATGCAGAAGTTCGTCGGCGCCAGGACGCTGCACCGGGCGGACGTGGCCGTGTACGTGGCGACCTGTCCGTTCTCCCGCGAGGCGCACGACATCGCGGTACAGGCCGGCGTCACCGCTGTGCACCGTGGCCTGCTGGAGGCCTGGACGCCGGTGCGAAGCTGCAGGTGCTCACGTAGGTCCAGGACGGCCGAGGGCCCGAAGTCGCAAGGACTGGTTGCGACTTCGGGCCCGGATCAGCGCATCGGCTAACGAAGCTCCGCCGGCTTCGTACGGTCCTTGTCCACCTTCTCCGTACGCACCAGCTCGCCCCACACGATGTAGCGGTACTTCGACGTGTAGACCGGTGTGCAGGTCGTCAGCGTGATGTAGCGGCCGGGCTTCTTCGCTCCCGATCCCTTGGGCACCGCCTGCAGCACGTCTACGTTGTACTTGGACGTCTCGGGGAGCTCCTTGAAGACCTTGTAGACGTACCAGGTGTCCCTGGTCTCGAAGACGACCGCGTCCCCCGTCTTCACCTTGTCGATGTTGTGGAACTTGGCACCGTGCCCGTCGCGGTGTGCCGCCAGGGTGAAGTTCCCCTTCTCGTCCCAGGGGAGAGCCGACTTCACCGGGTCCGTGTAGTAACCCGCGATGCCGTCGTTGAGGTTCTCGGTGTCGGTGCCCTTCTTGACGAGCACCTCGCCGTTCTTCATCGACGGAACGTGCAGGAAGCCGATGCCGTCCTTGGTGTCCAGCGCGCCGGGTCCGCCCGCCCACCGGTCACGGACGGTGTGGCCCTGCTTGGTGGCCTCGCGATCGGCGAGCACGTTCGTCCACCAGAGGGAGTAGACGACGAAGAGCCCCAGCACCAGGCCTGCGGTGATGAGCAGTTCACCGAAGAGGCTGATCGCGGTCGCGACGGGATGACGGCCTCCGCGCCGCGGCGGGGGCGCGGACTCACCGCTTCGCTCGTCGTGCTCGGTCCTCGCTGTCACCGCACCCGTCCCTGTCGTGATGATGTTTCAGCCCACGAGCGCGTCGGGCTTCCCCTTGCTGCGCGGTCGTTCGTCGACCATCTTGCCCCAGACGATCAAACGGTACGTACTCGTGAATTCCGGCGTACAGGTCGTCAGCGTGATGTACCGGCCCGGCCCGGTGAATCCCGAACCCGGCGGCACCGCACCGATCACCGAGACATTGGACGGCGAAGTCTGTGGAAGGGTCTTCGTCGCCTCGTACGTGTAGTAGGCATCCTGCGTCTCGACCACGATCAGGTCACCGGGACGCAGCCTGTTGATGTAGCGGAATGGTTCGCCGTGCGTGTTGCGGTGGCCTGCCAGCGCGAAGTTGCCCTGCTTGGCGGAGGGCATCGCGGTGCGCAGCGTGCCCTCGCTGTAGTGGCCGACCATGCCCCGGTCGAGGACCTTCTCCTTGCTGATGCCCTCGGCGATCGGAGCGACGACGTCCAGTTTCGGGATGTGGATGATGGCGAAGCCTTGCCCTGCCTCGAACACTCCCGGGTTGCGGTCGCCCTTCGCCCAGTCGTCCTGGATCTTGTGCGTCTCCTTGCCGGCGTACTGGTCGGCGCGCACATTCGTCCACCACAGCTGGTAGGTGACGAACAGCAGCATCAGCACACCGAGCGTGATGAACAGCTCTCCGGTGACCCGGCTGGCGACAACGGCCGGGCTGTCCTTGGCCGCGCGCGCCGCACGCCGGGCCTCGACGCGCGACATCGGCTTCGCGGCCGGCGTCGCAGCCGGTGCCGTGGCCTCCGGCCGTGTTCCGGTACGTCGGCGGCCGCGCCCCTTCGCCGCGCGTCGGCGCTCGGCGCGGCCTCCGGTACGCGGTTCGGAATCGGCCTTCTCGGGCTCCCGGTCCTGGCCCCGTTCCGCATCCGGTTCTGGCTCCGCCCCCGGATCCGCGAGGCTCACCGGCACCGGCACCTGCGCTGGCGCCGACACCTGCCCCGGCCCCCGCTCCGGCCCGGGATTCGGCTGCCGGTTCGGCACCGCCTGATCGACCTGGCGGCGGGTGTCCGCCGTCCGCAGTCCGACCGTCTGGTCGTCCACGGGGAGGGAAACGGGGACGGGCTGCGCCCGGGGCGTCGGCGCGGGCGTCTGCTGCCCGTACCAGTCGCGTTCGAACCCCTCGGGGTCGTACCACTCCCGCGGGGTCCCCGCCGCCTCCTGCGCCCCCTGCGGCGCCGGTCCCGGCGCTTGTCCCGGCGTCTGCCCCGGCTCCTGTGCTGGTGTCCGCTTCTGCGGTCCCCGCGTCCCTGGATCCGGTGCCCGGTGCAGCCCCCGCCCGCGCCTCTGTCCCGTGCCCGGCTCCTCCGGCTCCTCCGGCGGGAGGTTGCCGGACCGGAACCACGGCGAGGCATGCTGCCCCGGCAGGGGATCGTTCAGCGGATCCGCCAGCCGGTCGACCGCCGCCTCGAACGCGCCTGCGGCCTCATACGCTTCTTGCTCGTACGGGCCGTCCTGTCCGGCGTCGTGTTCGGGGCGGAGCGCGGTCACGCGACGGCCTTGCCCACCACCGGCGCGAGCCCCGCCGACCGCGCGACGGCCGCTGTGTCGCCGCACTGGGCCAGCCAGTTGGCCAGCATCAGGTGGCCGTGCTCGGTCAGCACCGACTCCGGATGGAACTGCACACCCTCCACCGCCAGTTCGCGGTGCCGCAGCCCCATGATGATGCCGTCGGCGGTGCGCGCCGTCACCTCCAGCTCCGGCGGAACCGTGTCGGGTTCGGCGGCGAGCGAGTGGTAGCGGGTCGCGGTGAAGGGGGACGGCAGGCCGGTGAAGACCCCGGTGCCCTCATGGGTCACCAGCGAGGTCTTGCCGTGCAGCAGCTCCGGGGCGCGGTCCACCACACCGCCGTACGCCACCGCCATCGACTGCATCCCGAGGCAGACGCCGAAGACCGGGACGCCCGTGTCCGCGCAGTGGCGGACCATGTCGACGCAGACTCCTGCCTGCTCCGGGGTACCGGGGCCGGGTGACAGGAGGACCCCGTCGAAGCCGTCCTGGGCGTGTGCCGTGGTCACCTCGTCGTTGCGCAGCACTTCGCACTCGGCGCCGAGCTGGTAGAGGTACTGGACGAGGTTGAAGACGAAGCTGTCGTAGTTGTCCACGACGAGGATGCGGGCGCTCACTGTCCGGCCCCCGTCCCGGTCGAGCCGTCGACCGTCACGTCGCCGA
The DNA here is from genome assembly GCF_044742755.1 of Streptomyces sp. NPDC087845. NCBI lineage: Bacteria > Bacillati > Actinomycetota > Actinomycetes > Kitasatosporales > Streptomycetaceae > Streptomyces > Streptomyces sp. NPDC087845. The sequence goes on from NZ_JBIUVC010000002.1 coordinate 414,729, forward strand.
ACGGAAGCAGCGGCTCCGCCCAGGGGAAGACGTACTGGAAAAGCGCGTAGACGACAGCCAGCACCAGCACGAGCGAGATGAGCGCACGCACCCATGCGTTGCCCGGCAGATGCCGCCAGATCCAGCCGTACATGCTGTCCCCTCCATTCGGTACGGGACCAGACTAAAGGGCCGGGGCAGGAGCGTGGGTCAGCTGTGGAAAGCTGCCGGCCTGCCGTCGGTCACAGGCTGGGTCGCATCGAGGTGCGCCCAGGCGATCAGCCGGTGGCTGCTGCCCCATTCGGGGTCGCACGTGGTCAGCGTCAGATAGCGGCCCGGCCCGTCGAAGCCCGACTTGCGGGGTACGGGATCGATGACCCCGACGTCGCTCGGTACCGTCCGGTAGGGCTTCTTGTCGATGCGGTACGTGAACCACGTCGTCCCGTCCCTCAGCAGTACCGCGTCGCCCGGACGCAGCTTCGGGAAGTCCTTGAACGGGTCGCCGTACGTGCGGCGGTGTCCGGCCACCGCGAAGTTGCCCGTCGCGCCGAGGCGGGCGGTCCCCCTGTAGTGGCCGAGCCCTTTCTGCAAGGTCCTGACCTCGGTGTTCTCCAGGACGGGCCATTCCCAGCCCTTGCCGAAGCGGGGGATGTACAGCATCGCGAACGGCTTTCCGTCCCGGTACGCCGCGCGGGCGGGCGGCGTCGGCGGCGTCGGGGACGCCTCCGGTGCGGGGGCGGACACCGTGCCCCGCGCCCACTGGTCGCGCAGGGTGTCGATCTGCCCCTCGGTCGCGCCTGCGGCCTTCACCCCAGTCCAGAACAGCACGTACGCCACGAAGAGCACGATCAGGGCGCCGACGGTGATGCAGAGTTCGCTGAACGTCCTCACGACCAGTCGCACCGACACCCTGCCGGCCTCCCCACAGACGCTCGCTACTTCACCGGCTCCGCATAGTGGAGGTCCACTGTGCCCGAATAGCCGGGAAGAGTCACCGCCTCGTGCTCGTCGACTTTCCAGCCGAGACCGTAGGCCTTCACGTACAGCAGGTAGTTGTTGATCGCCGGGGAGTTGTCGAGTGCCCGCTTGAGGCCGGCCGGGTCGCCGACCGCGGTGATCTTGTACGGCGGGGAGTAGACCCGGCCCTGGAGGATCAGGGTGTTGCCGACGCAGCGCACCGCGCTCGTGGAGATCAGCCGCTGGTCCATGACCTGGATGCCCTGGGCGCCGCCCTGCCAGAGGGCGTTGACGACCGCCTGCAGGTCCTGCTGGTGGATGACCAGGTCGTTGGGTTGCGGGTCGGGGTAGCCGGGGTTGGCGGTGGCGTTGGGCGGGGCGTCGTCGAGGGTGACGGACACGGACCGGCCGGAGAGCTTTGTGGTGCCCGCGGCCCGCTCCAGCTCCTTGAGCCGGGCGTCCTCCGCCTCGGTGCTGCCGTCGTCGCGGCGTACGAGGGTGTCGATGTCCTCGCGTGCGGACGCGTTGGTCTCGTCCAACTGGGCGTTCTTGCCGCTGCGCTGCTGGATGAGGTCGGAGAGCTTCAGCAGCGAGGAGTCGGTACGGATATTGGTGCCCTTGGCCGTGTTGGCGCTGGTGACGAAGATGAGTCCGGCGAGGGCGAAGACGGCAGCGGTGAGCACCCGGACCGGGTGCCGGAAGGTGCGCCGGACCGGTCCTTGGGGGGAGTCGGCAGAATTGCTCAACGTACCCTTATCTCCTTCGGCGCCACGGAAGCACTACGCTAACGGACGCCCGGGGGAGGCAGCATTCCCCCTCGCGCCCCGCCCCGGCGCCAGCCACAGTTCCCTGCGCGGTCACGCAGCGCATCGACAGGAGAGTTCCTCGTGCCGAAGTCACGTATCCGCAAGAAGGCCGACTTCACGCCCCCTCCGGCGAAGCAGGCAACCAACATAAAGCTGACCAGCCGTAGCTGGGTGGCGCCGGTGATGCTGGCGCTCTTCCTCATCGGTCTGGCCTGGATCGTCGTTTTCTATGTGACCGACGGCGATCTGCCGATCGATTCACTGGGGAACTGGAACATCGTCGTCGGCTTCGGCTTCATCGCCGGCGGCTTCGGTGTCTCCACGCAGTGGAAGTAGTGCCGCAGGGCACCTGATCCCACAGCGGGGCCCGGTCCCGCAACCCTTGCCCCGAGTTACCCACAGCGTTATCCACAGGCGGGGGAAAAGGTCAGACGATCTGTGGATAACTCCCTGACTGTTGACGCCGATGTGACTGCAGTCCCCTCGTCGAGGGATGGCACGCCCCTTGTCCCTGCTGGAAAAACCCAGCTCAGTGACAAGGGGCACAGCTGTTCCCACAGAATGCACAAGATCCGGCACGCGCTGTGGACAACTGACGCTGTGGACAGGCGGCTGAGGGAGCACCCCGGGAGAACCGGGCCCGTGGAGGCGTGGTGTCCGCTCAGTAACCGGTGGCTGGTCCCAGGTAACGGGGGGCGGATCCCAGGCAAGTGGGGCGGGTCCCACAGGTGTGGCCAGGCAACCGGAGAGGTCCCAGGTACTGGTCCCAGGTACTGGTCCCAGGTAAGCGGGAGGCTGTTCTCAAGAGGCGTCTCAAGCGTTCCAGGCGGTCAAGACATTCTCAGGTGAGCGCGGCTGTTCTGGCAACGACGATGGCGACCACAGCCACCAGGACCAGGGCACAGGTTCCGTACTGCACGAGTGCGCGCCGCTCGCGGGGTGCGTGCACCATGGCGATCGCGATCAGCGTGCCCGCGATCAGGCCGCCGACATGCGCCTGCCAGGCGATTCCGCCCCAGGGGTTGAAGGTGATGACCAGATTCACCGCGAGCAGCACGAAGACCGGGCGCATGTCGTAGTTGAGCCGGCGCATGAGCACGGCGGTGGCGCCCAGCAGGCCGAAGATCGCTCCGGAGGCACCGAGCGAGCCCTGTACGGGCGCGGAGAGCCAGTAGGTGAGAGCGCCGCCCGCCAGGCCGGAGAGCATGTAGAGCGTGAGGTAGCGGGCGCGGCCGAGCGCGGCTTCCAGCGGTCCGCCGAGCCACCACAGCCCCAGCATGTTGAAGACGATGTGCCACATCTCCTGGTGCAGGAACATCGACGTGACCAGCCGGTACCACTGTCCCTCGGCGACGCCTTCCAGCGGACCGCCGAAGTGGGTCGTGGCGCGGCCGAGCAGCAGCAGCTCGTTGACCAGCTCGCTCTTCGCCAGCACGGCGATGTACACGGCGACGTTGATGCCGAGGAGGATCTTGGTGACGAGGCGGGGGTCGGCCGCGATGCTGCCGCCGGCGACGGTCCGCGGCTGATTGGCGGCCGGGCCGTGTCCCGTACCGGATCCCTGGCGGACGCAGTCCGGGCACTGGAAGCCGACCGAGGCGTTGACCATGCACTCGGGGCAGATCGGGCGGTCGCAGCGGACGCAGCGGATGTGCGTCCCGCGGCCGGGGTGGCGGTAGCAGCCCATCGAGCCGTCCGCGGCGGCGGACCGGTCCTGCTCTTCCGGCGGCTGCTGGTCCATCGGTCCCATGACTTCCCGGTCCCCTCGGTCCTTGTCGTGAGCGGCAGCGCGCACAACGCCGCCCTGCTCGTCCGCTATGTAACAAGTACGGACGAGCAGGGCGGTTGGTTCCCGGGAGGACAATCAGCGAGTGATCATCCGATGACCACCGGTCGTCATCGGTTCTCGATGACGACCGATTCGATCACGACGTCCTGCAGCGGACGGTCGGTACGGGCGTTGGTCTGGGTGGCCGCGATGGCGTCCACGACCTTCTGGCTAGCGGGGTCGACGACCTCGCCGAAGATGGTGTGCTTGCCGGTCAGCCAGGCGGTCGGCGAGACGGTCACGAAGAACTGCGATCCGTTGGTGCCCGGCCCGGCGTTGGCCATGGCCAGCAGGTACGGCTTGTTGAAGCTGAGGTCGGGGTGGAACTCGTCACCGAACTCGTATCCCGGGCCGCCGGTGCCGTTGCCCAGCGGGTCGCCGCCCTGGATCATGAAGCCACCGATGACGCGGTGGAAGACGGTGCCGTCGTACAGCCGGTCCGTGGACTTCTTGCCGGTCTCGGGATGCGTCCACTCACGCTCGCCCTTGGCGAGCTCGACGAAGTTCTTGACCGTCTTGGGTGCGTGGTTCGGCAGAAGCCGGATCTCGATGTCGCCCTGATTGGTCTTCAAGGTGGCGTAAAGCTGCTCAGCCACGATCTGCCTTCCGTGAGTCTTCGGTGAGTCTTCGGTGACGCCACATCCGCGAGGGGTGACGTCAGGTCTGCGCTGACGTTCCACCGATCCTCGCACGGACCTTCCGCTCCGGCGCCCGGCCGCCACCCCGAACGCGCTCCGCTCACCTTCTTGCCCGATCGGGCGCCCGGTGCGACCGCGTCGCCTCCGCTCCGTTCGCCTGCGGCTTCCCCGAAACCGCGCCCTTGCCGCTCCCCGCAGGAACAAATGCGGCCAAGTGCGTGACCAACCGGCGCGGGCTGAACCGAACCGTGGCATTGTCGTCGGCAAGCTCCCCTTGCCCGCATTGCCCGAAAGTGTCAGACATGACCTGAATGACCCGGATGCCTGCCCCACGTGCCGTACAGGCCCAGGGCAGGCATGATCTCGAAATGGGTGGAAAGGCGAAGTACCTACCCGCCACCAAGGAGGAGGATTCCCGTGACCCGCATCGACAGCGTGCGCGCCGCAACCGACTCGGCCAAGGACAGCGTGCAGCACGCCGCGGAAGTGGTGGCGCCCTATGCCGGCTCGGCCAAGCACCAGGCCGCACATCTCGCGTGTGAGGCCCGCACGCGGCTCGCGCCGAAGGTGTCGAAGGCAGCCCAGCAGGCCCGCGTCCAGTACGACGCGCGTCTTGCACCACGTATCGAACTGGCCCGTTCCCATGTGCCGCCCAAGGTCGACGAGGTGGCCCAGCGCGCCGCACACCGCACCCGCCGGGCCGCCCGTACCGCCGCGGACTACACCGTGCCGCGCGTCGAGCACGCGATGGCGGTCGCCCAGCCCGTCGCCGAGGAGGCCTCGGCCCGCAGCGCCGCCGCGCTGGCCGCGCTCCGCGGGCAGGTCACCGCGAAGGAGATCAGGCAGCTGGCCAGGAAGCACGAGCGGCGGGCGAGGGCCGGCCGGTTCTTCAAGGTGTTCGCCGTGGTCGGCGTCGTGGCGGGCGGCGCCTACGCCGCCTGGAGGTGGTGGGACAGGCAGGCCAACCCGGACTGGCTGGTCGAGCCGCCCGCTCCCACGGAGGTGTCCGACCGCGCACCGCTGAGCTCCGTCGACGGCAGCGGTCCGACTTCGCTCGACCCGGAGGTCCAGGCCAAGCAGGCCGATGCGGAGAACAAGGGGACGGACGGTCCCGAGGGTGTGGACGGCACCGATCTCGACGACCGCCGCTGAGCAGTCCCCGCACGACGGAGCGGGCGTCGGAGGACCTTGAGGTCTTCCGACGCCCGTTCCGCCTTTCGTATGTGGCGCCCAGGGGATTCAAACCCGACACCGAGACGCTCCTCACCTGCGGTTCTGTCGGCGAAGCAGACATTTACCCCCGCGAATGTCACGGCGGACGGCTCGTCCGCCTGCCCCTGCGCCGGCCTCGTCGACGGGGGCGCGGCCTTCGGTCCGGGACAGCCCTCAGGCGACCAGTTGATCGCCCAGCCGGCTGCGCAGATACAGGACCGTGTGCCCGTAACGGGCCCTGCTGACCAGGCCGGCGCGGTTGAGGACGCCCAGGTGTTGGCTGACGGTGCCCGGGCTGAGTGCGAGGCGGCGGGCGAGGTCGGTGGTGCTGCGTGGTTCGTCGAGGTGGAGGAGTACGCGTGCGCGTGTGCGGCCGAGGAGGTCGGCCAGGGCGCTGGGCGGGGTGGTGTCGCTGGTGTGCCACACGGTGCCGCGGCCGCGGGCCGGGTACCGGATCCGCGGTGGGAGGGCCGGGTCGACAAGGGTGACGGCGTGGTCGCAGAAGAGAGAGGGGGTGAAGGTCACCCCGCGGCCGTCGACGTCGATGTCGTGGTGTTCCCCGGGCCAGGCGTCCATGACGAGGGTGCCGTCGCTCCATTGCAGGCCGGGATCGATGCCGCGGAACAAGGCTGCGGCCCCGTCGTCGGTCAGCCGGCGTGCGCGGTGGAGAACGTCGGCGCGCAGGACGGCATGGATACGCGGCCAGTGGGGGGCGACCACGAGAACCCAGTAGGCGTGCAGGGCGTCGGCGATGCGGTGCAGCAGGGCGTGCGCGTCGTGGTGGGCCTGGTGCAGCAGCGGGTGCAGTGGCCGGCCGTCGGCCGCTTGGCGCAGTTCGCGGGTCACACGCTCGGGCGCGGTGGCGCGCAGCGCTCGGAACTCGTCGTCGATGTCGGGTTCCGGCACCGGCGGGTGGGGGGTGAGGAAGTCGGGGAGCAGCCGGCGGGGGCCGACGAGCGCCTGGAGGAGCGGCCAGTCCAGCTGGTCCAGCAGGGGTGCGGATTGGCGCAGGAAGGCTTGATGCACCGCGTGTCGGATGGGGTTGTGCCAGGCCCACAGACTCAGGACCGTCTCCTGGAGCGGTGAGCCGGCGAACCGGACCGCGGCCAGGTCCCGCATTCCGAGATGGAACGACAACATTCGGCCCAGATTAAATCTATGGCCCCCGACCGGTCGACCTGCTGGTCTTGGCCGCATGGAATCCGCTGCTACCGGCTCCGGGCCGGCGACCTACGACCGCGTCGGGACCGGCTACCGGCTCGTCCGCCGCCCCGATCCGCGACTGCACTCCCTGATCGGCCAGGCCCTGGCAGGCGCGCGCACCGTCGTCAACGTCGGGGCCGGCGCCGGTTCGTACGAGCCCGAGGGCGCCGACGTCACCGCGGTCGACCCCTCGAACGTCATGCTCGACCAGCACCCGGGGCTCAGGAAGGTGAAGGCCTGCGCCGAGCGCCTGCCGTTCCCGGACGGCTCCTTCGACGCGGCCATGGCGGTCATGACCGTCCATCACTGGCCGGATGTGCGCCGCGGGCTGAGTGAACTGCGCCGCGTCTCGCGTGGTCAGGTGGTGTTCACCTGGGATCCGGTCCACCGGCCGGAGCTGTGGCTGCTCAAGGAGTACCTGCCGGAGATCCGTGAGCTGGAGAACGCCCGCTTCACCCCTCTGTCCGAGGTCGCCGAGGCGCTCGACGCGCATACGGTGCTGCCCTTCCCCATCCCGCACGACTTCACCGACGGCTTCCAGATCGCCTACTGGCGCAGGCCCGAGCTCTACCTCGATCCGGCCGTCCGGCAGGCCAGCTCCACCTTCGCGCAGCTTCCGCCCTCCGTCGTGGAACCGGCGATGGAGAAACTGCGCGCCGACCTCGACTCCGGTGCATGGCGGCGCCGCCATGCAGACCTGCTCGACAAGGAAAGCGTGGACTACGGGTATCGCCTGCTCATCGCAGGGGAGAGCTTCGGCCCCAGGTGACGGCACCCTCCCGGGATCCGCTCGCACACCCGCCCCGCAAACCCGCCGGGGGCTACTCCGCCCCCGTATCGAGCGTGTCCTTGGCGACCAGTCTGGAGCCGGAGAAACACAGGCGGTAGAGATCGACCTGGTCCAGGAGGTTGCCGTTCGAGCGGTAGAACTCGCAGGTGGTGCCGGGCGGCCTGGGCGCCAGGCGCGCGTCGTCGGGGGGATAGGGGAAGGGGCGCGGCGGAAGGAGGTGTGCGATTTCGGTACGCGGCCGGCCGACGCGCAGCTCCTCGTAGCGGGACGGCGGCAGCACACTGGTGGTCAGCTGGTAGGCCAGATACGCGACGGCGGGCAGGAAGATCACCGCTGCCCCGGTGGGGACCGCGAAGACGGCAGCGAAACGCCAGCGGGCGCTGCGCCGTATGCGAGCCAGTCGGCGCGCCGATTCGGGTGCGGTGCCGGTGGCCGTGCCTTCTGCGCCCATCTCCTCCGCGCCGTTCGCGGGGAGGGGGCGGGTGATGTCTTCGGGCCAGGCCCGCAGCGTCGGTTTCGCCGTCGCGTGGTGCGGCAGGGTGGCGCTCACCTGGAAGCCGCCCTCGTACGGGCCGGTCCGCAGTGAGCCGCCGAGGACCGCTACCCTCTCCCGCAGTCCTGCCAGGCCACGGTTGCCCGCCACGGTGCCGGGCAACGGGCCTGCGGGCGGCCTGGAGTTGACGATCCGGACGTGTATGCGGTCGCTGTCGTGGGTGATGCTCACCCGTACGGTGCTGCCCGGGGCGTGTTTGGTGGCGTTGGTGAGTGCCTCCTGCACCACCCGGTATACGCCGCGTTCGATCAGCGGTGACAGTGCGGGCAGGGGGCCGTCGCGCTCCCATCGCACCGGGACGCCGGAGGCGACCGCACGGCCCAGAAGTTCCTCGACGCTGTCGGCCGCGGGCGGACTCGCCCTTGTACGGGGCTCGTCGCGCAGCACGGTGACGGTCTCACGTAGCTGGTCGACGGCGTCCGATACCGTCCTGCGCAGCTCGGCGACGTCGGCGCGGTCCTGAGGGGCGAGCGTGGGGGAGAGCTCCAGGGCCCCGGCACGCAGAGCGACCAGGCTCAGTACGTGGCCCAGCGAGTCGTGCATGTCGACGGCGATGTCCGCGCGTTCCGTCAGCCTCGCCCGCTCCGCGATGAACCGCTGCCGCTCCTCCAGACTGCGGGCCAACCGCCAGCCACCCCAGACCAGTTCCCTCCGGCCCCGCCAGTAGCGGCCGGCGAGCCACGGCAGCAGGAGCGCGGAGGGAAGCACGGTCATCGCGTAGAACCACCACACCGCGGGCACCCGGAGTGCGGCGCACAGCGCGAGATCGACCGCCAGGCAGCCGGCGAGCACCAGCAGCGGGGTGCGGGCCGTGCCGGTACGCGCTCCCAGCAGGCAACTCACCCCGGCCAGCGCCAGTACGTAGGCATTCGCGGGGCTGGCCGGGTTGGTCAGTCCCATGACGCACAGGGCGTTGACCAGGAGGACCGCCGTCCCCGGCCGGGACCGGGCAAGGGGGACCGCGACGGCCAGCACGAGCAGCGGGAGCACCAGGTCCAGCGCGACCGAGGTCGCCGGGCCGTTGCTGAACCAGATGACGCCTGCGGCACAGAAGACAGCCCACAGCGCCGTGTCACCGAGCACCGGCCTCAGCCGGGTGCGAACCTGCCACATGGGCCGTCGGACTTCCTCTCCATCGGTCGCGGCGTGTGCTGTCATCCGCCCGACGCTACGTCAGGATCCACCGGCACGGGCAGCCCCGTCCGCCGGGCCGACGGGCGGAAAGAGGGGCCGGCCGGGTGACGGCTCGGGCCCAGGGGCGAGGGCCGCGCCGCTCTTCAGGCGTCGCGACGGCGCAGCACATACAAACCGGTCAGATGGGCTGCCAGTGTCCACGCCAGCAGGATCAGCACCGCTGCGGCCGACGGGTACGGAGCGGAGCTGCCGCTGCGCATGAAGTGGTCGCCCGCGCTGTACGGCAGCCAGTCGTTGATGGCGAGCAGGACGGGGCCGCCGAGCCCCACAAGCATGCTCGGCAGGGCCCACAGCAGAGTGAAGAGCACGGTCAGCGCTCCGGCCGCATGCCGCGTGGCGAAGGACACCCCTACGGCCAGTACCGCGACGAGGGCGTAGAAGACACCGACGGCCAGGACCTGGCCGACCGCCGCGCCGGCGTGGAACGAGGCATGGCCGGAGAACGGTCCCCAGGCCACCGCCATGCCCACCACGGCGAACATCGCGCCGGCGGCGAAGGCGACCACGGCGGTGACCAGTGCCTTGGCCAGTTGAACCCGGTGCCGGACCGGCACCCACAGCAGCGACGAACTCATGCTGGAGGTCGTGTACTCACTCGTGACCGTGACCGTGGCCAGGACGACCACGGCGAACTGGACGAGGACCGTGGAGGACACCACGGCGTTGCCGACCGGCTGGACGGCATGCTCGTTGATGCGGGCGATCGATCCGTAATAGAAGGTGAACACCCCCGTCGCCGACAGACCGACCAGGAGGCACAGGTACGGCGCACGGACCGACCACAGCTTGGTCCACTCGGCGGCGACCGCGCCGGGGAACCGGCCGCCCGGCCGGTCCCGGGTGGCACGTCCGGACGTATCCGCGGCCATGTCCACTGTCATGTCCGTCGTCATGTCCGTCGTCATCGTGACCACCGTCCGGTCTCCCTCGCCGTGCCACGTTCGCGCCGGGTGCCCTGCTCAGCGCCGGTGCTGCGCCCCGGCCCGGTCTTGCGGTCCTCTTCCGATCCCGTGCCCGTCGCGTACTCGACACTTCTCACCGTCAGTTCCATGTACGCCTGTTCCAGCGAGACCTGCGCGTCGCTCAGCTGATGCAGCCGGACGCCGGAGCTGTGCGCGAGGTCCCCGACCTCGGCAGCGGTCCGGCCGCTGACAACGATCTCGTCCTTGCCCGATGCCTCGACCTTCACGCCGCTGTCCGCCACCAGGCGCCTCACCAGCACGGACAGCTCTTCGGGGTCCGGCACCCGGGCGCGCACGGATGCCCGGGAACTACCGGCAAGGAAGTCCGCCATGGATGTGTCGGCCAGTAGCTCTCCCCTGCCGATGATCACGAGGTGATCGGCCGTCAGCTGCATCTCGCTCATCAGATGGCTGGAGAGGAAGACCGTACGGCCCTGGACGGCCTGGTCGCGCACGAGCTGTCGCATCCAGCGCACGCCGTCGGGGTCGAGGCCGTTGACCGGTTCGTCCAGGATCAGAGTCGACGGATCACCGAGCAGCGCGCCGGCCACACCAAGACGCTGGTTCATGCCCAGCGAGTACGTTCCGGCACGGCGTCGCGCCGCCTTGGCCAGGCCCACCGTCTCCAGTACTTCGTCCACTCGGCGCACCGGGATGCCGTTGCTGCGTGCCTGCGCGACGAGGTGACTGCGTGCCGAGCGCGCCGGGTGCAGCGCCTTCGCGTCCAGCAGTGCGCCCACTTCGCGGACCGGGTGGCGCAGGGCGGAGTACGGCCTGCCGTCGATGAGTGCCGTGCCCCGCGAGGGGCGGTCCAGGCCCAGGACCATCCGCATCGTGGTTGATTTACCGGCCCCGTTGGGGCCGAGGAACCCGGTCACCTTTCCTTCCTCGATGTCCAGTGTCAGGTCGTGCACAGCGACGGTTTCGCCGTATCGCTTGGTAAGCCCTCTGAGGGTGATCACATCGGTTCCTTCGGCATCTGCCGGACTTCTTCTCCCGTACGGCGGCGACGCTAGAGGGACTGGGCGCGGCGGCACATGGGCCGTTCGTCAGCACCTTCCTTCCTTTCGTCAGGGGTGCGCCCCGCCGCTGGTCGCACTTCTCCCAGCGATCGGTCCCACGGCCACCCCGAGGCCGTACGCTCGGCCCGTGGAAGAGACGACACCGGACCGTCGGCCGGTCCGCGTCCTTGTGGCGGACGACGAGGCGATGGTCCGGGCCGGGGTACGGGCCATCCTGGCCAGGGACCCGCGCACCGAAGTGGTCGCCGAGGCTGCCGACGGCCACGAGGCCGTCTCGCTGACGCGCCGTCACCGCCCCGACGTGGTCCTCCTGGACATCCAGATGCCCGGACTGGACGGCCTGGCGGCGGCGGCCCGGATCCACCAGGCACTGCCGACAGCCGGCGTGATCATGCTGACGACCTTCGGGGAGGACGACTTCATCACACGGGCCCTTGAGGACGGGGCCAGCGGCTTCCTGCTCAAAGCGGACGACCCCCGGGAACTTCTGAACGGAGTGCAGGCGGTGGGAGCCGGCGGGGCCTATCTTTCGCCGAGGGTTGCCACCCGGGTCATCGCCGGTCTGCGCGCACGCCGGATGGCACGCCCCCACCGCCCGCTCGAACACTTGACCGGACGAGAACTCGACGTGCTGGCCGGGCTCGGGGCAGGACTGTCCAACTCCGAGATCGCCGCCAGGCTGCATCTGGTCGAAGGCACCGTGAAGGCGCACGTCAGCGCAGTCCTTGGCAAACTGGGGGCGCGCAACCGGGTGGAGGCCGCCATTGCCGCGCACGAGGCCGGCCTGGTCCCTCGCGCCCCGTAGCCGTCTCCGGCGGTCCACCGGTCCACCCGGATCGGCCGCCCGCACGTACGCGGTCCACCGCAGCGGTGTGCACCGGCACCTGGTGGCGCTCTTCCGCGTGGTCGCCCCGGGGCCCGGCCCGCTGCTGGTCACCGGGACGGGCGGGAGCACACGGACCGCCGCATGGCGGTCACTGACCGACCTGCCCCCTGCGCTACCCGTCCCGGCGTCGATCGGCGCGCTCGTCATGCTCAGCAGCCGGAACGCTCACCGCGCGTACCCCGCCCCCGCGGAGACGAAAAATGCCCTCCGAGGCTACGTTTCCGCAGGTCGGAGGGCATTTAGTACGTGGAGCCTAGGAGATTCGAACTCCTGACATCTGCCTTGCAAAGGCAGCGCTCTACCAACTGAGCTAAGGCCCCGAAAAGACGGACAGTACCGGACGCTTCGACGTCTCGGCGACCGCCGCAGACCAGAGTACCGGGTACCCCCCGGAATCTTGCAAAAAGATAGGGACTCCCGGTCGGCGACCACTCTCCGTAAGATGCTCGACGAGGTTCGCAGCAGCGAAGTCGCAGCGATGGGGAGACGCCATGGATGCCGCCCAGCAAGAGGCAACAGCAAGAGCCAGGGAGCTTCAGCGCAGTTGGTACGGAGAACCTCTGGGGGCGCTCTTTCGCCGGTTGATCGATGATCTCGGTCTGAACCAGGCCCGGCTCGCCGCGGTCCTCGGGCTGTCCGCCCCCATGCTCTCCCAGTTGATGAGCGGCCAGCGGGCCAAGATCGGAAACCCCGCGGTCGTCCAGCGCGTCCAGGCGCTCCAGGAACTGGCCGGTCAGGTCGCCGACGGCAGTGCCAGCGCGGGAGAGGCCACCAACCGCATGGAAGAGATCAAGAAGTCCCAGGGCGGCTCCGTCCTCACCGGGACCGGCCAGACCTCCCACACCGGCGGCGCCCCGACGGTCCGGCGCGTGGTGCGTGAGATCCAGTCGCTGCTGCGGTCGGTCGCGGCCGCCGGTGACATCATCGATGCCGCCGACTCCCTCGCCCCGACCCACCCGGAGCTGGCAGAGTTCCTCAAGGTGTACGGCGCAGGACGTACCGCGGACGCGGTGGCGCACTACGAGGGACACCAGAGCTAGGGCCTGTCCGACATGTCCTAGGGCACTACCCCCGAGAGCCGGGCACGAGCCGAAACAGGAACTGGGAGCGGGCGCAGCGCAATGGGTGAGGTCTTCGCCGGTCGGTACGAACTGATCGATCCGATCGGACGTGGTGGGGTCGGCGCCGTGTGGCGCGCCTGGGACCACCGGCGCCGCCGTTATGTGGCGGCCAAGGTCCTCCAGCAGAGCGATGCACACACGCTGCTGCGCTTCGTCCGCGAGCAGGCGCTGCGGATCGAGCATCCGCATGTGCTGGCCCCGGCCAGTTGGGCCGCGGACGACGACAAGGTCCTGTTCACCATGGACCTGGTGAGCGGCGGTTCGCTGGCCCATGTCATCGGCGACTACGGGCCGTTGCCTCCTCGTTTCGTCTGCACGCTGCTCGACCAGTTGCTGTCGGGACTGTCGACGGTGCACGCGGAGGGCGTCGTCCACCGGGACATCAAACCCGCCAACATCCTGATGGAGGCCACCGGCACCGGACGGCCGCATCTGCGGCTGTCCGACTTCGGTATCTCCATGCGCAAGGGCGAGCCGCGTCTCACCGAGACCAACTACGTGGTGGGAACGCCGGGTTACTTCGCGCCGGAGCAGATGATGGGCGCGGAACCCGATTTCCCCGCGGACCTGTTCGCGGTCGGTCTCGTGTCGCTGTATCTGCTCCAGGGGAAGAAGCCGGACGCACAGGCCATCGTCGAGCACTTCGCCACGTACGGGACTCCCGGCGCCCCGGAGGGGATTCCCGAGCCGCTGTGGCAGGTCCTCGCGGGGCTGCTGCAGCCGGATCCCCAGGCCAGGTTCCGTACGGCCACGGGTGCGCGCAAGGCGCTGACGGCCGCGGTCGACATGCTGCCCGAGCCCGGCGTCGACGACGAGCCGGTGGAGGTGTTCGACCAACTCGGGCCGCTGCCCGCCGGCTTCGGGCCCGACGGACCGATCACGCCCCCCAGAGCGGCCGCGCAAGACGCGCAGCCCATACCGCCCGTGCCGCCCGTACAGCAGGACCAGGCAGCCCCGCAGCCCGTGCAGCAGCCCTACACCCAGCTACCGGTCCCGATGTCGGAAACGGGCAGCTTCCACCTCCCGCCGCCTCCGCAGCAGCCCGCGCCGCAGCTCCAGCAGGCGCAGACTGCCACGCCTCCCACTCCGCCCCCGGCGTACACGTCCGCCCCGTTCGCCACGCCCGCACCGGATCCTTCGCAGGCTCCCACGGCCGGGGTGCACCACGAGCCGGCTCTCACCCGCGCCTACACCACCGGGCAGCCGCAGGTTCCCGCCACGGGATACGCACCTCCCGCGCACGCACCGCAGAAGCGTCCGGGACCGCCCCTGAAGGTGGCGGTCCCGGTCCTGCTGGTGGCGCTGATCTGTTTCGCCGTGGGTGTCTGGGCACTGACCCAGAGCTGAGCGCGTCGGCCGGAACCTCCGCCGTACGCGGCAGCGGTTCCGGCCCGCTACCAGGTCTGCGGCGGGCCACCGTAGGGCGGTTGCCCGCCCCCGGCCGGGCTTCCCGCGGCGGGACCGTTCGCACCGGGCGGGGCTGCCTGCCCCGCCAACGCTGCCGAACCTGCCGAACCCCCCGGACCCCCCGGACCCCCCGGGGCGGTCACCGCGCGGCGCCGTGCCAGCAGCGTCCACACGCCGAGCCCGAGCACCAGCACCGCACCCGCGCTTATCCCGGCCACGCCGACCGTCCTCATAGTGGCGCTCCTGGCCGCCTCGGGGTCGCTCTTGCCGCTCTTGGCCATGTCCCTGTCGTCCTGCGTGACCGAGAAGATCCCGGCGCCCCCCGCGTACGGCGACTTCCGCGCCGTCCCCTCGACCTTGATCCTGAGGTTCAGCGGGATGGCCTTGTCGCCGTACGATTTCGCGACCTTCGGGCTGAGCGTCACCGACAGGTAGTACCAGCCGGCGAACCGCATGGCACTGACGCTGCTGGTGGAGTCGTAGCGGTTCTCGTACGCCACCGGAGGCAGCGGATCCAGCGATACGGACGCGGGCTTGCCGGAGTACGACAGCGGCGTCGCGTCGTCGACATGGCCATGGGCCGGATTGTCGAGGGACACCGCGAGCGCGCTGCCGATGAATTCGTCCGAGGCGTTGTTGTTGCTCAGATCGGCGGTGGCGAAGATCTGCTGGCCCCAGTCCACCGGCACCCGGTAGAAGCGGGTCTGCCCCGGCGCGATGTCGTCGTGCCACTCGCCGGTTTCCAGGCTGGTCGCGTCGTAGTAGCTGGTGCCGCCCGACCGCTTCTGCGGAGCTGCGGTGGGGGGCACCGGGGAGGCCGACGGCCAGTTCTCCGGCGCCACGGTCGGCATCGAACCGGCCGATTTCAGCTGCGGTTCGGACTCGTAGCGCAGCTCCAGGTCCCATGCGCCGGATGAGGACGTGGCCTTGCTCTCCCGCTCGATCAGGACGTTGTACGTTCCGGCTTCCTGACAGGTGCTGCTGTCCTTCTTGGTGATCCGGTAGGCGTACGCCGCGATCGGACGCGGGTATTCCGCCGACTCGAACCGGGCATCCTCCGAACTGCACTGCAGGTCCGCGCTGTCCCTGATGCTGACCGTGATGCCGTCCCCGTAGGCGACCTGGCCGCCGTCCCTGGGCACGGCCACCGCCGAGACGTACGCATTCGTCTTCGCGTCGAGGTTCAGGCGGTAGTAGAGCTTCTCGCCGCGCTTGATCGAGCTCTTGTAGACCGATCCGGACGAGAGCGCCGACGCCTCGGTGCTGACCTCCGCGCCGCTGACCTTCTTCGCCCCGGGATCGAAGGTGTACGCGGCGTCCTCCCCGGCCGCGTACGCCTGTCCCGGCAGCGCCACCGCCGCGCACATCGCCGCGACGGCGGCCAGCACCACCCGGCCCCTGTTGCGCTGCCTCATCACGCGCTTCCCCTCGTCGTCTGTGTGGCGCGCCTGCGACGCCCGCGCACGAACACGAGCCCCGCGATCACGACCACCACAGCGCCCGCCCCGGCAGCGGCCGCAATGCCGGTCCATCCTGCCCCGCCCGTACCACTGCTGTCTGCGACGCTGCTCGGATTACCCTTCTTGTCCACCTTCTTGGCCATGGCGGGCGGCATGGTGCTCCGGGCCGGCCAACCCGTCACCGAACACCGGCTCCCGCGGCCTCATGCCGGTCCGCGCGTTCTCCGCGATCTCGGCGGCCCTGCCGACGCGATCTCAGCGGCCTTCCGCCCCTGCCGCAGTACGGCGGCGTCGGTCCTGCGCCCCCACGCGTACCCCCGACCGAAAAATCCGGATCTTTTGCTCTCGCAACCTATTGATTTGCTTAGGTGAACTCAAGGGCGCAGACGTCACGGTCCCGCAACAGCACGAAGCCCCGGCCGCTCAGCGACCGGGGCCCGCAATCAGGCTGTTCTGTCTCACACACCCGAACCTGCGGGCACGGAGTCAGTCGCCTCCGTCCACAGATCCTGCTCGGCGCGATCCGCCTGGATCTGGCGGTACACGAGGAGCCCGCCGATGGCGGCCAGTGCGACCAGGAGAAGCTTCTTCACCGCGCGACCTCGTCTTTCCTTGACGTAGGGGACTTCTGCCGCCCGACTATACACACCGGCCGATATCGATCGGTGACCTACCTGCGCCCCAACTGGCGCCAGGGAAAAGCGACCACCCGGGAATCGCTCCGACCGGGTGCCGTGCCCGCACCGATCGTCCCGCGCAAGCCCGTCAAGCCCAGTTGCACCATACGAGTGGTGTTCATCTGAAGATCGACGGATCTGCGGCGTCGGTCCACGAATTCACGGGCCACATCCACATCATCAGAAAGGTAAGCAAACCGGATCACCCGAAAGCGAGGGGCCATGCGCACCTTCAAGGCCAGGAACATCTGGACCGCCTTCGTCACCGCCTTCTTCGCACTCCTCGCCGCCCTGGGGCTCATGAGCACCCCCGCGGCGGCCACGGAGCCGAGCGCCCCGGAGCCGACCACCACGAACCAGGAGCACACGGGTGCGACCGCGGCAACCGCGACCACCCCGTCGGTGCGATGGACCCTTCCGCGTGACAGGGCGCTGCCACCCACGATGAAGCAGCGCATCCACGCCGAGGCACACGGCTCCTCACCCGCCACCCGGCATCTGTCCGCAGACACGACGGACGCCACGGAAACCAGGAGCTCCGCCCGCGCCACCCACGGAGCCCCGGCGGGGGACGCGTCCCTCCTCCCGCCGTGAGAGCCGCGCAACTGACGCACAGAGCCCCCGGGCCGGTTCACACCGGACGGGGGCTTCTCCGTGCGCTCCAGCCCCGCCCTGCACCCTTCCGGCACGAGGGGCGCGGCGCGAGGGCCCGGCACGAGGGCAGAGGGCAGGCGAGGAGGACAGCCGAGAAGACGACGGAGGCGGACGGCAGAGGGGACGACAGGGGAGGACGGCAGAGGCACCCGGCCAGGCACACGCGCCCCTGCACGGAACCGCACGCAGGACCAGGCCCAACCGGAACCCGGCCCCAACCTGGCCCGAACTACCCGCCCCACACGGAGAACGCGTCGCAACGACCACACGCAGAAGGCCCGGTGCCTCCGAAGAGGAACCGGGCCTTCTGTTGTCACTGTGGGGCTAACAGGATTTGAACCTGTGGCCTCATCCTTATCAGGGATGCGCTCTAACCAACTGAGCTATAGCCCCGCCGCGCTCTGCGCTGACTTCTGAAGATTAGCGCACGTCGGGGCCAGTCCCAAAATCGATACTCCGAGCCCTACTCGTCCTCGGCCAGCGTGAGCTCGATGCCGCCCACGAAGCCCGCCGAGAGGTTGTAGATGAAGGAGCCCAGCGTCGCCAGCGCGGTCGCCAGCACCACGTCGATCACCGCGATGACCGAGGTGAAGATGAGGACCCGCGGAAGCGACAGGAACGACTGGAGATCGAAGCCGTTGCTGTCGTTCGAGCCGGTGGCCTCGCTGATCGTGCCGCCCACGGTCTCGAAGACGCCCATCGCATTCATCACCATCCACAGCACGGCGGCCGCCACCACCGTGCAGATGCCGAGCGCGATGGAGAGCAGGAAGCTCACCTTCATCACCGACCACGGGTCGGCCTTGGCCACCCGCAGACGCGCCTTGCGGGTACGCGGAGTCGTCCGCGCCCCTGTCCGCGGCCGCCGGGCCGCCTGCGCGGCGCCGGCGCCCTCTGCACCACCCTGCGTGCCGTGCGGCCGGCCGCCCTGGGTCCCGCCCGCGGGCGAGGGGTATGCCTGCGGCGGGTGGTACGGCCCGCTCGCCTGCCCCGCTGCAGGCTCGCGCTCACCGGGCAACGGCCCGGTCGCGTAACCCTCGTACTGGGGCTGAGGCCCCCGGGTGTCCGTCACAGTGCCCCCTTGGGAGTCCGTGGCAGGGCCACGGGCACCGTTCGCTCCTGCTCCGGAAGCGGCCGAACCGGCGCCCGTGGCTCCACTCACGCTCTACTCCTCGTGCTCCCCTGCCGAAGGCGACGTGCCTTCGGCATTGCCCTCGACCGTGCTCTCGGCAGCTTCCGCCGTCGCGGTCTCGGCGTCATCGGACCCCTCGACCTCTTCGGCCTCACGACCGGCTTCGGCGTTGCGGGCGATGCCGACGACGGCATCGCGCTTGCCCAGATTGATCAGTTGGACGCCCATGGTGTCACGGCCCGTCTCCCTGACTTCATTGACTCGCGTACGAATCACACCACCGCCGAGCGTGATGGCGAGGATCTCATCCGTCTCCTCGACCACCAGCGCGCCGACCAGCGAACCCCGGTCCTCCACGATCTTGGCAGCCTTGATGCCCAGGCCGCCACGACCCTGAACGCGGTACTCGTCGACGGGAGTCCGCTTCGCGTACCCACCGTCGGTGGCAGTGAACACGAACGTACCCGGCCGGACAACATTCATCGAGAGCAGTTCGTCGCCTTCGCGGAAACTCATGCCCTTGACACCCGAAGTGGCACGGCCCATCGGGCGCAGCGCATCGTCCGTCGCAGTGAACCTGATCGACTGGGCCTTCTTGCTGATGAGCAGCAGATCGTCCTCGGCCGACACCAGCTCCGCACCGATCAGCTCGTCGGCCGTGCCGTCGGCACCGTCCGCCGTCTCCCGGAGGTTGATGGCGATGACCCCACCGGAACGCGGCGAGTCGTAGTCCTTCAGCGCGGTCTTCTTCACGAGACCGCCCTTCGTGGCCAGGATCAGATACGGCGCGGCCTCGTAGTCGCGGATCGCCAGGATCTGCGCGATCCGCTCGTCCGGCTGGAAGGCCAGCAGGTTGGCGACATGCTGACCACGGGCGTCACGGCCGGCGTCCGGCAGCTCGTACGCCTTCGCCCGGTACACCCGGCCCTTGTTCGTGAAGAACAGCAGCCAGTGGTGCGTCGTCGACACGAAGAAGTGGTCGACGATGTCGTCCTCCTTCAGCTTCGTGCCACGCACGCCCTTGCCGCCGCGCTTCTGCGAGCGGTAGTCGTCCGTCTTCGTACGCTTCACATAGCCGCCGCGCGAGATCGTGACGACGATGTCCTCCTCGGCGATCAGGTCCTCGATGGACATGTCACCGTCGAAGGGCACCAGCTTGGAACGCCGGTCGTCGCCGAACTTCTCGACGATCGCCGCCAGTTCCTCGCTGACGATCTGCCGCTGCCGCTCCGGCGACACCAGGATCGCGTTGTACTCGTTGATCTTCGCCTGGAGCTCGTCGTGCTCGGCCGTGATCTTCTGGTGCTCCAGCGCGGCCAGCCGGCGCAGCTGCATCTCCAGGATCGCGTTCGCCTGGATCTCGTCGATCTCCAGCAGGCCCATCAGGCCCTCACGCGCCACCTCGACCGTCTGGCTGCGCCGGATGAGGGCGATGACCTCGTCGATCGCGTTCAGCGCCTTGAGGAGACCACGCAGAATGTGCGCCCGCTCCTCCGCCTTGCGCAGACGGAACTTCGTACGCCGGACGATGACCTCGATCTGATGCGTCACCCAATGGCGGATGAACGCGTCGATCGACAGGGTGCGCGGCACACCGTCGACGAGCGCCAGCATGTTGGCGCCGAAATTGGTCTGCAGATCGGTGTGCTTGTACAGGTTGTTCAGCACGACCTTGGCGACCGCGTCCCGCTTCAGCACGACGACCAGACGCTGACCCGTACGCGACGACGTCTCGTCACGGACGTCCGCGATCCCGCCGATCTTGCCGTCCTTCACCAGGTCGGCGATCTTCTGCGCCAGGTTGTCCGGGTTGGTCTGGTACGGCAGCTCCGTCACGACCAGGCACTGCCGGTTCTGGATCTCCTCGACCGCGACGACCGCGCGCATCGTGATCGAGCCACGGCCGGTGCGGTACGCCTCCTCGATGCCCTTGCGGCCCACGACGAGCGCACCCGTCGGGAAGTCCGGGCCCTTGATCCGCTCGATCAGCGCGTCCAGGAGCTCCTCCTGCGAGGCCCCCGGGTGCTCCAGGTACCACTGAGCACCGTCCGCGACCTCGCGCAGGTTGTGCGGCGGAATGTTGGTCGCCATACCGACCGCGATCCCCGCCGAGCCGTTGACCAGCAGGTTCGGGAAACGCGCCGGCAGAACCGTCGGCTCCTGGTTGCGGCCGTCGTAGTTGTCCTGGAAGTCGACGGTCTCCTCGTCGATGTCCCGGACCATCTCCATGGACAGCGGCATCATCTTGCACTCGGTGTACCGCATGGCGGCGGCCGGGTCGTTGCCCGGAGAACCGAAGTTGCCGTTGGAGTCCACCAGCGGCATCCGCATCGACCACGGCTGCGCCAGTCGCACCAGCGCGTCGTAGATCGACGAGTCACCGTGCGGGTGGTACGTACCCATGACGTCACCGACGACACGGGCACACTTGTAGAAGCCCTTCTCGGGCCGGTAGCCGCCGTCGTACATCGCGTACAGCACCCGGCGGTGGACGGGCTTGAGACCGTCCCGTACGTCCGGCAGCGCACGCGAGACGATCACGGACATCGCGTAGTCGAGGTAGGAGCGCTGCATCTCCGTTTCGAGCCCCACGGGCTCGACACGCATGCCCACACCGGCGGCGGGCTCCTCTTCAGGTGTCACAGGGGTGTTCTCGTCGGCCATTGCTGGTCAAAGTCCTTTCGAGCGGCGGCTTGCTGGTACGGCCGACTCAGATGTCGAGGAAGCGGACGTCCTTGGCGTTGCGCTGGATGAACGAGCGCCGCGCCTCGACGTCCTCGCCCATGAGCACCGAGAAGAGGTCGTCGGCCTGCGCCGCGTCGTCCAGCGTGACCTGGCCGAGGACCCGGTGGTCGACGTCCATCGTGGTGACGCGCAGCTCCTCGGCGTTCATCTCGCCGAGGCCCTTGAAGCGCTGGATCGAGTCGTCCTTGATCCGCTTGCCGTTCTGCTTGCCCAGCTCGACCAGGGCGTCGCGCTCCCGGTCCGAGTACGCGTACTCGAAGTCGTCCCGGCCCCACTTGATCTTGAAGAGCGGCGGGCGGGAGAGGTACACGTGCCCGGCCTCGACCAGCGGACGCATGAAGCGGAAGAGGAACGTCAGCAGCAGGGTGTTGATGTGCTGGCCGTCGACATCGGCGTCCGCCATCAAGATGATCTTGTGATAGCGGAGCTTCTCGATGTCGAAGTCCTCGTGGACCCCGGTACCGAAGGCCGAGATCAACGCCTGGACCTCGGTGTTCTGCAGGATCTTGTCGACCCGGGCCTTCTCGACGTTCAGGATCTTGCCGCGGATCGGCAGGATCGCCTGGTACATCGGGTTGCGGCCGGACTTCGCCGAACCACCGGCGGAGTCACCCTCGACGATGAAGATCTCGCACTTCGTCGGGTCGTTGGACTGGCAGTCACTCAGCTTGCCCGGCAGCGAGGCGCTCTCCAGGAGCCCCTTGCGGCGGGTCAGATCACGCGCCTTGCGGGCCGCGACACGGGCCGTGGCCGCCGCGATCCCCTTGCGGATGATGTCGGCCGCCTCATTGGGATTGCGGTCGAACCAGTCCGTAAGCTGCTCGTGGACCACCTTCTGGACGAAGGTCTTCGCCTCCGTGTTGCCCAGTTTGGTCTTCGTCTGGCCCTCGAACTGCGGCTCGCCCAGCTTCACCGAGATGATCGCCGTCAGACCCTCGCGGATGTCGTCACCCGTGAGGTTGTCGTCCTTCTCGCGCAGCAGCTTCTTCTCACGCGCGTACTTGTTGACCAGCGTGGTCAGCGCGGCGCGGAAGCCTTCCTCGTGCGTACCGCCCTCGTGCGTGTGGATCGTGTTCGCGAAGGAGTAGACCCCCTCGCTGTACTGCGTGTTCCACTGCATCGCGATCTCGGCCGAGAGAAGGCGCTCCTTGTCCTCGGCCTCGATGTCGATCACCGACTGGTGGATGACATCGCCCTTGCGGGAGTTGAGGTACTTCACGAAGTCGACGATGCCGCCCTCGTAGTGGTACGTGACCGTGCGGGCCTGCTCCGCCTCGGCGACCTCGGCCACCTCGGCGACATCCGCGCCCAGCGTCGCCTTCGCCGACTCGCGCTCGTCGGTGAGCTTGATCGTCAGGCCCTTGTTGAGGAACGCCATCTCCTGGAAGCGGCGCGACAGGGTCTCGAAGGAGTACTCGGTCGTCTCGAAGATGTCCCCGTCGGCCCAGAAGGTGACGGACGTCCCCGTCTCCTCGGTGGCCTCGTTGCGGGCCAGCGGAGCGGTGGGCACACCGAGCTTGTAGTCCTGGGTCCAGCGGTAACCGTCCGTCCGGACCTCGACCGAGACCCGCGACGACAGCGCGTTGACCACGGAGACACCGACACCGTGCAGACCGCCGGAGACAGCGTAGCCGCCGCCGCCGAACTTGCCGCCGGCGTGCAGCACCGTCAGCACGACCTCGACCGCGGGCTTCTTCTCCGACGGCACGATGCCGACCGGGATGCCTCGGCCGTTGTCGATCACACGGACCCCGCCGTCGGCGAGGATCGTGACGTCGATCGTGTCCGCGTGCCCTGCCAGCGCCTCGTCGACCGAGTTGTCGACGACCTCGTACACGAGGTGGTGGAGGCCGCGCTCACCGGTGGAACCGATGTACATGCCAGGTCGCTTGCGGACCGCGTCCAGACCCTCGAGGACGGTGATCGCGCTGGCGTCGTACGAGGCCGTGACCTCGCCCGAAGCGGCTGTCTCGCCCGAAGCGGGTGCCTCGCCGGAGACGAGTGCCCCGCCCGAGGCGATCACCTCGCCGCTCTCACCGGGTGTGGACGGAATGTTCTCGTTGGGGTTGCCGGAATCGGCCACGAAGCGCCCTTTCTGGCACAGCACAGGCCGTTCTCCGGACAGTCGGGAGCGGCTGCGTCGTTCGGCTTGTATCGACGACTCCCGCAAGGATGCGGGATTCTTCACCAGTCTACCGGTAGCGCCGACACGAATGGGGGTTTGCCGGTACCTGAGTACGCATGTGCCGCCCTGGATGAGCGCCTGACG
The DNA here is from genome assembly GCF_044742755.1 of Streptomyces sp. NPDC087845. NCBI lineage: Bacteria > Bacillati > Actinomycetota > Actinomycetes > Kitasatosporales > Streptomycetaceae > Streptomyces > Streptomyces sp. NPDC087845. The sequence continues at coordinate 438,224 of NZ_JBIUVC010000002.1, forward strand.
ACTCCCCATATTCAGGAAGGGCCCCCAAGGGGCTCACACCGGCATTGAGCGCTTCGACCTGTCAACCTCTCGCTACCGTGAGGGACGCCCCAATCCACCCGCCCGGTTGCAACCACCACATACCCGCACAACACAGACGCGACGGACAGCACCACCAAGAAGACAGCACAGAGCCCCGGCCCCGTCCAAAACCCGGCCCCAGCCCCTCAAGAAGAGAAAAAGCCCAGCTCAGAAGCGTCAGCCGTACGTATCGCCAGGCCCGGTGCTCCCCGGCGCCCGCAGCGGACCGAACCTGCGCTGCGGCCCCCCCGGCCCCAACACCTTGATCAACCTCACCGTGCCGTGCCCCAGATCCGCATTCAGCCGGGCCACCAGCTGAGGCGCCAGCAACCGCAACTGCGTCGCCCACGCCGTCGAATCGCACTGCACCGTCAGCACCCGCTCGTCCGGATCCTCGTCGTACCGCAGCGGAACACAGTGATTCGCCAGGTCCTCACCCACGATCTGCGGCCAACGCCCCATCACCCCACCCACCGCGGCAGGCGTCTCCCAACCACGCTCAGTGATCAGACGATTGATCGCAGCACCCAGCGGCAACGGATCCCGCCCGTCCGCCCGCGCCCCCGAACGCAGCCCACCACCCCGCCTGGCCTGCTTCTTCTGCTGCGCCGCAGCACCACGCGCACGCGCCTGCTCCTTCGCCGCACGCAACGCCACCCTCGCCAGGTCCACACCCGACGGCTCCGGCCGGTTCCCTTCCCCCGAAGATCCCTGAGCCGACTCCCCGGAAACCCCGGACACCTCACCACGGCCACTCACAGCCGCTCCACCTCACCCGCGGACACCGCGTACCGAGCCCCCGCCAGAACCCCCGGAACATCGTCGCCCACCGCCGCCGTCACCAGCACCTGCTCACCCGGAGCCACCAACTCCGCCAACCGCTCACGACGACGCGCATCCAGCTCCGCGAAGACATCGTCCAGCACCAGCACCGGCTCATTGCCCTCGCTGCGCAGCAGATCGTACGAAGCCAGCCGCAGCGCCAACGCGTACGACCAGGACTCACCATGGCTCGCGTACCCCTTGGCCGGCATGTCCCGCAGCCCCAGCAGCAGATCATCACGGTGCGGACCGACCAGCGTCACCCCCCGCTCGATCTCCTGCTTGCGGACATCCGCCAGAGCCGCGATCAGCTGCTCGTACAGCTCCTCACGGCCGTGCGCCGCACCCGCACCGACCGAACTCCGGTACTCCAACGCCACCGGACCACCACCCGGCGCCACGTCCCCGTACGCCTTGTCGGCCAGCGGCTGCAACGCGGCGATCAGATCCAGCCGCTGCGCCAGCAGCTCCGCACCGACCCGGCCCAGATGCTGGTCCCACACATCGAGTGTGGACAGATCCATCGACCGGCCGCCGTGCCTGCGCGCCATCGCCGCCGACTTCAGCAGGGTGTTGCGCTGCTTCAGCACCCGTTCGTAGTCCGAACGCACCCCCGCCATCCGCGGCGAACGCGCCGTGATCAGCTCGTCGAGGAAACGCCGACGCTCTCCGGGATCCCCCTTGACCAGCGCCAGATCCTCCGGCGCGAACAGCACCGTACGCACGATTCCCAGCACGTCGCGTGGTCTGACCTGCGACGACCTATTGATCCGGGCCCGATTCGCCCTGCCCGGATTGAGCTCCAGCTCGATCAGCTGCGAACGCTCGCCCTGCGTGACAGCGGCCCGGACGACAGCACGGTCCGCACCCATCCGCACCAGCGGCGCATCCGAGGAGACCCGGTGGCTGCCGAGCGTCGCGAGGTAGCCGACGGCCTCCACCAGATTCGTCTTGCCCTGGCCGTTGGCCCCCACAAAAGCGGTGACGCCCGGATCGAGAGGTACCTCGACCCGGGCGTACGAGCGGAAGTCGGCCAGCGAGAGATGCGTGACATGCATGGGTGTGCGCCGACCTTCCCGGCTTCCTGCTCCGTGGTGCGGGTCGGACGCCCCGGCCCGGCCCGCTCCTCGTCGCGGTTACTTCTTGTTCTACTTCTTGTTCTCGACCGCGTGGCCACCGAACTGGTTGCGCAGCGCGGCGATCATCTTCATCTGCGGGGAGTCGTCCTGCCGCGAGGCGAAACGCGCGAAGAGCGACGCCGTGATCGCGGGCAGCGGCACCGCGTTGTCGATCGCGGCCTCCACCGTCCAGCGGCCCTCGCCGGAGTCGGCGGCGAAGCCGCGGAGCTTGTCGAGGTGCTCGTCGTCGTCGAGCGCGTTGACCGCCAGGTCGAGCAGCCAGGAACGGATGACCGTGCCCTCCTGCCAGGAGCGGAAGACCTCGCGCACATCGGTGACGGAGTCGACCTTCTCCAGGAGCTCCCAGCCCTCGGCGTAGGCCTGCATCATGGCGTACTCGATGCCGTTGTGGACCATCTTCGCGAAGTGGCCGGCGCCGACCTTGCCCGCGTGGACCGAACCGAAGTCGCCCTCGGGCTTCAGCGCGTCGAAGACCGGCTGGACCTTCGCCACGTTCGCGGCGTCGCCGCCGTACATCAGCGCGTAGCCGTTCTCCAGGCCCCAGACACCGCCGGATACGCCGCAGTCCACGAAGCCGATGCCCTTGATGCCCAGCTCGACCGCGTGCTTCTCGTCGTCCGTCCAGCGGGAATTCCCGCCGTCCACGACGATGTCGCCGGGCGACAGGAGCCCGGCCAGCTCGTCGATGGTGGCCTGGGTCGGGGCACCGGCCGGCACCATCACCCAGACGACCCGGGGTCCCTTCAGCTTGCCTACGAGCTCTTCGAGGCTGTGGACATCGGAGACGTCCGGATTGCGGTCGTAACCGATGACGGTGTGGCCTGCGCGGCGGATGCGCTCGCGCATGTTGCCGCCCATCTTGCCGAGGCCGACGAGACCGAGCTCCATCAGAGATTCCTTAAGCGTTGTGCCGATTCGTACCCAAGGCCGAGCCTACGCCCGGCCGGGGACAGACCGACGGGCATGCTCGGCGCCGAGCGTGCCCGTCGGGAGCTGCCGACGCGGGACCAAAGGGCCGATCAGCCGGAGAGGCGGACCGGCATGATCAGGTACTTGTACGCCTCGTCCGCCTCGGCATCCACGGCCGGACGACCGCTGAGCAGCGCGGGCTTGGTGGACGTCGTGAAGGACAGCTGAGCGACCGGGGAGTCGATCGCGCTCAGGCCGTCCAGCAGGAAGGTCGGGTTGAAGGCGATCGAGATGTCGTCGCCCTCCAGCACCGCGTCGACCCGCTCCACAGCCTGTGCGTCGTCGCTGGAACCCGCCTCCAGGATCAGCACACCCTGCTCGAAGCTGAGCCGCACCGGAGTGTTCCGCTCGGCGACGAGGGCCACACGCTTGACGGCCTCGACGAACGGAGCGGTCTCGATGACGGCCACCGAGTTGAACTCGGTGGGGAACAGCGTGCGGTACTTCGGCAGATCGCCTTCGAGCAGTCGCGTGGTCGTACGCCGGCCCGCGCCCTCGAAACCGATCAGCCCCTCACCGGCACCCGATCCGGACAGCGCCAGCGTCACCGTGTCACCGCTGGTCAGGGCCTTGGCGGTGTCCAGCAGGGTCTTGGCGGGCACCAGGGCGACGGCCGAGGCATCCGGGTTCTCCGGCTTCCAGAGGAATTCGCGGACCGCGAAGCGGTAGCGGTCGGTGGAGGCCAGGGTGACGGTCTCGCCCTCGATCTCGATGCGGACACCGGTCAGGACCGGCAGCGTGTCGTCACGGCCCGCGGCGATGGCGACCTGGGCGGCGGCCGAGGCGAAGACCTCACCGGGGACCGTGCCGGTCGCGGTCGGCATCTCCGGCAGCGCCGGGTACTCCTCCACAGGAAGGGTGTGGAGTGTGAACCGCGAGGAGCCGCAGACCACGGTCGCCCGTACACCGTCTGTGGAAATCTCCACCGGACGGTTGGGGAGGGCGCGGCAGATGTCGGCGAGCAGACGGCCGGAGACCAGCACCGTGCCGTCCTCCTCGACCTCCGCGTCCACCGAGACCCGGGCCGAGACCTCGTAGTCGAAGCTGGAGAAGCTGAGGGCGCCGTCCTCAGCCTTCAGCAGAAGGCCCGCAAGAACGGGCGCCGGCGGACGGGCCGGGAGGCTACGGGCCACCCAGGCCACAGCCTCCGCGAGTACATCGCGCTCCACCCGGATCTTCACCGGAACCGCCTCCTGCTGTTGCTCGCTCGCCCTGCTGGCCTTCGTCGTCTGATCGGGTCTCCCACCGATGACAGGGGGAGGACGCCGGGGTCCAGTCTGACGTACGGCACCGACACTCGGTGCTGCTCGGGGTCAAGTCGCGACAAGAGGCTCGGAGCGCTCCGGCCCCGAGTTGTGCACAGGCCCCACTTCGAAGCGGATTCCGGGCTAACTCTAGGTGGCAGTAGTAGTAGGGCCTGTGGAAACCGTGGATAACGTCGTTCTCGCAGGTCAGGCCTCGTTTTTTGTCCACCGACCCTGTGGGCGGCACCGGTGGACAACCCGGCGCTTCTGTGGACACACGAAAGTTCTGCACACCCGATACACAGGACAGGGGGGTTTCTCCCCAGGGCTGTCCCCAGCTTTACCCAGGTTCCCCACAGCTCAACCGGCCCTCTCGGTGTGACGCCTTTCACTCGGCGCAGTGAAAGGCGGCGTCGCGTTGCCGAACAGTGGACAGAGGTGTGGAGAAGCATGAGGAAGCTGGGGACAACACGGCCCGGGCTGTGGGCCGCCGGTGGACAACATCATCGACCACCTGTGGACGAATATTTTGTCCACAGGCTGTGGATCACTGTTGACCACAAATCCCCAGGCCCTTGACCTGGCCTGATGGAGTATCGGCAGTCGCCCCTGTGGAAGCAATATGGACAACTTCCCGATCCCCAGGCTGTGGAGGGGAAAATCTCCCCAGATCTGTGGAGAACGGACGGCCGGCGGCAGGTATTCGAACACCGCGACCGCTCCGCAGTGCGGAGGCGGGCTTCGGAGCGACGTCAGAACGGGTCCCTGAGGGCCGCCGGAGCGGGCTCCGGGGGCGTCGGAGCGGTTCTCGGAGGGGTTGGCAGGGCTCCGGAGCGGCGCGGAGCCGGTTGCGGAGCGGGCTTCGGAGGGGCTTCGGAAGGGGCGCTGAGCGTGTGCAGGAGCGGGCTTCGGCCGTTTCGGACCGGAAGTCGGAGCGGGCTTCAGCGGCCCCGGACGGAAGTCGGAGCGGGCTTCAGCGGCCCCGGACGGAACTCGGAGCGGGCTTCGCGGCACCCAAGGGGCCTCGGAGAACGAAGAAGAGCGCCCGAGGTCCCCGGTGGAGGTTCCTCAGGCGCCCTTCCGGCGCGGTACAGAGCGTGGGCGCCCCCGCCGGGCGTCCCGTCAGCCGTTCTTGATGCGGTTGGTGAGCTCGGTGACCTGGTTGTAGATGGAGCGTCGCTCCGCCATCAGCGCGCGGATCTTCCGGTCCGCGTGCATCACCGTCGTATGGTCGCGGCCGCCGAACTGCGCCCCGATCTTGGGCAGTGAGAGATCGGTCAGCTCCCGGCAGAGGTACATGGCGATCTGGCGGGCCGTCACCAGGACGCGGCTGCGCGAGGTTCCGCAGAGATCGTCCACCGTCAGCCCGAAGTAGTCCGCGGTCGCCGCCATGATGGCCGTCGCCGTGATCTCGGGAGCCGAGTCCTCGCCTCCCGGGATCAGGTCCTTCAGCACATGCTCGGTCAGCCCGAGGTCCACCGGCTGGCGGTTGAGGCTGGCGAAGGCCGTGACCCGGATCAGCGCCCCTTCCAGCTCCCTGATGTTCCGGGAGATACGGGAGGCGATGAACTCCAGCACCTCCGGCGGTGCGTTGAGCTGCTCCTGGACCGCCTTCTTGCGGAGGATCGCGATCCGCGTCTCCAGCTCCGGCGGCTGTACATCGGTGGTCAGACCCCACTCGAAGCGGTTCCGCAGCCGGTCCTCCAGAGTCACCAGCTGCTTGGGCGGCCGGTCCGAGGACAGCACGATCTGCTTGTTGGCGTTGTGGAGCGTATTGAAGGTGTGGAAGAACTCCTCCTGCGTCGACTCCTTGCTCGCCAGGAACTGGATGTCGTCGACCAGCAGGATGTCCACGTCGCGGTAGCGCTTGCGGAAGGTGTCGCCCTTGCCGTCGCGGATCGAGTTGATGAACTCGTTGGTGAACTCCTCGGAGCTCACGTACCGCACCCGGGTGCCCGGGTAGAGGCTGCGCGCGTAGTGCCCGATGGCGTGCAGCAGGTGGGTCTTGCCGAGTCCGGACTCCCCGTAGATGAAGAGGGGGTTGTACGCCTTGGCGGGTGCTTCGGCGACCGCGACCGCCGCGGCGTGAGCGAAACGGTTGGAGGCACCGATGACGAAGGTGTCGAAGAGGTACTTCGGATTCAGCCGGGCCGCCGGCTCGCCGGGGCCGGGCGTGGGGGCGGGCTGTGCGCCCATCGGCCCGGAGGCGCCGCCGGGCCGCCCGGTGCCGGCACCACCGGGCCGGTGCTGGGCCTGCGAATCCTGCATGTCGTGGCGCTCGGGGCGCTGCTGCTCGTAACTCTGGCGCTCGGGCGGCTGCGGCCGGTAGTCGTGCTGCGGCTGCTGGGGACGCCCGCCGGCGTACGGCTCGCGCCACTGCTCCGCGGAGGTGTCGCGGTCCTGGAATCCGCCGAGCCGGGGCTGCTGCCAGGAGAGGTCCTCCTGGGTGCGCGGCCACGCACCGGGGTCGGGGCGCTGCTGCTGGTAGTCGGGGTAGGCGGGCCGGGCGGTCGGCATGCCGTCGTCCGAGGGCCGGTGCCCGTATCCGTCGTACGCGTCGTTGTGCTGGCGGTCGTCGTGCTGCGGTCCCTGATAGCGGTGCTGCTGGGGCTGCGGGGACTGGTGCATCGGGGGGGCGGGCGGGCTCGGAGGTTCGCCCGCGGAGTCGTCGACGGTGATCGCGATGCGGATCGGGCGGCCGCATTCGCGGCTCAGTGTCTCGCTGATGAGCGGCGCGAGCCGGCCTTCCAGTACGCGCTTGCCCCATTCATTGGGGACGGCGAGCAGCGCAGTGTCGGCGACCAGCGCGAGGGGCTGGCAGCGCTCGATCCACTGCTTGTCCTTCGGCTCGATGCCCTGCTGGCCCTCGCCGAGGAGCTGCTCCAGCACGCGTGGCCACACTGCGGCAAGATCGGCAGGTACGTCAGCCACAAGGCACGCTCTCTCGCTGGTCCCACGAATGTGTGGTTCTCGGGACGGGATGGTTCGGGATGGGTGAGGACCGGCAGGCAGGAAGAAAAAGAACCGGAGTTCAGCCACGGTAGTCAGGCCGACCCGCGTGGTTCAAGTTGTTGTCCACAGCCTGTGCACAGTGGGGGGTGCGGTAGAGCTGGTTTGACCGGATGGCGTAGCCGCGCGTACCGTGGCCAGGTCGAGTTGTCGATGGCTGCTGCCGCCTGCCTCCGATGGGCAAAGATCACGATCTGTGATTGTGAAGCGGTGCACTAGAGCGTTTACGCGAGTCTCTCGTGGGCGCACGGTGACAGCCAGGCGATGTCCCGCCAACACACGAGTCATTTCTGGAGCCCCCGAGTGAGCAAGCGCACCTTCCAGCCGAACAACCGTCGTCGCGCGAAGACCCACGGCTTCCGGCTGCGGATGCGCACCCGTGCCGGCCGCGCGATTCTCGCGTCCCGCCGTGGCAAGGGTCGCGCCAACCTGTCCGCCTGATCGCTTACAGGTCATGACGTGCTGCCTACCGAGAATCGGCTGAGGCGGCGCGAGGACTTCGCGACCGCAGTACGTCGAGGACGCCGGGCCGGCCGCCCGCTACTCGTCGTTCATCTACGCAGCGGTGCAACGGACCCGCACGTGACTGGGGAGAATGCTCCCCCGCCGCGTGCGGGTTTCGTTGTCAGCAAAGCCGTGGGTGGAGCGGTCGTCCGCACAGCGGTGAAGCGCAGGCTTCGCCATTTGGTCCGCGAACGGCTTGCCCTGCTGCCCCCCGGTAGCCTGGTTGTCGTACGAGCGTTGCCCGGAGCGGGCGACGCCGACCATGAACAGCTGGCCCGAGACCTGGACGCCGCTCTGCAGCGGCTGCTGGGAGGGGGCGCGCGATGAAGTACCCGCTGCTGGCTCTCATCAAGCTCTATCAGTGGACGATCAGCCCACTTCTCGGGCCTGTCTGCCGTTACTACCCGTCGTGTTCCCACTACGGATATACGGCGATCGACCGGCACGGAGCGATCAAGGGAACCGCGCTGACGGCTTGGCGCATCCTGCGGTGCAATCCGTGGTCACCCGGTGGCGTGGACCACGTTCCACCACGCAAACGTCCGCGTTGGCATGAACTCCTGCGTAATGCCATGCGCGGTGGCAAGGGCGGGGACTCCGCCGCTGATGCGCCTGTCCGGGGATCGGTTTCCGAAGCCCCGAGTCAGGCCGCAGAGACTTCGCCCAATGCTCAAGGAGCCTGATTAGTGGACACGATTGCCAGTCTGTTCAGCTTTATCACCTGGCCCGTCTCATGGGTCATCGTCCAGTTCCACACGTTGTACGGGGCGATCTTCGGAGACAACACGGGCTGGGCCTGGGGCCTGTCCATCGTGTCCCTGGTGGTGCTGATCCGGATCTGCCTGATCCCGCTTTTCGTCAAGCAGATCAAGTCGACCCGCAACATGCAGGTGCTCCAGCCGAAGATGAAGGCGATCCAGGAGCGCTACAAGAGCGACAAGCAGCGTCAGTCCGAAGAGATGATGAAGCTGTACAAGGAGACGGGTACCAACCCGCTTTCCTCGTGCCTTCCCATCCTGGCGCAGTCACCGTTCTTCTTCGCCCTGTATCACGTGCTGTCGGCCATTGCCTCGAACAAGAAGATCGGCGTCATCGACCAGTCGCTGCTCGACAGCGCCCGTCAGGCACACATCTTCGGTGCTCCGCTCGCCGCCAAGTTCATGAACAGCCCGGCTGAGGTCAGCGCTCTCGGCGCCTCTCTGACCGACGTCCGGGTCGTCACCGCGGTCATGATCGTGATGATGTCGGCGTCGCAGTTCTTCACCCAGCGCCAGCTGATGACGAAGAACGTCGACCTGACGGTCAAGACGCCGTACATGCAGCAGCAGAAGATGCTGATGTACATCTTCCCGGTGATCTTCGCCGTCATGGGCATCAACTTCCCCGTCGGTGTCCTTGTCTACTGGCTGACCACCAACGTCTGGACCATGGGTCAGCAGATGTACGTGATCAACCAGAACCCGACCCCGGGCAGCAAGGCGCAGGACCAGTACCTGGCACGTCTGCTGAAGAGCGTCACCGCTCACGGCGAGGTCCGCGGCAGGACCCGGCGCAATATGGTCAAGCGGATCGTGTCCAAGGGCCCGGACCGCAATGACATCGAGCGGAAGTTCATCACCGGGCTGGCCAAGCTGGGCCTCGCCGCCCAGGAGGACGGCACGGTGATCAAGGGCGAGGCCGCTGTCGCCGAGGCCGAGGGCGGGGCCGCGCAGCGGCGTCAGCAGCCCAAGCGCCAGACCAAGGCTCAGCGCCAGACCGGTGCCGTAAGCCAGGCGGGGGCCAGGGACGCCGATTCCACCGAGTCGGGTTCCAAGGCATCCCTGCACAAGCAGGACGCAACGCAGGACGAAAAGCTCAAGCCGGCGGGCAAGCCCGCGTCCGGCTCCTCACGCCAAGCCAAGTCCGGACAGCGCAAGGGCCCGCAGCGGCCCAAGCACCCGTCCAAGAAGTAAGAAGGAGTCCATCCGTGACGGAAGGCACCACCTCCACGGCCGCTGAGGGCAGCGACACCTTGACCCGCCTTGAGCAGGAGGGTGAGATCGCAGCGGACTACCTTGAGGGCCTGCTCGACATCGCCGACCTCGACGGTGACATCGACATGGATGTCGAGGCGGACCGGGCCGCGGTCTCGATCATCAGTGACTCGGCGCGTGATCTGCAGAAGCTCGTGGGCCGCGACGGTGAGGTGCTGGAGGCGCTCCAGGAGCTGACGCGGCTTGCTGTCCACCGGGAGACCGGTGACCGCAGCCGTCTGATGCTGGACATCGCGGGGTTCCGGGCCAAGAAGCGGGCCGAGCTGGCCGAGCTGGGTGCCAAGGCCGCGAACGAGGTCAAGAGCACCGGTGAGCCGGTGAAGCTGGACCCGATGACGCCGTTCGAACGCAAGGTTGTGCACGATGCGGTTGCGGCCGCTGGTCTGCGCAGCGAGTCAGAGGGCGAGGAGCCGCAGCGCTTCGTCGTCGTTCTCCCGGCCTGACCGGACCCTTGTTCTGTCGGCCCCGTCTGTTCGCAGGCGGGGCCGATCTTTGTCAGCCTGATAGTCAGCCACGCACAGTGCGGTATGGAAGGACGGTTCCCGTGACGGCGGAAGTAGAGCTTCCCCAGGCGCCCGAAGGGGCGCGGGCGGTTTTCGGCGAGTTCTTCCCGGAGGCTGTCCGGTACGCGGAACTGCTGGCGGATGCCGGTGTGAAGCGGGGGCTGATCGGTCCGCGTGAGGTGCCGCGGCTGTGGGAGCGGCATCTGCTGAACTGTGCGGTGCTCTCCGAGGTGGTGCCCGAGGGCGTCTCGGTCTGTGATGTGGGCTCCGGCGCGGGCCTTCCGGGTATTCCGCTGGCGCTGGTGCGTCCGGATCTCAAGATCACTTTGTTGGAGCCCCTGCTCCGGCGGACGAATTTCCTTCAGGAGGTCGTCGAACTGTTGGGGCTGGACCATGTGACGGTCGTGCGGGGCCGGGCCGAGGAGGTCCTGGGGACGCTTCAGCCGGTTCACGTCGTTACGGCTCGGGCTGTGGCTCCGCTCGACCGGCTGGCAGGCTGGGGCGTTCCGCTGTTGCGTCCGTATGGAGAGATGCTGGCGCTCAAGGGGGACACCGCCGAGGAGGAGATCGTCGGTGCGCGGGCGGCCTTGAGTAAGCTCGGTGTGGTGGAGACCGAGGTGCTGCACGTCGGAGAAGGCATTGTCGATCCGATGTCCACGGTGGTGCGTGTGGTGGTCGGAGAGAGTCCGGGCGGTGTGAGGTTCGCCGCAAAGAGGGCCAAGGCTGCGAGGACGAGTCGTACGAGGCGCCGTCGCTGACGCGTCCGACCACGCTGTGGAATCAGCCGTTGCCTGCGGTTGGTGCCGTTTGTCGGTGATGATTCCGGCAGCAGTCATACGTGCCCCATGCGGAGTGTCGTGCCCCCGTAGTTACGCTGCGGGGGCATCGTGTTTCACGTGAAACGTCGCTCTCTGCTGCATGGGATCATCAGCCGCGGTCGTGTGGCTGCCGCGCCGCGGCATCGCAGCCCCGTTAGGGCTACGGAGTTGTCCACAGAAGTGGATTCATCCACAGAAGAGCGGGCCTCGCTGGTTCACGACCCCGAAAGCATGGCAGGCTCTGTTCATTGCGAGCCTGAAGTCGAGGAGAGTGAATCCTTGCGGTCCGACGCCAACATCGCGGGACCGATGACCGATCCGGTCCCCGGTCCCCGAACCGAATCGGTGGGGGAGGGTGTTTCACGTGAAACACCGCCGCCGATGGATGACACACCCATCGGTCGTGCGGCCCAGCTGGCGGTCGAGGCCCTCGGCCGCGCCGGCGAGGGCCTGCCCCGTCCTGACCGGACGCGCGTCATGGTGGTGGCCAATCAGAAGGGTGGGGTGGGCAAGACGACCACGACGGTCAACCTTGCCGCCTCGCTCGCGCTTCACGGTGCACGTGTGCTGGTGGTCGACCTCGACCCGCAGGGGAACGCCTCTACGGCTCTGGGCATCGATCACCATGCCGAAGTCCCCTCCATCTATGACGTCCTGGTGGAGAGCAGGCCGCTCTCCGAGGTTGTCCAGCCTGTTCCGGATGTCGAAGGCCTCTTCTGTGCCCCCGCCACCATCGATCTCGCCGGTGCGGAGATCGAGCTGGTGTCGCTGGTGGCGCGGGAGAGCCGGCTGCAGCGGGCGATCCAGGCGTATGAGCAGCCGTTGGACTACATCCTGATCGACTGCCCGCCTTCGCTCGGCCTGCTGACGGTCAATGCTCTGGTCGCCGGTGCCGAGGTGCTGATCCCTATTCAGTGCGAGTACTACGCGCTGGAGGGGTTGGGGCAGCTGCTGCGCAATGTGGACCTGGTGCGGGGGCATCTCAACCCCGACCTCCACGTGTCGACGATTCTGCTCACCATGTACGACGGCAGGACCAGACTCGCTTCGCAGGTCGCGGAGGAGGTGCGCAGCCACTTCGGTAAGGAGGTGCTGCGGACGAACATTCCGCGGTCGGTGCGGATTTCGGAGGCACCGAGCTACGGGCAGACCGTGCTGACCTACGACCCGGGTTCGAGTGGGTCGCTGTCGTACCTCGAAGCGGCGCGTGAGATCGCGCTGAGAGGTGTTGGGGTGCAGTACGAGGCCCAGCATGCCCACACGGGCAGCGGGAACAGCCAGCAGAGCAATTCGGAGGGGATTCAGTGAGTGAGCGTCGAAGAGGGTTGGGGCGTGGGCTAGGTGCCCTGATCCCCGCCGCTCCGCAGGAGAAGCAGGTGCCGTCCCCGGGGGTGGGTTCGGCCTCTTCCGGGGCGGGTTCTGTGATGACGGCAGACCGTGGGGTGGCCGCTGCGAAGGTGGCCGGTCTCGCGTCCGCTCCGGTTGTGCCGGAGCCGAGTGCGCCGGTTTCGGAGCCGGAGGCGGCAGCAGCGTCGGTGGGAGCCACCGGGGCGTACTTCGCCGAGGTTCTTCTCGGCTCCATCACGCCCAATCCGCGTCAGCCCCGTGAGGTGTTCGACGAGGACGCGCTTGCCGAGTTGGTGACCTCCATCAACGAGGTCGGTCTTCTCCAGCCCGTGGTCGTGCGGAAGACGGGGCCGGAGCGCTACGAGCTCATCATGGGCGAGCGGCGCTGGAGGGCGTGCCGTGAGGCGGGTCTGGAGCGGATCCCGGCGATCGTCCGGGCCACGGACGACGAGAAGCTGCTTCTGGACGCACTCCTGGAGAACCTTCACCGGGCTCAGCTGAATCCGTTGGAGGAGGCGGCCGCGTACGACCAACTGCTCAAGGACTTCAAGTGCACGCATGACCAGTTGGCCGACCGGATCGGGCGTTCCCGTCCGCAGGTGTCCAACACCTTGCGTCTGCTGAGGCTTTCGCCTCCTGTGCAGCGCAGGGTCGCGGCCGGGGTGCTGTCGGCCGGTCATGCGCGGGCACTGTTGTCCGTGGACGACTCGGAGGAGCAGGACAGGCTGGCACACCGCATTGTGGCCGAAGGACTTTCGGTGCGTGCGGTCGAGGAGATCGTGACCCTCATGGGGTCCAGGCCCACGAGCCCTGGCAAGGCCAAGGGGCCGCGGGCCGGCGGGCGGGTGTCGCCGGCGTTGTCCGATCTTGCTTCCCGGCTCTCGGACCGTTTCGAGACCAGGGTGAAGGTCGACCTCGGACAGAAGAAGGGAAAGATCGTCGTCGAGTTCGCATCGATGGAGGATCTTGACCGCATTCTCGGCAGTCTGGCACCGGGCGAGGGGCGCGTGCTGGACCAGGCACCGTCTGAGGATCCTGCTGAGGGCGACGAGGGCTGACGTCTGCCGGATGAGCTGTAGGGCGGGCCGTGTTCCGGTGGATGCCGGAACACGGCCCGCCCTTTGCTCTCTCTCGGTGTCGGCTTTATCCCTGGGTGGATACGATGCGTTCTGGTATGGCGCATCCGTTGTGAGCCACCTCGGTGAGGGAGGGCTGTGCGGTCGGTGAGCCGCAGCCGACTGGCGACAGTGGGGCTGGGCTTGTGGGGGCTGCTGCCGGAGGGTTTGTCGGCGGTCTGCTCCTGGAACGGAGTGCACTTGACTGCCGCACGCGATGCGGCGGGCGAAGGAAGCGAGGAACAGCCTTCATGGGGCGCCGGCTCGTACCACTCACCCTGGACAACCTTTCCGATCTCCCGAAGCGCTGCCGCTCGTGTGTCTTCTGGGAGCTTGATCCGGTCAGCGGCGAGGCCGCGATCCAGGCAGGAACCCCCGGGCTGGAAAAAGAGGCATGGATCTCGGCCGTTCTGCTGGAGTGGGGTTCGTGCGGCCGCGTCGTCTACGTCGACGATGTACCGGTGGGCTTCGTTCTCTATGCACCACCGGCCTATGTACCGCGCTCGACGGCTTTTCCCACCAGTCCCGTCTCCCCCGATGCCGTGCAGTTGATGACTGCCTGGATCATGCCGGGGTACCAGGGGCAGGGGCTGGGCCGGGTCATGGTGCAGACCGTCGCCAAGGACCTGCTGCGTCGGGGATTCAAGGCGATCGAGGCTTTCGGCGATGCCCGGTGGAAGGAGCCCGCCTGCGTGCTTCCTGCGGATCACCTTCTCGCGGTGGGATTCAAGACCGTACGGCCGCATCCCGTCCATCCGCGGCTGAGACTGGAACTGCGGACGACGCTCTCCTGGAAGGAGGACGTCGAGCTGGCGCTGGACCGGTTGCTGGGTGCCGTCCAGAAGGAGCCGGCGTTGCGGCCCCTGTGACCCCAGGGCCCAGAGGCTATGCGAAACGGGTCCATCCCCCGAGGGGATGGACCCGTTTCACGTGAAACAACGGACCATGGTCCTACGCGCTGATGAAGCCTTCAAGATCCCGGAGGAGTGCGGCCTTCGGCTTGGCGCCCACGATGGTCTTGGCGACCTCGCCGTCCTTGTAGACGTTCAGGGTCGGGATGGACATGACGCCGTACTTGGCGGCCGTGGCCGGGTTCTCGTCGATGTTGAGCTTGACGACCTCGATCTCGTCGCCGTGCTCGGCGGCGATGGCCTCCAGGGAGGGCGCGATCTGGCGGCACGGACCGCACCAGGCGGCCCAGAAGTCCACCAGCACAGGCTTCTCGCTCTTCAGGACGACCTCGTCGAAGGAGTCGTCGGTCACGTTCTTCAGGTCGCCGGCCACGGCGGCCTCCTTAACTTCTTGGGGTGTGGGGGTGGGGATCAGACGGTGGCCGCGGCGGCCTTCTCGTCGTCGGCGAGCGCAGCGAGGAAGCGCTCGGCGTCGAGAGCGGCCGAGCAGCCCGTGCCGGCAGCTGTGATGGCCTGCCGGTAGGTGTGGTCGACGACATCGCCGGCGCCGAAGACACCGGTCAGGTTGGTGCGCGTCGAGGGAGCGTCGACCTTGAGGTAGCCCTCGTCGTCGAGTTCGAGCTGTCCCTTGAAGAGCTCGGTGCGCGGGTCGTGGCCCACCGCGATGAACAGGCCGGTCACCGCGAGCTCGGACGTCTCGCCGGTCTTGGTGTTCCGGAGGGTCAGCCCGGACAGCTTCTGCTCGCCGTGTACTCCGGCAACCTCGCTGTCCCAGGCGAACTTGATCTTCGGGTCGGCGAAGGCGCGGTCCTGCATGGCCTTGGAGGCGCGCAGCGAGTCACGGCGGTGGACGATGGTGACGGACTTGGCGAAGCGGGAGAGGAAGGTTGCCTCCTCCATCGCGGTGTCGCCGCCACCGACCACTGCGATGTCCTGGTCCTTGAAGAAGAAGCCGTCACAGGTCGCGCACCAGGAGACGCCGCGACCGGAGAGGGCGTCCTCGTTGGGCAGGCCGAGCTTGCGGTGCTGCGAGCCGGTCGTCACGATGACGGCCTTGGTGCGGTGCACCGTGCCGGCCGTGTCGGTGACCGTCTTGATGTCGCCGGTGAGATCCACGGAAACGACATCGTCGGGGACGAGCTCGGCGCCGAAGCGTTCGGCCTGGGCGCGCATGTTGTCCATGAGCTCGGGGCCCATGATCCCGTCCTGGAAGCCCGGGAAGTTCTCCACGTCGGTGGTGTTCATCAGCGCACCGCCGGCGGTGACGGCGCCCTCGAACACCAGCGGCTTCAGGGAGGCGCGTGCGGTGTAAAGGGCTGCGGTGTAGCCCGCGGGGCCGGAGCCGATGATGATCACATTACGGACGTCGCTCACGGGTTTCTTCCTCGTCTCTGCAGACTGCCTACTGTCCACGCCTACTGGGGTCGACTCAACGACTCTCACCCCACCCAACGGATCCTACGGGGGATGCATTCCCGACGTGCCGGGGCCGCGTCCGGCGCGATTTTCAGGGGCGCGCGTAGGCGCGGGTCAGCAGTAGCTTCCCCTTGGCGCCGGGCTTTTCCCGAACGCAGGCCGCGTCGACGACATACGCCTGGACGCGGGTCACGTCGGAGGGGTGCGGCAGGACGACGAGGAACGCATCCGCGCCCTCGTAGGTGCCTTCCTCCACGGCGAGGGCCGCGGCCTTCCGCCCAATGCCCTGCTCCACGCAGAGGGGAACGGACACGACGGGTGTGCGCAACGGCGTTCGAGGCGGCTCGGTCCCGGGAGGGTCGCTCTTGGGCGTCGACTGAATGCCGACGGACGGCGGTGCCTTCTTCTCGGTGACGGTGCCCTTGGGACTCGACGGCCCCGTGCCCGAGCCCAGAAGGAGCGTCTGGACCCGGCCTTCGAGTGTGGAGGCCGAGAAGGTTCCCGCGCCCTTCGCCGCGGAGCTGGAGCCCCGGTCCGCAGCCTTGAGGCCGGCATCCTCCTGGGACGGCTGGACGTTCTGCAGCATGAAGACGCCCACACCGACCACGGCTGCCCCGAGTGCGGTGCCGAGCACGGCTGAGCGGCGGCGCCGGGCCGGTCGGCGGCCGGGACCGGTGGTGGTGACCCGGGGACGTCCGGCAGGGCGGTCCGGGAGACCGAGCTCCGTTTCCGGCTTCTGCGCCGCAGAAGGTTCTGTTTCACGTGAAACATGCGCCGTGCCGACGGGCGCCGCGGTACTGAGAGCCTCGGCGGCGAGCGCGGCGTCGAGGCGGTCCGCGACATCGTCGGGCATGTGCTGGGGTGCGGGCACGGTGCCGAGCAGCTCGCGGATCTCCATGAGTGAGGCATGGACATCGCCGCAGAGTTCACAGCCGTCCACATGGCCGCGTACCTCGGCCGCACGTGACTGCGGGAGCAGCTCCTCCGTGAGATCGGAGATCTCCGAGACGTCCGGGTGCCGGTTCATGTCGGTCGTTGATGTCATGCGCGTCCACCTCCGCCCTTCACTGCAGCAGGATCGCTTGTACCGGCGTCCCTCGGCCCCGACGCGGGTGGGACGGATGCGCGAGGCGTCCGGTTCCTTCCCCCATCGGGTTCCTCGGCTCCTGTGCCCTCACTGCGGAGGTGAGTGAGCAGAGGGGCCAGCCGGGCTCTGCCCCGCGCGCAGCGACTCTTCACGGTGCCTGTCGGGACGTCGAGGATGCGAGCTGCTTCGGCCACGGGGTATCCCTGCATGTCCACGAGGACCAGGGCGGCACGCTGCTCGGCGGGGAGAGTAGCGAGTGCGGCCAGGAGCTCGCGGTGCAGGTCCCGGCGCTCCGCCGGGGCTTCCGCGGACTCGTGCGGTTCGAGGAGCTGGTCGAACCGTTCGGTGTCATCGACCGGCGAGGTCTTGCGGGTGGCTGCCTTGCGGACCCGGTCGAGGCAGGCATTGACGGTGATGCGGTGCAGCCAGGTGGTGACGGCGGACTGGCCGCGGAAGGTGTGGGCGGCCCGGAAGGCGGAGACCAGCGCGTCCTGGACGGCGTCGGCGGCTTCCTCGCGGTCGCCCAGGGTCCGCAGGGCCACGGCCCACAGCCGGTCGCGGTGGCGTTGTACGAGCTCGCCGAAGGCGTCGGGTTCACCGGCCACATGGCGAGCGAGGAGGTCTGAGTCGCTGAGTGGTTCCGACGGCTCGGCGGCCACCTCCTCCTCCCTCCCTCTCTGCGTCAAGGTGCGTCTGTCTATCACGATTCGAGTGAGCAGGGGCAGTGGGCGGCAGCCGTTCCTTAGGGGATCGTCCCGGTCGGCGGTCGGCATGCGAAAGGCCGGTGGGGGCTCCCCACCGGCCTTTCGCGTCAGCCGAGTACCGAGATCTCCGAGATTCCGCCGCGGTAGCCGTCGGACGTCCCGTCCGACGGCAACTCCGTGATGTGGATCAGCACGTAGCGGGTCCGTACGGGCTTGGCGAGGGACTCCTTCAGCTCGCCCCCCACCATTCCGAGCTTGGTGAGGCGGTGAGAGAAGTCCGAGAGCGACGACGGGGCGGAGGCGTTCGCGTCGGCCGCGAGCACTTCGGCCTTCTGCCCACTGCGAAACATCTCGACCTTGATGCCGTTGACGTCCTGAACGCTGCCCAGATCGACGATTATGCCGCTGCCGTCCCGGCGGTTCGGGATGTTGCCGAAGTTGGCGTAGCCCTGGTAGCGGTACGTGATCCAGGCGGTACTCGCATTGCCGTCGACGGCCTTCGGCGCGTCCTCCGGCTTCATCCCCGAACCGCTGGGCATGAACTCCGTCGCAGCGGCTATCCGCAGCGGCTTGAGAGGGGCCGGAGCCTTGTTGTCCTCGTTCTTCGGGGTCGTCTGCGTGGTGTCGTCGCTCCCCGAGTCGTTGCTGTGGTCGAGGAGCGTCTCGGCGAGCTGCCAGCTGCCGAGGCCCAGCGCGGCGATGAGCAGTGCGGACACCGCCCACTTGAGGACCTTGCCGGTGCGGCTCTGGAGCGGGGCCGGGGGCACGGCGATCACGGGCTGCGTGGTGACACCGGAGGCCGTGGGCGGGCGCCCGTAGGTGCCTTGCTGGTAGGTCGTGCGCTGGTACTCCGGGGGCGCCGTGAAGGTGGGCTCCGGAGGACGGATGCGGGGCATCGCGGCAACGGCCTTGGCCAGTTCGTCCGGGGTGGTGCACGGCTGCTCCTGCCGGGAGGCAGTGGCGCCGTCGTTGGCGAGTGCGCGCATGGCGATCTCGGACAGGCCGCGGTGGACACCGGCCCGCACCTGGTCGGGGGCGATCAGCCCCACTCCCTTGGGCAGCCCGGACAGGCCGTAGGCGTCGGCCTCGTACGGCCAGCGCTGGGTCAGCGCGGCGTAGAGCAGGGCGCCGATCGCCTCGGTGTCCGCGCGCTGCGGGCTGTCGGAGGTGATACCCCGCAGCGCGGCGTTCACCGCGAGGCCGCGGATCCGGTACTGCCCGGTCGAGCTTCGCAGCACCGCGCCCGGGGTCAGCCTCAGATGTGCGAGCCCCTCGCGGTGTGCGGCCGCCATGGCCTGGGAGACCTGGCTGACGAGCTGGTACGCGTCGTGTGCGTCCATCGGTCCTGCGGCCAGCAGCGAGGTGAGCTCGGTGGCGTCGGGGAGCCATTCATGGACGACGTAGACGAGGTCGTTCTCCTCCACCGCGTCGAGCACCTGCACGAAGCGCGGGTCGCCGAGCAGTGCGGAGGAGCGGGCCGCGGCCAGCACCGAGCGGGCTCGGGGGTGGTCTGCGGGAAGCAGATGGACGCCGACCGCGCGGCGCAGCTTCTCGTCGACCGCGCGCCAGCTGCTGAACCCGTCCAGACGGGTGACGCACTCTTCGAGCCGGTAGCGTCTGGCAAGTTTGTGTCCGCTGTGCAGATCGGGGCTCGGCAGGGCGGTCTCGGAGCTGATGTGCTCACCGTCCGTTTCCTGCTGCTCTGTGCCCGTTGTGTCCTGAGCTTCCGCCGTCCCGTCGGTCGTGGCCTCGTCCGCCTTGGCGGCCAGCGGTTCATCACCGCTGTTGTCGGCCACGTCGACGGCAGCCGTGCTACGTTCCGCCACCGTCGTTCCTGCCTCCCCATCCGTTGCGCGATGCCAGCCAGCTCTGCACAGTCATGCCAATTGTGCCCACACTCCGGCGCTATGCACGACACGCAAGGGGCGGTGATGGTTGTGCGGCTGTGTTCCTCAGCGCCCGAGCCGCCCTCGAACCATGCCGACCATGCCGTTGATCTCTTCGATTCGCATCCGCTTGGCAGCGAGGAAGAAGACTCCCAGCAGAACGGCCCCACCGCAGATCAGCGCGACGAGTGACCCGAAGGCACCTTCGCCGAGTCCCATGAGGACAGCGAAGCCGACGCCACCGCCGAGCGCCGCCGCCGGGATGGCGGCCAGGCACAGACGGGCATAGGTGCGCACGACGTGGGAGCCGTCCAGATCGCCGCCCAGCCGGTTGCGGAGCCGTCGCCAGGCGATGCCCACGCCGACGGCGTAGGCGAGCCCGTACGAGGCAGCCATGCCGACCACGGCCCACTGGGCCGGCAGGATCATGTAGCAGAGGATCGAGGCAGCCGCGTTGACCGCGGCGACGATGACCGTGTTGTAGAAGGGCGTGCGGGTGTCCTCGTAGGCGTAGAAGCCTCGCAGCACCACGTACTGCACGGAATACGGGATCAGGCCGAGACCGAAGGCCATGAGGATGAAGCCCATGGACCGGGCCGCTTCGGTGCCCGCGGAGGCGTACAGCAGGGTGCACATCGGCAGGCCGAGGGCGAGGAACATGAAGGCCACCGGCACGATCGCCACGGCCGAGTTCCGCAGCCCCTGAGAGATGTCGTCGCGTACGGCGCCCGGGTCGTCGTCGTGGGCGGCGCGGGAGATGCGGGGCAGCAGAGCGGCCATGACCGACACGGTGATGATCGCCTGCGGCATGCCCCAGATGAGCTGGGCGTTGGAGTACGCGAGGAAACCGGCGCCGTCCTTGCCGGACAGCTTGCCGGCCGACGTCGCGAGCTGGGTGACGACGAGCACGCCTGCCTGGTTGGCCAGCACGAACAGGACGGTCCACTTGGCCAGCTTGACCGTCTTGCCGAGCCCGTGCCCCTTCCAGTCGAAGCGCGGACGGAAGCGGAAACCCGCCTCCCGCAGATACGGGACCATGGCCAGGGCCTGGACGACCAGACCGAGCAGCGTGCCGATGCCCAGGAGCCGCACGCCCTCCGGCGGGATCGTCTGGACCCCCATCTGGGATTCGGCGGAGGTGCCGTAGACCCAGATGAACATGCCGAACGTGAAGATCATGACGATGTTGTTGAGGACCGGGGTCCACATCATCGCGCCGAACCTGCCGCGGGCGTTGAGGATCTGGCCCATCACGACGTGCACGCCCATGAAGAAGATGGTCGGCACGCAGTACCGGGCGAACGTCACCGCGACGCTGTTGGCCGCCGTGTCCCTGGCGATCGTCGGCGACATCATGTGGATCAGCCACGGCGCGGCGAAGACGGCGATCGTGACGATCACTCCGAGCGCGACCATCACGAGGGTCAGCAGCCGGTTGGCGTAGGCTTCGCCGCCGTCCTCGTCGTCCTTCATGGAACGGACGAGCTGGGGAACGAAGACCGAGTTCAGCCCGCCGCCGACGGTGAGGATGTAGATCATCGTCGGCAGGGTGTACGCGATGATGAAGCTGTCGCCGAGCAGTGCCGCACCGAGCGCGGCGGTCATCACAAGCGTGCGGACGAATCCGGTGAGCCGGGACACCAGCGTGCCGGCCGCCATCAGTGCGCTGGACTTCAGCACGCCGGAGGCGCGTCCACCGGACTTGGGCGGTGCGGGCGCCGGGGCGGGCTCGGGGGCGGCAGGGACGGGCGAGGAACCCGCCGGGCCCTCCTGGTCCCGGAACAGATGTGCGAAGGCGTCCGGCTGCTCACGGACGTCGGACGCCTGGCTGACGAGATCGTCGACCCCGACGAACTGGGTGGTCGCCGGGTTGTCGCCGTACGGCAGGTGCCGCGACGGCCCGTCGGGCTCGGGCGGTGGGGTCTGGGCCCAGACGCGCGGGTCGGGTGCGTACTGCGCCGCGGGCGGCTGCTGGTAGAGCGGCTGGGGCTGCTGGTAGGTGCCGGGGGGCGGCGGCGGGTGCGCGGCGCGGTCGTACAGCGCCTCGGTCACCGGGTCCTGGACGGACAGATCCTGAGCCCGGTAGGGGTCGTAGTCGTACGCGGACTGAAGGTACGGATCGGGCGTCGGCGGAAACTGGTCCGGTCCGGGAGGGACCGGGGAGCCACCGGAAGACCCGGCTCCGCCCGCACCCTGACCGCGGTCACCGTCGTACGGCGCGTTCATCGAAACCCCACCTCATCGTCCCCGGCCGACCGGCCACGACAGACATCGCTCAACGTTCCACTTTCTCACCCGGGCCCGACGGCGCCCCGCTTTCCGGACCGGTGTCCGGTGTCGGGTCACTCGGCTGCTCGGGATCGCTGCCGTCGCCCCCGTCCGTGCCGCCGGCGTTGGCCCGCTTGCGCTGGGTGTACATCCTGATGCCTGCGAGGACCAGGAGCAGCAGCCCGCCGGCGATCACCAGCAGCACGGTCGGTGTGAGCTCGGAGACCTTCACGGTGAAGGTCATCTCCCCGCCGTAGGGAGTGCCGTCCTCGGTGTAGAGCTGTGCGGTCATCTGGACCTGGCCGTTGACGTTGGCCGCGGCGTCGAACTTCACGGACTGGCTGTGGCCGCCGGCGATACGGATCGGCTGCTCCGCCACGGCTCCGCCGTCGTTCAGCTTGAGCCGGGTCGCGTTCTCCGACTTCAGCCGGAGGACCAGGTGGTCCACGCCCTGCAACAGCCTGTTCTGCACGGTCACGGGGATCGTGGCGCTGCGGCCGGACAGGGTGACGTCCGACTTCGAGATGAGCTGGACCTCGTTGATGAGGCCCTGCAGATAGGTGCGTACCGAGTCCCGGTACTGCTGGGCCTCCAGTGGCCTGCCACGCCACGACGTCGACATGGACCGGTTGACCGCATTGCCGAAGGGGGTCACCACCCGCTCGGGGTGGGTGAGGATGACCTGGAAGTTGTTGAGCGAGGCCTGGGTGGACTTGATGTCCTGGAAGGCCTGGGTGGGCAGCTCCTGGCTGCGGAGCTTCTTCGGGTACTGGGAGGACCCGGGGACGCTGGTCGTCGCGTCCGCGTCGGGCTTCGCCTCGGCCGCGTCCACGAGCCCGAGGGGCTGGGTCCAGCGTTCGTCGTCGAGGGCGTGCAGGGCGTGGGCCATCGACTGGGCCTGGGCGACCGTCGGCATGCGCTGCGGCGCGACGACGATGCTCCGTTCCTCGTCCGTGTCCTGATCGGCCAGTGCGAGGGTCAGTGCGAGGAACTTCTGTACGGCCAGGGTGGATTTCCCCGCCTTCGACATATCGCCCTGGAAGGCCGTGGAGAGCCGGGCGTCGGCCACCACGGCGGTGGTGCCGCCGCCGATGGGACGGGCCGAGGTCGGCGTGTACGGCAGCCTGTCGGTCTCCTGGAGGCTGTCGCTGCGGGCGATCACGTTGTGCGCGCCGGCCGAGGTGGCGACGTCGACGATCGACGGGTCGATCGCCCCGTCGACGGGCCAGGCGAAGTCGGTCGACGGCTTCACATGCAGGATGGTCTGCACCGTCGTCCCGGCCACATCCGTGGCGGTCTGGAGGTGGCTGAGGGTGCCCGACACGTTCTTGCCACGGTGGGCGAGGGACGCCAGATCGGGGTCGGCGAACGGCAGCGCGATGACCTTGCCGTCGGATACCGCGGCCTCCAGCGAGGTGAGCCACTGCTTGGCGACGGCCTGGTTCTTCCCGGCGACCGTGGTGTCGCCGGATTTCACGCGGTAGTTCCGTGCCATCGCGTCGATGCTGGCCAGCAGATCCGGGTCGATGACCCACGTCACGGGCAGCTGGCTGCCCAGCGAGACCAGCTGTTCGAGGCGGCCTCCCGGGGCGAGCTCGGCGGCCAGGTCGTCGTCCGCGAACACGGGTGTCTGCTGATCGTCGGAGCCGGTTTCGGCGGTGACGTGGGGTGATGCGATGAGTGGCCAGAGGTAGGTGACCTTCGTCCTGGAGTCGCGCTGCCCCTCCTGCCAGGGCAGGAAGGTGCGCTGGATCCCCAGCACCTGGTCGTAACGGGCGCGGGGGGTCTGCCCCGACAGTGAGACCCCGAGCTGGTAGACGCCGTCGTCGCCGAGCCCCAACTTGCCGACCGGGACGGACAGCGTGAAGTCCTGGCTGATTCCGGAAGGGAGCTTCGCGAGTTTGACCGTGTACTTGCCGCCGAGCGGGGCGGGGTCGCTGCCGGGGACGTACCCGGTGCGCTTGGCGGCGGTGTCGACCGCCGTCCTGCCGTAGAGCCTCGGGCCCACCCGCAGGTCGACCTCCGCCTGTGTGATCGTCTCCTTGCCCCGGTTGGTCACGGTGCCGGAGACGGTGAGTGTGTCCCCCTTGACCGGTGCGCTCGGGGAAACGGTGTTCAGGGACACGTCGACCGTGTCGGAGACGCCGCGGACCTTGGCCGTCCCGCCGGCCTGCGCGGCGGATGCGGTCGGCCCGGCCAGCAGCGTTGCGACGAGCGGTGCCCCGATGATCAGGGCGGCTGTGCGCCGCAGCCACCGGCGGGCAGGAGAGGGACCGATCCCCTGAATGTGTGCCGCCTCGGCCACGCGCCTACCCGTCCCTCGTCGTCGTCAGCTGGTGTCGATGGTTGTCGGTTGCTGCGTCCCCGCATGGTAACGATGTGCGCGGGCATCAAGTGCTGGGGAGTCCGCTACATGATCGGAAGAGTCTCGCAGGACGGGACGAAACCAGGACGACCGGGCCGGTCCGGGCACGTACCCTTTTCAGTTGTGTCGAACGCCAATGAAGACAGCTCCCGTGCCCTGACCCAGGTGCAGCACCGCGCAGTCAGCGAACTGCTGCGGGTGTCACCGGTCGCCGACGATCTCGCCCGCCGTTTCCAGGATGCCGGATTCAGTCTCGCTCTGGTCGGCGGCTCGGTCCGGGACGCGCTGCTCGGCAGGCTCGGGAACGACCTGGACTTCACGACCGACGCCCGCCCCGAGGCCGTACTGAAGATCGTCAGGCCGTGGGCCGACTCGGTGTGGGAGGTCGGGATCGCCTTCGGCACCGTGGGTGTCCAGAAGGACGGCTACCAGATCGAAGTCACCACATACCGGTCGGAGGCGTACGACAGGACCTCGCGCAAGCCCGAGGTGTCCTACGGCGAATCCGTCGAGGAAGACCTCGTCCGTCGTGACTTCACGGTCAACGCGATGGCCGTCGCGCTTCCTCAGAAAGACTTCGTCGACCCCCACGGCGGCCTTGAGGACCTGGCCCAGCGGGTGCTGCGCACCCCCGGCACACCTGAGGAATCCTTCTCCGACGATCCGCTGCGCATGCTGCGTGCCGCTCGCTTCGCCGCGCAGCTGGACTTCGACGTCGCTCCCGATGTGGTCGCGGCGATGACGGAAATGGCCGCGCGCATCGAGATCGTCTCCGCCGAGCGGGTCAGGGAGGAGCTCAACAAACTGCTGCTCTCCGCCAACCCCCGCAAGGGTCTGGCGCTGCTCGTCGACACGGGTCTGGCGCAGCAGGTGCTGCCGGAGCTCCCGGCCCTACGGCTGGAGAGTGACGAGCATCACCGTCACAAGGATGTCTACGAGCACTCGCTGACCGTCCTTGAGCAGGCGATCGGCATGGAGGAGGACGGCCCCGATCTGGTTCTGCGCCTTGCCGCTCTCCTCCATGACATCGGCAAGCCGAGGACGCGGCGCTTCGAGAAGGACGGGCGCGTCTCGTTCCATCACCACGAGGTGGTGGGCGCCAAGATGACCAAGAAGCGGATGACCGCGCTCAAGTACTCCAACGACATGGTCAAGGACGTCTCGAAGCTCGTGGAGCTTCATCTGCGCTTCCATGGCTACGGCGACGGTGAGTGGACCGACTCCGCAGTGCGCCGGTACGTGCGTGATGCGGGCCCGCTGCTGGAGCGACTGCACAAGCTGACCCGCTCGGACTGCACCACGCGGAACAAGCGCAAGGCCGCCGCCCTCTCGCGGACCTATGACGGGCTCGAGGAGCGCATTGCGCAGCTGCAGGAGCAGGAGGAGCTGGATGCCATCCGGCCCGACTTGGACGGCAACGAGATCATGAAGACCCTGGGTGTCGGCCCGGGGCCGGTGATCGGCAAGGCTTACGCGTTCCTTCTGGAGCTGCGGCTGGAGCATGGGCCGATGGGGCATGACGTGGCGGTCGAGAAGCTCAAGAAGTGGTGGGCCGCGCAGAACTGAGACCGCTGGAGGCTCGATCGGCGCGCACCGGGAACGGGGGCGGTCATGTTTCACGTGAAACATGACCGCCCCCGCTGCGGCGAGGGGTGCTGTTTCACGTGAAACAGCACCCCTCGCGCACAGGTCAGAGCGCCCTCTCGGCACGGCCCCACCGGAACAGCGGTGCGGCGACGGCCGCATAGAGCACCGCCACCCCGATCACCACCACGAACGACCGACCATCAGGAGGCAGCATCAGGGCGGAGACCGCGGCAGCGCCCACGAACGCGACGTTGAACAGCACGTCGTAGAGGGAGAAGACCCGGCCGCGGAAGGCGTCGTCCACCGAGGTCTGCACCACTGTGTCGGTCGCGATCTTCGCCCCCTGAGTGACGAGCCCGAGGATGAACGCCGCGACGAGTATCGGCACGGGGACGAACCACAGCCCCAGCGCGGGTTCGAGGACAGCGGCCGCCGCCGCGCACACGGCCATCCAGCGGAACCGCCCGAGCCGTCCCACCGCCCACGGTGTCATCACGGCCGCCGCGAAGAATCCCGCACCGGATATGCCCACAGCCAGCCCGAGGAGGGCCAGGCCCTCGGATTCGCTGTCGGACCAGGCGTACCGGCACAGCATCAGCACCATCACGGTCAGCGCCCCGTAGCAGAAGCGGATCACGGTCATGGCGGCCAGCGCGCGGGTGGCCTGCTTCCGCTCCGCCAGATGGCGCAGCCCGTCGGCGAGTCCGCGCGCCGTGATGGCCAGAGCCTTCCGCAGCCGGATGCGGCGTCCGTCCCGGTCCGGTCCGAGGAGCCCTGTGGCGAGGCCCAGGGAGGCCAGTGCCGAAGCGAGGTAGAGCGCCGCGCCCAGCAGCACCACCGCCGCGTCGGAGTCGGCGAGCACCAGCCGTACGACGAAGGCGAGGCCGCCGCCGGCCGTGGCGGCGAGTGTGCCCGCGGTCGGTGAGAGCGAGTTGGCCAGCACCAGCCGGTCCTTGTCGACGACACGCGGCAGGGCGGCCGAGAGCCCGGCCAGCACGAAGCGGTTGACCGCGGTGACGCACAGCGCCGAGACGTAGAAGAGCCAATCGGGTGCGGAACCCAGGATCAGGAATGCGGTGCAGCAGGCGAGTGCGGCGCGCAGCAGATTGCCGTACAGAAAGACCTGACGGCGTGGCCAGCGGTCCAGCAGGACGCCGGCGAAGGGGCCGATGAGTGAGTACGGCAGCAGGAGCACGGCCATGGCGGAGGCGATGGCCCCTGCCGATGCCTGTTTCTCCGGGGAGAAGACGACGTGTGCCGCCAGCGCGACCTGGTAGACGCCGTCGGCGGACTGGGAGAGAAGCCGCACGGCGAGCAGACGACGGAAGTTCCGAAGGCGCAGCAGTACGCGCAGATCACCGACGACGGACATGTGATCAAGAGTCACATACGTCGAGGGTCCCCGGGTGGATGACCCGGGGACCCTCAACGGTGCGGAAGGGACGGAGCGTTGTCGCTCAGTACCGAACCGCGTCGACACGCCGTGTCCGGTCGCGTCAGTTGGCGACCTCGCCCTTGATGAACTTCTCGACGTTCTCGCGGGCCTCGTCGTCGAAGTACTGAACCGGCGGGGACTTCATGAAGTACGAGGACGCGGAGAGGATCGGGCCGCCGATGCCGCGGTCCTTGGCGATCTTCGCGGCGCGGACGGCGTCGATGATGACACCGGCGGAGTTCGGGGAGTCCCAGACCTCCAGCTTGTACTCCAGGTTCAGCGGAACGTCACCGAAGGCGCGGCCCTCGAGGCGCACGTAGGCCCACTTGCGGTCGTCCAGCCAGGCCACGTAGTCCGACGGACCGATGTGGACGTTGTCCTCACCGAGCTCGCGGTCGCGGATCTGGGAGGTGACGGCCTGCGTCTTGGAGATCTTCTTGGACTCCAGGCGCTCACGCTCGAGCATGTTCTTGAAGTCCATGTTGCCGCCGACGTTCAGCTGCATCGTGCGGTCCAGGATGACGCCCCGGTCCTCGAAGAGCTTCGCCATCACGCGGTGGGTGATGGTGGCGCCGACCTGCGACTTGATGTCGTCGCCGACGATCGGGACACCGGCCTCGGTGAACTTGTCCGCCCACTCCTTGGTGCCGGCGATGAAGACCGGGAGAGCGTTGACGAACGCGACCTTGGCGTCGATGGCGCACTGCGCGTAGAACTTCGCAGCGACCTCGGACCCGACGGGCAGGTAGCAGACGAGGACGTCGACCTTGCGGTCCTTGAGGACCTGGACGATGTCGACCGGGGCCTCGGCCGACTCCTCGATGGTCTGGCGGTAGTACTTGCCCAGGCCGTCGTGGGTGTGGCCGCGCTGGACGGTCACGCCGGTGCTGGGAACGTCGGCGATCTTGATGGTGTTGTTCTCGCTCGCACCGATGGCGTCCGCGAGGTCGAGGCCGACCTTCTTCGCGTCGACGTCGAAGGCAGCGACGAACTCGACGTCCCGCACGTGGTAGTCGCCGAACTGGACGTGCATCAGACCGGGCACCTTGCCGGCCGGATCGGCGTCCTTGTAGTACTCGACGCCCTGGACCAGCGAGGCGGCGCAGTTGCCCACGCCGACGATGGCTACGCGAACCGAACCCATTCCGGTTGCTCCCTGTGTGTAATGGATGTTCCCGATGAAGCCCCGCGGATCTGCGGGGACCTCACTTTGAGGTGTCGTCGGACGGATCCGGCGGGGTGTTCCCCCGATGCCGGGGCAGGCCGTCCGTCGCTCCTGCTGTGTTCTGCTGAGCTTCGCTCCCGGGCGAGGATCGTCGCTGATCCCGTCCCGACCGCTCGCTCTCGATGAGCTCGTTCAGCCAGCGCACTTCGCGCTCCACGGACTCCATGCCGTGTCGCTGCAGCTCAAGTGTGTAGTCGTCGAGGCGCTCGCGGGTGCGGGCCAGAGAGGCCCGCATCTTCTCCAGGCGCTCCTCCAGCCGGCTCCGTCGGCCTTCCAGCACCCGCATCCGCACTTCGTGCTCCGTCTGCCCGAAGAAGGCGAAACGGGCTGCGAAGTGCTCGTCCTCCCAGGAATCGGGGCCGGTGTGCGAAAGCAGCTCCTCGAAGTGCTCCTTACCTTCCGCAGTCAGCCGGTAGACGATCTTGGCGCGGCGCCCGGCGAGTGAGGACGCGGGGGCGACCGCACGGCCGGCGGCAGGCGGAAGGGCGGCCGGAGCGGTTCCCGGTTCCTCGATCAACCAGCCGTTGGCGACCAGCGTCTTGAGGCAGGGGTAGAGGGTGCCGTAGCTGAAGGCGCGGAAGATGCCCAGCGAAGTGTTGAGGCGTTTGCGCAGCTCGTACCCGTGCATCGGGGATTCGCGGAGCAGACCGAGGACGGCGAATTCGAGGATGCCGGAGCGTCTGCTCACCTTCGCCTCCTTCCTGTCCGAGTGCCCTTGCGGAGCCCTGTGCCGAGCTGATGTACCGAGCTGATGTATCGACTCGATACATCACGACGATAGATCGGTCGCCGCGCTGCGACAAGGGGGGTCATCGTGAACGGCGTCACATCGTGAATTCGTAGGCACCGACTTGCGTTGTTTGGGGTGAAGTTCGGCCCTAGGAGGGTTTTGACCGTGCGTAGTCTGTGCGGCATGCAGACCACCGGGAACCGTGAGACGGCCGCGCGCGTCAGTCTTCGCGGGCCAGCCGGATGCGCTGCGGATGAGCCTGTCGCAGGGCTGGTCCGTCATTCGGGGGGACCGGATCTCAACTGCCGCTTCCAGGCGCTCTCGCCTGCCCGAGGAGTAGTCGTTCCATGAGCGAGCACCGTCGCAAAACGCCGCAACCGCAAGGTGGCGGGCGTGCAGCGGCCAGACGAGCCGCCCAGCAGTCCTCAGGACGCCGCGCCGCTCCGTCACGCGGAGTAACTTCTGAATCACCGGCCGATTCGCAGGGCGGGGAAAGCCCGTACGGCGGGCGTGCAGCGGCCAGACGGGCCGCCCAGCGAGGTGGCGGCCGCGGTGGCGGCGGTGGCGGTGGCCGTCGGCGCGGAGGCAGCGGCGGCGACGGACACGAGGGCCCGGGCCGGGGGCGCGGCCGCGGTGGTCAGCGCCCTGTCAAGAAGCGCTTCATCGACTACCCGCGCGCCGGGAAGTACGGCGCGCGGCGCTGGGTGCCGTCGTGGAAGCTCGTCTCCAGCCTCTGCATCGGCTTCCTCGGCCTGCTGATGGGCCTGGCCGGCCTCGCGTACGCGATGGTCACCACGCCCCAGGTGAAGGACACCGCGAAAGCGCAGAACAACGTCTATTTCTGGGACGACGGCACGCAGATGGTCGCCACGGGCGGTGAGGTCAACCGTCAGATCATCGGGTACGAGCAGATCCCCGAAGCCATGCGGAACGCGGTCATCTCGGCCGAGAACAAGTCCTTCGACCACGACCGGGGTATCGACCCCATGGGCATCGCCCGCGCCCTGTACAACATGGCGTCGGGCGGCGAGACCCAGGGCGGATCGACGATCACCCAGCAGTACGTGAAGAACTCCTACCTGTCCCAGGACCAGACCCTGAGCCGGAAGTTCCAGGAACTCTTCATCACGCTCAAGGTCGCCAACAAGATGGACAAGAAGGTCGTCATCAGGGACTACCTCAACATCTCGTACTACGGGCGGGGTGCGTCGGGGATCCAGGCGGCGGCCCGTACGTACTACAACAAGGACGCCAGCCAACTGAACGCCAGCCAGTGCGCGTTCCTGGCCACGCTGCTCAAGGGGGCCACCTACTACGACCCGGCGGGCGCCCCCGAGATCGACGCCACGCAGGCCACCGAGGCGAAGAACACCGAACGGGCCAAGAAGCGGTGGAAGTGGATCCTCGACGAAGAGGTGAAGGACAAGCGCCTTTCGCCCGAGGAGCGCGCCAAGTACACCGAGTTTCCGATGCCCGTTCCGCCGAAGAAGAATGCCCAGCTGGGCGGCCAGACCGGCTATCTGGTCGACCTCGCCAAGTCGTACTTCCTCAACAACAACGACAAGGGCGTCACGGCGGAGAAGCTCGCCCAGGGCGGCTACGAGATCCACACCACCTTCAACAAGAAGAAGGTCAAGGAGCTCGACGCCGCGGTCCAGAAGGTCTACGACGACAAGATCAAGCCGAAGGAGCGCCCGCAGACGGACACCCATGTCCAGTTCGGCGGCGGGTCGGTGGATCCCAAGACCGGCGCCATCGTGGCGATCTACGGTGGTCAGGACGCGACCAAGCACTACACCAACAATGCCGACCCCACGGGCGCGCAGGTCGGGTCGACCTTCAAGCCGTTCGTGCTCGCGGCGGCGATGGAGTACGGCAAGCGCGACCCCGCGCTCGGCCCGGACCAGGCCGTGTCGCAGCGTGAGCAGGTCTCGCCGCTGAGTGTCTACAACGCCAACGACAGACTGAAGATCAAGAAGTACAACGGCCAGATCTGGACCGACGAGAACGGAAAAGAGTGGCTACAGGCCAACGACGGCCATGAGTCGAAGGGCAACATCACCCTTCGTGAGGCGATGCAGTGGTCCGCCAACTCCCCGTACGTGCAGCTCGGCATGGATGTCGGCACCGACAAGGTGAAGGACATAGCCATAGCCGCGGGGCTCAAGGACGACAACAACATGGCCGACTCGAATGTGCCGTCGTTCTCCATCGGTACGTCCTCGCCCAGCGCGATCCGCATGGCCGGCGCGTATGCGACCTTCGCCGCCAGCGGGCAGCAGCGCGAGCCCTTCTCGGTCACCGAGGTGAAGTACGAGGGCGATGTCATCTACCGGCACAAGGCAGTCACCAAGAGTGCCTTCGGTGCCGACATCGCCGACAACGTCACCGATGTCCTGAAGAACGTCGTCGAGAAGGGCACCGGTACCCCCGCGCAGCTGCCCGGCCGCGACGTGGCGGGCAAGACGGGTACGACGGACGACAACAAGTCGGCCTGGTTCGTCGGCTACACCCCGCAGCTGTCGACGGCCATCAGCATGTACCGGCTCGACGACAACGAGAAGAACGCGAACCGCGAGTTCCAGAAGATGTACGGCACGGGTGGTGAGAAGACGATCCACGGTGCTTCGTTCCCGGCCCAGATCTGGCACGACTACATGGCGGGCGCGCTGAAGGGCCAGCCGGCCCTGACCTTCCCGGAGCCGTCGCCGATCGGTGAGAAGGTCTACGGCGGCGGCGCACAGAGCCCCAGGCCGACGCCCACCAAGGAGGATTCGCCCTCGCCGCCCAAGAAGCCGTCCGAGCGGCCCTCGACGCCTCCGTCCCCGCCGGTGCCCGACCCCACCGAAACCTGTGGCGCATGGGACTGGAACTGCCAGAACGACAACGGCGGAACCAATGCCGGTGCTGCGAACGGCGGAACCGACGGCGGTCCCGGCGGCAGCCCGCCCCCGTCACCCCCGCCGGAGGGCGGCAACGGAAATGGCAACGGCAACGGCAATGGCAACGGCAACCCGAATGGTGGCGGGATCTTCGGGGGCCCGTCCGGCTGACGCCGGTCCGCCCGGACGGACCGGCGACCCGACCCGGTCATGAGGGCCGCCGCACCACACGGTGCGGCGGCCCTCGTCGTTCCCTCAGTCCCGTACGGCAGGATGAGCGGCATGCCAAGCGCAGAAGACACGAGTGTGCACGAGGAACGGCCCGTCGTACGGCCCACGCACCAGGACGAGATCGCCGAGGCCGGCAGTGAGCTGATCGGCGGGCGGTCGGGGCGCTGGGCACGTCTCGGCAGCACGGCACTCACGCCCGTGGGCGTCGTCGCGCTGGCGGCCCTCGGGATGTTCGCGCTCGGCATGGTGCAGAAGCTGCCCTGCTACAACTGGGCGTGGTTCAGGGGTGCCGGTTCGCAGTACACGCACGCCTGCTACTCGGACATTCCGCATCTCTATGTCGCACGTGGCTTCTCCGAGGGCCTCGTGCCGTACTTCGACCGGCTGCCCGGCGACATGCAGTACCTGGAGTACCCCGTTCTGACGGGTGTGTTCATGCAGATCGCGTCCTGGCTGACGCCGGGCGGATCCATCCAGCACCGTGAGCAGATGTACTGGATGGTCAACGCGGGCATGCTGATGATCTGCGCCGTGATCATCGCGGTCTGCGTCGCCCGTACGCACCGGCGCCGCCCCTGGGACGGACTGCTGGTCGCCCTCGCGCCGGCCTTCGCGCTCACCGCGACGATCAACTGGGACCTGCTGGCCGTCGCGCTGACGGCCGCGGCGATGCTCATGTGGTCCCGCGGCCGGACGCTGGCGTTCGGCATCCTCATCGGGCTCGCCACGGCCGCCAAGCTCTATCCGGTGTTCCTGCTGGGCCCCGTCTTCGTACTGTGCTGGCGGGCCGGTAAATGGCGGCAGTTCGGCCTGGCGACGCTCGGGGCGGCCCTGTCCTGGCTGGTGGCGAATCTGCCGGTGATGATCTACGCCCCCGAGGGGTGGAAGAAGTTCTACACGTTCAGCGAGGAACGGGGCATCGACTTCGGCTCCTTCTGGCTGATCATCACCCAGCGCACCGGCCAGCCCATCGAGGTCGCGACCGTCAACACCGTCTCGACCCTGGTGACGGTCCTGCTGTGCGCGGCCATCGGTGCGCTGACGCTGATGGCGCCGCGCAGACCGCGTTTCGCGCAGCTCGTCTTCCTCGTCGTCGCCGCGTTCATCCTCGTCAACAAGGTCTACTCGCCGCAGTACGTGCTGTGGCTGATCCCCCTGGCCGCCCTCGCCAGGCCGCGCTGGCGCGACTTCCTGATCTGGCAGGCGTGCGAAGTCATGTACTTCCTGGGCATCTGGATGTACCTCGCGTACACGACGAGCGGGGACAAGCACCAGGGGCTTCCCACGGAGGGGTATCAGCTGGCGATCGCCCTGCATCTGCTGGGCACGCTGTACCTCTGCGCCGTTGTCGTACGGGACATCCTCATGCCGGAGCGGGACGTCGTACGACGCGACGGGTCGGACGATCCGTCCGGCGGAGTGCTCGACGGCGCCCGGGACGTGTTCGTGCTGGGGCGGGCGGCGCGTCCGCCGCACCATGCCGTGGCCGCCGTGGAAGGGCCGCAGGCGGAATGGGACACGGCGCACGGACCGGTCGCCGACTGAGACGGGGCGCTCTCCGGGTCTCCGGAAAGCGCCCCGGCACCTTGCCGCCCGCCAGTGGCCGACGGGGCGGTCGACGCCAGTGGCCGGCCCTAGTGGTCGACGAGACGGTCGAACTGGGTGGTCGTGTGGCGCAGATGGGCCACCAGCTCGTCGCCCACCTTCGGCTCCTGCGCGTCCGACGGGACGAACAGGATCGACACCTGCATGTGCGGCGGTTCGGCGAACCAGCGCTGCTTGCCGGCCCAGACGAACGGGGACAGGTTCCGGTTGACGGTGGCCAGGCCCGCGCGGGCGACGCCCTTGGCGCGTGGCATCACACCGTGCAGGGCCTTCGGGGCTTCCAGGCCCACACCGTGCGACGTACCGCCCGCGACGACCACCAGCCAGCCGTCCGAGGCGGCCTTCTGCTGGCGGTAGCCGAAACGGTCGCCCTTGGCGACACGCGTGACGTCCAGAACGGCGCCCCGGTACTCCGTTGCCTCGTGGTCGCCGAGCCACAGCCGGGTGCCGATGCGGGCGCGGAAACGGGTCTGCGGGAACTGCCGCTGGAGCCGGCCCAGCTCCTCGGCGCGCAGATGGCTGACGAACATGGTGTGCAGCGGCAGCCGGGCCGCGCGCAGCCGGTCCATCCAGCCGATCACTTCCTCGACCGCGTCCGAGCCGTCCGTGCGGTCCAGCGGCAGGTGCAGGGCGAAGCCTTCGAGACGTACGTCCTCGATGGCGGCGTGCAGCTGCCCGAGCTCCTCCTCCTTGACCCCGTGGCGCTTCATCGAGCTCATGCACTCGATGACGACCCGTGCGCCCACCAGGGCGTGCACGCCGTCCACGGAGGAGACGGACCGGATGACCCGGTCGGGCAGCGGCACCGGCTCCTCGCCCCGGCGGAACGGGGTGAGGACCAGCAGGTCGCCGCTGAACCAGTCCTTGATGCGGGCCGCTTCATAGGTGGTTCCGACGGCGAGCATGTCGGAGCCGAAGCGGATGGCCTCGTCGGCGAGGCGCTCGTGACCGAAGCCGTATCCGTTGCCCTTGCAGACCGGGACGAGGCCGGGGAACTGGTCGAGGACGGATTTCTGGTGCGCCCGCCAGCGCGCGGTGTCGACGTAGAGGGAGAGCGCCATGGCCGGTCCGGAACCCTTCTGGTGGCTGCGGTGTGTGGGAGGTGTGCGGAGCCGAAGCCCCATTGAAACGAATGAAGCCGGTTCAGTCAGCGGGACGGTGCCTGTCAGCGGCGCGACATGTATATGTCGAGTGCCTTGTGCAGCAGCTTGTTGAGCGGGAAGTCCCACTCTCCGAGGTATTCGGCCGCCTGCCCGCCGGTGCCGACCTTGAACTGGATCAGGCCGAAGAGGTGGTCGGTCTCGTCCAGCGAGTCGGAGATGCCACGCAGGTCGTAGACGGTGGCCCCCATGGCGTACGCGTCGCGCAGCATCCGCCACTGCATCGCGTTCGAGGGCCGGACCTCGCGCTTGTGGTTGGCGGACGCACCGTACGAGTACCAGACGTGCCCGCCGACGATCAGCATGGTCGCGGCCGCGACGTTCTCGCCCTCGTGCCGGGCGAAGTACAGCCGCATCCGGTTGGGGTCCTCAGTGTTGAGGGCCGTCCACATGCGCTGGAAGTAGCCCACCGGACGCGGACGGAAGCGGTCCCGCTCGGCGGTGATCTCGTACAGCCGCTGCCACTCGTCGAGCTCCGCGTAGCTGCCCTGGACGACCTCGACGCCGGCCTTCTCGGCCTTCTTGATGTTGCGTCGCCACAGCTGGTTGAAGCCCTTGTGGACGTCTTCGAGCGACCGGTTCGCCAGCGGCACCTGGAACACGTAGCGGGGCTGTACGTCACCGAATCCGGCACCGCCGTCCTCGCCCTGCTGCCAGCCCATCTTCCGCAGCCGGTCCGCGACTTCGAAGGCACGCGGCTCGATGTGGGTGGCCTCGACGTCGCGCAGTCGCTTCACGTCCGGGTCCTGGATGCCCGACTTGATGGCGGCGGAGTCCCAGCGGCGGATGACGACCGGCGGACCCATCTTCACGGAGAAGGCGCCCTGCTGCTTGAGATGCGTCAGCATCGGCTGGAGCCAGTCGTCCAGATTCGGGGCGTACCAGTTGATGACCGGGCCCTCGGGCAGATAGGCGAGATAGCGCTTGATCTTGGGCAACTGCCGGTAGAGCACCAGGCCGACGCCGACGAGCTGCCCGCTCTTGTCGAACCAGCCCAGACTCTCCGAGCGCCACTCGGCCTTCACATCTGCCCATGCCGGGACCTGCATGTGACTCGCCGCGGGCAGGTTCTGGATGTACGCCAGATGCTGCTCTCGGCTGATGGTCCTCAGGGTCAGGCTCATGCGGGGCGCTCCTCGGCAGGTGTGTCCCCATCGGTCAGGGGCTCCGGCTCTCGCGCCGAAGCCTACTGCGACCGGGGAGCGCGCCGTCTGGCCCTATGGGACCTTGCCGGTCCGCCCCCGCCGGGACGGACCGGCAAGGTCCCGCCCCTTTTGGGGAGCGGATGGACCCGTTCCCGCCCGATGCCCGGCGCCAGGGCCCTCGGGGCTCCTCGCGCCGGGCGTCGCGCTACCGGCTGTATCTGGTCGTATGTGTCTGGTCGTATCTGTCGCGGATCAGCCCACCAAGCCGCCGAAGAGGCCACCGTGGGCCATGCCCAGGAAGAACCCGATGGCGGACGCGCCCATGCCGATGATCAGGGGGAACCGCTCGCGCGTGGTCACCGAGACGTACTGCCCGTACGCACCCACCAGGATTCCGATGAGTCCGGCCCACGAACTGATCAGATGCAGGTTGTGGAACATCGCCGTCACGAAGGCGAGCGCCCCGAGGACGAGCGTCGCCGCCACCAGGGTCTCCTGGAGCGGGTGGGGCCTGCCGTCCGTGGCGAGAAGGGAAATCCGGGGACGGGGACGGGATCGTATTGCCTGTGCCATGGAGACCTCCTGGCCGGAAGGTGGCGCGTTGTGGCGCCACTCACATCCGATGTGTCCAGATTGCGTCTCCTGACCACCGGATTTCAACCGGAAGCCGGTGTGCGGGTACTCTGTACGGTCTGCACCGGTGTCTGCCCAGGCCAGCACGTCAGCCCCCTCTCGAAGGAGGGCGTTGTCAGTGGTGGCTGTTCCACTCGGAGACACTGAATGCTCACGCATCACGACCCTCCTGCCACGGAACGACCGTGGCCGCTGAGTCCAAAGGAGGTGGGTTCCACATGCGTCACTACGAGGTGATGGTCATCCTCGACCCCGATCTCGAGGAGCGCGCTGTCTCCCCGCTGATCGAGAACTTCCTCTCCGTCGTCCGTGAGGGCGATGGAAAGGTTGAGAAGGTCGACACCTGGGGCCGTCGTCGTCTCGCTTACGAGATCAAGAAGAAGCCCGAGGGCATCTACTCGGTCATCGACCTGCAGGCCTCGCCTGCGGTCGTCAAGGAGCTCGACCGCCAGATGAACCTGAACGAGTCGGTCCTCCGGACCAAGGTCCTCCGTCCCGAGATCCACTGAGCATCTAGCTCAGCGGTCATCGGGTCCGAGTAGCAGCAAGCAGCCAGAAGCAATCCCCGCCGAGAGGTTCACCCATGGCAGGCGAGACCGTCATCACGGTCGTCGGCAATCTCGTCGACGACCCCGAGCTGCGCTTCACCCCGTCCGGTGCGGCGGTCGCGAAGTTCCGTGTCGCGTCCACTCCCCGCATCTTTGACCGGCAGACCAATGAGTGGAAGGACGGCGAAGGCCTGTTCCTCACCTGCTCGGTCTGGCGGCAGGCGGCGGAGAACGTCGCCGAGTCGCTCCAGCGAGGCATGCGCGTTGTCGTGCAGGGCCGGCTGAAGCAGCGGTCGTACGAAGACCGCGAGGGCGTCAAGCGCACGGTCTACGAGCTGGATGTCGAGGAAGTCGGCCCCAGCCTCAAGAACGCCACGGCCAAGGTCACCAAGACCACCGGTCGCGGTGGCCAGGGCGGCCAGGGTGGATACGGCGGCGGCCAGCAGGGCGGCGGCAACTGGGGCGGCGGTCCCGGTGGCAGTGGCCAGCAGGGCGGCGGCGGCGCTCCCGCCGACGACCCGTGGGCCACGAGCGCTCCGTCCGGCGGTCAGCAGGGCGGGGGCCAGCAAGGCGGAGGCGGTTGGGGCGGAAGCTCCGGCGGCTCCGGCGGCGGCTACTCGGACGAGCCTCCCTTCTAGGGCAGCTCGTACCCCCACTTCTTGATCACACAGGAGAAACACCATGGCGAAGCCGCCTGTGCGCAAGCCTAAGAAGAAGGTCTGCGCGTTCTGCAAGGACAAGACCCAGTACGTGGACTACAAGGACACGAACATGCTGCGGAAGTTCATTTCCGACCGCGGCAAGATCCGTGCCCGCCGCGTGACCGGCAACTGCACGCAGCACCAGCGTGACGTCGCCACGGCCGTCAAGAACAGCCGTGAGATGGCGCTGCTGCCCTACACGTCCACCGCGCGATAAGGGAAGGGTGACCGAATCATGAAGATCATCCTCACCCACGAGGTCTCCGGCCTCGGTGCTGCGGGCGACGTCGTCGACGTCAAGGACGGGTACGCCCGTAACTACCTGGTTCCGCGTGGCTTTGCCATCCGCTGGACCAAGGGTGGCGAGAAGGACGTGGCGCAGATCCGCCGCGCCCGCAAGATCCACGAGATCGCCACGATCGAGCAGGCCAACGAGATCAAGACCAAGCTCGAGGCCGTGAAGGTCCGTCTGGCCGTTCGCTCCGGCGACGCCGGCCGTCTCTTCGGCTCCGTGACCCCGGCCGACATCGCCTCGGCGATCAAGGCTGCCGGTGGCCCCGACGTCGACAAGCGTCGCGTCGAGCTCGGCTCGCCGATCAAGACGCTCGGCGGGCACCAGGTGTCCGTGCGTCTGCACCCCGAGGTCGCTGCTCAGCTCGGCATCGAGGTTGTTGCTGCCTAAGGGCACAGCTCACCAGAGCAGGTGAAGGGCCGTACCCCGCGGGTACGGCCCTTTGCTGTTTCACGTGAAACGGGGCGCCGGCCGATGGGTCAGCGAGTGGCACCGGTGACGATCCACCGGCCCGACCGGGTGCGCAGCCAGAGCGTCGCCATGCGAACGGTCATCATCAGGGCCATCGCCCACCACAGCGCCGTCAGACCGCCGCCGAATGCCGGAACCAGCAGAGCGACCGGAGCGAAGGCCGCCAGGGTGATGAGCATGGCCCAGGCCAGGTACTGGCCGTCCCCGGCTCCCATCAGCACTCCGTCCAGCACGAAGACCACACCGGCGATCGGCTGGGACAGCGCCACCACCAGCAGCGCCGGGAGCAGGGTGTCCTGCACGGACGGGTCGCCGGTGAACAAGGGCACGAACAGCGGCCGGGCAAGGATGATCAGGGCCCCGAACACCACCCCGGAAGCGATGCCCCACTGCACCATGCGGCGGCATGCCTCACGTGCTCCCTTGGCGTCGCCCGCTCCCAGACAGCGACCGATGATGGCCTGCCCCGCGATGGCGATGGCGTCGAGCGCGAAGGCCATCAGGCTCCAGAGCGAGAGGATGATCTGGTGCGCGGCGATCTCGGTGTCGCCGAGGCGGGCGGCGATGGCTGTGGCGATCATCAGGACGGCGCGGAGCGACAGCGTACGGACCAGCAGGGGGACGCCCGCCCGGGCGCTGGCCTTGATGCCTGCGGCGTCGGGACGCAACGAGGCGCCGTGCCGCCGCGCCCCCCGTATCACCACGATCAGATAGGCGGCGGCCATGGAGACCTGCGCGATTACGGTGCCCCAGGCCGACCCGGCGATGCCGAGTCCGGCGCCGTAGACAAGTCCCGCGTTGAGAGCCCCGTTGGCAGCGAAGCCTCCGACGGCGACATAGAGCGGGGTCCTGGTGTCCTGCAGACCGCGGAGCACGCCGGTCGCGGCCATCACCACGAGCATGGCCGGGATGCCGAGGCTGGAGATCCTGAGGTACGTGGTGGCATAGGGGGCCGCCGTGTCGGAGGCGCCGAAGATGTCCACGAGCCAGGGGGCTGCGGGAAGTGCGAGGGCGATGACGACGATGCCGAGCAGGAGGGCCAGCCAGATGCCGTCCATGCCCTGCCGGATCGCGGCGGCCAGGTCACCCGCCCCGACCCGTCGCGCCACTGCCGCCGTGGTGGCGTACGCGAGGAAGACGAAGATGCTGACGGCGGTGGTCAGCAGAGCGGCGGCGACGGCCAGACCGGCCAGCTGCGGTGTGCCGAGATGGCCGACGATGGCGCTGTCGACCATCACGAAGAGCGGCTCGGCGACGAGCGCGCCGAAGGCAGGGACGGCGAGCGAGATGATCTCGCGGTCGTGCCGTCGACGACTGGGCGGCGGGCTCGCCGGGGCCTGGATCATGGGGGTCAATCTAATCTTCCACAGGTAATGGATGCAATGCCCTAGTAGTCCTTACATTTACTCACGGTCGGCGTTCTCCCGTGCGCTGTTTGTCGTGATCTTGCGCCGACTCGGAAAGTTTTTCTCCCCCACAGCCCGTGGATGGAGAAACCCCAGGTCAGGGCGGTGATGGTCGGGGGGCTATGAGTTTGTCCACAGTGCTGTCCCCCGCTCCGTGCACAGGTTCCGCAGACTTCTCCACAGCATCTGGTCCGTCGTCCACATGCCCTGTGGATAACCAGATTGGCTGACGGTGCTGAGCGGCCTACCGTGGTCCGGCGCCCGCACTCTGTTCCGGCCTTGGAACCCCGTAGAACTCGACGCGCCGGAACCGGAGTCGGGCGTCTTGTTTGTCGGTGCTGTGCCGTAAGAAAGAGTGGCACGGCGAGGTCCGCGGAGCGGACGGGAGGAGGTGGCCCGGTGAGCATTCCCGAGCCTTTGGACGACCCCTGGGCCGACACCGGTCCCAGTGACCGTCTGCCCGTCACCCGCCAGCGCCGCGGCGAGGGCCGGGACCGCGGAGAACAGCACGAACGCGGCAGGGAGAGCGGCGGATGGGAGGGCGGTTCCCCCGGTTTCGAGCGGGTGCCGCCCCAGGACCTCGACGCCGAGCAGTCCGTCCTCGGCGGCATGCTCCTGTCCAAGGACGCCATCGCCGACGTCGTGGAGATCATCAAGGGCCACGACTTCTACCGTCCCGCCCACGAGACCGTCTACCAGGCGATCCTCGACCTCTACGCCAAGGGCGAACCGGCCGACCCGATCACGGTGGCGGCCGAGCTGGTCAAGCGCGGTGAGATCACCAAGGTGGGCGGGGCTCCGTATCTGCACACCCTCGTCCAGTCCGTACCGACCGCGGCCAACGCCTCGTACTACGCGGAGATCGTCCACGAACGGGCGGTCCTGAGGCGGCTCGTCGAGGCCGGGACGAAGATCACGCAGATGGGATACGCGGCCGACGGCGATGTCGACGACATCGTGAATTCCGCGCAGGCCGAGATCTACGCCGTCACCGAGCAGCGCACCAGCGAGGACTACCTGCCGCTCGGCGACATCATGGAGGGCGCTCTCGACGAGATCGAGGCGATCGGTTCGCGCAGCGGCGAGATGACCGGGGTGCCGACCGGCTTCACCGACCTCGATGCCCTGACGAACGGCCTGCACCCGGGCCAGATGGTTGTCATCGCGGCCCGTCCGGCCATGGGTAAGTCCACGCTGGCGCTGGACTTCGCACGGGCCTGTTCGATCAAGAGCAATCTCCCCAGCGTGATCTTCTCCCTCGAAATGGGGCGCAACGAGATCGCGATGCGACTGCTGTCGGCCGAGGCACGGGTGGCGCTGCACCACATGCGTTCCGGCACCATGACCGACGAGGACTGGACGCGGCTGGCCCGCCGGATGCCGGATGTCTCGGCCGCCCCCCTCTACATCGACGACTCCCCGAATCTCTCCATGATGGAGATCCGGGCAAAGTGCCGTCGCCTCAAGCAGCGCAACGACCTCAAGCTCGTGGTCATCGACTATCTGCAGCTGATGCAGTCCGGCGGTTCGAAGCGTGCCGAGAGCCGCCAGCAGGAGGTCTCGGACATGTCCCGAAACCTCAAGCTGCTCGCGAAGGAGCTGCAGCTCCCGGTCATCGCGCTCTCCCAGCTGAACCGTGGTCCCGAGCAGCGCACCGACAAGAAGCCCATGGTCTCCGACCTGCGTGAATCCGGATCCATCGAGCAGGACGCCGACATGGTGATCCTGCTGCACCGCGAGGACGCGTACGAGAAAGAGTCCCCCCGCGCGGGCGAGGCCGACCTGATCGTGGCCAAGCACCGTAACGGCCCGACGGCGACGATCACCGTGGCCTTCCAGGGGCACTACTCGCGTTTCGTGGATATGGCACAGACCTGAGCGAGCCATATGTAGGTTTCCGAAACGCGTGGCCACTTTCCATCGGCGATGGCCACCGCGTGGCCGATGGGACACGGGATGGAAATCATGCTCCGTGGACGAGTAGTTCCCCTCTTCGTGTACAGGACCTCCCCGGTCGTCGTCTCCACAGCCGGCCGGGGCAGGACCCCAGCGTTCGGCGGCCAGTGGGACCGCCTTCGCGAGTTCGGCCGCAGTGTCACGTTGTCGGACGCTCAAGGAAGCCGCTGACGCGCTCGGAACCCGGGACCCTGTGCCGCTTCCGACGCCTGATTCTCAGCCGGGTTGCTTGGCCATGATGACCAGACCCGGCCCGCTTTGCTCATCTGCAGGGAGCCGAAGTTCGGCGACCGGGCGCAGTCCGGCCTGCTCGATCAGGTCCACGAGTTGTTCCGGCCGCCATTTGTGTGTCGTCCAATGAACGGGTACACCCCCGTATGCCTCGGTGCGTACCGCGTCTTCGTCGCCGACGTGTGTTGCGGTGATGAAGTGTCCGCCTGGCTTCAGGGCGCGCGCGAACTGGGCGAGAACCTGGGGAAGGACGTCACGGGGGAGGTTGAACAGTGACCACCACCCGAGCACGCCGCCAAGGGACGCTTCTCCAAGGTCGAGGTCGGTCGCAGAGGCGACGCTGAAGCGGCATTGCGGATGAAGACGGCGCGCGTTCTCGATCATGCGGGGGGAGAGATCGACCCCTGACACGTCGAGTCCGCGTTCGGCGAGGTAGGCGGTCACCGTTCCGGGTCCGCAGCCGACGTCGAGGACAGGTCCAAGGTCGCTCACGGTGTCGGCGAAGGCGTCGATTGATGCCTTGAGCCATGGATGTCTACGGATGTCGCCGACTCCCGTCGTCACCACCATGTGGGCGTAGTTGTCGGCCACGCGGTCATAGGACTCACGGACCACGTCGAGATCGGCCGGGCGGTCAATACGGTGGGCGCGCATCAGCCAACGATAGGACTGTGCGACGGCCTTGGGACTGATATCGGCCTTGGTCCTGGCGGCACATGAAGTCTCAGCAAGGCTGTCATCGCCGGGTGGGATACTTACCTCGTGGACGCATCGAGGGCTTCCTGGGTCAACACGACGCACGATTGGTCCGGATTCGTTGATGCGGATCATCTGTCGTATATCCGGCAAAATCCCGACGAGTTCGCTCCGGGCGGGCCTTGGCACCTCGCCCTTGAGGTGCTTGCCTATGCCGCCGACGAAGCGGCAAGCGGGGGTGAGGGACGATGTGTCGTTATTCTCCATCCCGACGGTTCCCTGTCTGTGCGGGACGACGGACGGGGTACTGACACCCGCGTGGACGAACACGACCAGAACGTGAAGAAGCCGGTTATGGCTACGAAGGATCTCCGGTTCTTCGACTTCCCGCAGGCCGAGGCACTGCCTGACGGCTGTCCGCGGCGCGGCATGTCCGTGGTTGCGGCACTCAGCGAGTGGCTCGTCCATACCAACCGCCGCCTCAATGGCGCTTGGACCCAGCGCTACGAACACGGCGTTCCCGTCAGTGACCTTGAACCCGTCGAGGTCGACGGCACGACCGGGACGCTGGTCCATTTCAAGCCGGACAAGTCGCTGGGTTCGGTGACCCTGCCGGGGGACGGCGACCTCTCGCCCCTGGCCACGACCTGGCCTCATCTAAAGGTTCAGGTCGATGACCGGCGGCTGCGGCGTCACGGGCCGGGGTCCGCCGAATAGAGCCGCCGTCAGTGAGCGGCCGTCAGCTTCTCCATTCGCTGGGGAAGATGACACGAAAGCGGGACCGCGCCACTGACACGACCGCGGAATCCAGCCTGAAAGTGCAGGTCACTGCAGCTTCAGAGGACACGTCCCGTGCAGCCAGGACACGACCCGAAGGTCGCGTTCGTCGTTCTTCGGCATCGCGACCAGCTCGTAGGTTGTGGTGGGTCTGCCCGTGATGTCGACGGTGCGATACACGATCTGCTTTCCCCCCGTTCAGCAAGAGCCGGGTCATTCGATTGCACCGGCCCTCAGCAGTCTCGAACGGCCGGGCGCCTCCACAGTCCGGCGAACTGCCGCCCGCCCCAGGTGCTTCGGCAGGACACCCGATTCGGTGGCAGGGCCGTCTCATGCGGACCGGCGGATTCCCGCGGACGCGACGAAGCCGTGAGGCACAGCGCGTACGACATCCGGGGAGGCAGCGGCAGCAGCGGAGATCACTGCCCCGGCATAC
Source organism: Streptomyces sp. NPDC087845 (assembly GCF_044742755.1). Taxonomy (NCBI): domain Bacteria; kingdom Bacillati; phylum Actinomycetota; class Actinomycetes; order Kitasatosporales; family Streptomycetaceae; genus Streptomyces; species Streptomyces sp. NPDC087845. Next base: position 482,571 of record NZ_JBIUVC010000002.1, read on the forward strand.
GACCGGTTCCGGGGCGGCTCAGGACGGCGGGACGACGCGCGTGACCACCAGTTCCACCAGCCGGTCCACAGTGGACTCGGCCCGGGAACCGCCCTCGGGGCCGGCGAGAAGGGCGGGCAGCGTGAAGTGTTCCAGCAGCAGGCCCGTCATGGCCAGGTAGAGCACCAGGAAGGCGTCCGCGTCGCCCGGCAGGCCCGCCTCTCGGTGGAACCGGGCGCTCTCGTCGACGTTGGCGCGGACGGACTGCGTCAGACGGTCGCGGAGCGCCGGGCGGCGGGTGGCCTCCAGACGGAGTTCCAGCATGGCGAGGTAGCCGGAGCGGTCGTCCTCCATGCGCTGCACCAGCCATCGCATCAGATCGGTGACCAGCTCACGCGAGGGTGCCGGGCGCATGGCTTTCTCGACCCTGGCCGGGTCCGGTGTCACCCGGACGGTGATACGGGCGGCCGCCTGCATGAACAGGTCGTCGCGGTTGGTGAAGTAGTTGGACGACGTGCCCACCGGGACGCCTGCGCGTGCGTCGACGGCGCGGAACGTGAGTCCTCGCGCGCCCTCGTCCGCCAGCACTTCGATGGCGGCATCGACGAGCGCGGTTCTGCGCTCGGGGTTCCTGGCCATACCTGGGCCTCCCTCGTCTTCTCTTCGGGTCCTCGGCGGAAAGGGATTGCGCAACCACTACATATGAAGCACTCTAGTTGAAGTGGTTGCGGCTCGGATACGCCGCAGCGGAACGGGGATCCTGTGCGAAAACTGACCTACTTCATCGCTTGCTCCATCGATGGTTTCATCGGAGACCCGAGTGGTGACGCGTCGTCCTTCCACCAGTTCGTGGACGAGGAGTTCCTTGAGTTCCTGAAGACGCAGTACCCGGAGACGGTGTCGACCGAGGGCCGCAAGGCTCTCGGCTTCCACGACGCCGAGAGCCGGCGGTTCGACACCGTGATCCAGGGACGGGCCAGCTACCAACTGGCGCTGGACATCAACATCACCAGTCCGTACGCCCAGCTGCGCGAGCTCGTGGCTTCGCGGACCCTCAAGGAGTCACCCGACCCGAACGTCGAGCTCATCTCCGACGACGTGGTCGCAAGGGTCCGGGAGCTCAAGGCGGAGGACAGCGGGCTCGGCATCTGGCTCTGCGGCGGCTCCCAGCTCGCCGGAGAGCTGATCGATGAGATCGACGAGCTGGTGATCAAGACGTACCCGATCGTCTACGGCTCGGGCATGCCGATGTTCGGCTCGGATTTCGCGCCCACCACGTTCGCGCTGGACTTGGTTCGCGTCTTCGACAATGGCGTGCTGGTCAGGATCTACAACCGGACGCGCTGACCGGGCAGTCGGTGGCTGCGGCGGGGTGTGGCCCGGGTGCTGTGAAATGCGTTCGCAGTGTCGGGTGTGGCCCGGGCGCTGTGAAATGGGTTCGCCACAGCTCGGGTCCTACGGGTAGTTGTTGAACATGACCTCCCCATCTGAACAGTTGCTCCCCGGTACCCGGCGCGCTCTGCTGCATCGCATCGCCATCGCGCAGTCGGAAGGCCGCGCCCCTTCGCTCGTCGCCGCGGTACAGAGGCAGGGGCAGACCGTCTGGAGCGGCACTCGCAGCTGCGTGGACGGCCACGCCCCCGACGCCGATACGCAGTTCAGGATCGGCTCGATCACCAAGACGTTCACCGCGGTGCTGGTCCTGCGGCTGCGCGACGAGGGGCTCCTGGACCTGGACGATCCGCTGGAGAAGCATCTGCCCGGTACGGGTGTTGGTGGAGTCACTGTCCACCAACTCCTGGGTCACAGCGCGGGGCTCGCAGCCGAGTCGCCCGCCCCCTGGTGGGAGAGGACTCCGGGCGCCCTGCGGCCCGAGCTCGCCGATGTACTCGGTGAGGGGACGAGGATGCACCCTCCGGGCCGCCGTCACCACTACTCGAACCCCGGCTACACGCTGCTGGGTGCGCTGGTCGAGAAGGTGCGCGGAGCGAGCTGGGCGGAGGCGCTGCGACGCGAGATCCTGGAACCGCTGGGCATGCACCGCACGAGCACCCAGCCGCAGGCACCGCACGCAGGCGGCTGGGCCGTGCATCCCTGGGCCGATGTGATGCTGCCCGAGCCGACCGAGGATCTCGGGCTGATGGCCCCGGCCGGCCAGCTCTGGTCCACCACCGGCGACCTTCTCCGCTTCGCGGCCTTTCTCGCCGAAGGGGACGACCGGGTGCTCCGTGCCGCCTCTGTGGAACAGATGCGTGAACCGTCCGCGCCGCCCGAGACCGGTGGCTGGGAGTCGCAATACGGCCTCGGTCTTCAGCTCGTACGGACGGACGGTCGCACGCTCTTCGGGCACACGGGTTCGCTGCCCGGCTTCCTGGCCACCCTGTGGGTCGACGTCGAGGACGATGTGACGGCCGTCGTCCTCGCCAACGCCACGTCGGGGCCGATGGTCGGAGGTGTTGCCGCCGATCTCGTGAAGATCGTCGCCGAGGCCGAGCCCCGCATTCCGGAGCCCTGGCGTCCTCTGCCCGCGGTGGACACGGAGCTTCTCGCGCTGACCGGTCCCTGGTACTGGGGCACGCACGCGAACATCCTGCGACTGACCTCGGACGGTGGGCTGGATCTTCAGGCTCTGCGTGGCAACGGCCGAGGCGCCCGTTTCACCGCACAACCCGACGGCACCTGGGTCGGACTCAACGGCTATTACGCGGGGGAGACGCTGCGTGTCGTCCGGAACGCCGACGGCAGCCCGAACCATCTGGATCTGGGTTCGTTCGTCTTCACGCGTGAGCCGTACGACCCCGCGGCGGCCGTACCCGGCGGTGTGGACGAAGGCGGATGGCGGGGCCTCCGAATCTGAGCCCCACGTTGTCCGCTCTCTGTCGTTTCTCCGCTGTTTCACGTGAAACGGCAGAGAGCGGACGACTCGGGCTGTCAACTCCCGTTCTGTTCGCCGCCGGTGGCGGGACCGCAGGACCGCGGGCAGCGCGGGCAGCAAGGGTCTGCCGCTCGGCACCACCCCCCCCGGACTCCGGCCTGCGGACTCCGGACTGCGATCAGAGCGCGAGCTTGAAGCCCACGTGGCTGGCGGTGAAACCCAGCCGCTCGTAGAAGCGATGAGCATCGGTCCGGGCCGCGTCGGACGTCAACTGGACCAACTGGCAGTCCTGGCGCCGGGATTCGTCCACGGCCCATTCGATCAGCCGGGTGCCGAGGCCGCTGCCGCGTTCGTCGGCATGGATGCGGACGCCCTCGATGACCGAGCGGGTGGAGCCTCGTCGGGAGAGTCCGGGGATCACGGTCAGCTGCAGGGTTCCGACGACGCGGTTTTCGCGTACGGCGACGACCAGGCGCTGGTTCGGGTCGTCCGTCAGCCGCCGGAAGGCTGCGCGGTACGGAGTGAGGTCGTCCGGCGACTCGCGCTGTGAGCCCAGCGGATCGTCGGCGAGCATGGCCACGACTGCGGGGATGTCGGCGAGAGCCGCAGGGCGTATTTCGAGATCGCTCATGATCGGCAGGTTACGCAGATCACGAGCACGGCGCGGCCGTTCTCCGGCCTCTGCGGCGGCTCACGCGACCTGTACCGGGGCCTTCAGCTCCTCGACCGCCGTGACGAGCGGGGCCAGCTCGGGGTTCCTGGCGGCTTCGTCGAGTGCGGCGCGCAGCGCGGTGTCATTGGTCGGCCGGGCTTCTGCGAGCAGGGTGAGGCCGGCCTCGGTGACGTCTGTGTAGATGCCCCGGCGGTCGGTGTCACAGAGATACCGGGTCAGCAGTCCGCGGTCCTCGAGCCGGGTGACCAGACGGGTGGTGGCGCTCTGGCTGAGCACGACGGCGTCCGCGACCTGCTTCATCTGGAGATGGCCGCCGGGACCGCTGTGCTGCCGGCTCAGGACGTCGAGCAGGGAGTACTCCCGCACGCTGAGCCCGTGCCCGGTCTGCAGCGCCCGCTCGATGCGGGCCTCGATCTTCCCGTGGAGCAAGGAGAGAGCGCACCAGCCCTGGGAGAGGGCGGTCAGTGCGGGGTCTGTCGCTGTCATGGGTCTCTCCTCCGTCTCGGAGCCGCTTGGGTCCAGGATAGGCGACCTTCGCAATAGCCCGCGCTTGCAATTAATCGGCGTCTGCAATTATTGTGGACGCTCGTAAGGCGCAGACGCAATCTTCCGGGAAGGTGAAACCCATGCCGCTCGCGCTCCTCGCCCTCGCCATCGGGGCTTTCGGTATCGGAACCACCGAGTTCGTGATCATGGGGCTGCTCCCCGAGGTTGCTGCGGACTTCCAGGTCTCGATTCCGGCCGCGGGATTCCTCGTCACGGGGTACGCCCTCGGTGTCGTCCTCGGCGCCCCGCTGATGACGGTTCTCGGCACCCGCGTCACCCGCAAGCGCATGCTCATGCTGCTGATGGGGCTGTTCGTCGTGGGCAATGTCGTCTCCGCCGTCGCCCCGGTCTTCGGCGTGATGCTCGCCGGCCGCGTGATCGCCTCGCTCGCCCACGGTGCCTTCTTCGGCATCGGATCGGTCGTGGCGGCCGATCTGGTCGCCCCGCAGAAGAAGGCCGGCGCGATCGCCATGATGTTCACCGGCCTCACCGTCGCCAATGTCGTCGGTGTACCGCTGGGCACCTACATCGGACAGAGCGTCGGCTGGCGGACCACGTTCTTCGTCGTGGCCGCGCTGGGTGTCGTCGGCCTTCTCGGTGTGGCCAGGCTCGTCCCCGAACAGCCCCGGCCCGAAGGCGTACACCTCCGGCACGAGCTGGCCGCGTTCCGCAATGTGCAGGTCCTGCTCGCCATGGCGATGACCGTGCTGGGCTTCGGCGGCGTCTTCGCCGCGATCACCTACATCACTCCGATGATGACCGAGATCGCCGGATACTCCGCGTCCTCCGTCACCTGGCTGCTGGTCCTCTTCGGGCTGGGCATGGTGGGCGGCAACCTGCTCGGCGGCAAGTTCGCCGACCGCCGTCTGATGCCGATGCTGTACGTGTCTCTGGGCGCCCTCGCCGGGGTCCTGGCCCTGTTCACCCTCACCGCCCACAACAAGATCGCGGCGGCCGTCACCATCGTCCTGATCGGGGGCCTGGGCTTCGCCACTGTGCCGCCGCTGCAGAAGCGGGTGCTCGACCAGGCCGCCGGTGCTCCCACCCTCGCCTCCGCCGTCAACATCGGTGCCTTCAACCTCGGCAACGCACTGTCGGCCTGGCTCGGTGGCCTCGTCATCGCAGCCGGCCTCGGCTACACCGCGCCCAACTGGGTGGGTGCCGCACTGGCCGCCTCCGCCCTGGTCCTCGCCGTCGTCTCCGGTGTTCTGGAACGCCGCACGGTCACCCGGAGCCGACTCGTCGCCCGGCACAGCCCCGAACCACTCGCGGCACCCACGGCCCAGTGCTGACCGCTCTCACGCCCCACACACCAAGATCCCACCCGCAAACAGCACCGCACTGCACCACACGCACTGCACCACACGCACAGCCCGCACTGCACAGCACAGCACCAAGGAGCCCCCATGAGCACCACCATTGTCGCCGTCGCCCCGCTGACCACACCGGACGCGGAGGCCCTCGTCGAAGCGGCCCGCAGTGCCGCCGAAGCCGCCGGGGTCGCCGTTGCCGTCACGGTCCTCGACGGGGGCGGTCATCTCCTGGCCTTCCGGCGGGACGACCGGGCCGTTCTCATCGCGGGCGAGACCAGTACCCGCAAGGCCTACACGGCCCTCCAGCTCGACGCTCCCACCGCCGACCTCGTCGCCGCCGTCCAGCCGGGCGGGCCCTTCCACACCCTGCCGACCGCCCTCGACCGGCCGCTGCTCTTCATCGCCGGTGGTGTCCCGGTCCATCGCGACGGCCGGCTCATCGGTGCCATCGGCGTGGGCGGAGGCGCTCCCGACCAGGATCACGGCTTCGCGAGGGCCGCCGTGAAGGCTCTCGTCTGACGCCCGTCCCACCGCCCACGGGGCGGTGACGGTCCAGCAGCCGGGTGTGTCAGCCCGTCGCCACGGTCAGCGGAGCGTAGCGACGGGCCCGGTCGCCCGGCAGGTCCGAAGCCCCGTACGTCATCACCGTGGTTCCGGAGCCCGTCCGCAGACCGCTCTCCTTGAACCAGGTGAGCAGATCCGCGTGGCGGGTGTCGATGTCCGCGCGCAGGGGCAGATCCGTCGCGCGGGCGAGCGAGGCGACGAGTGCCTGAGCCGTGGCGGTGTCGGGAGCGGTCAGCGGGCCTATCACATGCGTACGGTCGCTCGGCCAGACCGCCGCGTACCCGATGAGCTGTCCTTCGTTCTCCGCGATCCGGATGTGGTCGGCGTACGCGGGCAGGCGGGCGAGGACATGTGTCCGGTCGGCGCCGAAGACGTCCGAGTCGAGCCGGACGATGGACTGCAGGTCGTCCGCCGTGGCCGGGCGTACGGTCGCGGCGGACGCTTTGCCGCCGGTCGGCCGGAAGAATCCGGTGACCCGCTCGACGTGGCCGACGACCGAGAACCCGAGCTGTTCGTAGAGCGGTTGTCCCGCAGGTGTCGCGTACAGACTGAGGGGCATTCCCGCGGTCTCGTCGATCACGTGCCGCATCAGGAACCGGGCCACTCCCTGTCGCGCGTACCGCTCGGCGACGAGCAGCATGCCGATGGCAGCCAGTCGCGGACCGTAGGAGGTCACGACGCACGCGGCCATCAGGCCTTTGCCGCCGGGATCGTCCAGGCCGTAGCCGGTGCCTGCGGCGAGGAGCAGACCCCATCGGTGCTCGTCGCGCGGCCAGCCCCGGTCCTCGCAGAGATCAGCACAGGCGACCAGGTCGCCCAGGGTGAGACGCCGGACAGGCAATTCGGCGAGCGGGCGGGGCAGCGGGATGGGCATGAGGGTCAGGCTGTCCGACGCGGCGATCGTTCGTCCACTCCTTTACCGGCTCCGGCTTCCCGGGCTCCGGCCGTGCCGGCCCTGGCCGAGCCGCGGAGCCGTCGGCCGCGCCGGGTCATTCCCCAGGGCTTCAGCACCGATATCGCGGTGATGAACAGATACGTTGCCGTCGCCACCGACGGAGCGACGACCAGATCGATGTCGGCAGAGCCGCGCGCCGCCGCCTCGTTGATGCCGGGACGCAGCGAGAAGACCGACAGCGCCGCGGTGATCAGGGTGAGCCAGAATTTCGTCCAGACCCATCGGTGCCTGGCCAGCCCCCACGGCGTACCGAGCGCCAGGACGAGGCCGCTGAGCAGGGAGAACAGGGCTACGGGGACGATGAGCCAGTCCCCGAAGATCTTCATGGCGCGGGTGGCGGCCTGCGCGGTGGCGGGGTCGCCGGTGAGGAAGGCCGTGATTCCGAGCGTCAGTAGTCCGACGGTCAGTCCCAGCCAGCTCACGGATATCGAGACATGCGCGACGAGGAGGCTGCGGCGGGCGGAGCGGTTGAGTGGTTTCACGTGAAACACCGTGCCTGGAACGGGACACTCGGGCGTCCGACAGCGGGAGTATCCGCGCGTACCGGCCTCGGCGTACAGAGCACGCTTCTTATGGCCTTCCCGGCAAGGGCAGTTGGTGTGCCTCCCCCTGCGGCCTTCCTGGTGAGGGCAGTTGCGACCCGGTGCCGTGGCGGTGCGGAAACGGGCGGTGGCGACGGATGCACGGCTCGGCCGTGGGGCAGAGGAGCGTAACGGGAAAGCCGATTCGGATACCCGGACTTCCCGCTGTTTGTCCGGTCTGTGTCCCCGACGAGGCATGCTGGGGCGAGTAACCGCGGTCAGACGGCGGCCGACGACCGGGGGCAGCATCCGACCACGCCCGCAGACGGGGGCAGCGGGCCGCGTGGGTGCGCAGGCGACCAGAAGACGTTCGAGGCGAGGCACAGCATGGATGCTCCGGCCACCAGGTGGACCGAAGACGGAACGGGTAGATCTCCCGACGCGACCTTGATCCACCGCACCCTGGCCGAGATCGCGCCGATCGCGGATCAGGTGACTTCGTACTTCTACGCCCTGCTCTTCATCCGGCACCCCGATCTGCGTGCCCTGTTCCCGGTCGCGATGGACGTCCAGCGCGACCGCCTCCTCCGTGCGATCCTCACCGCGGCCGACCGGCTGGACGACCCCCACGCGCTCGCCGAGTACCTCGGTGAACTGGGCCGGGGGCACCGCAAGTACGGCACACTGCCCGCGCACTACCCCGCAGTGGGCGAGGCGCTTCTCGGGGCACTGAGCCGCTATGCGACCACCATCTGGGACGCGGAGACGGAAGCGGCATGGGTCCGCGCCTACACCGAGATGTCGCAGATCATGATCGATGCGGCCGCCGACGACGAGGAGCGGGCTCCCGCCTGGTGGCACGCGGAGGTCGTCTCGCACGACCTCAGGACCCGGGACATAGCGGTCCTCACGGTCCGTCCCGACCAGGTCTATCCCTTCCTCGCAGGCCAGTACGCGGCGATGGAGACCCCGTGGTGGCCTCGGAACTGGCGGCACTACTCCTTCGCCTCGGCGCCCCGCCCCGACGGTCTGCTCACCTTCCACGTCAAGGCCGTCCCGGCGGGCTGGGTCTCCAACGCCCTGGTGCACCGCGCCCGCCCCGGCGACATCGTGCGCCTGGGTCCGCCCACCGGCTCGATGACGGTCGACCACTCCACCCACAGCGGCCTGCTCTGCCTGGGCGGCGGAACGGGCATCGCGCCGATCAAGGCGCTCGTCGAGGATGTTGCCGAACATGGCGACCGGCGTCCCGTGGAGGTCTTCTACGGCGCACGCAGCGATCTCGATCTGTACGACATCGACACGATGATGCGGCTCCAGAAGACCTATCCCTGGCTGGCGGTGCGGCCGGTGGTCTCCACCGGCCGGGGGCCGGAGGGCGGTCTCAAGGGGCCGCTGCCGGAGGCGGTGCGCGCGTGCGGGCCGTGGCACGAGTACGACGCCTATCTCTCGGGCCCGCCCGGCATGATCCGCAGCGGTGTGGACGTGCTCAGGGGCATCGGCATGCCGGCCGAACGCATCCGGCACGACTCCGTCGAGGAACTGGCGGCCACCGGCCCCTTCTGACCCGGCGAGCGCCGGCCGAGCGTCCCGATGCTCCGGTCCCGCTCCCGGCGCCGGGCCCGCCGCCGCGAACGGCGGCGTCAGCCCAGGTCGGGGGCGTGCATCGCCCGTACGCCCTCGATATTGCCGTCCAGGTAGTGCCGCAGCGACAGCGGTACGAGATGAACCGCCGCGATCCCCATCCGGCTGAACGGCACCCGTACGACGTCGTACTCCCCGCAGGGGGCGTCGATCTCGGGACCGTGGCGCCGGGACAGGTCCATGGACTCCAGCCGGCAGACGAAGAAGTGCTGGACTTTCACGCCCTTCACCCCGCCGCCCTCGATGTGCTCCACGGTGTCGACGAAGCAGGGGACCACATCGGAGATCTTGGCGCCGAGCTCCTCGTCCAGCTCGCGGTGCAGGGCGTCGACGACCGTCGCGTCCTCGGCCTCGACGCCGCCGCCCGGTGTGAGCCAGTACGGATCGACCCCGGGCTTGGTGCGCTTGATGAGGATGAGGTCGTTGCCGTCGAGCAGGATGGCGCGTGCGGTGCGCTTGACCACTGGGCGTTCGGTCATGGCAAGAGAGTGGCCCACCGAACCGTTTCTGAAACACCTGACCCGCGCCGGACCGTCCTGCGCTCACCAGGCGGCGGCAGCGCGCAGCAGCCACTCGTGCGCCCGCGCGAGGTGCGGCAGTGCGAGCGTGCCGGTACGCACGGTCAGGAAGTAGGTGCGCAGCGGAGGCACGGGAGGATCGAGAAGCGCCACCACCTCGCCCCGTTCCAGCGCCCCCTCGCACAGGTAGCGCGGCAGTACGGCGAGTCCGGCGCCCGCCGCGGTGCATTCCAGTACCGCCCGCAGATCCGGTGCGATGACGGTTCCCGCGGCGGCGGGCCGGCCGTCGAAGACGGCGGCCCAGTAGCGGGAGACGAGCGGCAGGCTCTCGTGCACCTCCACGACCGGCAGCTGGTCCAGCACCACGGGCCCCTTGTGCCGCAAGGCCCCGGGCCCCAGGCGCCCGGCCCAGCGGGGCGCGGCGATCAGCACGTGTTCTTCGTCGCAGAGCGGGGTCGCGGTGAGCAGCTCACCGCGCGGACGGGCCGTGGCAATGGCCAGGTCATGATGTCCGGCGGCCAGTCCCTCCAGCGTCTCCTCGGCGTCGGTGAGGAACGTGCTGCGCAGAGCCAGGCCCTGGGCGATGAGCGGGGTGAGTGCAGGCAGGGCACGCATCGACGTGAACTCGGGTGGTCCGGCCAGATGCAGGGTCCGTACGCCCGACTCCTCGTCGAGCTCGGTCTCGGCGATCTCGACCAGCGCGTCCAGGTGGGGCGCCGCCCGGTGCGCGAGCTCGTCGCCGATGGTCGTCGCGGTCACGCCGCGGGCCCCGCGAAGGAAGAGCGGGCGGCCCAGCTGCCGCTCCAGGGTGCGGATCTGCGAGGTGACCGCGGGCTGGGAGAGGCCGAGCAGGGCGGCGGCCCTGGTGAAGGAGCCGGCTCGGTGCACCGTGACGAATGTGCGCAGCAGGGCCAGGTCCATGTCCTGTCCCCTCCCACCCTCGCGATGCTTCGGACCCGTACAACTATAAATATGTCGATAGGTCGCTGTCGCTACCGTGATTGGACACTGACGGAGAGTCAACTAGCCTTGTCCGGACGGTTCTTCGCATAGGGAACCGGGACGGTCCGAGCCACGAGGGGGGAGGCTCGGACCGTCCGTACCACCGATACCGGCTCAGCTCTCGCCGAGTGCCGCGTCCAGTGCCCGCTCCACGTCGGCCACCAGGTCGTCCGGACTTTCGGCGCCGGCCGAGAAGCGGATGAAGCCCTCCGGGACGGCGTCGCCGCCCCAGCGTGCCCGCCGCTCGGCGGTGGAGCGCACGCCGCCGAAGCTCGTCGCGTCGTCGACCAGCCGCAGCTCGGTCAGGAAGCGCTCGGCCCGCTCGCGGTCGGGGAGCACGAACGACACCACGGAGCCGAAGCGCCGCATCTGCCGGACGGCGTTCGGATACGAGGGGTCGCCGGGCAGCCCGGGGTACCGCAGACCGGTCACCCCCCGGCGTTTGCCCAGCGCCTCGGCGAGGGTCAGGGCGGTGGCGCACTGCCGGTCGATCCTCAGCTCCAGAGTGGCCAGAGAACGGTGTGCGAGCCAGGCCTCCATCGGCCCGGGGATCGCCCCGACGACCTTGCGCCAGCGCCGCACCCCCGCCGCCAGCTCCGGATCGCGGCAGGTCACATGGCCGAGCAGGATGTCTCCGTGCCCGGTCATGCCCTTGGTGTCACTGGCCACCGAGAAGTCGGCCCCCAGTTCCAGCGGGCGCTGGCCGAGCGGTGTGGCGAGGGTGTTGTCGACGGCCACCAGAGTGCCGGCCGCGTGCGCGGCCCCGACGAGCCGGCGCACGTCGCAGACATCGAGCCCCGGATTGGACGGGGTCTCGATCCACAGCAGCTTGGCGCCTTCGAGGACCGCCAGCTGGGCATCGCCGCCGGTCGGAGCGGTCCGCACCTCGACGCCGTACGCCTCCAGCTGCTCACGCACCAACGGCAGGGCCTGATATCCGTCGTCGGGCAGCACGACCACATCGCCGGTGCGCGCCTGGGAGAGCAGCACAGCCGAGACCGCCGCCATTCCGGAGGCGAAGACGGTGGTCTCGACCGGCTCGCCCGGCGCCTCCAGCTCGCCGATGGCGCGTTCCAGATGGGTCCACGTCGGATTGGTGTCCCGGCCGTAGGTGTACGGGCCGACCGGTTCACCGGAGAGATGGAAGTGCGCGGCGAAGGCCGGTCCGGGCAGGGTGGGCTCGAACTGCTCCGGTTCGGGCAGCCCGGCCCGTACTGCCCGGGTTCCGTCACCCATGGTGTCCATTCCGTTCCTCACTTCTCTCCCCGGTGTGCCACCGGTCCCGCCCGCGCTGTTCCAGTGGGTGTCGGGTCAGTCCTCGTCGGGCAGGATCACGTTCAGCGCCCACGACACGATCGAGATGATCAGGCCGCCGAGCACGGCGGTCCAGAAGCCGTGGACGTGGAAGCTCAGGCTGAACTGGCCGGCCAGCCAGGAGGTCAGCAGCAGCATGAGGGCGTTGACCACCAGGGTGATCAGCCCCAGCGTGAGGATGAAGAGCGGCAGCGTGAGCAGTTTCACGATCGGCTTGACCACGAAGTTCACCAGGCCGAAGAGCAGGGCCACCACGATCAGTGTGAGTACCTTGCGCCCGGTGCTGCCGCCGCTCAGCGTGATGTCCTGGAGCAGCCAGATGGCCACGGCCAGCGCACCTGCGTTGGCGATCGTCTTGACTACGAAATTCTTCATGTGTCTGATCGTGGCAGACATGATCGGTGGCGGACACCGGCGGTACAGAGGCAAGGGACGGACGGGCCATGAAGGCATTCAGACTGGACGAACTGGAAGCGGAACGGGCTGCGAACGACGGCGCGTATCTGCAGTTCGTGAAGGAACGGAACATGTCCGTCGGCCTGTACGCACTGGACGCCGGCGACCACGACCCGCAGCAGCCGCACAAGGAGGACGAGGTCTACTTCATCGTCAGCGGCCGCGCCTCGATCACGGTCGGCATGGAAACCACGCAGGTGGGACGAGGGAGCGTGGTGTACGTCCCCGCCGGAGTCGCCCACAAGTTCCACCACATCACCGAGGACCTGCGGGTCATGGTGGTCTTCTCCCCGCCGGAGAGCTGAGCGGCGCAGGGCTCCCGGCTTCGGGTTCCGGACTCAGGGATCCCTAGGGGGTCGATCAGGGGACTTCAAGGGCTGCGGAATCCCCGTCGGCCCCCTCCGCGCCTCTAGCATCGAGGTATCGAAGAAGCATCGGAACAGGAACTCACAGAGACGAGGCAAGGACGATGGCCGTGCGGGAGATATTCGCGGGGATGCCCTGGTGGGTGAAGTGGATCGCGGTGCCGGTCATCGCGATCGTCGTGTTCGGCGGTCTGATCGCCAGCGTGGTCGGATTCGTGATCGGTCTGCTCTTCAAGGTCCTGGTCTTCGTGATCCTGGTCGGCGGACTCGTCTTCGTCGTACGCAAGTTCATGTCGTCGTCCTCCTCGCGCGGCGACTGGTAGGACGATCGGAAGCCGACCGCGGCGATTAGCCCAGCTGAGCTAAGTAGAAGACGAAACGACACCCCTTGCGGATGCGGCCGATATGGTGGCAGTCCGCCGCCACCACCTGGGAATTAACTGTCCGTCACCACCCTGACCAGTGGTTTATACGGCGTTCGGTCTCCGAACCCCAGTCATGCGGCGGTTTGTGGGGGCGGCCCCCACAGGCGGGCTGACCGCCCGTCACCATGCCTGGGGGTGACCGTTGACCACGGCATCGAGCACTGCTGTACCGACGTTGATCGGTTCGGTTCAGCGAGCGCTGAGGCTGCTGGAAGCCGTGGGCGCCCATCGACAAGGGGCGCCCGCGAAGCAATTGGCCAGGGAAGCGGGCCTTCCCCTTCCCACCGCCTACCACCTGCTGCGCACCCTGACCCATGAGGGCTATCTACGCCGGGAGAGCGGTGTGTTTCTCTTGGGGACCGCGGCCGAGCGCCTGGTCGGGGAAGGTTCGCTGCAGAATCGTCGCAGCAGGATGACGGAGTCGCTGAGCCGCTGGCGCGACACCATCGGCGCACCGGTGTACTGCGCCGTCTACCGTGAGGGTGAGATCGAGCTCGTCGCGGTCGCCGACGCCCCCGCCACCCCCGCGGTGGCCGAGTGGGCGTCCTTCCGGGAGACCGGGCACGCCCATGCGATCGGCCAGTGTCTGCTGAGCCAGCTCGACGAGAAGGCCCGCGAGGACCATCTGGACCGGCATCCGGTGCGGCCGCTGACCCGCTACTCGGTGCGGGACCGCGCGACGCTCCTTGAGCGGTTGCGGTCATTGGAGCGGATGGAACCTGTCATCGAACGGCAGGAGTACGCCTTGGGGACGGTCTGCGCGGCCATCCCGATCACTGCCGGATTCACCGCCGCCGCGATGGCGATTTCAGTACCCCTGGAGCAGGAAGACCGGTTGCTCCCCGCAGTCGAACAACTACGTGGCGAAGTGGCCAACCTCTTGCGTTCGTTCGTGTTCTCTATCAGTATCTGAAAAATCACTCCTTGTGATCTGCTATCGCGTGCACCACGATGGCGTCAATAGGGCCACGGGGGATCATTCCTGGCCAGATTCATCTACTGCGGGGTTGAACGATGCGCGAGTCGGTTCAAGCTGAGGTCATGATGAGCTTCCTCGTTTCGGAGGAGCTCTCTTTCCGGATCCCGGTGGAGCTCCGGTATGAAGTGTGCGATCCGTATGCGATCCGGATGACCTTCCATCTGCCCGGCGACGCCCCCGTCACCTGGGCATTCGGCCGTGAGCTGCTGCTCGACGGCCTCAACAGTCCAAGTGGCGACGGCGATGTACACATTGGACCCACGGAGCCCGAGGGGCTTTCCGATGTACACATCCGGCTTCAGGTGGGCGAGGACCGCGCCCTCTTCAGGGCCGGTACGGCGCCGCTCGTGGCCTTTCTCGACCGGACGGACAAACTCGTGCCGCTCGGGCAGGAATGCACGCTGGGTGACTTCGAGGGCAACCTGGAGGAGGCCCTGGGCCGGATCCTGGCCGAGGAGCAGAACGCCGGCTGAAGAACACGGCGTCGCAGACCGGCCCGCCGGTCGAACGCGACACCTGCCGAACGGGTGAATCGCTCTCCGTACGGGGGCGTTCAAGGCTTCGTCCTGCGACGGCGGCCTCTCCCGGTCCGTACGGGTGCTGGAGCTCCGGCTTCCGCGCCGAGCCCTGTGCGGTCCGCGGAGACGACCAGCGCGGCGAGCACTGTCGTCACCGGCACCGAGGCGACCAGTCCGATCGAGCCGACCAGCGTCCGCACGATCTCCTCCGCCACCAGTTCGCTGTTGGCCACTGTCCCCACGCTGCTCTGGGCGATCGAGAACAGCAGCAGCAGCGGCAGCGCGGCGCCCGCGTAGGCGAGCACCAGCGTGTTGACGACCGAGGCGATGTGGTCGCGCCCGATCCTGATCGCCGCCCGGTAGAGCCCCCGCGCGCCCATCGTCGGGTTCGCCTGGTGCAGCTCCCAGACCGCCGATGTCTGGGTGACCGTCACGTCGTCGAGTACCCCGAGCGAACCGATGATGACACCGGCCAGCAGCAGGCCGCTCATGTCGATGTGCGGGTACAGGCCGTGGATGAGGCCGGTGCTGTCGTCGGTGTTGCCGGTCAGGCTCGCCCAGCCGATGAAGAGCGATCCGAGCAGTCCGATCAGCAGGAGCGAGATCAGTGTGCCGATCACCGCGACCGAGGTGCGCGCGGTCAGACCGTGGCACATGTAGAGCGCGATCAGCATGATCGCACTGGCCCCGATCACCGCGACGAGCAGGGGATTCGAACCCTGGAGGATGGCCGGGAGGATGAACAGGGTCAGCACGGCGAACGACACGGCGAGCGCGATCAGTGCCATCACTCCACGCATCCTGCCCACCGCGACCACGACCAGGGCGAAGATCCCGGCCAGCAGTGTCATCGGGAACTTCCGGTTCACATCCGTCACCGAGTACTGCAGGTCATGGGGCGCGTCGGGCGCGTAGGCCACGACCACGCCCTGCCCCTCGCGCAACTGACGCGGTGCGTCGGGCTGGACGATCTCGACGAAGGTCCGGCCCTTGTCGTGACCGGTCGTCACCTCGACGGTGGCCTTCTCGCACAGCCCCGGCCCGCTCCCCGACGGCGGGATGGTCTCGCCGCTGGTGGGCATCTGGGCGGCGTTCACTTCCTTGCAGTCCACCTTGTCGACGTTCACCACCTTTCCCTGCTGGGTCTGCCGGTCGAAACCGACACCGGTCCGCTCGTGCGGTGGCGCACCGCCCGGCCAGAGCACCGCCAGGCCGACGACGACCGCGGCGGCGAACGGGATGAGTACGGCCGCGATCACCTTGCGCAGATGCTTGGAGACGGGCGCGGCAGGACCATGACTGTGCGAGTGGCCGTGCTGATGGCCCTGTGGGTCGGGGTCGATATGGGGGGACGTCACCGGCCGATCATCGCAAGAAGGGAAGGGCCCTCTGTTCATCGCGCCGGACGGGGCGCTAGCGTGGAGGAACCTTTGCACACGCGGGAGCTCGGAGCACCGGGCTGAGAGGGCGCTGATATCCGTACGCCTGTACGGGACAGGCTGCGCCGACCGCCGAACCTGTTACCGGGTAATGCCGGCGTAGGGAGTAGGTCTCATGACCACATCGGACGCACGCACGCCTGCCTCGAACCAGAGCGACGAGGCCGGGAAGTCCATCGGCTGGCACAAGGGATACGTCCAGGGTTCACGCCCGGACCTCCGGGTGCCGGTCCGTCAGGTGCACCTCACCAACGGCAAGGACGTGACGCTGTACGACACGTCGGGGCCGTACACCGATCCCACCACGGAGACCGATGTCCGTCGCGGACTCGCACCGCTGCGGGAGAACTGGATCATCGCGCGCGGCGACACCGAGGAGTACCCGGGCCGCCCCGCCCGCCCCGAGGACGACGGGCTCAAGCACACCTCGCCGCGTGGCGGGCTGCGCAACCTCGACGCCGTCTTCCCCGGCCGGCCGCGGCTGCCCCGCCGCAGCCGGGACGGGCAGCCGGTGACCCAGCTCGCGTACGCCCGCCGGGGCGAGATCACCCCGGAGATGGAGTACGTGGCGATCCGGGAGAGCGTCGAGCCCGAGGTGGTGCGCGAGGAGATCGCCGCCGGCCGGGCCGTGCTGCCGGCCAACGTCAACCACCCCGAGATCGAACCGATGATCATCGGGAAGCGGTTCCTGGTGAAGGTCAATGCCAACATCGGCAACTCCGCGGTGACGTCCTCCATCGAGGAGGAGGTGGAGAAGATGACGTGGGCGACGCGGTGGGGCGCCGACACGGTCATGGACCTTTCCACCGGACGCAACATTCACACCACCCGTGAGTGGGTTCTGCGCAACTCCCCCGTGCCGATCGGCACCGTTCCCCTCTACCAGGCCCTCGAAAAGGTCGACGGCCGGGCCGAGGAGCTGACCTGGGAGATCTACAAGGACACCGTCATCGAGCAGGCCGAGCAGGGCGTCGACTACATGACGGTCCACGCCGGCGTGCGCCTGCCGTACGTCCCGCTGACCGCTCGACGCAAGACCGGCATCGTCTCCCGCGGCGGCTCGATCATGGCCGCGTGGTGCCTGGCGCACCACAAGGAGTCGTTCCTGTACGAGCACTTCGAGGAGCTCTGCGAGATCCTCGCCGGCTACGACGTGACGTACTCGCTGGGCGACGGTCTGCGCCCCGGCTCGATCGCCGACGCCAACGACGAGGCGCAGTTCGCCGAACTGCGCACGCTCGGCGAACTGAACACGATCGCCAAGCGGTTCGGCGTCCAGACCATGATCGAGGGGCCGGGCCATGTCCCGATGCACAAGATCAAGGAGAACATCGACCTCCAGCAGGAGATCTGCGAGGAGGCGCCGTTCTACACGCTCGGCCCGCTGACCACCGATGTCGCGCCGGCGTACGACCACATCACCTCGGGCATCGGCGCGGCGATGATCGCCTGGTGGGGCACGGCGATGCTCTGCTACGTCACGCCCAAGGAGCACCTCGGCCTGCCCAACCGCGACGATGTGAAGACCGGCGTCATCACGTACAAGATCGCGGCGCATGCGGCGGACCTCGCCAAGGGGCACCCGGGGGCGCAGGACTGGGACGACGCGCTCTCCGACGCCCGTTTCGAATTCCGCTGGGAGGACCAGTTCAATCTGGCTCTCGACCCGGTCACGGCACGGGAGTTCCACGACGAGACGCTGCCCGCCGAACCGGCGAAGACGGCGCACTTCTGCTCGATGTGCGGCCCGAAATTCTGTTCGATGAAGATTAGTAGAAGCATCACAGAGCAGTTCGGCGGTGAGGCGCCTGTGAACAGCGAGGATGATGTCACGGCCGGGATGCTGGCGAAGTCCGCCGAGTTCGCCGCTCAGGGCAACCGGTTGTACCTGCCGATTGCGGAGTGATCAGCCTCCTTCCCGCTGTCCTCCGGCTCGCGTGTCGAGGGACAGCAGGGCGGGAAGTTCCCACGCGGGTGCCCGCAGACGGGTAAGCACGGCGTGGGCAGGTGCGGTGCCGAACCTGCTTCTGGCCAACCCGATGGGGAGGTCTCCCAACGTCAGCCGACGGTGTCAGGCAGTTCGGCGGAGGCGGTGTCGGCCACTAGGCCCGTACTTCGCAGGTCACCCATTCGGGTAGATCAACTGATCACGGCCGATCAGTCATCGATCAGTGCAGTGGTCCGCGTTACAGAACCCGCCGAAGCGCGAAGGGAGCCGCCCGGCGGCCTCGCCACCGAGCCCGACGATCACGGCCTCGGGCGCTCGTGCGGCGGTCTGACCGCCAAGCTGCACCTGGCCGTCGAGCAGGGGCAGAAGCCCATGTCCATCGTGGTCACCGCCGGGCAGCGCGGGGACTCACCGCAGTTCGAGGCCGTCCCAGGCCGCGTCAGGGTCCCCCGGTTGAGGCCGGGCCGACCGCGCACCAGGCCGCGGCGGGTGCGCGCCGACAGGGCATATGCCTCTCGCAAGAACCGCGCCTACCTGCGCAAACGCGGCATATGCTGCGCCATCCCGGACAAGGCCGACCAGGCCCGCAACCGAAAGAAACTCGGCTCCTGCGGCGGCCGTCCGCCGAGGTTCGACCCGGAGGATTACACTCCTCGCCCACGGCGCCGATCCCGATCTCCGCGAAGATCACGGCATGGGCCGTTCCCCGCTTGACTGGGCGACGACCGGGCCCTATCCCGAAACGATTGCCATGCTTCTCGCGGCAGGCGCCCGACCGCACGACCGAGCCACGTGAACCATCCGTAGTACCAGGTCTCGTGATCCACCTTCGGCACACACCCTAGGTGGCGGAGGCGATGGCAGCACTCACTGGCGGCCCGCCCGCGGCTGCACCGACGATCCGGATCTCGCCTTGCGGCGCCCCCGAGCAGGGCTGACACTCGGAAATGTGAACACGACGGACATGTCACCGAGTGTCTCTTCGAACTCACACGGGGCACCGGCCGCCGACGTTCTGGTGGTCGGGGCCGGTCCGACCGGCCTCCTGCTCGCGGGTGACCTCGCCAAGTCCGGGGCCAATGTCACACTGTTGGAGCGACGCGACCACGAATCCAATCTGAGCCGCGCCTTCAGCCTCCATGCGCGAACCCTGGAGCAGCTCGACGCCCGAGGCCTGGCCGACGGACTCCTCCGTATCGGCACACCAACCCGGGCGCTGCATCCGTTCGGCTGTCTCAGTATCGACTTCTCCAGGCTGCGAACGCGCTTCCCTTTCATCCTCACCATTCCTCAGTGGCAGGTCGAGCGGGCCCTGCTGCGCCGGACCGAGGAAGCGGGAGCCACCATCCTCCGTGGGGCTCGGGTCACCGGGCTACGGCAGGACCCGGACGGCGTTGACGTGGACGTGTGCCATCCGGACGGCACCACGGCCACGCTTTGGGCCCGTTACGTCGTCGGTACGGACGGGGCGCACAGCACCGTCCGGCAGAGCCTGGGTATGCCGTTCCCCGGCAAGTCGGCCATCCGCTCCGTGATGTTGACTGATGTACTGCTCAACCGCGCCCCTGACGACGTCTTCAAGTTCAGCTCGAATGAAGAAGGTTTCACGTTCTTCGCGCCGTTCGGGGACGGCTGGTACCGGATCGTCGCCTGGGACCGGCACGAACAGGTGCCTGACGATGCGCCGATCACCTTGGAGGACGTCCGGGACATCACCAAGCGTACGATCGGCAACGACCTCGGGATGCACGACCCGCGGTGGCTTTCCCGCTTCCGCAGCGACGAGCGGCAGGTACCCCACTACCGGCAGGGACGAGTGTTCCTCGCGGGCGATGCCGCACACATCCACTCGCCCGCCGGCGGTATGGGCATGAACACCGGGATCCAGGACGCCGCCAACCTCGGCTGGAAACTGGCAGCCGTCCTGCACGGCTGGGCTGGTGACGCACTGCTGGACAGCTACCACGCGGAACGTCACCCGGTGGGGCGCATGGTCCTGCGCGTCAGTCACGTACTCCTCACGGCCGTCACCACCGGGTCACCTCTGATCCGCGCGTTGCGGGCCGCACTGACGACCGCCGTGCACCAGTTGGTCGTGGTGGAGGCGCGCGCAGCACGCGGCATTTCCGGCATCGGGATCACCTACCGGGCACCCCGCGGCTCTCATCCGCTCGTCGGACGCCGGGTACCGGACCTCCGCCTGGCAGGAAAACCGGCCCGGCTCTATGAGGCACTGCGGGAGGGCAAGTTCGTGCTGGTAGGCCGCGATGTTGCTGCGGTTGCCACGCCGTGGACGGGGCGAGTGGTGACAGCCTCCCCGGCGACCAGCCTGCGCCCGACCCTCCTGGTCCGGCCCGACGGCTATGCCGCGTGGGCGGCCGAGGACCCCGACCCGGACGAGGTGCGCAAGGCTCTGACGCAGTGGCTGGGCTCGGTGGACCGCCAGGAAGCGTGAACGGGCTTCCCGGTCTCGTGGGCATTGCGCCGCAGGAGACCTCTTCCCTGGCGCTGCCAGGTGGTACGGACTCACGGCGACGAGGAATACGAACGACGACCACACCATCGGGAAAGATCACCCGTACAACACAGGTGAGGAGTGACCCTTTTTGCGGGCTCCGACTGCGTGGCGGGGTCGGCCCGCCCCCGGGCGAGGCACCCGGATGCGGCTGAGCACCGCCTCGAACTGCGGGGAGTCACCCCGCTGCCCGGCCGTGATCACGAGGGACATGGGCTTTTGCCCCTGTTCGACGGCCAGGTGCAGCCTGGTGGTCAGACCGCCGCGCGAGCGGCCGAGCCCGTGGTCGGCCGGCTCCGCCTGGACGCCGCCGGGCGGCTCCTTTTGCAGCTCCCCCTTTTTCACCACCGCCAGGAAGGTGCTCATCGCCTCCTCCGGGGTGGCATCCAATTCAGCCAAGATCTCTAAGCCGGACGATTCTCCTGACATCTCGACCGGGGTCCCGAGGATCAACCATTTCCCATCGCGGATCTTTTGCTCGACACTGGTGTTCACTTGATCCTTCCAGGTCCCTCCTGCGCATCGAACCTTTGCGTCTAAGGGAGTTGAGGCCATGTCGCATGGGGCGAGACCTGACGATTGCCCCGCGCTACGGCACCCCGCCGGCACGGAGGTTCCCGCGGGCGCGCTTCGAAAGCTACGACTGCGGGTTGCTGTTCGTGTGAGGTCAACTGCTCGATGAAGATTTCCCAGGACATCCGCCGTGAGCACGGCGGTTCGCCGGAGGAGATCGAGGCGGGCATGGCGGAGAAGTCCAAGGAGTTCGCGGCGGCCGGCAACCGGGTCTATCTGCCGATCGCGGACTGATCCCGTTCGATGGGGCCGGGTGGTGAAGGCGTGCGGCAGGTCTTCGCCACCCGGCCGCTGCCCTCCCGCGGGCGCACGGCAGGGATGGGGAGGGGCGGTGCCGGAGAGCCGGTGAACGGGGGCGGGGGAAAAGCAGGTGATCAGGGCGATCGTGTGTTCGTAGGATCCGCGCATGGGCGATATCGCGGCGGAGACGACCGAGGCAGACCGGCAGCCGTGCTGGAGGGGGCGGAACATCGCGTTCGTTCCTGTCGAAGTCGATGACGCCGAGTTGCTGCAGGAGTGGCGGTCCGACCCGGCAACCGCCCATGCGATGGGTATCTGGCCGCGTTCGCTCGCGTCGCTGCGGGAGCGCATCGAGCGCAATCACGACGACCAGGACCGTGACGACTTCATCGTCGTGCTGGCCGACGGCACACCTGCCGGCCACCTGGCCCTGACCGCACAGGACGTTGCCGACGGAACGGCCGACGTCGAACTGATGCTGGCCCCGCGGCACCGCGGTCACGGATACGGCACGGACGCGCTCGATGCCCTGACGGATCTGGCGTTCGGCGAGTTGCCCATGTACCGCCTCCAGGCGGTCACCCACACGGACAACGCGGCCGCGCTCGCCGTCCTCGCCAGGTCGGGGTTCGTGCGGGAGGGGATACAGCGATCAGCGTGTCTGCACCGGGGACGCCGCCATGACATCGCGGTGCTCTCCCTGCTCCGTCCCGAATGGGAGGCACTGGCGCGCCCGAAGGCCTGGGACCTCTGACCCGCGGCGGTCTTGGCACGTGGCCGGTACGCGGTGAAGGGCGCGGGGACCGGCCGGGCCGTACGGTTCTCCTGGGAGGCCGGGGCCGGTCAGTCCGTTTCGTGCTCCGGGCCGCCGAAGTCGGGGCTGGTGAAGTCCGGGCTGGTGAATGTCGGGCGGGGGCCCGCCGCCGGGCCTTCGTCGGGGCTGGTGAAGTCCGGCCGGCTGTAGCCGATCTTCGGGATGCGGTTCGCCGAGCGATGCGGTGTGCGTGCCGCGGGTCCGGCGTCCGGGTCGGCGAGCGCATCCCTGAGGAACGGAAGGATTCCGCGCTCCAGCAGGGCGTGGCGCCACGCCTCCCTGGCGCGCGCCACATCCTCCGGCAGCTCGTTCCCGAGATCCTCGGCGGGCGGCGGCGCCGATCCGTTGCGCAGCGCGGTGACGAGCAGCCCGACGGCGGCGGCCAGCATGGCAGCAGCCATGACCGCCGCGAAGAACCAGCCTGCGGCGACCATGGTGGAGGCGAAGGACGGCGGCGGGCTGAGTAGTTTCAGCAGATAGCCAGCCAGCAGGAATATGAACGCGGCGGTGCCGGCGAGCACCGGCGCCAGGACCGTGACGACGGCTCCTATGCCGGCGCCCGACTGGTTCTGACGGATCGCGCCGTACCCGGGACCCGTGTCCTCGTCCGCCTCTTCGGCCGGTCCGCGCAGCTCTTCGCGGGCCTGCACGTAGTGCTCGTACTCCGTGGCGGCCGTCGCGGTGATCATTGCCGTGGCGTCCAGCGCCATGGTGCGCAGCTGCACGGCGTTGAGCCGCTCGCCGACCGCGGCCAGATCTGGTCGTTCATGAGCATGGCGCAGTGCGTCGTCGAGGATCCGCTCGTACTCGGGGCGGTCCTCGGCCAGCAGGTGCGGAGCGCTGTTCATGTGCATCCCCCGATGCTCCGTCGGGCCTGAGTGCCCGTGAGGACCGGGCAGTTGGGCGGAAACGGAGGAGAGCCTGCTACTGACACGCCGATGGTAGAGCGCCCACGGCACGACGTGACAGGGGGTTTCCGTAAATAGGCCCGGTGGTCGGCGTGGTCAGGTCGTGGAGCGTCTTCCCGGATGGACGTCAGTCAATGCAGGGGCAGTTGGACGACCAGTAGCTTTCCGGCCATGGTCACTCCGCCGTCCATGGCGATGGCGAGTCCGTCCGCGTAGACGTGCGGACCTTCGACCACGGGTCCGGAACTGTCCTCCCCGTCCTCCGATCCGACCTCGCCGAGGAGGTACGGAATAGGGCTGTGACCATGGACGATGCGCTGTCCGCCGTAGGCCGACATCAGCTCCCGGACGGCCTGCGGCCCCGCCTCGTCGCGGAAGGCGAACCGCTTGGTGAGCTTCCGGAAGAGGTCCCAGCACTCATCGGCGTCGTTGCGCGTGAGAATGGCGTGCACGGTGTCGTTGACGTCCTCGATGGTGTTGCCGTAGTCGAGGTACGCCGTCGTGTCGGAGTGCATCAGCAGATGCCCGTCCTCCTCGACGATCGCGTCGAGCCGGGACATCCACTGGAGGTGGACGTCCTGGAGCCGTTCCATGTCGTTCTTCTGGCCGCCGTTGAGAAGCCAGGCGGCCTGGAAGGTGGCGGTGCCCGCACCGGAGTTCACCGGGGTGTCGCTGAACCGTTTGGCGCCGATGAGCAGCAGTTCGTGATTGCCCATCAGGGCCTTGCAGTAGCCCCCGGCGGCCGCGGCCTCGGCGGACAGGCGCATCACCAGGTCGATGACGCCGATGCCGTCCGGGCCCCGGTCGGTGAAGTCGCCCAGGAACCAGAGCCGGGCATTGCCCGCGGACCAGTTGCCCTCGGCGTCGATGAGGCCCTGCTCGGCGAGGGCGGCGTGGAGCTCGTCCAGATAGCCGTGGACGTCGCCGACGACGTACAGCGGTCCGAGCCCCGGCTCCGGGATGGGCCGCGGGTCGGGGACGGCCCGCACCTGGACGGTGTCACCGCGGTTGATCACCGGAAGGTCGCGCGCGGTGGGGGTGTACCCCTCCGGCGGCTCGTCCCCCGGAACGGCATTGCCCGGGTGCGGCGGTGGAGGCGGCACCGGGGTCTGCGCATAGGGCGGTACGCGGAAGTCACGCAACGTCGCAGTCCGCACCACGGGTTCCTGACCGGCCCCCTGTGTCATCGACCCCTCCACCACCGTCGCGCCGCCGTACACCTGACGGGCCCAGCTGGTCGGGGCGGTCCGCGGTGTCGTGCGCCCATCATAGGAATGCGGATCGTGCTGTGTGACGCACCAGGGGTGGTGAATCCGGGCGCACGTCGGGTTCACCGGTTGTTTGGTCCGAAATCGCCTGATCAATCCCCGGCGGGGGAGCGGGGCGGGCTGACCGTGGTGCGGGGCGGACGGCGTTGCGAGGACGTCCGGACGATGAGCTCCGTCGGTATGACCTGCTCCACCGGTCCGTCGTGATCCACGCCTTCGATGGCGTCGATCAGGAGCTGGACGACCGCCGTGCCGATTCTGCGCGGCTTGAGCGAGAGGGTCGTGATGGGGGGCTCGGTCGTCGCGTACACGGTGGACTCGCTGCAGCAGACCAGCAGCAGGTCCTCGGGGACGCGCAGACCGTACCGGCGGGCGGCTGCCAGGAGGTCGGTGCCGTTGGGGTCGAAGAGCCCGTAGACGGCGTCGGGCCGGTCCGGGCGGGCGAGCAGCCGGTCTGCGGCGACCGCGCCCGCGCACGGGTCGTGGGCGGGGTAGGACTCGTACACGGGGTCCTGGCCCACGCGCTCGCACCAATGCAGGTATGCGGTGGTGGACAGGCGGGTGTAGGTGTCGGTCGTGGTGCCGGTGAGCAGGCCGATGCGGCGGGCTCCGGCGGCGGCGAGATGGTCGAGGAGGTCGAGCACGGCCGCCCGGTGGTCGTTGTCGACCCAGGCGGTGACCGGGAGGGTTCCGGCCGGCCGCCCGTCCGAGACGACGGGCAGCCCCTGGCGTACGAGTTCCGTGACGACCGGGTCCTGGTCGGAGGGGTCGATCACGACGGTGCCGTCGAGAGCGACGTTCGACCAGACGTCGTGGCGTGAGGTGGCGGGCAGGATGACGAGGGCGTAGCCGCGGGCGAGCGCGGCGGAGGTGGCCGCTCTGGCCATCTCGGCGAAATAGGCGAACTCGGTGAAGGTGAAGGGTTCGTCCCCGTAGGTCGTCACCGTCAGGCCGATGAGGCCGGACTTGCCGGTACGGAGGGTTCGGGCCGCGGCGGAAGGGCGGTAGCCCAGGCGCTCTGCGACCTCGCGGACATGGCGGCGGGTGGCTTCCGGGAGCCTGCCCTTGCCGTTGAGCGCGTCGGAGACGGTCGTGATGGAGACCCCGGCGGCGGCGGCCACATCCCGGATTCCCGCTCGTCCTTGCCGGCCGCCGCGCCGGGGTGTCTCCGTCCGGCTCACCTGGTGCTTCCCTGCTGCTGTCATGGCGAGCCGATAGTAGGGCTCGGACGGGAGGTTGGCCTGGTCGCATATTCGCTCGTTGACAGGCACGTTTCTGCATGATCATTAAATGCCAAATGCCTTGAGAACGAAGGGCGTTGGCGGGGTTGACCGTAGTGTGTCATGTATCGGACCCGA
The DNA here is from genome assembly GCF_044742755.1 of Streptomyces sp. NPDC087845. Classification (NCBI taxonomy): domain Bacteria; kingdom Bacillati; phylum Actinomycetota; class Actinomycetes; order Kitasatosporales; family Streptomycetaceae; genus Streptomyces; species Streptomyces sp. NPDC087845. The sequence goes on from NZ_JBIUVC010000002.1 coordinate 508,281, forward strand.
TGGGCCTACTAAATGGTCGATGTCTCGAAGAGGTCTCATCTCACCTCTTCGAGGGACGCGCGCCACGGAGTGAGCCACCGGCGCGCGTCGGGGTGGGAAGCGCTCCCCCATTCCCGGTCGTACCGGACGAGGAAGCGGCTCCGGTCCCGGCCGTACCGGGATGTCGGGGCGCTTCGGCCATTCGCAGCAGCGCCCAATCCTCATAAGGTGAGCAGTATTGATGTGTACAGACGGTCGAGGAGGACCTGCGGTGAGCGAGACGAGCCCCAAGCTGCGCGCCGAGCTGGACGGCGTCCCCGCCTATGTGCCGGGCAAGCCGGCTGCTGCCGGTGGACCGGTCGCGTTCAAGCTGTCCTCCAACGAGAACCCCTATCCGCCGCTGCCCGGGGTGATGGAGACCGCCCTCGCGGCGGCCGCGAACTTCAACCGCTACCCGGACATGGCCTGCACCGGTCTGATGAACGAGCTGGCCGACCGTTTCGGTGTGCCCGTCTCGCACCTCGCCACCGGAACCGGCTCGGTCGGAGTGGCGCAGCAGCTGCTCCAGGCCACCTCGGGCCCGGGTGACGAGGTCATCTACGCCTGGCGCTCCTTCGAGGCCTACCCGATCATCACGCAGGTCAGCGGTGCGACCTCGGTGAAGATCCCGTTGACCGACGGCGATGTGCACGACCTCGACGCGATGGCGGACGCGATCACGGACCGCACCCGGATGATCTTCGTCTGCAACCCGAACAACCCGACCGGCACCGTGGTGCGCCGGGCCGAGCTGGAACGGTTCCTGGATCGGGTGCCGGGCGATGTCCTGGTGGTGCTCGACGAGGCGTACCGGGAGTTCATCCGCGACGCCGAGGTTCCGGACGGCATCGAGATCTACCGGGACCGGCCCAATGTGGCGGTGCTGCGGACGTTCTCCAAGGCGTACGGCCTGGCCGGTCTGCGGGTCGGTTTCGCCGTGGCCCACGAGCCGGTGGCGGCCGCGCTGCGCAAGACGGCGGTGCCCTTCGGGGTCAGCCAGCTCGCGCAGGACGCGGCGGTCGCCTCGTTGCGCGCAGAGGATGAACTCCTGGGGCGGGTGGGCTCCTTGGTGTGCGAGCGCAACCGGGTGCAGCGGGCGCTGGCGGGCCAGGGGTGGACCGTTCCGGAGTCCCAGGCGAACTTCGTCTGGCTGCGGCTCGGGGACCGTACCGCCGACTTCGCCGCGGTGTGCGAGCGGGCCGGAGTGATGGTCAGGCCGTTCGCGGGCGAGGGTGTGCGGGTCTCGATCGGGGAGGACGAGGCGAACGACCTCTTCCTGAAGGCGGCGGAGTCCTTCCGCAAGGAGCTGTAGGACGCCTGCGCGCACCGGAGGGCCCAGGGCCCCGTACCTCGTTCGGCGAGGTGCGGGGCCCTTCGCGTTCGTGGGGGAAGGCGTCCGGACGGGAGTGTTCCGGGGTGTCTGCTTCGGGGGGATTGATCGGAACATCCCAAGAGGGGTACCCCGCCCGAACGTCCCGAAAGTCCGTACGTCATAATTGCTTGTGAATGTGAACGCGTTCACAAGCGTGTCCTGTTTCCTCCCCTGATTAGTCGGATTTAACGGGCAAACTGCCGGTGCGACTACGGCGACGTAAGGAGAAGACGACGTGGAGCTAGCTCTGGCGCCGGAAACCCTGGCGCGATGGCAGTTCGGTATCACCACCGTCTACCACTTCTTGTTCGTCCCCCTGACGATCTCTCTTGCCGCGCTCACCGCCGGCCTGCAGACCGCCTGGGTGCGGACGAACAACGAGAAGTACCTCAGAGCCACGAAATTCTGGGGCAAGCTCTTCCTGATCAACATCGCCATGGGCGTCGTCACCGGCATCGTCCAGGAGTTCCAGTTCGGTATGAACTGGTCCGACTACTCGCGGTTCGTCGGCGACATCTTCGGCGCCCCGCTCGCGTTCGAGGCTCTGATCGCCTTCTTCTTCGAGTCCACGTTCATCGGGCTGTGGATCTTCGGCTGGGACAAGCTGCCGAAGAAGATCCATCTCGCCTGCATCTGGATGGTCTCCATCGGGACCATCCTGTCCGCGTACTTCATCCTGGCGGCCAACTCCTGGATGCAGCACCCGGTCGGCTACCGGATCAACAAGGAACGCGGCCGGGCCGAGCTCACCGACTTCTGGCACGTGCTCACCCAGAACACCGCGCTCGCCCAGTTCTTCCACACGATCACTGCCGCCTTCCTGGTCGGAGGCGCGTTCATGGTCGGCATCGCGGCCTTCCATCTGGCGCGCAAGAAGCACATCCCGGTGATGCGGACCTCGCTGCGGCTCGGACTGGTCACCGTGGTGGTCGCCGGACTCCTCACCGCCGTCAGCGGCGACCAGCTCGGCAAGGTCATGTTCAAGCAGCAGCCGATGAAGATGGCCGCCGCCGAGGCGCTCTGGGAGGGGCAGGACTCGGCGCCCTTCTCGATCTTCGCGGTCGGTGACGTGGCCAAGGGCCACAACACCGTGGAGATCTCCGTCCCGGGGGTGCTGTCCTTCCTCGCGGACGACAGCTTCACCTCGTACGTCCCCGGCATCAACGACATCAACAAGGCCGAGCAGGAGAAGTTCGGCCCCGGCGACTACCGGCCCAACATCCCGGTCGCCTTCTGGAGCTTCCGCTGGATGATCGGCTTCGGGATGGCGTCCTTCGCTCTCGGCATCCTCGGACTGTGGCTGACGCGGCGGAAGTTCATGCTGCCGCCGGCGATGCGGACCGGTGAGGACGAAGTTCCCCATCTGGTCCTCTTCAAGAACAAGGCCCTCAGCCCGAAGCTCGCCAAGTGCTACTGGATCGTCGCGCTCTGGACGCTGCTCTTCCCGCTGATCGCCAACTCCTGGGGCTGGATCTTCACCGAGATGGGCCGCCAGCCCTGGGTCGTCTACGGCGTGCTCCAGACCCGCGACGCGGTCTCCCCCGGCGTCTCCCAGGGCGAGGTCCTCACCTCGATGATCGGCTTCACCCTGCTCTACGCCGTGCTGGCGGTGATCGAGGTCAAGCTGCTCGTGAAGTACATCAAGGCCGGACCGCCGGAGCTCACGGAGGCCGACCTCAACCCGCCCACCAGGATCGGCGGCGACGATCACGAAGACGCCGACCGGCCGATGGCCTTCTCCTACTGAGAGCAGAGGAGCTGAGAGATGGAACTCCACGACGTCTGGTTCGTGCTCATCGCCGTCCTCTGGACCGGCTACTTCTTCCTGGAGGGATTCGACTTCGGAATCGGTGTCCTCACCAAGCTGCTGGCCCGTGACCGCAAGGAGCGGCGGGTTCTGATCAATACGATCGGGCCCGTCTGGGACGGGAACGAGGTATGGCTGCTCAGCGCGGGCGGCGCGACCTTCGCCGCCTTCCCCGAGTGGTACGCCACCCTGTTCTCCGGCTTCTACCTGCCGCTGCTGATCATTCTGATCTGCCTGATCGTGCGGGGTGTCGCCTTCGAGTACCGCTCGAAGCGGCCCGAGGAGAAGTGGCAGACCAACTGGGAGCACGCGATCTTCTGGACCTCGCTGATCCCGGCGCTGCTCTGGGGCGTGGCCTTCGGGAACATCGTGCGCGGGGTCAAGATCGACGCCGACATGGAGTACGTGGGCAACTTCTGGGACCTGCTCAACCCGTACGCCATCCTCGGCGGACTGGTCACGCTCACCCTCTTCACCTTCCACGGTGCCGTGTTCGCGGGGCTCAAGACCGTCGGCGACATCCGGGAGCGGGCGCGCAGGCTGGCGCTGAAGCTGGGGCCGGTCACCGCCGTACTCGCGCTCGGCTTCCTGATCTGGACCCAGATCGACAACGGCGACGGCTGGAGCCTGCTGGCGATGATCATCGCCGCGGTGGCGCTGGTCGGTGCGATCGGTGCGATCGCGGCAGGACGCGAGGGCTGGTCGTTCGCGCTCTCCGGCGTGACCATCGCGGCCGCGGTCGCCATGCTCTTCCTGGCGCTCTTCCCGAACGTCATGCCGTCCTCGCTGAACGACGCCTGGAGCCTCACGGTCACCAACGCCTCGTCCACCCCGTACACGCTGAAGATCATGACCTGGTGTGCGGGCATCGCCACCCCCGTCGTCCTGCTCTACCAGGGCTGGACGTACTGGGTGTTCCGCAAGCGCATCGGCACGCAGCACATCGCCGAAGCGCACTGAACCCATCCGGGCCCGTCCGGCACTGATCCGCCGGACGGGCCCCGGCCCACCGACCGAGTTCATCAGGGGCTGTTTCACGTGAAACCGATCGACCCGCGCCTGCTCCGCTACGCCCGCGCCACCCGCCTCTTCCTGGCGGCCGTGGTGGCGCTCGGAGTCGTCGGCGCGGCGCTGGTCATCGCCCAGGCCATGCTCATCGCCGAAGTGGTGGTGGGCGGGTTCGAGAACGGGTCGACCGCCTCCGGGCTGCGGACCCCGCTGATCCTGCTCGCGGCGGTGGCGCTCGGCCGGGCGCTGGTCTCCTGGCTGACCGAACTGGCCGCGTACCGGGCCAGCGCGGCGGTCAAGTCCGAACTCCGCGGCCGACTGCTGGAGCGGGCGGCGGAGCTCGGGCCCGGCGGGCTGGGCGGCCGGCACACGGGCTCCCTGGTGACGCTCGCCACCCGGGGTGTCGACGCGCTCGACGACTACTTCGCGCGCTACCTGCCGCAGCTCGGACTCGCGGTGGTCGTGCCGGTGGCCGTCCTGGCCAGGATCGTCACCGAGGACTGGGTCTCGGCGGCGATCATCGTGGTCACGCTGCCGCTCATCCCGCTCTTCATGATCCTGATCGGCTGGGCCACCCAGTCGCGGATGGACCGCCAGTGGCGGCTGCTGTCCCGGCTCTCCGGGCACTTCCTCGACGTGGTCGCCGGACTGCCGACGCTGAAGGTCTTCGGCCGTGCCAAGGCGCAGGCCGAATCCATCCGCACCATCACCTCGCAGTACCGGCGGGCCACGCTGCGGACCCTGCGGATCGCGTTCCTGTCGTCCTTCGCCCTGGAGCTGCTGGCGACCCTGTCGGTGGCCCTCGTCGCCGTCACCATCGGCATGAGGCTCGTGCACGGCGAACTCGACCTCTACACCGGCCTGGTGGTGCTGATCCTGGCCCCGGAGGCTTATCTGCCGCTCCGCCAGGTCGGAGCGCAGTACCACGCGGCCGCCGAGGGACTCTCGGCCGCGGAGGAGATCTTCTCGGTCCTGGAGACCGAGCCCCGGCGGGGCGGCACGGCGGACGTCCCGGAGTCGCTGCGACTGGAGCTGGAGGGCGTGACCGTACGGCACGAGGGCCGCAGTGAGCCTTCGCTGGACGCGGCCTCGCTGGTGGTGGACGAGGGAGAGACCGTTGCCCTGGTCGGCCCGAGCGGCGTCGGGAAGTCCACTCTTCTCGATGTGGTGCTGGGCTTCACGGCACCCGACGAGGGGCGGGTGCGGGTCGGCGGCGTCGATCTGGCGACCCTGGCGCCGGAGCGCTGGAGGGAACGGATCGCCTGGGTGCCGCAGCGCCCGTATCTCTTCGCGGGCACGATCGAGGAGAACGTACGGCTGGCCAGGCCGGACGCGGACGACGGCGCGGTGGCGGCGGCGCTGCGGGACGCGGGGGCCCACGACTTCGTGGCGGAACTGCCGGACGGCGTGCGGACGCTCCTCGGCGAGGACGGTGCGGGCCTCTCCGCCGGTCAGCGCCAGCGGCTCGCACTCGCACGCGCCTTCCTCGCCGACCGTCCGGTGCTGCTGCTCGACGAGCCGACCGCGAGCCTGGACGGCGAGACGGAAGCGGGGATCGTCGAGGCGGTACGCAGGCTCGCGGCCGGGCGGACCGTGCTGCTGGTCGTGCACCGCCCGGCGCTGCTCCCGGTGGCCGACCGGGTCGTGCGACTGGAACCGGGAGCGGCACTCCGGCCGCAGAGGCCCGAGACGTCCGTCGCGGTGCCGCGGCCGACGGGCGCTCCCGCCGGCGGAAACGAAGCGGCGCCGGAGCGCGAGGTGCTGCGGGACACCGCGGCCCGTTCCGGGCGGGTCCTCGCCCGGGTCAGGGAGGCCGCGGGGGCGCAGCGCGGACAGCTGGCACTCGCGCTGCTGCTGGGAAGTCTCGCCCTGGGCTCGGCCGTCGGCCTCATGGCCGTCTCCGGCTGGCTGATCTCCCGCGCCTCCGAGCAGCCTCCGGTGCTCTATCTGATGGTTGCCGTGACCGCGACCCGCGCCTTCGGCCTCGGACGGGCCGTCTTCCGCTACGCCGAGCGCCTGGTGTCGCACGACGCGGTACTCAAGATGCTCGCCGAGCTGCGCGTCGCGGTCTACCGGGGGCTGGAGCGCATCGCGCCGGCCGGGCTGCGCCGGACCCGGCGCGGAGACCTGCTCTCCCGGCTGGTCGCCGATGTCGACGCCCTCCAGGACTACTGGCTGCGCTGGCTGCTGCCTGCCGGTACCGCCGTTGTCGTGGGAGCGGCGACCGCCGGATTCGTCGGCTGGCTGCTGCCGGCGGCGGGCGTCGTGCTGGCCGCCGGACTGCTGCTGGCCGGAGCGGGAGTGCCGCTGATCAGCGGCGCCTGCTCCCGCCACGCGGAACGCCGGCTGGCCCCCGCACGTGCCGATCTCGCCACCCGGATCACCGATCTGCTCGGCGGGACCGCCGAACTGACCGTCGCGGGGGCGCTGCCCGCCCGCACGGCGCGGACCCGGGAGGCCGACGGCGTACTGACCCGCATCGCCGCCCGCGCGGCGACCGCCACGGCGCTCGGCGGCGGCCTCATCGCCCTGATCGGCGGCCTCACCGTCGTCGTCACCGCACTCGTCGCCCTCCCCGCCGTCCGCGACGGGCGGCTCGCGGGTGTGGAGCTCGCGGTGGTGGTGCTCACGCCGCTGGCCGCCTTCGAGGCCGTGACCGGTCTGCCGCTCGCCGTGCAGTACCGGCAGCGGGTCAGGCGCAGTGCGGAGCGGGTGTACGAGGTGCTGGACGCCCCGCTGCCCGTGTGCGAACCGGACAGCCCGGCCGAGACGCCCGGGTCGCCCTTCCCACTGGAGGTACAGGGGCTGTCCGCCCGGTACGCGGGAGCGGAACGGGACGCCCTGGACTCCGTCGACCTCCGCCTGACAGCCGGTCGGCGGATCGCCGTGGTCGGGCCCTCCGGCTCCGGAAAGACGACTCTCGCGCAGGTCCTGCTCCGCTTCCTGGAAGCACGGGAGGGGACGTACCGGATCGGTGGTGTCGAAGCCTCCGCCCTGGAGGGGGACGCGGTCCGGCGGTTCGTCGGGCTGTGCGCCCAGGATGCCCACATCTTCGACAGTTCCATCCGTGAGAACCTGCGGCTGGCCCGTACCGGCGCGACGGACGAGGAACTGCGGGCCGCTCTCGGCCGGGCACGGCTGCTCGACTGGGCCGAGGCGCTGCCCGAGGGGCTCGACACCCTGGTCGGCGAACACGGCGCACGCCTCTCCGGCGGCCAGCGCCAGCGCCTCGCACTGGCCAGGGCGATCCTCGCCGACTTCCCCGTACTCGTCCTGGACGAGCCCGCGGAGCACCTCGACCTGGCGACCGCGGACGCCCTGACCGCGGACCTTCTGGCCGCCACCCGAGGGCGCACGACGGTGCTGATCACCCACCGCCTGCAAGGGCTCGAAGCCGTCGACGAGGTGATGGTGCTGGACGCCGGCCGGGTCGTGCAGCGGGGCTCGTACGCCGGTCTCGCCGCAGAGGACGGCCCGCTGCGCCGGATGCTGGAACGCGAGCGGGAGACCGAAGGGGTGCTTGAGGAGGCGGCGGGCGTGCGGGTGTGAGCGGGAGGCCGAAGGGGTTCCCGGGGCAGCCGTCGGCGTACGGGTGTGAGCGAGGCGGCACGATAGCCGACTTTCCTCCCCTATAGGGACTAACTAGTCTCGGGGTATGCCAGAGCAGGACCCCAAGGACTCACTCGAAGCCGCGACCCGGGCGACCCGCAGCCTGCAGGGCCTGTCCACCGAACTCACCGCCCGCGTACCACAACTGCTGGAAGCCATGCGCTCCGTCGGCACGGGCCTCGAACTGCACTCCACCCTCGACCGGATCTGCGAGACGGCAGCCGAACTCGCCCACTCCCGCTACGCCGCCATCGGCGTCGTCGACGAGGAGGGCGAGGGGCTCTCCGATTTCGTCACCTACGGAGTGCCGGACGAGGTGGCGCACGAGATCGGCCGCCGCCCCGACGGCCACCGGGGACTGCTCGGCGCACTGATCCACGACCCTGCCCCGGTGAGGCTCGCCGATCTGACGGCCGATCCCAGATTCGCCGGATTCCCGCCCGGCCATCCCCCGATGCACACCTTCCTCGGTGTCCCGATCCGCGTCCAGGGGGAGATCTTCGGAAATCTCTATCTGGCGGAGAAGGACGACGGCGGCGAGTTCAACGACTACGACCTGCACATGCTGCGGGTGCTCGCCACGGAGGCCGGGATCGCCATCGGCAACGCCCGGCTGTACGAGGCGGCACGCCAGCGCGAGCGGTGGATCGACGGATCGGTGGCGGTGACCACCGCCCTGCTCTCCGGCGGTGACGCCGATGACGCGCTCGCTGTCGTCGCCGAGCAGGCCCGCCATCTCGCCGCGTCCGCCGCCGGGATCGTGCTGCTGCCGGCCGAGGAGGGCGGCTTGGAGATCGTCGCCGTCTCCGCGGACGACTCCTGTGTGCCGCTGGGGGTGATCATCGGGCCGGAGAGCCCGGTGGCGGCGAAGCTGCTGAGCGGCGAGGCGGTCTTCATCGACGACTCGGCCACCGATCCCCGCATGGTCACCAAGCTGGCCCACCACTTCGGCCCCAGCATGCTGCTGCCCCTGCACAGCGGCGGACGGGTGCTGGGCGCGCTCGCCACCCCCCGCGCCCGGGGCGACCGGCCGTTCACGGAGACGGAACGGACCCTTGCCACCCAGTTCGCCTCACAGGCCGCACTCGCGCTGATGATGGCCGAGGCACAGCGGGACCGGGAGCGGCTCGCGGTGTACGAGGACCGTGACCGGATCGCCCGTGATCTGCACGACCTGGTCATCCAGCGGCTGTTCGCCACCGGAATGATGCTGGAGAGCGCCCAGCGCCGGTCGGTCGTGCCCGAGGTGCAGACAGGTGTCGGCCGGGCGGTCGACGAACTGGACGTGACCATCCAGGAGATCCGCACCGCGATCTTCGCGCTCCAGCAGGAGCCGGCCGAGGCGCCGTCCGGGCTGCGCACCCGCGTGCTGCGCGAGATCAACATGGCGGCGGTCCCGCTGGGCTTCAAGCCCTCGCACCGCTTCCTCGGCCCGGTCGACTCGCTGGTCGGTGAACTGACCGGAAAGAATCTGATCGCGGCGCTGCGGGAAGCACTCTCCAACGCCTTCCGGCATGCCGATGCCTCGGCGATCGACGTGGTCGTCGACGCGACCGTCGCGCTGCCCGACGGGAGGGACGCGGTGAGGCTGTCGGTCGCCGACGACGGGGTGGGCATCCCGGTGGGCGGCCGGCGCAGCGGGCTGCGGAACCTGGCGCGCCGAGCGGAATCGCTCGGCGGTGCGAGCTGGTTCGGGCCCGGCATCGGGGATGACGGGGGCGGCACGACGGTGGTGTGGGAAGCGCCGATCTGAGGCGGCCGGGAATTCAGGGCCCGGGAATTCGGGCCCGGCAATTCAGGGGCCCGATCCCTCAGTGGTCCGGCGGTCCGGCGGTCCGGTGGCCCGGTGGCCCGGCCTCCGGCGGAGGGGCCGGAGGGGCCGGGCCTCGGCGGTGGCCTCAGTGGTGGGATCAGTGCTGAGCGCCGGGCATCCGGCGCTCGGCGAGGATCCGTTCGATGACGACGGCGACCCCGTCGTCGCCGTTGGTGGCGGTCCGGCCGGACGCGGCGGCGAGGGCGGCCGGGTGGGCGTTGCCCATCGCGTACGACGTGCCTGCCCAGCTGAGCATCTCCACGTCGTTGGGCATGTCGCCGAAGGCGACGACCTCGGCGGGCGAGATGCCGCGCTCGGCGCAGCAGAGTGCCAGGGTGCTGGCCTTGGAGACCCCCGGGCCACTGATTTCGAGCAGGGCTGTGGGGCTGGACCGGGTGAAGGAGGCCCGGTCGCCGGCTGCCGCACGGGCCAGGGCGAGGAAGTCGTCCGGAGTCAGTTCGGCGTGGTGGGCGAGGAGCTTCAGTACGGGGGCGCCGGTGCCCGGCGCCTCCTCGTGGAGCAGCTTCTCGGCAACGGCGACGGTGGCACCCGGGTCCAGGTGGAGGGGCGGGTAGGCCGGTTCGTAGTGGATGCCCGTGGCCAGCTCGACGGCGAAGGAGGTGCCGGGGGCGGCGGCGCGCAGGGTGTGCACGACGTCGAGGGCGATGTCGCGCTCCAGCGGGCGGACCTTGACCAGCTTGCCGTCCGCGTGGAGATCGGCGACCGCGGCGCCGTTCGCGCAGATCGCCAGGCCGTGGCCGTGGACATGGTCGCTGACGACATCCATCCAGCGGGCCGGGCGTCCGGTGACGAAGAAGACCTCGATCCCGGCCTCCTCGGCCGCGGCGAGCGCGGCGACCGTACGGTCCGAGACGGTCTTGTCGTCGCGCAGAAGGGTGCCGTCCAGGTCGGTGGCGATCAGCCGGGGAACGGCAGGCGAAGGCGAGTCGGTAGCTGAGGTCACACGCCTATTCTCACGTACGACGGTGCACGGTCGTGCGGAGGGGCGCACATATGAGGCTGCGCGCCGCTGACCGGGGAACATGCCTGGCGCATATGCCAACGGGCCCGAGTGGTCGCCCCGGCCCGTTGGGCGCTTGTACAGGAGCCGGGCCGGGGCCGGGACCGGACCCAGCCGGTTTCGAGCCGGTTTTGAGCCGGTTTTGAGCTGGGGTCCAGCCCAGCCCGGTCCGGTCCAGCCCGGCCCGCGCCGGCCCGAGCCGGGCGCCCGGTCAGCGGCCGAGCTGGGCCAGGCCCTCGGTGGCGATGCGTTCGAAGATCTTCTCGTCCGCGGCGAAGTCGGAGTCGGGGATCGGCCAGTGAATGACGATCTCCGTGAAGCCCAGCTCGAAGTGGGTGCCGGCGAAATCCACGAAGGCGTCGAAGGACTGCAGCGGGCGGTCCGGCGTGAAGCCGGTGAGAAGGACCTTGTCCAGCTCGGTGACGTCCCTGCCGAGGGACTCGCAGGCCGTGCCCAGCTTGGTGAGCTGCCCGCGGATGGCCTCCACGGACTGCTCCGGGGTTCCCGCTTCGTACAGCTTCGGGTCGCCCGTGGTGACCCAGGCCTGGCCGTACCGCGCGGCGAGCTTCATTCCGCGCGGCCCGGTGGCGGCCACCGCGAAGGGCAGCCGGGGCCGCTGCACACAGCCGGGGATGTTCCGGGCCTCGTTCGCCGCGTAGAAACGGCCTTCGTACGTCACCGAGGGCTCGCGCAGCAGCTGGTCGAGCAGCGGTACGAACTCGTCGAAGTGATCGGCTCGTTCGCGCGGCGTCCACGCCTCCTCGTCGCTCCGGCGCAGCGTCGTGGCGTCGAATCCATTGCCGCCGGCGCCGATGCCCAGGGTGACGCGGCCGTGGGAGACGTCGTCCAGCGTGATGAGGTCCTTGGCCAGCGTGACGGGGTGCCGGAAATTCGGGGAGGTGACGAGGGTGCCCAGGCGCAGCCGCTGGGTGGCGGCGGCAGCGGCGGTGAGGGTCGGTACCGCGCCGAACCATGGCCCGTCGCGGAAGGTCCGCCAGGAGAGGTGGTCGTACGTGTACGCGGTATGGAACCCGAGGTGTTCGGCCCGCTGCCAGATCTTCTGTCCTTCGGCCCACCGGTGGATGGGGAGGATCACCGTGCTCAGACGCATGCCCCCGACGATACGCGTGCTTCCTGCTGCCACGGATATGCCGACGGAGCAGATCCGGGAAGCCACGCCGACGTCGCGATGGGGTCGCTACCGTGGCGTCATGGGCACACTGGGTAGGACCGAACTCGAGGCCATGATCGAAGAGGCGACTGTCGACGCCTACAACGAGGACGAGCAGCTGACCGGTCTGTTCACCATGCTTGAGGAGTGCCTCGACCTGCCCTTCACCACCGCGGTTCTCGGCGTCGAGGCAACTGTGCACGGCGTCGACCTCACGTCCGACGGCAGGATCGTCGCCCTGTGCTCTCGTGGCCGTGTCCGGCAGTCGATCGGCATCCTGGAGCTGCCGTTGCCCAGCCCGGCGCCCGAGGGGGCGGACTGGATCGAGGCGTACCGCCACTGGGCCGGTTGAGGCCGGGCACCTCTCACTTCACGCGGAAATGGTTCGTACGAAAGGGCTGAACGTGGCTGAGGCCGCACAAGGCGCGTATCACGGTGCCGGTGAACCGTCGCTGGCCGATCTCATCGAGCACAGCGCCGAGTTGAAAGGGAAACTGGTCACCTTCGCTCAGAGCGCCTGCTTCGACCGGTGGTTGACGCCCCTCCTGCTGGATGCCGCTGGGCCCGCAAGGCAGCTGGACGAAGGTGAGGCGATCCGGATCACCGACCACTTCATCCTGCGGTATCGCCTGCCGGACGGTTCGACCGTGGTGGACCGGTTCGTCGCCGGACGGAAGGACTTGACCGCGGCCGACCGGGAGATGCTGCTCGGCTGGCGTGACCCGGTCGAGGGCATCTTCGAGATCCAGCGCAAGGACGGGGATGCCGTCGTCCTGCTGAACCTTGTCGACGACCTGGAGTACCGCACGTACTCGAATGTCGGGCCGGCGGCGTTCCGCGGAGTGTCCAAGGGGGGATTCCTCCACACCTGCCTGGTACCCGTCCACCCGGGCGACGGGGCGTGGCTGGTGTCCGGGGCGATGTCGTACTACCCCAGGTCCAGTGCCACCGACATCGCACAGGCGGCGCTCGAACTGGCCACCAGCCAACCCGAGCTGGTCTTCCGCAACCCCGAAAAGATCGAGCAGGGGTGGCAGCGGATGCGGGAGGACCGGGCCGCGTTCGTAGAGTTCTGCGGCAGCGACGAGCTGGTCCTTTCGCCTGCCGAAGCCGAGGACCTCCTCAACGCCTACTACCGCCACCGTCAGGAGGCTGCCGTCGCCGCACAGCCCGGCCGTGCCCGGCGCAGTCGGCTCCCTTGCCTGGACCTGCCCTTCTTCGAACTTCCGCCGGAACTGGCGGACTCGGACACCATCGGTGTCATCTACGACCGGATCGACGGGCTCAACTTCTACGCCGACTACGGGATGCTGCGGGACCTCTTCGCGGATCCCGCCCTCACGGGCCGCAGGCGACACCAGGATCTGCTGCGCACGTACCTGCGTGAGGAGTCGATCGCGCCATTGCCGATCCGCCGTCTGGCCGCCGTTCACCCGAAGACCGCTGACGAGGTGTTCCGGAAGCTCCTGCGGAAACCCGGCTTCACCTGGAGCGAGCATGGTGAGACGCTGCTGCGCCGACGCAAGCCCTGGTACTACGAGAACGAGCCCCGTCCGGGCGTTTCCGTCATCGGCGACCGCCTCAGCAGGCTCGCCGCCGGCAGCCGGTAGTCACCGTGAAGCGCCCGCGAGGCCCTCTCAAAGCTCTCCCGTCGGCACCGTGGCACGACCGTATGGCTGGACGTCGCCCGCAGATTGGACCTGCTCGTATTCGGCGGGGCCCGGGCGGGACTGCGCGTCGCCGCACGGGAAGGACGTGAAGGGGCGGCCCAATCCGGGATCCGGCACTCCGACGAGTGGCTGACAGGTGCCGGCAGATGTCCGAGGGACATCCTGGACGATGCCGCCCAGCACGGTGGGCCGAGGACGCGTACGCGGACTTCATGCGGGACTCGCGGGACATCGACGCCATCAGCAACCACACGCAGGGGCTGGCTCGCGACAACGGAGCGACGGGATTCTCCTCGGAGGAGACCACGGCGATCAAGAAGCATGTCTTCGACACGGAACACCCCATCGAGGACTACGAAACAGGGAAGGTCGTCGTGCGCAAGTCCGACGCCGATGCGGAGATCGCAGATGCGTGGATTCGCTTGAGATCCGGGAACTCTCTGCCCGAGGGCAGACTCCTGCTGGAGCACGAGCTGGCCGAGCTCACCTACCTCCGGGAGAACCCCGGAGCGACCTACCAGGAAGCGCATCGGGTCGCCAACGAAACGTACAATTGGCAGGATTCCGTGCCGCTGAACAAGCGGGAAGACTTTGAGGGTGAGTGGTGTGGCCGCACTCGTCTACTTCCGGAAGATCTCCGGGGAAGCGGAGCTGGTCCGCTACGAGTTCGGGGACGATCCGGACAGCTTTTCGCGACACCTGACCATGGACAAGGAATCCCGCACGTGTTCGGCCGACGACGGCCGGACGGACTACTCGTTCCTCAAGGCGTCCTGGAAGATCAACGCGATGCGCGAGGAGCGCGGTCAGTGGCCGGACCGTGGCACGAGCGTGAGTTGACCGGCCTCTGTCATGGCTTCAGTCCAGTCCCTCGTCGACCAGGGTGCTGCCGACGTCTGGGCCGTGGAGGCACGAGCAGATATCGCTGAAGTCACAGGTCAGGCCGCGATAGGTGAACAAGGCTTGACTGAGGTGACGAGGGTGCCCAGGCGCAGCCGCTGGGTGGCGGCGGCAGCGGCGGTGAGGGTCGGTACCGCGCCGAACCATGGCCCGTCGCGGAAGGTCCGCCAGGCCAGGTGGTCGTAGGTGTAGGCGGCGTGGAACTCCAGCTCCTCGGCGCGCTGCCAGAGCTTTTGGCCCTCGCTCCAGCGGTGGATCGGCAGAATCACAGTGCTCAGACGCATGACTACGACCATACGGGGCCGACATGGGCGGGCCCGTGTCCGTGGCGGCGCACCGGGCCTTGGCGGGCCGGCCGGGGATCAGTCGCGGAAGCGCAGGAACGCGGGCGGTACGGCGGCGGTGAGCCAGACGCCGTTGGCGCTGACGCAGAAGGTGTGACCCGCACGGTGCATGGCGCCCGAGTCCACGGACAGGACCACGGGGCGGCCGCGCCGGGCACCGACCCTGGTCGCGGTCTCGCGGTCGGGCGAGAGGTGGACGTGCGTGCGGTTCATGGGGCGCAGGCCCTCGCCGCGGATCGCGTCCAGCGCGCTGCCCACCGTGCCGTGGTAGAGGTACGCGGGCGGCTCGGCCGGCGGGAGAGCGAGATCCACGGGGACGGTGTGGCCCTGGCTCGCACGAATGCGGCCGTTCTCGACGGCGAAGCGCTGTTTGTCGTTGACGGCCACTACATGATCGAGCTCACTCCGGGTGAGGGGAAAGCTGTTGCGGGCCGTGGCGCGCAGCAGTTCGTCGATCGGCACCCAGCCGTGGGGGTCGAGCGTGATGCCGATCCGTTCCGGCTGGTGCCGCAGGTGCTTCGAGAGGTACTTGGACACCTTGACGGTGCGTTTTTCGTCCATTCCGTCAGAGTGCCGTCGACGGTCTGCTGGGGGCATCCGAATTTCACCCCGATTCACTACAGCAATTTTATTCGCTGTGGCAATTTTCGTCCACGGGTTTGATCCACAGCCAACACGAGTTATCCACAGGCTACTTGGCGATTCTGTGGACAAGTCGCCGAAGAATCAACCGATTTGATCAATTGGCCTTATTTTATTGTGAGATGCGGCAAGTGTGTCCAATGTCCTTGACTGCACCTCGCGTTCCGCAGCAGCCGCGACGAACGCGGAGACGTTCTGCGGTCCAACCAGCCGTTGTACGGCCCGGATCGTCTGAGCCGGCAGGTCCACCGCGCGCGTTCCGGACACCGGGACCTCGGGAGCGAGCGGGGCATCCGTGCCGAGGTGGTGCCGCAGATGGCGGGTGGCGAACGTCCGCATCGCCCGCGCGAGTTCGGCGTCCACCGTCTGCTGGGCGAGCGGGCGAAGCCTGCGCACCATGGTGGCCGCCTCCGCCGCGTCCGAGTCCGTCGGCGGACGATGACCCAGATAGCGTGCGAAGACGTGCTCGGTGGTGAACTCCAGGAACCGCGAGGCGATCTGCTCGACCTGGCCGCGAAGTTCCCTCAGATGGACGGAGATTGCGCTGAGAGGGACACCGGCGGCGTGCAACTCGACGGCGACGGCGAGCTCTTGTGGGCTGGGTACCAGGAATTCGTCCTCTCGCCCCGGGACACGTTCGAGTACACCGAGGTCCACCGCCTCGGCGACCGCCTCGTCGTCCGGGCTGCCGCCGAACCTGGCGTTCAGCTCGGCCCGGGTGATCCGGTCGGCCTGCTCGTCCGTCCAGGGGCCGTGCACCTCCGCGACGAGCCCGAGCACCCCGCCCAGACCGCGGCCCGTGTCCCATGCCTCCAGAAGTTCCTTGATGCTGGCCAGGGTGTAGCCGCGGTCCAGCAGATCGGCGATCTGCCGGAGCCGGGCGAGGTGGGTGTCGCGGTACACATTGGCCCGGCCGCGCCGCTCCGGTGTCGGCAGCAGGCCGCGGTCCTGGTAGGCGCGGATCGTACGGACCGTGGCGCCGCTCGCATGCGCCAGGTCCTCGATCCGGTACTCGGCGGCGGACCGGCCGGCCGCCGCCGACGGCGGCTGCTCACGGCCGCTCACAGCGGCGGCTTCAGCCGGGCGATCCCGCGCAGCGCACCGGGGCTGAACCGGGACAGGAACCGGGCACCGCGGGCCTCCGGAGTCACCGGCACGACGGCCTGGTTGCGCACCACCGCCTTGAGGATCGCGTCGGCGACCCTCTCCGGCGGGTAGTTGCGGAGCCCGTACAAGCGGCTGGTCCGCTTCTGCAGCCGCTTCTCCTCCGCGGCGTCGGCGCCGGCGAAGTGCGTCGTCGCGGTGATGTTCGTGTTGACGATGCCGGGGCAGATCGCGCTGACCCCGATCGACCGGTCGGCGAGCTCGGCCCGCAGGCACTCGCTGAGCATCAGCACGGCCGCCTTGGAGGTGCTGTACGCGGGCAGAGCCCGGGAGGGCTGGTAGGCGGCCGCGGAAGCAGTGTTGACGATGTGGCCGCCCTGGCCGCGTTCGGCCATCTGCCCGCCGAAGATCCGGCAGCCGTGGATGACCCCCCACAGATTGACGTCGAGGACGTTCTTCCAGTCCTCGCTCGTCGTCTCCAGGAAGGAGCCGGACAGGCCGATCCCGGCGTTGTTGACCAGGACGTCGACGATGCCGTACTCGGCGGCGACCTTCTCGGCGAGCTTCTCCATCGCCTGCTCGTCGCTGACGTCGACCGCTTCGCCCCAGGCCGCGGGGGAGCCGATCAGCCGGGCCATCTCCGCCGTCCTGGCCGCTCCCTCCCCGTCCCGGTCCACGGCCACCACCCGGGCGCCCGCCTCGGCGAAGGCGAACGCGGTGGCCCGGCCGATGCCGCCGGCCGCGCCCGTCACCAGGACCAGTTGCCCGCCGAACCGGTCCGCGTACGCCCCGGTCGGCGCGATGTCCTGCACCGGTCGGCCGTCCGCCAGCGCCTCCTCGTTGGCGGCGGCGAACTCGCCGATCCAGGAGGCGAGCCGGTCCGGCCTGGTGCGCGGCACCCAGTGCTTGCCCGGCAGGGAACGGCGTAGCAACTGAGGTGCCCACAGCTCCAACTGGTCGTACAGCTTCTGTGACAGGAAGATGTCGTCGGTCGGTGTGATCAGCTGGACCGGTACGTGCGCGTAGGCGTCGGTGCGGGGCCTGCGCAGCCGGGTCCGGACGTTGTCGCGGTAGAGCCAGGCGCCGTGCGCCGCATCGCTGGGCAGGGAGGACGTCGGGTAGTCGCCCGCGGGCACCTTTTCCAGCCGCTGGAGGATCCTCGGCCACTGCCTGCCGAGCGGGCCGCGCCAGGCGAGCTCGGGCAGCACCGGAGTATGCAGCATGTAGACGTACCAGGACTTGGCCCCCTGGCCCAGCAGCTGGCCGACCCGGCGCGGGGTGGGCCGGGTCACCCGCTGCTTGATCCAGTGCCCGAAGTGGTCCAGGGACGGCCCGGACATCGAGGTGAACGAGGCGATCCGGCCCTCGGTCCGCTTGACCGTGACGAACTCCCAGGACTGGACCGACCCCCAGTCGTGCCCCACCAGGTGCACCGGCCGGTCCGGGCTCACCGCGTCGGCGACGGCCAGGAAGTCATCGGTGAGCTTCTCCAGGGTGAAGCCGCCGCGCAGCGGCTTCGGCGCTGTGGACCGGCCGTGCCCGCGCACGTCGTACAGCACGACGTGCCACTGATCGGCCAGCCGCCGCGCCACGTCCGTCCAGACCTCCTTGCTGTCCGGGTAGCCGTGGACGAGGACGATCGTCGGCCGCGCCTCGTCGCCCAACTCGGCTACGCACAGCTCGATTCCGCCCGTGCGAACCCGGCGCTCGCGCGCCTCCGGCAGACTCTGCGGACTCATGCCGCCACCCTCTCCTCGGCCCAGCGCCGCACGTGCGGCAGATCGTCGTCCAGCCAGAAGGCGCTCTGCTCGGGGTCCTTGGAGTCGGTGACCACCAGGATCTCCTCGAACTTGGCGCCCGTACCCCGGAATCCGAGGTGGGGTTCGACCGCCCACAGACCGGGCTGCGGCGGGTGGTCGGAGAAGCGGTACGGACTCCACAGCGGCGACCAGCCGTCCCGGTGTCCGTGCACCGCGTCGCTCAGGAGTCCCTTGAGCGACTGGGTTCCGAAGCCGAACACACGTGGCGACCAGCGGCGCTCGGTGACGCGGTCGACCTTGTGGGCGATGACGCCGAAGGGGTAGGCGCGATGCCTGTTGGCGTACCCCTGCTTGATCATCTGGCGTTCGACGTCCTCGTAGATCTCGCGCAGCGAACGCCGCTCCCGCACCTCGCGCAGAATCAGCTCGCGGTGGACCTCCAGATCGGCCAGGAGCTTGTCGTGCAGGGGATTGAGCCCGAGGCAGCCGGAGTAGCCGATGTCCGCCGTGAAGCCCTTGTACACCGGGGCCATGTCGAGGATGAACGGCATCCCCGGCTCCAGCTTCCGGTTGGTCGGGAAGAACTGCAGGGGCACCTTGAAGCCGGCGAAGGCCGTGCGGTCCCCGAACCAGGCGAAGGGGAGGTGGAACCAGTCCCGCACCCCGCGCTCGCGCAGCCAGTCGCGCTGCATCCGGGCCGCCTCGCGCTCGGTCACCCCCGGCCCGAGCCGGGCGGCGACCGCCTCCGCGCAGTCGTACGCGAGACGCTGCACCTCTCTGAACCCCCGCAGCTCCGGGGCCCGTCCGTCCTTCACTGCCGAGGTCATGCCACCGTCCGTTCCCTGCCGTGTGCGGTACGTGTCCGTAACGTGACACTGATGAATGTGACAATGTCCGGCGACTACGTCAAGAGGCGTGCGGAGACCTGTGGACAACTCCGGGGCGCCCGGCCCCCGACCCCAGTACTCCTCCCCTGTGGTGGCCCCCTACGGGTCCGTACGCCTGGAGACGGATGCGGATCCAACCGCCTGGGCTGACGTCCGCTGTGGCCCGCGCCACTATCGTCGAGGACGTGACTGTGATCGCGACCGAAAGCCTGAGCAAGCGGTTCCCCCGGGTGACCGCGCTTGACCGGCTCTCCCTGGACATCGGACCCGGTGTGACCGGCCTGGTGGGTTCCAACGGAGCCGGCAAGTCCACATTGATCAAGATCCTGCTGGGCCTGTCCCCCGCCACCGAAGGCCGGGCCGCGGTGCTTGGGCTCGACGTCGCCACCAGTGGCGCCGCCATCCGGGAACGGGTCGGCTACATGCCCGAGCACGACTGCCTGCCACCGGACGTCTCGGCCACCGAGTTCGTCGTCCACATGGCGCGGATGTCCGGACTGCCACCGACGGCCGCACGCGAGCGCACCGCGGACACACTGCGCCACGTCGGTCTCTACGAAGAGCGCTACCGCCCCATCGGCGGCTACTCGACCGGCATGAAGCAGCGCGTGAAGCTGGCCCAGGCGCTGGTCCACGACCCGCAGCTGGTCCTGCTCGACGAGCCGACCAACGGTCTGGACCCGGTCGGCCGCGACGAGATGCTCGGGCTGATCCGCCGCGTGTACACGGACTTCGGCATTTCGGTCCTGGTCACCTCGCACCTCCTGGGCGAGCTCGAACGCACCTGTGACCACGTCGTCGTCATCGACGGCGGCGCACTCCTGCGCTCCAGCTCCACCAGCGACTTCACCCAGACCACCACGACCCTCGCGGTCGAGGTCACCGACAGCGACACCCACCCGGACGGCACCGACGCGCTGCGCCGGGCCCTCACCGGAGCCGGAGTCACGCTCGTGGGCCTCGACGGCCTCGACGGACAGGGGCTTCCCGGCGCGGGCCACATCCTGCTGATCGAGGCGACCGGCGAGGAGACGTACGACATCGTGCGCGACAGCGTCGCCGGGCTCGGACTCGGTCTCGTACGGATGGAGCAGCGACGCCACCACATCGCCGAGGTCTTCCATACCGAAGGGGATCCGCAGGCCGCGGCCGTGGCACAGACCGCGTCCGCGGGCGCCGGGGCCGTACAGCAGAAGGGGAACGGTCGGTGATGAGCACTGAGACCGGGGCCGTGAGCGGGAGCGAGACCTCCCGGATCCACAACATCGGATACCGCTCCTACGACGGCAAGCGGCTGGGCCGCGGCTACGCGCGGCGCTCGCTCTACTCGCAGTCCCTGCGGGGCTCCTTCGGACTGGGGCGTTCCGCCAAGTCCAAGGTGCTGCCGATGCTGCTCTTCGGAGTGATGTGCATGATCGCGGCGATCATCGTCGCCGTCGCCATCGCCACCCCTGGGAGCACGGCACTGCCGATCAAGTACACGGCGTTCGCGATCTACCTGCAGGCCGTCATTGGCCTCTTCCTGGCCGCGCAGGCACCGCAGTCGGTCTCCCGGGACCTGCGCTTCAAGAGCGTGCCGCTGTATTTCTCACGGCCGATCGAGCGGGGCGACTACGTCGTCGCGAAGCTGGCAGCCATGGCGTCCGCGCTCTTCATCCTCACCGGGGCGCCGCTCGTCATCCTCTATGCGGGCGCGCTGCTCGGGAAGTTCGACTTCGTCGAGCAGACCAAGGGGTTCGGACAGGGGATGGTCTCGGTGGCGCTGCTCTCCGTGCTCTTCGCCGGACTCGGGCTGGTGATGGCCGCGCTGACGCCGCGCCGCGGTTTCGGTGTCGCCGCGGTGATCGCCGTGCTGACCATCTCCTACGGTGCGGTCTCCACGGTCCAGGCCATCGCCTGGCAGACGGATTCCGCCGGGGCCATCGAGTGGCTGGGGCTCTTCTCCCCCATCACGCTGATCGACGGTGTGCAGACCGCGTTCCTCGGAGCCAATACGGCCTTCCCCGGAGGGGAAGGCCCGGGAGCGGGGGCCGGCCTGGTCTATCTGATCGTTGTTCTCGCGCTCATCGCCGGCTCGTACGCCGTACTGATGCGCCGCTACCGGAGGGTCGGGCTGTGACCACCATCGAGATCGACCACACCTCGCGCTGGTTCGGCAATGTGGTCGCCGTCAACGACGTGAGCATGACGGTGGGCCCGGGCGTCACCGGGCTGCTCGGCCCCAACGGCGCGGGGAAGTCCACGCTGATCAATATGATGGCCGGTTTCCTCGCACCGTCGACAGGGACCGTCACGCTCGACGGCCAGGCGATCTGGCGCAATGAAGCGGTGTACAAGGAGATCGGGATCGTGCCGGAGCGGGAAGGGATGTACGACTTCCTGACCGGCCGCGAATTCGTCGTCGCCAACGCCGAGTTGCAGGGGCTCGGCGACGCGGAGGCGCAGAAGGCGCTGGCCACGGTCGAGATGGAGTACGCGCAGGACCGCAAGATCTCGACGTACAGCAAGGGCATGCGCCAGCGCGTGAAGATGGCGTCCGCCCTGGTCCACGAACCATCGGTGCTGCTGCTCGACGAGCCGTTCAACGGGATGGACCCGCGCCAGCGGATGCAGCTGATGGAGCTGCTGCGGCGGATGGGGGCCCAGGGCCGTACCGTGCTCTTCTCCTCCCACATCCTCGAAGAGGTGGAACAACTCGCCTCGCACATCGAGGTGATCGTGGCGGGGCGGCACGCGGCGTCCGGTGACTTCCGGAAGATCCGCCGGCTGATGACGGACCGCCCGCACCGCTATCTCGTACGTTCCAGTGACGACCGCGCCCTCGCCGCCGCGCTCATCGCCGACCCGTCGACGGCCGGTATCGAGGTGGACCTCGGCGAACAGGCCCTGCGCATCCAGGCGGTCGATTTCGGACGCTTCACCGAGCTGCTGCCCAAGGTCGCACGTGAGCACGGAATTCGCCTTCTGACCGTTTCGCCGTCCGACGAGTCCCTCGAATCGGTCTTTTCCTATCTCGTAGCGGCCTGAGTAGTGGCCTGAAAGGAGCTGTGAAGCGTCATGTACGACCCCACAGTCGCCCGGCTCACCTACCGGGCCCTGCTCGGCCGGCGCCGGGCCGCCATCCTCTTCGTCCTGCCGGCATTGCTGGTGATCATCGCCGTGGCGGTACGGACCTTCGCCGGAGCCGATGACCAGGTCGCCTCGGATGTGCTGGGCGGCTTCGCCATCGCCACGATGGTGCCGCTGATCGGCGTGATCGCCGGAACCGGAGCCATCGGTCCCGAGATCGACGACGGATCGATCGTCTATCTGCTGGCCAAGCCGGTGAAGCGGCCGACGATCATCTTCACCAAGCTGATCGTGGCCATCGCCGTCACGATGGTCTTCTCCGCACTGCCCACGCTGATCGCGGGGCTGATCCTCAACGGCAACGGCCAGCAGATCGCGGTGGCGTACACCATCGCGGCACTGGTCGCCTCGATCGCGTACAGCTCGCTGTTCCTGCTGCTGGGCACCGTCAGCCGGCACGCGGTCGTCTTCGGCCTCGTCTACGCGCTGGTGTGGGAGGCCCTGTTCGGCACCCTGGTGCCGGGGGCGCGCACGCTCAGCGTTCAGCAGTGGTCCCTCGCGGTGGCCGAGAAGGTCGGCGGGGCGGGCGCGATCACCTCCGACGTCGGGCTGCCGGTCGCGACGGTCCTGCTGGCGGCGGTCACGGTGGTGGCGACCTGGTACGCCGGGCAGAAGCTGCGCACGCTGAAGCTGGCCGGGGAGGAGTGACCGGGGGCCCGCCTCCGGACACCTTCTCGGGTCTCCGCGGCTGACTCTCCGATCCCGGTCACCCCTGCCGACGTCAACCCTCGCCTGCCGGGCGGGGGTTGATGCGTTTCGGACAGCAGTACGCGTGACTGTACGGTTATCGGTTCGTTGGGCAGGGCGCGTGGAGGCAACTGGAATCCGTGGCGTCGTGGCTTTCGTGAAACAGGGATTGCCGATGCCGGCGAGGAGCACCCGCCGGGTCGGTCATTGAGTGAGTGGCAACCGTGAGCGTCCTCCGCCCCTCAGGCCCGGGACAGGGCTGTCCGCCATCGGTTTCACGATCGGAAGGCATGCCCATGCCCACGGAAGTCGCCCTGCTCGAATCGCGTGCGCTGCGCGTCGAGCAGATGGGGCGCGTCGATGTCCTCGACAAGGTCAAGAGCCTTGTCATGCTCCCGGACGGTATTCACCTTCGCACAGAGGACGTGGCTCGTTACTTCGAAGTATCCACAACCGCTGTCAGGAGGCTTACCGACCGCCATCAGAACGAGCTCGTGGAGAACGGGATGCGCGTGCTCCGCGGCGCTGATCTGCGCTCCTTCCATAGCGACATGATGTCGCTATGGGTGGGTGAGGGGCCGGGAAGTTATCCACAGGCGGCGACCCAGCTCAGGCTCTACACCCGCAGAACCGTCCTCAACATCGCGATGCTTCTTCGCGACAGCGACATCGCCCGATGCGTCCGTACGTATCTGCTCGACGCCGAGCAGGACCTGCGAGCGGGCTACACCTCGCTCGAACACCGCGTCACCCGGATCGAGAGCTGCCTCGCCGGAGTGGGCGCCGCGCTTCAGGAGCTCGGGCCCGTCCTCAACCGGATGTCGCTCCGGCTCGACAGCCTCGACCGGAGACTGGACGTCACCCATCAGGTCGTCGGCGCCATGAGCGTGCGGCTGGGGCACGTGTCCGAGGACCTCGTCCGTATCGACGGCAGGTTGGACGATCTCGCCCGCCACCTGAAGGATCTGAGCCGCCGAGGCAACAAGCAGCGCTGATCCGACCGGTGTTCGCGGTCTTTCGGTGATGCCCGGAAAACGGGTGGCACCGAAAGGCCGTGCCGGGCACAGTAGTGGGTGCAGCACATGCCGACGCCGGTGCGGAAGCCCCGGCGCGACCAGCAGCGAGCCGACAAGCACGCCACAGGCCGGGAGAGGAGCGCGACGATGACCGAGAGTCCGAGTCCGTCGAGTTCCCAGCAGGGCGGGCCCGAGCCGGCACCGGAGTAGTCACCGACGACTCCGCCGTGCCGATCGGAGCAGGATGCCCGGGGCGGTTCCTCCGCGCAACGCGCGGCCGCCCTCCCGGAGGATTGGCCGAGTGGTAAGGCAGCGGCTTGCTAAGCCGTCGTCGGGGCCGTGAACCCCGCGCGCGTTCGATCCGCGCATCCTCCGCAGCAGCACCGTCCACTGCCGGTACGGGCCCGGTCTCCGGCAAGCTCGATCTCCGGCAGGCCCGAACTCCGGCGGGCCTGATCTCCGACACGTCCGGTCTCCGACTACGGGCCCGGTCCGGTCCGGTCGGAGACCGTACCTGTGCCGCCCGAGCCCGTACGGGCTACAGCAGCTGTTCCAGCACCACAGCGATGCCGTCGTCCTCGTTGGACGCGGTGATCTCCTGAGCCACGGCCTTCAGATCCTCATGTGCGTTGGCCATGGCCACACCCCGCTGCGCCCAGGCGAACATCGGGATGTCGTTCGGCATGTCACCGAAGGCCAGGGTGTCCACGGCCTTCACACCCAGGCGGCGCGCGGCCAGCGAGAGTCCGGTCGCCTTGCTCAGCCCCAGCGGCAGGATCTCCACCACGCCCGGACCGGCCATGACCACGTCCACCAGGTTCCCGACAGCGGCTCGCGCGGCCTTCGCCAACGCGTCGTCGTCGAGGTCGGGGTGCTGGATGTAGACCTTGTTCAGGGGAGCCGACCACAACTCGGCCGGGTCCTCGGCGAAGACAGCCGGAAGCGGCCCTTCCTGGACGCGGTAGCCGGGGCCGACCAGCACGTCGCCGTCGAGCCCGTCACGGCTCGCCGCCAGTGCCAACGGGCCGACCTCGGCCTCGACCTTGGACAGCGCGAGACCGGCGAGCTGCCGGTCCAGCGTCAGCGAGGTCAGCAGCTTGTGCTCGCCCGCGTGGTAGACCTGCGCGCCCTGGCCGCAGACCGCGAGCCCCTCGTAGCCCAGGTCGTCCAGGATGTGCCGGGTCCACGGGACCGCGCGGCCGGTGACGATGATGTGTGCGGCACCGGCCGCGGTGACCGCGGCCAGCGCCGCACGGGTGCGCTCGGAGACCGTGCCGTCGTTACGCAGAAGCGTGCCGTCGAGATCGGTCGCGACGAGCTTGTACGGAAAGGTCACTTGGCGACCGGCTCCAGAACCTCGCGCCCGCCCAGGTACGGCCGGAGCACCTCTGGCACCCGCACCGAACCGTCGGCCAGCTGGTGGTTCTCCAGGATCGCCACGATCGTGCGCGGTACGGCGCAGAGCGTGCCGTTCAGCGTGGCCAGCGGCTGGAGAACCTTCTTGCCGTCATGGGAGTCGCGCATCCGGACGGACAGTCGGCGCGCCTGGAAGCTGTTGCAGTTCGACGCGGACGTCAGCTCGCGGTACTTGCCCTGCGTCGGGATCCACGCCTCGCAGTCGAACTTCCGGGCGGCCGAGGCCCCCAGATCACCGGTGGCGACATCGATCACCTGGAAGGGCAGCTCAAGAGCGGTGAGCCACTGCTTCTCCCAGTCCAGGAGCCGGCGGTGCTCGGCCTCGGCGTCCGCCGGATCGACGTACGAGAACATCTCCACCTTGTCGAACTGGTGGACGCGGAAGATGCCCCGGGTGTCCTTGCCGTACGTACCGGCTTCACGGCGGTAGCACGGCGAGAAGCCCGCGTACCGCAGCGGCAGTTTGTCGGCGTCGATGATCTCGTCCATGTGGTACGCGGCGAGCGGGACCTCGGAGGTGCCGACCAGGTAGTAGTCGTCCTTCTCCAGGTGGTACACGTTCTCCGCGGCCTGGCCGAGGAAGCCGGTGCCCTCCATGGCGCGCGGGCGGACCAGCGCCGGTGTGAGCATCGGGACGAAGCCGGCCTCGGTGGCCTGGGCGATCGCCGCGTTGACGAGGGCGAGCTCCAGCAGCGCGCCGACACCCGTCAGGTAGTAGAAGCGCGAGCCGGAGACCTTGGCGCCACGTTCCATGTCGATGGCGCCGAGCATCTCGCCGAGCTCCAGGTGGTCCCTGGGCTCGAAGCCCTCGGCCCCGAAGTCACGGATCGTGCCGTGCGTCTCCAGGACGACGAAGTCTTCCTCGCCGCCGATCGGCACGTCCTCGTGGACGATGTTGCCGAGCCGGAGCATCAGGCGCTTGGCCTCCGCGTCGGCCTCGTCCTGCGCCGCGTCGGCCGCCTTGACGTCGGCCTTCAGCTGCTCGGCCTTCTTCAGGAGCTCGGCGCGCTCCTCGGGCGAAGCCTTGGGGATGAGCTTGCCGAGCGCTTTCTGCTCGGAGCGGAGTTCGTCGAAGCGGACGCCGGACGACCTGCGCCGCTCGTCGGCGGAGAGAAGGGCGTCGACGAGCTCGACGTCCTCTCCACGGGCGCGCTGGGAGGCGCGAACACGGTCGGGGTCCTCACGAAGCAGGCGAAGGTCAATCACCCCTCCAGGCTACCGGTGCGCGCTTCTCCGGCTCGAACCGATATTGCCAAGCGTGTCACTTTGTCCGAATTGCCGGAATTGGAAATGCTGGAAGATGTGGAATCGCCGGAGTTGATCTCGGTTGATCTCGGCTGAACTTAGCCGTCAATAAAAAGACTTTATTCCCCTAAAAGGGGCAGAAGGTATCGGTCGTCTTGACGCATCTTCCGTGCGGGGAAGGGGAGTTGACCGTTGCTTGTCCACAGGTGTGGGCGGTTCCCGGAGTTATCCACAGGCTGTGAAGAAGATCTGTGGACACTGGGGTCGGGCATTCCCAAAGTCGCTTGAGGGCTCACGGATTCCCCGTTCAAACCCACTTCAGACGCTCGTTCAGGTGGGAATTTTCCATTCTGAAGAGTTGATCAACGGAATTGGAGTGACACGGGACGACCTGGGTGGCCTTCTGGCCTGTGGACGCTTCTGAGGGGACTGGGGTGATATGTCGACCATGTCGCATTGGAGCGCCAGCGAGTGTCGACTTGTCCCCAGGTCGAGAGTCGACGCTGTGGATAACTCTGTGGATGGCGAAAATCGGCAGTTAATACTGTCGGCTGTGCGAGCACGCCGCGCCGGTGGTGCGGACGCATCAGCATCCGGGCCGGGGCGGGCCGCCGGCCCCCGGAACCGCCGCCCCTTGAGCCGGTCAGCACCGGAACCACCGGCCATTGGAACCGCCGGCCCCCGGAACTGCCGCCCCCTGAGCCGTCAGCCCCGCCCGGCATGGTCGGCGCTCGTGACTGTCAGTCCCGTGCCGCGCCCCGTACAGCCGAGCCCTCAGCCCCGCCCGTCCAGATTGCGGGCCAGCCAGTCGGAGGCCTCCGTGAACTCCGCGTCCGACGTACCCGCCCGCAGCGGCCGTACGTCCTGCAGCGCCACCCCGGCACGCGGGTACGACCCGAGGAACCGCACCTTCGGGCAGATCCGCTTCAGCCCCATCAACGCCTCGCCGACGCGACGGTCCGCGATGTGCCCCTCGGCGTCCACGGCGAAGCAGTAGTTCCCGATTCCGGCACCCGTCGGCCGCGACTGGATCAGCATCAGGTTCACCCCGCGCACCGCGAACTCCTGGAGCAGTTCGAGCAGCGCACCGGGGTGGTCCTCGCCCAGCCAGATGACCACCGACGTCTTGTCCGCGCCCGTCGGCGCCGCCGGCCGGGCCGGGCGGCCCACCAGGACGAACCGGGTCTGCGCGTTGACCGCGTCATGGATCTCGGTCACCAGCGGTTCGAGACCGTAGGTCGCCGCCGCGAACTCACCGGCGAAGGCGGCGTCGTACTGCCCCTCCTGCACCAGCCGGGCACCGTCGGCGTTGGAGGCCGCGGACTCCCACACGGCGTCCGGGAGATGGGCGGCCATCCAGTTGCGCACCTGCGGCTGCGCGGCCGGGTGCGCGGTGACCGACTTGATGTCGGTCAGTTTGGTACCGGGCCGCACCAGCAGCGCGAAGGTGATGGAGAGCAGCACCTCGCGGTAGATCATCAGCGGTTCGCCGGTGGTCAGCTCGTCGAGCGTCGCGGTGATGCCGCCCTCCACGGAGTTCTCGATCGGTACGAGCGCTGCCGCGGCCTCCCCATTGCGCACCGCGTCCAGAGCCACCGGTACGGAGACCATCGGGACGAGTTCGCGGGTGGCGGCTTCCGGGAGCGTACGGAGGGCGACCTCGGTGAAGGTGCCTTCGGGGCCGAGATATGCGTAGCGCGTGGCGGACATACCGTCACCCTAATGCGCCCCGGTCGCTCAGGACTCCAACAGCCGCTGCCCCACGTACTCGCCGTCCGCCGCGCCACCCGGCACCGCGAACAGGCCGCTGGCCTCGTGCCGGATGAACGGCGACAGAGCATCCCCCCGGTCCAGCTTCCGCTGCACCGGGACGAACCCCCGCAGCGGATCCGCCTGCCAGCAGACGAACAGCAGCCCCGCGTCCGGCGTGCCGTCCGCCGCGATGCCGTCGTGGTACGAGAAGGGGCGCCGCAGCATGGCCGCGCCGCTGTTCTTCTCGGGGGAGGAGATCCGGGCGTGGGCGTTGTCCGGGATCAGGAGCTTGCCGCCGGCGCCCGCCTTGTCGAGGTCCATCGCGGTGGTCTCGGTTCCGCCGCTCAGCGGAGCGCCGTCCTTCTTGCGGCGCCCTATGACCTGCTCCTGCCGTTCCACCGGGAGCTTCTCCCAGTCGTCGAGCAGCATCCTGATCCGGCGTACGACGGCATACGAGCCACCGGCCAGCCAGTCGTACTTCTGGTCCGTCCCGTCGGGAACGAAGATGCGCCGGTCGAAGTCGCTCTCGGCGGGCTTGGGGTTGGCGGTGCCGTCGATCTGGCCCATCAGGTTGCGGGCGGTCATCGGCTGCGCGGTGGCGCCGGGGCTGCGGTTGAAGCCGTTCATCTGCCAGCGGACCCTGGCTGCCGGGGCGGCCTCCTTCTGTACGGCACGCAGCGCGTGGAAGGCGACGAGTGCGTCGTCGGCGCCGATCTGTACCCAGAGTTCACCGTCGGAGCGCTTGGTGTCGAGGTGGTCGGAGGAGAACGGCGGCAGCGGGTCGAGCCCCGGCGGCCGGTGGCCGACCAGGCCCGTGCGATCGAAGAAGGTGCGGCCGAAGCCGAAGGTGACGGTCAGCGAGGACGGTCCGGCATCCAGCGCGATGCCGGTGTCATGGGCGGCGCCGTCCGCCGCGCCGCTGTCGGCGGGTTCGCCGGCCATCAGGCGCCGGGCCACGGCCGACCAGCGGCGCATCAGGGCGGCCGCTTCCTTCCGTCCCGCACCGGGAGCCAGATCGAAGGCGACGAGATGGCCGCGTGCCTGAAGCGGAGTGGTGATCCCCGGTTGATGTTTCCCGTGAAACATCACCTGGGTGGAGCCGACCTCGGTCAGCGCGGTCGGCTTGCCGGGCCGGGTCGCGGCATAGCCGGTCGCACCGCCCGCCGCGCCCAGGACCAGCCCGGTCGCACCGGCCACGCCGGCGCTGCCGAGCAGCCGCCGGCGGGAGATGGCGCCGCTGCCGCGGGCTCCGTCTTCCCCGTTGCCCGCGGCGGGCTCTCTGTTGCCGGTGGGGGGCGCGCCGCCTGCGGAGGTCTTCGCGCCGCCTGCGGAGGTCTTCCGGTTGCCGGGGGAGGTCCTGCTGCTTGTTCCGCTCACGATCCTGCTCAGCCGATCTTCACGTTCTTGTCGATGGTCGTCTGATCGATGTCCGACGTCCGTACGGTCACGGCGACCTTCCAGTCGCCCGCCATGGGGATCTGGACGCCGCTCGCGGTCCAGTGGCCCTCGGTGAGCCGGACAGGGGTGATGGGAAGCGGGCCGATGTCCTTGGACTCCAGAGTGAAGGCGAGCTTCAGTTCGGGGACGTCCATGGCCTTTCCGTCGGTGCTGTCGATCCAGAGGTGGAGCTCATTGGTGCCGGTACGGGCGGGGTCGATGTCCATCCGCACGGTTCCCTTGCCGTTCTTGCCGCCGGTGTCGAAGGGCAGCGTCAGATTGACCGGGCCCGTGGCTGCGGGGGCGGTTGCCGCCGTGGAGCCGCGGGCCGCTTCCTCCTCGGTGCGTCCCGGCTCGGTCGAGGTCAGTACGGTCGCCACGGCCAGCAGCGCCACGGCGACTGCGACCTCCGCCAGTACCGAACGGCGCAGCCCGGACCGCTCGGTGTCGGCATCGCGGACCCGCTTCTTCTCGGCGGTGGCCACGGCGGCCCGCTGCCGGGCGAGCTGGGCCGCCCGTGCGGGGTCCTCGGAGGCGGGCGACGGCGTGACCGGGGCGGCCTCCTCTTCTTCCATCCCAGCCCCGGCCCCGGCCTTCGCCTCGGCAACGGCCCCGGCCCCGGCCTTCGCCTCAACCCCGGCCTCCAGCCCGGCCCCGGTCTCCAGTCCGGTCCCGGTTTCCTCTTCCGCCGCGGCGGCTCCGTTCATGACCAGTCGCGCGGTCCAGCGGCGTGAGAACCAGGCGATCCCGACCAGGACGGCGACGAGCCCCACCTTCACGAGCAGCAGCTGCCCGTACCCCGTGCCGGTCAGCGCGGACCAGGTGCCGACCTGGCGCCACGACTGGTAGATCCCGGTGGCGGTGAGCACGAGCACGCTGCCGAACGCGACACGGGAGAAGCGCCGTACGGCCGTCGCTCCGATGTCCGGCGTCCGGTACAGCGCGACCAGCAATGCCGTCAGCCCGCCCAGCCACGCCGCGACGGCCAGCAGGTGGAGGATGTCGACCGGCATGGCGATGCCCGGCTGGAGCCCGGTCGAGGCGTGTTCGGCGAGTGCCCAGGTCCCGGCGATCCCGGCGGCGATCACGGTGCCGCCGATGGCCAGTCCGAAGGTGAGGTCCTTCTTCTCGCGCTCGTCCTCGCGCTTCGCGTACGCCCCGAACAGCACGGCGATGAAGAGTGCGGAAGCGCCGAGCAGCAGCAGCCGGGATACGAGCGCCGCGCCGGGCTTGGTGTCGAGGACAGCCTTCAGGCCGTCGAGGTCGAAAGCGTCCCCCAGTTTCCCGGAGCCGGTGTACGGGTTGCGCAGGAGGAGCATGGCCAGGGTGGCCACGGTGAGGGTCATCCAGCCGCGTACGACCAGGCGTTGCAGCGGCCGTGCGCCCGCCCCGCGCTGCCAGCAGGCCAGCACGAAGGCCGCGCCACCCGCCAGCAGGATGAAACCGGCGTACGCGGCATAGCGTGCGATGCCGTAGAGGGTGCCGACGAGGCCGCCCCCCGCCTCGTCGGCCGGGAGGGCGACCTTGGTCTTGGAGGGGGCCCCGATGGAGAAGGTGAAGGCGCCCGAGACGGGGTGGCTGTCCGCCGAGACGGCCTGCCAGGCAACGGTGTACGTGCCGTCGGGCAGCCCGGCGTGCAGCGTGACCCCGTACTTCACGGTGGAGCCGCTTTGCAGATCACGTGGTGCGCCGGTGTCGGCGCGTTTGCCGTCGGGGTCCAGGACCCGGATGGAGCCGTCGCTCATGGCGACCTGTTCGGAGAAGGTGAGCGTGACCTCCTTGGGAGCGGTGTCGACCACCGTCCCGTCCTGCGGATCGCTCCCGGTGAGTGCGGCATGCGCGGACGCGGGGCCCGCGCCGCCCAGCAGCAGGCCGAACACCATGCCGACGAGGGCGGCCAGGAGCGCGGCCGCGGCGAGCGGCCGGCGCGGTGCGGGAGCGGCCGGGGGCGGTCCGAAGTGCGGGACGGTGGTGGCTGTCATGGCGAGTCAGGCCCTCACTGCTTCTTCGGGTTGTGGGTGGTCTCCTTCACGGGAAGGTCGATCTTTATCGGGTCGGCCTTCTCGAAGTGCAGCTCCACAGATACCTTCTCGCCCTGCTTGGGCCGCTGCTTGAGCTTCATGAACATGATGTGGTTTCCGCCGCGTTCCAGATCCAGCTCGCCGCCCGCGGGCACCTCGAAGGACGACACCATGCGCATCGTCTGGTTCTTCGTCTCGTGGATCGTGATGTCGTCCGAGAGCGGGCTGGTGACGGAGGTGAGCCGGTCGGAGGTGTCCCCGCTGTTCCGTATGACGAGGAAACCGGCCGCCATGTCGCTGACGGGCTGCGGCATGAACGCACCGCTCACCTTCAGCTCGGGCTTGCTGTCCGAGGACGAGCACCCCGCCAGCATCAGCCCGGTGGCGAGGGCGGCGACAGCAACGAGGGTGGTGCGGCGGTTCACGGGTTCTCCCCCTTGACGATCTTGGGGAGGTCCTTGGTGTAGTCGTCGGGCGAGGTGTCCTCGCTGTATACGAGGTAGCCCTTGTCGGTCTTCGGGGAGAACGCGATGACCTGGGATCCGTGCATCGAGACGATCGTGCCGTCCTTCTCCTTCTTCGGGGCGTCGATGCCGATGCCGATCTGGCGCGCGCCCGCCTGGATGGTCGGGAAGTCGCCGGTGAGGCCGGTGAAGGAGGCGTCCTGGGACTTGAGCCAGGTGCCCAGCGAGGATGGCGTGTCGCGCTCGGGGTCGGTGGTCACGAAGACCACCTGGAGCTTGTCCTGGTCGGCCTTGGGCAGGGACTTCTTGGCGATGGCGATGTTGCTCATGATGAGCGGGCAGACGTCGGGGCAGTTGGTGTAGCCGAAGTAGATCAGTGTCGGCTTGCCCTTGGTCCGCGCACGGAGGTCGTACTTCTCGCCGTGGGTGTCGGTGAGGACGAGGTCGGGCTTGGTGAACGGCTGGTCGAGTACCGTCGCGGCCTTGGTCTTGGCCTCGACGGACACATCGGCGATGGGCTTCTTCGCGCCGTCGTCGCTGCTGCCGCAGGCGGACAGGGTGAGTGCGGCCGCGGCGGCGAACGCCGCGGCCAGCACAGTTTTCTTACGCATGGAGCACTGATTCCTGGTGGGTCGATGGGTCGGTGGGGCTGTGGAACCGGTGGGGTTTCGGGACCGGTACGGCTGTGGGACCGTCGGGGCCCCGGGACCCGTGGGGCTCCGGGGCCCGTGGGGCTCCGGATCAGGCGGTGCGGCGCCGGCCCGCGAGGATGCCGAAGGCCACCCCCGCGATACCGATGACGATGCCGACGATGCCGAGGACGCGGGCCGTGGTGTCACTGGAGGACTCGTCCGACGCGGCCGTCGTCTGCTTGTCCGCCGCCTTCGCGGCGGCGTCGGCACCGCTCTTGTCGTCGGCGCCGGCGCCGTGCTCACCGGCGGTCGCCGCGGTCAGCTTGAGGACCGGTGCAGGGCTCTCGGGCTCGTCGGCACCGTCCTTCTGCTCCTCGATCCAGCGGACGACTTCCTTGTTGTCGTACGTCTGGATGGCCTTGAACACCAGCTGGTCGGTGTCCTCGGGGAGCTGGCCGATGGAGAGCGGGAACTGCTGGAAGCTGCCCGGCCGGATACCGCGCGCGTCCTTGTCGCCCGTGGCCGTCCAGGTGACCTTGGAGACGGCCTCGTTGATCTTCTGGCCGTGCATCTCCAGAGGCTTGGCCAGCTTGCTCTTGGCGACCTCGATGTCCCAGCCGGGCACGGCCTGCGGCATGACCGAGGCCAGCGGGTGGTCGGTCGGGAAGTTGACCTCGACCTTGGTCGTCGAGGCGTCGTCACGCTCGTTGGGGACCTTGAAGTTGACGGTGGCGTAACCGCCCTTGGCGGCCTCGCCCTGCGGCTGCACGCTGACGTGTGCGGAGGCCGTACCGGCGAGGATCAGCACGGTGGACGCGGCGATGCCGCCGACGAGGGCGATGCGGGAAACGTTCATGACAGGAATCACTCCACGGAAGCACGAAAGGTGGTCCGGCGCGCGGATGCGCGACGGCATCGCGACACCTCTTCCCCATATGCGGTGTGTGTGCACGACGCGTACGGCACCGACGCGTACGCGCCGTGTGGCGCTTGTGCGTCGAGCGGTACGTGCGTCGAGTGGCACGTGCATCGGGTGGCGGGTGTCGCGTCAGGCTGCGCGTACGTATGCGGGGGGCGGCCCGCGCCTGATCACCATGTGCTGCAACGGGTCCCCGGTGGCGGGGGTCGGGGTGTCGACCGCAGTACGGAGGGTGCGCGGCCCGGCCGCCGGGGCGCCGGGCAGTCCGGCGCGCAGGGCGTTCACGAGCGCGAGCGCGGCGCGCAGCGCGCGCAGCCGGGCGCCGGCCGCGACCTGCTGGGCGCCGTGCGCGGACAGCCGGGCGAGCCGGAACAGGGCGATCTCGCCGCGCCGCAGCAGCCAGCCGGTGGCCACGGCGGCCAGCAGGTGGCCGAGCAGCATGGGCAGGCTGGGCAGCAGACCGGTGAGGCCGGCCGGGTCCGAGCCGGCGGCGGAGGCCATGTGCTGGTGTCCGCGGGCCGCCACCGACGCCGGGTCGATGCCCGCGGTGGTGACGATGCGGTGCGCTTCGGCGGCGTTCAGCTGCGCCGGTCCCATGCCGCAGACGAGGCTTGCCGCGAACCTGATCAGTGAGTCGTCGCCCGCGGCGGTGTCCGTCGGGGCGGCGTGCGTACCCAGGCCGAAGAGGGTGTGCAGGGCGAGCTGTCCGCCGGCCAGCGTGGCGGCGATGGACGGCAGTGAGCGCTCGCGTCCGGCGAGCGGTGCCGTCACCGCGAAGACCCCCAGGAAGCCGGCGAGCAGCGTCCACCAGGGGACGGCCGCGCAGGATGCCAGGGAGTGACCTGCCGCGGACAGCGCGACGCAGACCGCGGTGAACACCGCGGCCCTCAGGAGCCGCAGACCGGCTCCGGCGCGTGCGACAGGCATAGACATGGCGGGGCCATCATCGCACCGTGCCCCGGGCCTCCGCGCGGCAGGTCCGGAAGGTCGCCTTCCGCCCGGTTGGGCACGGGACGGGGGTGCCGTGACCGGATCCGGACACCGGTCGGGACGATCGGCCGGGTCGGGCATACACGGGTGCGGGGAACGCTGGTATCCGCCGAATGAGCGGTGTCACATCCGGTGCGCGCTTACGAACGGCCCCGCGCGGCAATACGTATCGGTATGTCGAGCCGCAGCCAGGAGGCTGGAGCATGAGCATCTGGTGGTCCCTCCATTTGCGGCGTGAGGCTGCGAGCGTTCCGCTCGCCCGTCGTTTCCTGCTGGGCACGATGGAGACCGCGGGCGTCGATCCGGAGATCTCCTTCGACCTGTCGGTCGCGCTCACCGAGGCCTGTGCGAACGCCGTTGAACATGGTGGCGACCACAAGGTTCAGGGAGAACAGAGCGTCGGCCGGGATCCGTGGGACGTATGGGAAGAGCTGCCCGGGACGGCCTCCGGGCAGTACCGGGTCACCGCGTATCTGGACGGCGAGAAGTGCCGTATCGAAGTCGCCGATTCAGGACCGGGCTTCCCCGCCCGGCGCACGCTGCGCTCGTCCGCGCGGCAGCACGATCCCCAGTACCCGCCGCTCGGCGCGGAGGACGGCCGGGGGCTCTGTCTGATCGAGCAGCTCGCCGATCACGTCCACTTCCGCAACCGTCCCGGACGCGGTGCCGTGGTGAGCTTCGACAAGGTCCTGAAATGGCGGAAGGACGCCCTGCTCATGGTGTCCTGAGCGGGGCGTCCTTCGACGCGTGGAAGACCAGTTGCCGGGCCTACTGTGCCTACCGGGCCTTTTGTTCAGCCCTCGGAGCCCTCGGGAGCCCCGGGGACCCGGCCCTTGAGACTCAGCCCCGGGACCCGGCCCTTGAGACTCAACCCCCGGGATCCGGCCTTTGGGACTCAGCCTTTGAGACGCAGCCCCTGAAGCAGCCCCTGAGACTCGGCCTTTGGGACTCAG
Source organism: Streptomyces sp. NPDC087845 (assembly GCF_044742755.1). Taxonomy (NCBI): domain Bacteria; kingdom Bacillati; phylum Actinomycetota; class Actinomycetes; order Kitasatosporales; family Streptomycetaceae; genus Streptomyces; species Streptomyces sp. NPDC087845. The sequence goes on from NZ_JBIUVC010000002.1 coordinate 544,068, forward strand.
CCCTTGAGCTGAGCCATCCACGCCTCGACCTCGTCGGCCCGGCGCGGCAGCTTGTCGGAGAGGTTCCGGTTCCCGTCCTCGGTGACGAGGATGTCGTCCTCGATCCGGACGCCGATGCCCCGGTACTCCTCGGGCACGGTCAGGTCGTCGGTCTGGAAGTACAGACCGGGCTCGACCGTGAGGCAGACACCGGGCTCCAGCGTCCCGTTGACATACGTCTCGGTGCGCGCGGCGGCGCAGTCGTGGACGTCCATGCCGAGCATGTGGCCGGTGCCGTGCAGCGTCCAGCGCCGCTGGAGGCCCAGCTCCAGGACCTTCTCCACGGACAGGTCGCCCAGCAGGCCCCACTCGACGAGCTTCTCGGTGAGTACGCGCTGTGCCGCGTCGTGGAAGTCGCGGAAGTCGGCACCGGGCTTGACGGCCGCGATACCCGCTTCCTGCGCCTCGTACACCGCGTCGTAGATCTTCCGCTGCAGCGGCGTGAACGTGCCGTTGATCGGAAGGGTGCGGGTCACGTCGGCGGTGTAGAGGTCATTGGTCTCCACACCGGCGTCGAGCAGCAGCAGGTCGCCGGAGCGCACCGGGCCGTCGTTGCGCACCCAGTGCAGGGTGGTGGCGTGCGGGCCGGCGGCGCAGATCGAGCCGTAGCCGATGTCGTTGCCCTCGATGCGGGCGCGCAGGAAGAAGGTGCCCTCGATGTAGCGCTCGCTCGTCGCCTCGGCCTTGTCGAGGACCTTCACGACGTCCTCGAAGCCGCGTGCGGTGGCGTCGCAGGCCTTCTCCAGTTCGGCGATCTCGAAGGCGTCCTTGACCAAGCGGGCCTCGGAGAGGAAGACGCGCAGTTCCTCGTCACGCTCGGCGGTGACCTTGTCGGCCAGCGCGGCCTCGATGCCGGCGTCGTGGCCGCGGACGTTGCGGACCGGGCCGGTGGCCTCGGCCAGCGCGGCCGGGAGCTCGCGGACGTCCTTCGCCGGGATGCCCAGCAGCTGCTCGGCCTCGGCGAGGGAGTGGCGGCGGCCCACCCACAGCTCGCCCTGGCCGTCGAGCCAGAACTCACCGTTCTCGCGGTTGGAGCGCGGCAGCAGGTGGATGGTCGCCTCGTGCCCGTCCCGGGTCGGCTCCAGGACGAGGACGCCGTCCTGGGTCTGGTCGCCGGTGAGGTACGCGTACTCGGTGGAGGCGCGGAAGGCGTACTCGGTGTCGTTGGAGCGGGTCTTCAGGTTGCCCGCGGGGACGACCAGGCGCTCACCGGGAAAGCGCGCGGAGAGCGCGGCGCGGCGGGCGGCAGTGTGCTTGGCCTGGGCGATCGGTTCGAGGCCGTGGAGTTCCGTATCGGCCCAACCGGACTTCATGTTCGCGGCGAGTTCATCGGAGACGCCCGGGTACAGGCCGTTCTTCCGCTGCTTGACCGTCGCTTCTTCTTCGGTCTCCGGGGTCTCCGGGGTGAGCTCCTCAGCCACGACTTGTCTCTCCTTGATACGACACTGGACCCCGTCCATCGTACGGGCGTACGGAAGGGGGCACAGGGCCGGAAGACCTGTTACACGGCCTGGCCGGGACGGACCGAGGACGTGGCCCGGGTCCCGCGCCGGCCGGCCGGGGCGGGGGCGGGACGCGCAGCCCTCAGTCGAAGCGCGCGGCCAGAACGACCACGTCCTCCGCGCTGTCGTCCTGGTCGAGACCGTCCGGCAGGACGGTTCGCAGCACATGGTCGGCGACAGATCCGGCGTCGTCGCGCAGTGCCTTCGGCACCCGCGCCGCCGCCGAGTGGAGCCGTGCGAAGGCCCGGTCCGTCGAGTCGCCGGTACGGCGCAGCAGCCCGTCGGTGTAGAGGAGTACGGTCTCGCCGGGCGCCGGGGTGATCTCCACGCTGGGCGCCTCCCAGCAGGCGAGCATGCCCAGCGGCGCGGAGACCGAGGTCTCGATGAACTCGGTGCGCCGGTCGCCGATCACGAGCGGCGGGGTGTGGCCCGCACCGGCCAGCAGGATCTTGCGGCGGGCGGGTTCGCAGTAGGCGAACAGGGCGGTCGCGGAACGGGCGGGTTCGGTCAGCCGCAGCAGCAGTTCCAGGTCCGAGAGCACGGCGACCGGATCCTCGCCCTCCATCACGGCGTACGCCCGCAGACCGGCACGCAGCCGGCCCATGGCGGCCAGGGCGCGGGGCCCGGAGCCGTTCACCGAGCCCACGGCGAGACCGAGCGCGCCCTCCGGCAGGGCCAGCGCGTCGTACCAGTCGCCGCCCCCCAGCGGGGCCGCGCGGTGGCGTGCGGCCAGCTGTACGCCGGTGACCAGGGGCAGCCGGGTGGGCAGCAACTCCTCCGTGACGGTGGCGACATCGGCCCTGGCGCGCTCCAGCTCCAGCAGCCTGGCCAGATGCTCGCCGGCGTGTCCGGCGTAGAGGTCGACGAGATGGCGTTGGCGTTCCAGCGGTTCGGCGGGTTCGTCGTACAGCCAGACGGCGGCACCGAGCCTGCCGGTCGCTTCGGCGGTGAGCGGCAGGGCGTAGCTGGCGGCGTAGCCGAGTCGGGCGGCGACCTCGCGGCGGCGGGGGTCGAGAGCGGTGTCACCGAGCAGGTCGGGGGTGGTCCGCGCCCCTTCGGTGTCCGGGAGCCCTTCGAGGATCCGGCCGTAGGAGGTGGCGCTGCGCGGCACCGTCTCGATGTGTCCGAGCTCGGCGTGGGCGAGTCCGAGGCCGATGGTGCTGGCGGGGCCGCGGCGGTCGGACGGTTCGAAGACGACCAGCCCGCGGCGGGCGCCGACCAGGGCGGCTCCGGCGTCCAGCAGTTCGTGCAGTGCGTCGTCGAGCGTGCTGGTTCTGGCCAGTCGCTCGGTGTGTTCGTGCAGCGTGGTGAGATCGGAGACCCAGCCGGCCAGCCGGTCCTGGACGAATGATCCGGGGGCGGCCGGTACTTCGGACAGAGAACCGGCAGTGTGCGCTGAAACAGGAACCATGGGGTCGATTCCAGCCACTTTCGGCAGGTGCGGGGCGCTCATGACAGTCGGCTTTCCCACCGGTGCGATTCGTCGAATAGCATCGCAAACCCCCATGTCATTCTGCGCCGCTATCAGTGCATCCACATGTACACGTAGCATCCACATGTACACGCACAAGTAAGGCGATGTCCAGCATTGTCCCTGCGGGATTTGTGGTGTCCGAGCGGCTGCTAAGTTGGCTGAAAAATGCACCCCGGGGCGGCTATTTGCGGTCGACTGGGCGTGCTCGACAAGGGGGTGTTCTCGGGGTGAAGTCCCGGAGGAAGCGTCATTTCGGGCATGCTGGGTACGTAAACGATGATGGCCAGGGGCAGTTCTGATCGCCCCGGAACCCGGCAGTGGGCCCGGGCGTCCTCTTCTGTGACGGCCACGCCCCACCCCCGAGTGGCGGGGTCTGCACCCTGGGGCGACAGGCGCGATGCGTGCGCCGCTCCCCGCCGCGATTGTGTCCGGACCCGTCCCGCCCCTGCTCGACCCGGCTCGGCCCACGCTCGGTACCGACGACCCACCCGTACCGCAGATTCGAAGAGCATGTACGCACAGTGAAGAGATGAACGCGTGCTGTGACGCGCACGTGATGTGATGTGGACCCTCGGCGTTCAACGGAAAGGAACGAGCGCTCATGCGCGAGATCCTCGGAAGGCGACGCAGGCTCCGGCTCCGGCGCAAGGGAAGGCCCGCCCAGCTCGACGCGGTCCTGACCTGTGCCACGGCATGGCAGTGGCCCGTGCTCCCCGGAGTGGGACTGGAGGCGGCCGGTGGCCGCGGTGACCGCGGCCGTGGTTGCGCCTGCCCCGATCCCGAGTGCGTCGTACCCGGCGCACATCCCTTCGACCCCGGTCTCCTCGCGGCGACCACCGACGAGCGCATGGTGCGATGGTGGTGGACGAACCGGCCCACCGCTCCGATCGTGCTGGCCACCGGCGGACGCGCCCCGTGCGCGCTGAGCCTGCCGGCCGTGGCTGCCGCCCGTGCGCTGGCCGACCTGGATCGGATGGGCACGCGGCTCGGCCCCGTGGTGGCGACGCCGACCCGGTGGTCGCTGCTGGTCGCCCCGTACACCCTCGAACGGCTCGGCGAGCTGCTGCACGCCCAGGACTGGGTGCCCAGTTCGCTGCGATTCCACGGCGAGGGCGGCTATCTCGTCCTTCCGCCGTCCGAGGTGGGGGCGGGGCAGGTGCGCTGGGAACGGGCTCCCGCGCCGGACCCCCGGCCGGGCTCGAACCGGGGAGCCGTCGCCGCCGGGCCTGCCGCACCGTGGCTGCCGGATGTGGGGGCGCTGCTCGACGCGCTGGTCGAGGCGAGCAATGGCGCACCGGACGGCGGCAGCCGGCTCGCCTACTGACGCGGAGACCGGCCCACTCGCGGAGGTCGGCTCACCCGCCGAGGTCAGCTGATCCGCCGAGGCCGGCTCATCCGCCGAGGCCGGCTCATCCGCCGAGGCCGGCTCACTCGCTCGGACGTGGGTCGGCCCGAGGTGCCGGAACAGAAGGGGCGTGTGGTGCCGGGGCGTCGATATCTCCGTCGATATCCCCGTCGGTCCGTCAGGAATTCGGGCGAAGCCGACCGGCGCCGACGGGGGTGACGGGGGTATACGGATGAGGCCGTGCGTATTTTCCGGACCCTCTCTCCGCCCCGGTTCTCCCCGTCCTCGTTCTTCCGTCGGTCCATGTGAAGTCTGACGCTGCAAACGTCGCTGGCTCAGGGCTTTCTGACGGATCTTCCGAAGGCTTCCCGATTGATTTTTCGAAAATCTATTCGACTAATGCCGGTGGGGATTATGCGCAGAGCATTTCTGGTGTCCGGCCTCGACCGGCGCGGATCTCGACCGAGGTGCATCTCGATCGGGACGGACCTCGACCGGGGCGGACATGTCGTCAACCCGGGTTCTGGCTCGTCGGGTTGACGACGGAGAGAGGCGCCGGGAAGCCGGGTTCGGTCGTCGAGGGGCCGAGGGGCCAGGGGGGAGTGCGGTGGCTCCGCGCCGTACCCGCGGGGTTCGTGCGCGGGCTCGCGCGCCCCGGTATGCGCTGTGCGCCGTACCCGGAAATGAGGATGCCCGATCGCTGGCGACGGGGGATGCACCAGCGACCGGGCTTCTAGAACGGTAACAAGAGATCTGCCGTTCGCAAATTCGATCTCGCGTATTCGGACAGTGATTTACCTATGAGTACGGGGAGTTGTGACGCGTGTCACCTTGCGGCCCCGAGATTCGTCACTGTCAGCTGAGCGTCACTTGGCGGTTGGTGAGCCCGCCGCGGGCCCGCCGCTCCTCGGCGGTGAGCGGCGCGTCCGAGGCCAGCGCCGCGGTCAGCCGCTCGGCGAGTTCGGCCGCGGGCTTCTCGCACTCCGCGGCTCCCATCGCGCTCGGCAGATCCCAGACCGGGACCATCAGCCCGTGCGCCCGGAAGGAGCCGACCAGCCGCGTCCCCTCGCCCAGCGAGGAGGTGCCGGCGGCGTGCAGCCGGGCGAGCGCGTCGAGGAGCCGCTCCTCGGGGTGGGGCATGACCCAGCGCAGGTGGTTCTTCTCGGGGGTCTCGCACCAGTACGCGGCGTCGACACCGGAGAGCCGCGTCGTCGGGAGCGCCGCCTCGTTCGCGCGCTCCAGGGACGCGGCAACCTCGGGCGCGGCGTTCTCCGCGTCCGGGACCCAGAACTCGAAACCGGAGTGGACCACGGGCTCGAACGCCGCACCGGGGTCGAGCACGTCCTGCAGCCGCGGACCGTCGGCCGGTGCGCGCCGGGCCGTCACGGGCGAACCGGGCTCGGCGGCCAGCGCCCGCTGGAGCGTGTCCGCGAGGTCGCGGCTGAGGTCGCCGGACGGGGTGTCGTTCTGCAGGGCGAGCAGCACCGAACCGTCGTCGCGGCGGAGTGCCGGCCATGCCATCGGCAGGACGGTCGCCATCGTGACGGAGGGTACGCCCTCGGGCAGCCCGTCCTTCAGCGCCAGCTCGACCGTGGCTGCGGGCACCAGCTCGCGCAGAGCGACCCAGTCGCACTCACCGGCCAGCCCCTCGAAGGGGCGGTGGACCAGCTCGGTCACGGCCTGGGCGGCGGCGCGGCCGTGGCACGCCTTGTAGCGGCGGCCCGAACCGCACGGGCAGGGCTCACGAGCCCCGACCACCGGGATCTCGCCGTCCTTGAGTTGCTGCTTCCCGGCCTTGGTCTGAGGGCGCTTCTTGGCCATGGTGGGCTTTCTCCCGATTGCGACAGTGCGGTCTGGGCCGCGAGCCTAGCCGCCCGTGTCGCGTCCGGGACACATGTGCCGACGCCGCCGGGTGACGCGGGGGTGCGGAACGCCCGTGCCGTACGCCCGCCGCCTGCCTGTACGCCCGCCCGCCGGCAGGAGTGCCGGTGCGGTGCCCTGCCGCGGCCCCCGCACACGTCCGTGCCCGTACGGGGACGTCAGCCCACGTCGTCGAAGGCGTCCGCGAAGCTCAGCCCGTCGAGCCCCGGCACAGCCGGTACCCCGGCCATCCGCCCGTGCCCCTCGCTGACGAGGACCCAGACGGTGACTTCCCCGGACACGCTGTCGCGCACGCCCCACTCCTCGGCGAGCGCGCTGATGATGTTGAGCCCGCGGCCGCCGCGCGCCGTCACCGACGGTGTGGCCGGAATCGGTCGGGTCGGACCGCCTCCGTCCGTCACTTCGACGGTCAGCCCGCCCGCTCTGTCCACGCGCCATGCGGCGCGGACGTCGCCGTCACCCACGTCTGTGTGCCGCCCCAGTGGCCTGCCGTGCCGACAGGCGTTGCTGAGTAGTTCGGAAAGGATCAGTACAGCATCGTCGACAACCGAATCCGGCACCCCGTGGCCGCGCAGTTGCTCGCGCATCCGGTGCCTCGCCTGGCCCACGCCCGCAGGGCCATGGGGTACGGCCATGCTCGACGACGTGGGCACTTCCTGTGCCACCACCAACGCCACCCCCGAGACCTCCTTTGCCCCACGCCACGGAGTGGATGCCCCCCTGAGCTGGACCGGAAACCGGCCAATCGACTGCCAATGACGCACTCGTCACGATCGAATACGGTTCGAATGCGCCGGTGTACTCCGTGTAACGAATGTCAAGAGCGTCCCAGTTGTGCCAGAACCTGTTTCGGGCGGTTGGTGATGATGGCCTCGACGCCGAGATCGACGCAGAGCTCGACATCCTCCGGTTCGTCGACCGTCCAGACGTGTGCGCGATGGCCCGCGCGGTGCAGGCGTTCGATGTAGCCGGGGTGACTCCGTACGATCCTCATCCCCGGACCGGCGATCCGCGCCCCGGCCGGCAGCCGCCCGTCACGCAGGCGCGGCGAGACGAACTGCATCAGGTAGACGGTGGGCAGTGTGGGGGACGCCGCCTGGACGCGGTGCAGGGAGCGCGCCGAGAAGCTCATGATCCGTACCGGTGACGGGCCGCCGGCCGGCGGGGCGTCGAGTTCGAAGTGCCTCAGCAGCTGCAGCAGCCGCTCCTCGACCTGGCCGGCCCAGCGGGTGGGGTGCTTGGTCTCGATGGCCAGCTGGAGCGGGCGCCCGGCGGCCCGGGTCTCGGCGACCAGTTCGAGCAGCCGTTCCAGGGTGAGTACGGAGGTGAGTTCTCCCGGCACCGGATCCCAGTCCGGGGACTCCGACTCCTCGCGGTCCTTCCAGGACCCGAAGTCGAGGGCGGCGAGCTCGGAGAGCTCCAGCGCGGAGACGGCCCCGCGGCCGTTGGAGGTGCGGTTCACCCGGCGGTCGTGTACGCAGACGAGGTGACCGTCGGCGGTGAGCCGTACATCGCACTCCAGGGCATCGGCGCCGTCCTCGATCGCCTTCCGGTATGCGGCCAGGGTGTGCTCGGGGGCGTCGTCGGACGCGCCCCGATGGGCGATGACCTGGATGGGATGGTGCGTGGATTGCTGCCGTGCGTGGGTCACTGCGTCATGGTGTCACCGAGGAGCGAGTGCTGGGTACAGCTTGCACCGCGGTTGCGTGCGCCCCGTGCCGGTGGTCCGTTTTGCCGGATGTAAAGATTGGTGTGCGGATGCACAGGTCCTGCTTACAGTGGCCTGACGCGCCTTGGGAAAAGCTGTCCCGGGACACGTACACAGCGGATCTCTTGCCGAAAATGATGTGGAACCGAGGAGTAAAGAGCTGTGAGCACAGAGAACGAGGGCAACGAGGGCACCGCGGCCGGGGCCGTTCCGTCCGTTCCGTCCGCACCTCCAGTGCCGGCCGACGCTCCTCAGGGGTCGCCCGAGAGCACGCACGGGTCCCCGCCCGCCCCGGTGCACCCGGAGGCGCCGGACGCGGCGGCCGCGGGGCAGCCGCCCCACGCGCAGCAGCCGTTCCCCCCGTCGGAGGAACCGGCCACCGCGACCGCTCACACGGCTCCCCTGCCGGCCACGCCTCCCCCCGGGTTCCGGTCGGCCGCCGAAGCCAACTGGCCCCCGCCCCCTCCCGCCGTCCCCGCGTACGCGCACCACGGCGCGGACGGCGGCGGCCCGGTCTGGGGCGCCCCGGCCCAGCTCCACTCCCCCGAAGGCCCGCGCAAGCGGGGCATGGGCGGACTTGCGGCCGCTGTGGTGGCGGCGGCGCTGGTCGCAGGCGGTATCGGCGGTGCCCTCGGCTACTGGGCGGCCGACCGGAACAGCGGCTCCGGCTCGACCACGGTCTCGGCGTCGGCCAACCCGCGGGACCTCAAGCGCGATCCCGGCACGGTCGCGGGCGTGGCGGCCAAGGCGCTGCCCAGCGTCGTCACCATCGATGCGCAGGGCGGTGACGGCGAGGGCGGTACGGGGACCGGCTTCGTGTACGACAAGGAAGGCCACATCCTCACGAACAACCACGTGGTGGCCTCCGCGGCGGACAGCGGCCAGCTCACGGCGACGTTCTCCAACGGCAAGAAGTACGACGCCGAGGTGGTCGGCCGGGCGCAGGGGTACGACGTCGCCGTTCTGAAGCTGAAGAACCCGCCGTCGGGGCTCACTCCGCTGTCCCTCGGCAACTCGGACCAGGTCGCGGTCGGCGATTCGACGATCGCGATCGGCGCCCCGTTCGGTCTGTCCAACACGGTGACCACGGGCATCATCAGCGCCAAGAACCGGCCGGTCGCCTCCGGTGACGGTTCCGGTGGCAGCAACTCGTACATGAGCGCCTTGCAGACCGACGCCTCGATCAACCCGGGCAACTCCGGCGGCCCGCTGCTCGATTCGCGCGGCGCGGTCATCGGCATCAACTCCGCCATCCAGTCGAGCGGCAGCAGTGTCGGCCAGACCCAGGCGGGCTCCATCGGCCTCGGTTTCGCGATCCCGATCAACCAGGCGACGAACGTCGCCCAGCAGCTGATCAAGACCGGCCAGCCGGTCTACCCGGTGATCGGGGCCACGGTCATGATGGACGACAAGACCGGCGGCGCGGTCATCTCCGACCAGGGCGCGGGCGGTACGGCGGCCGTGTCGAAGGACGGCCCCGCGGCCAGGGCCGGTCTCAGGGCGGGCGATGTCATCACGAAGTTCAACGACACCGTGGTCGACAGCGGCCCGACCCTGATCGGCGAGATCTGGACCCACAAGCCCGGCGACCGGGTGACCGTGACCTACAAGCGCGACGGCAAGACGGCAACGGCCGAAGTCACCCTGGGGGAGCGCAAGGGCGACAGCTGACCGGCTAGGCTGTCTTCGCGTCAACCCCGGTCCATGGACCGATGACGCGGGGTGGGTTGCCCGAGCGGCCTAAGGGAACGGTCTTGAAAAACGTGAGGACGTGCAAGCGTCTTCGTGGGCTCGGATCCCACCGCCTGCGCAGGTCATAGACGTGCTGGTCAGAGGGGGTGTCCCTTGATGAGGGACGCCCCCTCTGCATGGGACCTGTCTCACTTTGATCCAGCTCTATGGCGTCGTGGATCACTGTGTGTGGACCAGGCGTGGACCAACGTGAACCGAGTCTCAACCATCCCTCTCCAGCTGGAGATAGGTGTGCGCCACGTCTGACTAAACCAGCCAGCTTGCCGACTGGCAGCGAGTAATCTGTGCGCTCCGTGGCGAAGCGCGGCCGAGCGCATCATGCTCAGAGGGGGAGAACGGTCCGTGGAATTGGGGCGCACATCCATTGGCTTAATTTCGGCAGTATCTGTGCCTGCTGCCTTAGGTTGGCTCAAGAAAGATCCCTGGTGGGGAGTTTTGTTTACTCTCCTGTATGCGGGCGTGGTCATACTGCCCGAAAGTCGGGATATTCATGCCTGGCTCGTATTGTTGGGTGTCACCCTGATTTCCGTTTTTGGTGCCGTCTTTAATAGGCCATGGACTAGTCTATCGATAGATTTCAGCTGGCTTCCAGCCATGTCTCCTGTGCGATACGCGGCAGTTGCCGGGGTGGTGGCGTCATCCTTTCTGTTGACCTATATCGGCTGGGGTGCCGGATTGGATCACTTGCGGGAAGTAGTAGTTGATGACGACCGATTTATGGTCACCGCGTCGGGTCTGTTGTTGGCTGTGTTTGGATTTCAGTTCTTGATCTCTTTTGCTGTTGATCCTCTCGTTAATAAGATCGACGCCGAAATTGCGGCTGGGCGACTCCTGGCGAGTGTAAGGAAATTCGTTGAAGTCGGATCTCACGTTGGCTGGATTGAGAGGCTCATCCTCTTCTCCTTTCTTGTCTCGGGGAGTCCGGAAGCGGCTGCTTTGGTGGTTACCGCAAAGTCTTTCGCGCGTGCTCCAGAGGTCAGGGAGGGGGGACGGCTGATTGGGGACTACTACCTGATCGGAACCCTTGTCAGCGTGGCGGCTGCCCTTGGGGTGTCCGTCATTACCAGGCTGGGGCTTGGCCTGTCGCCTTTCTAGGGGAGCCTAGATGTTGCGTGAGCATCCTTTCTTTCGAGAGCTTATTTCGCTGGGGCTTCCAGTGGATAGCTACGTGGTCGCTGGAAGCGGGGCTATGTTCGCGCGCGGCCTTAGGAAGGAAATCGGGGACGTCGATGTTGTGGCTGGCGGAATCGCGTGGAGAATGGCCCTAGAGTTGGGGCAGCCGGAGCCAGCGCCGCTGGGGTATGCGCAGCGCATAGTTTTGTGTGATGGGGCCATCGAGATCTTGGATGGATGGTTCGGTCATCCTGTCGATTCCCTGATTTTGGAGGCTGAAACGATCGAGGGGATCAAGTTCATGCCCCTGAAAAGCGTCCTTGAGTGGAAAATTAGATTCAGGAGCAATGGGATGGGTCGCAAAAAGGATGCGCGGGATATTGAATTGTTGGAGGAGTATCTGCGGTAGATCAGTTTCGTCCCTGAATGGTGAAATGGGGGCTTGTCTCCGATCTCCCATTGGTCAGGTCTTGATTGGCGGGTCTTTGAAGTTGACGGCCGAGCGGCAGTCAGGGCGTCAAGATTCCTCGCGCACCGCTAGCCTCGATCATTCGTGACGGTCCGTCGGTTCCTTCGACGGGCCGTTTTGGTTGTTCGAGCTGGTGGTGGCCAGGCTGATGGCCCGGCTGTCGCGTCGGGTGGGCGCCGGGTTCCACGGCTCCGGTCGGGGTGGTGCTGCTCGCTGGGACGGGAACGCGCTGGTCAGCCGGGGTTCGGGAGAGCTTCAAGCCGTGCCAGGGCGTCGGTGATCACGTCGGTCCAGGGCCAGTGGTGTGCGAACCTCAAGTGTCGGCGGCGGGCGGTCGTGACGATCTGGGCGGCGGCGGAAAAGAGGCGGAACCAGAGATGGCGGGGCTCCCACCTGCGGGTTTTGCCGGTCAGCGCGAGCATGGGCATCCAGGCCAGCAGGTCAAGCGCGACCTGGACGATCTCCAGCTGGATTTGGTTCTGCGCGGTGTCGTGCAAGGGCAGGTTGCGCAGGCCGGTAGCGCGAGCGTTTCGGATGCGGTCCTCGGCGCGGGCCCGCTGACGGTGTCGCAGTTCGAGTCCGGCGATCGGGACGCCGGTGGTGTTGGTGGCGAACGCGGTGAGCCGCAGGCCGTCGGCATCGGTGAACCGCAACTGCGCGCCGGGGTGCGGGCGTTCCTTGCGGACGATCAGCCGCATCCCCTGCGGCCGGCCCTTGAGGACGTCACCGTCGAGTTCTCCCGTCGGACAGCCCGTTTCAGTCGGGTAGCGGGGACGCATTGCTGCGTCCCCGCCCCCTCAGAACCGTGCTTGCGCCTTCCAGCGCACACGGCTCAAGCGGGCCTGTGGCCGCTCAGTTCGGTGCCATTCTTCCGGTCACCGGCGTGCAACTGCCGGTGGCACAGAGTGTGTACGACTTCCAGATTGTCGAGGTGGTCGCTTCCACCTCGGCTGCGGTATTGCAGATGGTGCACGTGAATTCCCCGGTATGAGGCCGTGAACCAGCGAGCCCAGTCGTTGACGTCATCAGGGTCGTACCCCGCGCCTTCGACCAGGTCCTGCCCGCATCTGGGGCACAGTCCCTTCTGTCGGGCCGCCAGCAGAAGGATCCGTTTGGATTCCACTCCCGGCATCCGCTTTCGGGCTCGTTTTCTCCAGTAGCTGTCCAGTTCCGCGTCGTCCCGGGAGGAGTTTCCCTTGACCATCACGTGCCGGACGATTCCGGTCCAGGCGAACTTGGGCAAGTATCCGGCTTCGGAGCCGAATACCCACCTGTCCTCTCGGCTTTTGTCGAACTTCCCCCAATACCGCTCCCGGAGCCAGCGAGGCGTCTTGCGTCGATTGCAGTAGATCGCCCACCTTCTCAAGGCGTGGTGTGTGAAGTCGTCCAGCTTCCTGAAGGTTTCCTTCGAGACAACGTGCCGATAGTAGATGGACCACCCTCGAACAAGGGGGCTGAGGGCACCCGCCAGGCGTTCGGCGGGTGCGCCCCGGTGTTGTCGGATGATGGCCTTCTTCTTCTTGACCCGTTGTACTGCGTCCTCGCTCGGTTTGATGATCAGCTTCTGGTCGTAGCGCCTGACGTTGAATCCGAGGAAGTCAAATCCATCAGCGAGATGGACGACACGCGTCTTCTCCTCGTTGAAGGAAAGCCCTCTCGGCTGGAGCCAGGCAGCCAACTTCGTTTGCAGATCATGTGCCTCCGACTCCGAGGCGCACAGCACCACGAAATCATCGGCGTACTGAACAAGAGCGGGGGGAACATGCCTAGTCCCTCTGGCGGGAACATTTGCGTTAATCGCGCCCCCCATCCCGTGCAGGGCCACATTGAGCAACAGAGGACTGATGACTCCGCCTTGCGGCGTGCCTTCGATTGTGTGCGCGTAGGTGGCCTGCTCCATGACCCCAGCGCGCAGCCATCCCCTGATCTGCCGCCGGCCCGGAAACAGGCCGATGGAGTCCATGAGGTGACCGTGGCTGATGCGGTCGAAGGCCGCCGACAGGTCCGCGTCGAGAACCCACAGCCGTTTTGCGGTCTTCTGGCAGGCTATCTGGAAGATAGCCCCGATCGCGTCAGCGCATCCCCGCCCCGGCCGGAACCCGTAGGTTCGACCGTCGAACCGCGCTTCCCATTCCGGCTCTAGAGCATTCTTCACCCTCGCCTGGTTTGCGCGGTCGCGTATGACAGGAATGCCAACGGCCGGGTCTTCCCATTCGCCTTCGGGATGTACACACGCTTGACGGGCTTTGCCGGGATATCCGGTTGAGCGAGAGTCTTCCTCGCTAGAGAACCCCGGTCCTTCGGGGTCAGCGCAACGACCCCATCGATACCCGCCGTCTTCTTTCCGGTGCTCTGCTGTGCCACCCGGCGAACACTTGTCAAGGTGTTCGCCCTGGAGCGCAGCATGAGCTTTTGCAGGTTGCGCACCCGCTTCATGTTGCCGTTCCGTGCGGCCCTGTAGATCCTCTGGCGCAGCCGCTTTACGGATGCTTCTTCTGAGCGCCAATCGATACCGGCCCAGAATTCCGCGTCGCCCTCGGGTCCGTTCATCGGGAGGGCATACTGCGACACCAAAGACATTGCCGCCCCTCCTCCTGTCTAACTTGTGCCTCGGTGCAAGGTTTTGCCCTTTGGCTCTACATGGCCTACCTGTCCCACGTCAGCGCTCTTTCGAGCCCAGCTATAAAGCTGGTATCCGCCGAGTTATACCCGGAGGGGGAGAGTCCCCAGGGCCCGAGCTTTCCTCTGGGCTTTCGCCCGAGCGGCATTCGCTTCTTGGGACATCCTGTTCCCGCACCGGATTTCTGCCTTTGTTGCCTCCGGCTTACCGGCTGACCAGCCGGACCCGTACGGGGTTCCCGTGTTCCACTGCCAACAGTTGCGTCCGGACAGGGCGCCCTCTCTAAACCGACTCCCACGGTGACCTACGCTGGAAAACCACAGGTTCCCTTGAGCCTCTTTCAATACAGCTCGCGTCGTGTCGCACTTCACAATGCAAGGAGTTCCCACCGCCGACCGCTTCGCCATTGACGCGGTGTTCCTCATGTCGGCTCGTAAGGACAAGGGTTCGCTTTCGCTCGCCCGCTCGGACTTCCCCTTCGCTTGTGGCGTGATGATGGCCCATCGTGCCCTTGAGCTTTACCGCCTCGGCTCAGCACCCCCGCGTCACCGCAGACGCACCCGAGGCTGGGGACCGGCCATCGGTCACAGGCCGGAGTAGTTGACTCCTCTCCTTGCAACTACCACTGCATGACAGCGACTTCACGTCGCACTGAAAGCGCGAGGCTAGCCCTTGCCTGTGAGATCGTCGGCAGGCTGCTGGCCGCTGCCCCGTGAAGGGCGGGGATGTGGCCGGTGGTGATGTCGGGGCGGGGTCGGGGCTCGGTCTCGGAGGCCCGCACTGGGGCGCGGCTCAGAGCTGAACTTGGACGAGCGAACAGAGCCAGTGGACCCCGTGTGGACCACGCCCCCACGATCAGCTCCGATCCCGGTACGCTGTACCCCGCCCCATCCCTGGTGGGCGGGGCCGAGGTGGGTTGCCCGAGCGGCCTAAGGGAACGGTCTTGAAAACCGTCGTGGCAGCGATGTCACCGTGGGTTCAAATCCCACACCCACCGCAGCAGGTCAGCGTTAGCGCTGGTCAGAGGGCGTGAACCCGGTTCGGGGTCACGCCCTCTTCGCTTGGCCTGTCTCACCCTGATTCGGGGATGTACCGCCTCTGACCAGTGCGTGTGGGCCATGCGTGGGCCAGGATCAGGACCCTTCTGCCTCCTCCAACCCCTTCTGAATCAGGCTGTTGGCGTGGGCCGAACTGCCCTTCAGGAGCTTGGCGTAGAAGCGGTAGAGCACCGCTACGCTGTGGCCGGCGCGGTAGGCGACTTCCACCGGGTCCACGCCCTGTTTGATCCACAGGGAGACCGCGGCATGGCGCAGGCAGTACGGCACAGCGGCCATGCCGGACTTCACCTCAGCAGGGGTGAGGACGGCTTCACGGGCCGTGTCCCAGACGGCGCAGTACTCATTCGAGGTGACCCGGCCACCGCGCGCGGCCCAGAACAGCCGACCGTCAGGGGCGACGCCGCGAGCGATGTGAGCGCGGACCATCCGGACGTAGACCGGGGGGATCGGAACGGCACGAACGGAGTTGCGGGCCCGGTGCTTAAGCCCGCGCTCATCGTGAGACTTCCCTCCGTCCGTCCATCCCGCCCCGACCTCTGGGTGACTCTCAGAGACCAGCACTTCGCCCCAAGCGTCCGGCTCGCTCTCAGGCGGTAGCGTGAAGTCGTCCTTTCGGAGCGAGACGGCCTCACCGGGGCGAGTGGCCAGGTAGTAGATCGCGCCGAAGAACGTCTCCAGGTGCTCGCCGCGCGGACCCTGCGCCGCGATAGAGCCGAGTAGCCGGCGCGCCTGTTGCGGGCCCGGGACGTATCGGAAGTCGACCTCGTCGGACGTAGATGGAGCGGTCCAGTCGACGGCGAGGAATGGGTGGCGGTTCAAGAGTGCGTGTTCTTCAACCGCGTACCGAAACGCGTTGCTGAGGACCATTCGCTTGCGATTGGCCGTGTTCTCGGCGGCCGAAGCACCGTTGAGCTTCTTCGACAGGGCGGCGAATGCGGCACGGATGTGCTCCGGCCTGGCGGCCTCACTGACCTTCAGGGAGTTGGCGGCGACCCAGTCGAGCGCCTTCCTCATGTCCTCCGGCAGTGCCTCGGTCTCGCAGCGCGACACCCAGTCGCCTCCTTCGGGCTTCACGGCCCTGAACGCCCACTGGTAGAGCGCGGCGCGCAGCGTTCGAGGGTCCGGCTGCCCGGCGGTGGCGCGCACAAAGACCGGCGTCACGACGGCCAGTGATTCAGCGACACTCGCGCGGTGCTTTCCTGCCGCACCTGGCCATTTCATCAGGGCGTACGCTGGGTGACACACCGCCTAAGGCGGTGGCGGTGCAGAGGCCGCCTGCGTAGCAGCGGCGTGCGCTTGGCTTGCGGCGCGCGTCTGCGCTCCGTCCGTGCGCCGCAGCACGAAGAGGGACGCCAGTGCGAGCACACTCGGCCCTGAGAGCATGGAGGCCAAAGCCACATGCCCCTCTCGACCCACCACAACGGCTCCCGCGAGCATGCCTGCGCTCAGCAGGAAACCCGCAATGAGTCCGGTGATCAGTAGTATGTGCGACCTGCGTGCCGCCTTCTCACGAGTCTGCAAACGCAGACTCTCTAGCTCTAATTGCTGAAGAGCGGTTTGTTGGGTCATTCGAAGTTCGTGCTCTCGCCGAAGCTGAGGCTCAAGGGCTTTGAGGGCGACCTGCAAATGCTCCGCTGGCAGATCTGCCCACTGCATCGCTATCTCAAGGCCGGTGTGCTCTCGGCGCGGAGTGTCCGCCGTCTCACTACTCATCGTGCCGTCCCGCCTCCGCCGCCAGATACCGGTTCTTGCTGTCTGATTCCCGGAGGCGGAGGACCCAGGGCCCTGAATAGCTCATCGAAACTGCGCCCAAGCTGTCGTACGGCCTCGCCCGTGTCCTGATTTTCAGTTAGCTCCATAAGGTCGGGAGCCGGAAGCTGCGGGGTGATCACCACCATGCGCTCGACTAGTCGTAGAAACATGGCTGTGTCACGGAGCAGGTCATCTGCGTCCCTCTGGCTTGCTGCACCCTGAATACCCGCTTCACAACGCGCTCGACGTGTTGAGCCGGAGGCAAACAGGGCGCTCCACTCGGCAAGTTCTGGCGCTACCTCGGGGAGTACCTCCCAAGCACTCCGGATCCGCGCCCGCTTGCGTGAAGCTTGCTCAGGACGCCCACGTGCGGCGAGTACGGCTGCGGCAGCTCGCAATGCCGCAAGGTGAGCAGACGCATAGCGCTGGTTGGGACTAGTCATGCTTGCGGCGTCATCCAGACCCGCTCGTGCCTGTACGAGCAAGTCCGCTGCCGCGGGGGGCATGCCGCGGGCATGGAGCCTAAATCTAGATGTGGGGTCCGGGTCGAGCACCCGGGGGCTTGGTTCCGGTCGCGGCTCAGGTGAGGACTGGCTGCTCAGCGAATCCCAACGGTTCTGTAGGGCCTTGAGGTCATCTGGGTCCACGGCCTCTTGGGCAGATAGCCAAGCGCGGTCCCCAACTGCTTCAAGCGCTTGCCGATAGGCATCTCTGAGCAGAGTCCCGGGTGCACTGCCGCCGCTTTGCCTCATGTACGACTTGATGGTCGGCTCGCGCCGTTGGCGTATGTCGCTGACGAGTCGTAATGCTCCGTACAGGGATAACACTGCGAAGATCGTCACGAGTGCCCCGAGTGCCCATGCCATGTCCACACCACCCCCAGATTGCGCGACAGATTACCAAGAGGCACCCCGTGCAGCCACGCTGCGAAGTGACGGCTGGGCCTGGAACTCTTAGGGACCTCATACGCGGCTTGGCTGCTCATGGGCCATGTGTGGGCCAGCGGGCATTCGGAAGAATCGCGGATAGCCGCTCACCTGCCCATATGGGGTGTAGGCGCCACGGTCTTGAAAACCGTCGTGGCAGCGATGTCACCGTGGGTTCAAATCCCACACCCACCGCGGCAGGTCGGCGAATGCGCCGACCGGAAGGGGCGTCCCGTTCAGGGGCGCCCCTTCCTCATGGGGTCCGTGGTCCACACGTTGTCCGGCCTGTGCGTTTACGGGGCCGTTTTGAACGGTCCGGGGTGCGGGGGCGTTGCCTACTGGGCGCCCAGGAGCCCCAGGACCTTGTCGACCGCGTCGGCGACCGGCTGGCCGAGCGCTCCGACGGTCGCGGCGATGGTCGCCACGGCGATCAGGGCGCGGTGCCGCTCCTGCGGCGCGTTCGTGTGTGGGGTGATCGCGGGCAGGGAGTCGTCGATGACCTGGGCGCTCGCGGGCGCGAGCTCACCGCGCAGCTCCTGGAGGAGCCGCACCAGCTCGCCGATCGCCTCCGGCAGAGCCGGGGACTGGTGCTTGACGATGCCCCTGTTGCCCGATCCGCCGTACATATTGACGTTGTCGCCGTGGATGTTGTTGCCGTAGTGGTAGGAGTTGCCGCTGCTCACTTGCTCACCCCTGTATTGAACAGACCGCCGTACATGTTCACGTTGTCGCCGAAGTGGTAGTTCTTCGGATTGACCAGCACGCGCTCCACGCGCACCTGGAACTCGGCCTCCGGGTTCTCGATGGCATTGACGAGGTACACGACCAGCTGGCGCAGCTGGTCCGGATTGGGCAGCGTCACCAGGGCGGTTGAGGTGCTGGAGGTCTCGACGGCCAGTACGTGTTCGGACGACGCCGACAGTTCCTTCACGAGGTGGACGACCAGACCGATCGCGACCGCGACGGCGAGCAGCAACAGCGCCCTGGAGGAGCCGTTCGCGCTCCCGTCGTCGTACGCGGAGTCCTTGCTGGTCATCTGGAGCAGGACGAACGCCACGAACGTGATGCCGAGCCATTTCAGGAAGCTGGTGAAGGCTTCCATGCGCTTGGGCCTGAGCACGAAGGTGTGGACCCGGGTGATGTTGTGCAGGGGATAGGCGGCCTCGCCCACCCACAGCAGCCGTCTGCTGACCCTGAGGTCGACGCCGGTTCCGGTCGGCGGTGGTGGCGGTGGTGGTGCGGGCAGTGAGTGTCCTGCGGTTCCGGTGTTCTCCACGCGTTCCCCCGTACGTATGCGGCACAGCGCCGGTGTGGGGACCATTAAGTACGCGCGTTCTCCGTTCCACGAGAGACCAAAAGCGGCCAATCTCGGTGCCCTGTCACGTTGCCGGGTCCGATGGCCCGTACGGGGCCGTCCCGGGTCCCTTCCCGTTCCCGTTCCCGTGGCCCGTGGTGAGGCGGGCTGCCGAGGCGATGGTGGCGCGGGCCTCGCGTTCGGTGAGGCCGGTGCGGACGGCGGCGTGGGTGAGGGCGTCCGCCAGGGCGTCGCCGAAACCGTGTTCATAGGCGCGGCAGGCTGCCCAGAAGAGCCGTGTGTTGCGCCGGCCCTCGTGTGCCGCGAGGACGAACCGGACCAGTCCTCGGCCCTGATCGGGCCGGGGAGCGGGGCGGTGAGGGCGCGCGGGGGGCCTGAGCAGGTGGAGGAGTGCGCGGGGGCAGGGGGCCGGCGGGAGGGCGGCGGTGCCCGGGGCGAGCCGGTACGTGCCACGGGCGGTGACGGAGCCGGGGCCGACCAGGTAGCCGCCGGCGCCCCGTACGTCGATGCCGGGGGCGAGGCGGCTCGCGGAGTTCGGGACGGAGACGCCGGGCGGCCCGGTCAGCCAGATGTGGCGGCCGCCGCTGGGTGTGAGCACCGTGACGGTCGGCGGGATGGTGAACAGGTGGTGCAGGGCGAGCTGCCGCAGGGATGCGGCGGAGTCGTTCCTGCCGGTGGTGTCGACGTCCAGGTCGATGCCGATGAGGTAGTGCGGGGGGCGGCCGCAGGCGATGCCATAGCCGGTGGCCCAGGGGGCGGCGGCGAAGAGGGCGCGCACGGCGGCGGGGTTCGTGGTGGCGTCGTGGACGCCGTGACCGGGAAGGCCGCAAGCGCCCCGGCAGGCGACCGGCCGGACTTCGTTCCGGTGCGGAGAGGGCAGGGCGGGGAGCTTTCCGGCGGAGAGCGGGATGACGGGAAGCCCGCGCTCGGCGGCGGCGAGCGCGTGGGCCAGGGCCAGGGTGGCGGTCTGCCGGTCGGTGGTGGCCATGGTTCTATTTTCGTACATACGTTCGAAGAAGGAAAGAGGGCGAGTGTCGGCGCGCGCGGGTGCCGGAACGCTTCTTCTCTTGGGGGGTGCGGGATCGAGCGGGGCGGAGGTGGTGGGAGGGGGCGCAGAAGGGGTGCGGGCTGGGGTTCTGGGGCGCGAGAGGGTTTACCGGACGTTCCTCATGCGTGCGGGGGAATCGGATTGCCCGGGTGGTTCGCCGCGGATTCGGTGGGCAGCCCTGGTGTCGCGACGTCGTGACCAAGCCGGGGCGGTCGGCCAGCTGCCCCGGAACAAGCCGGACTTTCGGTTCCTGGAGGAATTGACATGGCAAGCATCCGTACCGCTCGTGCCCTCGCCGCTGTCGCAGCCCTGCCTCTCGCCGCCGCTCTCTTCGGCGGCGTGGCCCAGGCCGACAACGGCTCGTTCGCGAACGACGGATCGAACGCGGCTGTTGCCACGGCCGGCGGCAGCGGCGCCGGCGGCATCAACTCCGGCAATGAGTCCACGTCGCAGCAGCAGGCCGTCGGCTCCGGAGCGTCGAACCAGAGCAACTCGGCCCAGGTGAACGGCTCGGCGATCACTCCGATCGATCAGCACAACGAGAATCTCGCCGTGAACTTCACCCATCTCTGCTGAGCCGGGGCCGGCCTCGGCCCGGTCGGGGGGTTGGTCCGCGGCTGGTTGAACAGCGGCCTGCGCGAGGGTGCTCCGGTACCCATGCGCAGGCCGCTTCGTGTGGTGCCGGTGGTCGTGTGCAGGCTGCTTCTCGTGGTGTCGGTGGTCGTGCCGGGTTGTCGCCGACCTTGACAGCGCGTACGTATCTGACGGACAGTCAGAAACCTTGAGCCCGTGTCCGTGTCCGTACGCCCGTGTCCGTATGCCCGTGTCCGGGAGGCAGCCGCCGTGCACCTCGCCCAGACGGAGCGACAGCAACAGCTGCGCGCCGAACTCCGTACGTACTTCCGCAAGGTGATGCCCAGGAGGGACGCGAGAACGGGGCCGCCCGGGGCCGAGGACCCGGCCGGGCAACGGCAACTGCTCCGCCGGATCGGTGCCGACGGAATGCTCGGGCTCGGCTGGCCCGTCGAATACGGCGGCCAGGGCCGCGGAGCCGACGAGCAGTTCGTCTTCTTCGACGAGGCCTACCGGGCGGGGGCGCCCGTCTCGATGGTCACCCTCAACACCGTCGGCCCGACGCTGATGAAATACGGGACCGACGAGCAGAAGGCGTACTTCCTGCCCAGGATCCTCAGCGGCGACCTCGTCTTCGCCATCGGGTACAGCGAGCCGGAGGCCGGTACGGACCTCGCGGCGCTGCGCACCAGGGCCGTGCGGGACGGCGACTCCTGGGTGATCGACGGGCAGAAGATCTTCACCAGCAACGCGCAGCACGCGGACTGGATCTGGCTGGCCTGCCGTACGGACCCGGATGCGCCCAAGCATCAGGGCATCTCGATCATCCTGGTCCCGACGGACGCCCCCGGGTTCTCCTGGACGCCGATCGAGACCGTGGGCGGACTGACCACGACGTCCACGTACTACGACGGCATAAGGGTGCCCCTGACCCGTCTGGTCGGTGCGGAGAACGGCGGCTGGGGGCTGATCACCAACCAGCTGAACCATGAACGGGTGGCTCTCGCCGCCATAGGAATGCAGGCCGAGGACTTCTACGAGGCGGCACGCGCCTTCGCCCGCACCCCCGACCCGGTCACGGGCCGACGTCCGGTCGACGAGCCCTGGGTGCGGAGCCGGCTGGCCGAGGCATACGCCCGGCTGGCGGCGACGCGCCTGCTCAACTGGCGCCTGGTGGGGGATGTCGGCGCGGGTGCGCTGGCCCCCGGCGAGGCGAGCGGCGTGAAGTTCGTGGGAACCGAGAGCGCCGTCGAGGTGTACCGGATCTGCCAGGAGATCACGGGTGAGGCCGGAACGATCCGGGGCGGTTCGCCCGGCTCCTTCGGGGACGGGGAGCTGGAGCGGATGAACAGGGCTGCGCAGATCAACACCTTTGGGGGCGGAGTGAGCGAGGTGCAGCGGGAGATCGTCGCGACCATGCGGCTCGGGATGAAGAGGGGCAAGCGGTGACGGGCGCGCGGGAACGGCGGGAAGAGTTGGAGGAACGGGAAGCGAGGGAGGGACGAGAAACGCGGAGAGGACGGGAGGAGCAGGGGGGACGGGAGGAGCAGGGGGGACGGGAAGCGCGCGACGAGTTGTATGAGCGGCTCAAGGCGTTCGAGGGGCGGCCCGCCGCGACCGCGGGCGTCGGCAAGGATCCGGTCAACGAGCCGATGATCAGGCACTGGTGCGAGGCGATGGGGGACACCGCCCCCGCCTACACGGGTCCGGACGCGATCGCTCCGCCGACGATGCTGCAGGCGTGGACGATGGGCGGTCTGTCGGGGCACACCGACCGCTCCGACGCGTACGAGGAACTGTTCGGGCTGCTCGACGGCGCGGGCTGCACCTCGGTGGTCGCGACCGACTGCGAGCAGGAGTACCTGCGGCCGCTGCGGCCGGGCGACCGGATCACGTTCGACGCGGTGATCGAGTCCGTCTCGGAGCGCAAGACGACCAAGCTGGGGACGGGCTACTTCGTGACGACCCGGATGGATGTCCGCGCGGAGGGGGAGCCCGCCGGGACGCACCGCTTCCGGATCCTCAAGTACGCGCCGGCAGCGGTGAAGCGGGCGGCGCGGCCCGGCGGACGGAGCCTGCGCCCGAGGCCGGTGATCAACCGGGACAACGCCGGGTTCTGGCAGGGCGTCGCCGAGCACAGGCTGCTGATCCAGCGGTGCGGCGCGTGCGCGACGCTGCGCTTTCCCTGGCTGCCCGGCTGCAACGGGTGCGGCAGCCAGGAATGGGACACGGTCGAGGCGAGTGGCGAGGGCACCGTCTTCAGCCATGTGGTGATGCACCACCCGCCCTTTCCCGCGTTCAGCGCCTTTGACGGTGGCGGTCCGTACGCGGTGGCGCTGATCGAGCTGGCGGAGGGGGTGCGGATGGTGAGCAATGTGATCGGGGTGCCGTACGACAAGGTGCGGGCGGGAATGCCGGTGCGGCTGGAATTCCTCCGTACGGACCCGGAGTTGGAGCTTCCGGTCTTCCGGGGAGGCGAGGGCTGACATGGATTTCGCGCCCACTGAGGAACAGACCGCGGCGCAGGGGCTGGCCGCGCGGATCTTCGGGGATCTGTCGACGCACGAGCGGCTGGCCGGGGCAGGCACGGGGACGGACGCCGAGCTGTGGAAGGAGCTGTGCGCGGCCGGACTGACCGCGGCGGTCGAGGAGATCGGGCTACTGGGCCTGGTGCTCCTGCTGGAGGAGCAGGGCCGGACGACGGCGCAGGTGCCGTTCGCGGCGAGCTGTGTGTACGGGCTGCTCGCCGTCGCCGCGCACGGTACGGACGAGCAGCGGGAGCGGCTGCTGCCTCCGCTGCGGGACGGCACGGCCGTCGCCACCGGGGCGTTCCCGGCGCGCGGGGGGATGCGGGCGGACGACGAGGGACGGCTGAGCGGCAGCGTGCCGTACGTGCCGTGGCTGCGGGACGCGTCCCTCGTCCTCGTCGCGGACTCGGACCGGGGGCTGTGGATCGTACGGATCGGTGATCCGGGTGTGGGGACCGAGCCGGTCGAGACCACGGCGCCGTGGTCGGCCGCGCGGCTCGTCCTGGACGGGGCGAGAGGGGAGCGGCTCGGTGGTGAAGGGGCGCCTGAGGAGCGGCGCACGGGCATCGTCGGAGCCGGAGCACGCGGGGGGCCGGGTGTCGTGGGCGCCGGAGCGCACAGAGAGTCACGCGCTGGCGCACGCGGGGGGCTGGGCGTCGTGGGCGCCGGGGCGTACGAGGCGGTGCTGGCCGCGAGCCGGATCGCGTTCGCCGGACTGCAGGCCGGGGTGTGCGCCGGTTCGCTCGCCCGTGCCGTCGCCCACACCAACACCCGGGAGCAGTTCGGGCGGCCGCTCTCCACCAAGCAGGCGGTACTGCTGCGCGCCGCCGACGCCCATATGGACACCGAGGCGATCCGCGTCACCGCGTACGAGGCGGCCTGGCGGTATGACACGGGACTGCCGTACGGACCTCAGGCGCTGACCGCCGCCTGGTGGGCGTCGGAGGCCGGAAAGCGGGTGGTGCACGCCGGACAGCATCTGCACGGCGGAACGGGCGCGGACCTCGACCACCCCGTACACCGTCACTTCCTCTGGGGCCGTCAGCTCGACGCCTACCTGGGGTGCGGCAGCGAAGTGCTTCAGGAGCTCGGCGGGTTGCTGGTGAAGGAGGGACCGGAGTGAAGGTCGGTGGTGAAGGAGGGACCGGAGTGAAGGTCGGTGGTGAAGGAGGAGCCGGAGTGAAGGTCGGTGGTGAAGGAGGGACCGGAGTGAAGGTCGGTGAGGAGCTGGCGCCGCTGGAGATCGCGGTGACCCGCACCCTGATCGTGGCGGGTGCCATTGCCTCCCGCGACTACCAGGACGTGCACCACGACGCGGAACTCGCCCGGGAGAAGGGCTCCCCGGACATCTTCATGAACATCCTGACGACCAACGGCCTGGTCGGCCGGTACGTCACCGACCGCTTCGGCCCGTCGGCCGTGCTCCGCAAGGTCGCCATCAGGCTGGGCGCGCCCAACTACCCGGGGGACACCATGGTCCTGAGCGGCACGGTCACCGCCCTCGGGGAGGACGGGACGGCCGAGGTGAAGGTCGTCGGGACCAACGGTCTCGGCAGGCATGTCACCGGCACCGTGACCGTCGGCGTTCCGGAGGGGGCGGCATGAGCCTGCGCAGGGCCGACTCGCTCGGCGGCAGGGCAGCGGTCGTGGGGATCGGGGCGACCGAGTTCTCCAAGGACTCCGGGCGCAGCGAGCTCAGACTGGCCGTCGAGGCGGTGCGGGCCGCCCTCGACGACGCCGGACTGACGCCCGCCGACGTCGACGGCCTGGTCACCTTCACCATGGACACCAGCCCCGAGATCACCGTCGCCCAGGCGGCCGGTATCGGTGAGCTGTCGTTCTTCTCCCGCGTCCACTACGGCGGCGGGGCGGCCTGCGCCACCGTCCAGCAGGCGGCCCTGGCCGTGGCGAGCGGGGCGGCGGACGTCGTGGTCTGCTACCGCGCGTTCAACGAACGCTCCGGGCGCAGATTCGGCTCCGGAGTGCAGCAGCGGGAGCCCACCGCGGAGGGCACGGCGCTCGGCTGGAACCTCCCCTTCGGGCTGCTCACGCCGGCCTCCTGGGTCGCCATGGCCGCCCAGCGCTATCTGCACGCGTACAACCTGACGCCGGACGCCTTCGGCCATGTCGCCGTCACCGACCGCCGCCATGCCGCCCGGAACCCCGCGGCGTACTTCTTCGGGAAGCCGATCACCCTGGCCGACCATGCCGCGTCGCGGTGGATCGTCGAACCGCTGCGGCTGCTCGACTGCTGCCAGGAGACCGACGGCGGGCAGGCGATCGTCGTCACCAGCGCGGAGCGGGCCCGGGATCTGCCGCAGCCGCCCGCCGTGATCGTCGCCGCCGCCCAGGGGGCCGGGCGGGCGCAGGAGCAGATGACCAGCTTCTACCGCGACGGTCTCACCGGGCTGCCGGAGACGAGGGTGGTCGCCCGGCAGTTGTGGCGGAACTCCGGCCTCTCCCCCGCCGACATCGATGTGGGCATCCTCTACGACCACTTCACCCCGTTCGTCCTGATGCAGCTGGAGGAGTTCGGCTTCTGCGCACCGGGCGAGGCGGCCGATTTCGTCGCGGCCGACGCGCTGCCCCTGAACACGCACGGCGGCCAGCTGGGGGAGGCGTACCTGCACGGGATGAACGGCATCGCGGAGGCGGTCCGGCAGATCCGGGGCTCGTCGGTGAACCAGGTGTCCGGGGTGGCCCGCACCCTGGTCACGGCAGGCACCGGCGTGCCCACCTCGGGGCTGATACTGGGCGCGGACGACTGACCCGGCGGCCGACCCTGAGCCCTGACGACGACGACTCCACCTACAGGAGGTGGAACAGGCCCTACCCCTACACCCTGAGACGGACGCCGTTTCGGGACCTGGGGCCGATCCCCGGGGCGGTGCCCGCTCCTAGCGTGGAGCCATGACCACGCCAGTCTGCACGGGCACCTCCGGGGGAGCTGCCATCACCGGACACATCCCGCACAGCTCGCACGGGACGTACACGGCGCACGGGACGCACACGTCGCACGCAGCGCAGGCAGCGCACGCGCCGTTCGCCTCGCGCCCTTCGTACGCCTCACGGGCTCCGTACGCCCCGTATCCGTCGTTCTCCTCGTTCGTACGGGCACGGGGACCCGTTCTGCTGCGCGCCGCCCGCTCGCTCACCGCGAACCCGAGCGACGCCGAGGACCTGCTGCAGACCGCGCTCACCAAGACGTATGTCGCCTGGGAACGGATCGAGGACCACCGGGCACTCGACGGCTATGTCCGCCGAGCACTGCTGAACACCCGGACCTCGCAGTGGCGCAAGCGCAAGGTCGACGAGTTCGCCTGCGACGAACTGCCCGAGCAGGAGGCCCCCGGGGCCCCCGACCCGGCCGAGCACCAGACGCTGCACGACGCGATGTGGCGTGCCGTGCTGAAGCTTCCCGACCGGCAGCGGGCGATGGTGGTCCTGCGGTACTACGAGGACCTGAGTGAGGCCCAGACGGCCGAGGTGCTCGGGGTGTCCGTCGGCACCGTGAAGAGCGCGGTGTCGCGCGCGCTCGGCAAGCTCAGGGAGGATCCGGAGCTGGCTCCGGTCCGCTGACGCCGAGCCGGGCGGGTGTGAGGGTGTCGGCGGGTGTGATGGTGCCGGCGGTGTGACGGTGCGCGGCGGGTGCGACGACGTCGGCCGGTGTGATGGTGCCGGGCGGGTGTGACGGCGCCGGCGGATGTGAGGGTGCCGGCCGGTGTGACCGTGCCGCCGGTGTGACGGTGCCAGGGGGTGTGATGTTGCCGATCGGCGCCGATTCGTACGCCCGGAGTAGTGACATACCGAATGGTATGTGAGCAGAATCAGCGGAACCCTACTGCCGCGTAGCGCCCACCGGGAGGACGCCGTGCTGAGCACCATGCAGGACGTACCGCTGACTGTCACCCGCATCCTCGAACATGGGATGACCAATCACGGGAAGTCGCAGGTCACGACCTGGACCGGCGAGCCCGAGCCGCAGCGGCGCAGCTTCGCCGAGATCGGCCGGCGGGCCACCCAGCTGGCGAACGCGCTGCGCGACGAGCTCGGTGTCGACGGCGACCAGCGCATAAGCACCCTCATGTGGAACAACGCCGAACACGTCGAGGCGTATCTCGCGATCCCCTCGATGGGCGCGGTCCTCCACACCCTCAACCTCCGCCTCCCCGCCGAGCAGTTGATCTGGATCGTCAAGCACGCCGACGACAAGGTCGTCATCGTCAACGGCTCCCTGCTGCCGCTGCTCGCGCCGCTCCTGCCCCATCTGACGTCGATCGAGCACGTGATCGTCACGGGGCCGGGCGACCGTTCCGTCCTGGACGGCGCGGCGCCCCGGGTGCACGAGTACGAGGAACTGATCGCCGGCCGTCCGACCAGCTACGACTGGCCCGAGCTCGACGAACGCCAGGCCGCCGCCATGTGCTACACCTCCGGCACCACCGGCGATCCCAAGGGCGTCGTCTACTCCCACCGCTCCATCTACCTGCACTCCATGCAGGTCAACATGGCCGAGTCGATGGGCCTGACCGACAAGGACACCACGCTGGTGGTCGTCCCGCAGTTCCACGTGAACGCATGGGGTCTGCCGCACGCGACGTTCATGTCCGGCATCAACATGCTCATGCCGGACCGGTTCCTGCAGCCCGTCCCGCTCGCCGACATGATCGAGCGCGAGAAGCCGACCCACGCCGCCGCGGTGCCCACCATCTGGCAGGGGCTGCTCGCCGAGGTCATCGCCAACCCGCGCGACCTCAGCTCCATGGCCCGCGTCACCATCGGCGGCGCCGCCTGCCCGCCCTCCCTCATGGAGGCGTACGACAAGCTCGGCGTCCGCCTCTGCCACGCCTGGGGCATGACGGAGACCTCACCGCTCGGCACCATGGCCAACCCGCCCGCCGGGCTGACCGGGGAAGAGGAGTGGCCCTACCGCGTCACCCAGGGCCGCTTCCCGGCCGGCGTCGAGGCACGCCTGATCGGCCCCGGCGGCGAGCTGCTGCCGTGGGACAACGAGTCGGCCGGTGAGCTGGAGGTGCGTGGCCCCTGGATCGCCGGGGCGTACTACGGGGGTGCGGACGGCGAGGCCCTGCGCCCCGGGGACAAGTTCAGCGAGGACGGCTGGCTGAAGACCGGTGACGTCGGTGTGATCAGCGACGACGGATTCCTCACCCTGACCGACCGGGCCAAGGACGTCATCAAGTCCGGCGGCGAATGGATCTCCAGTGTCGAGCTGGAGAACGCCCTCATGGCGCACCCGGACGTGGCCGAGGCGGCGGTCGTCGCCGTCCCGGACGAGAAGTGGGGCGAGCGTCCGCTCGCCACCGTCGTGCTCAAGGACGGGGCCATGGCCGACTACGAGGCGCTGAAGGGCTTTCTCGCCGAGTCCGGCATCGCCAAGTGGCAGCTGCCGGAGCGCTGGACGATCATTCCGGCGGTGCCGAAGACGAGCGTCGGCAAGTTCGACAAGAAGGTGATCCGCAAGCAGTACGCGGAGGGCGAGCTGGACATCACCCGGCTCTGACCGGGCCAGGCGGGGCCGGGTCGGGTCGGGTCGGGCCAGGTCGGGCCAGGCGGGGCCGGGTCGGGGCAGGTCGGGCCGGGTCGGGGAGTACGACGAGGGCGGTACGGGAGATCCCGTACCGCCCTCGTCGTCATCTGCCCTTGTCCGCCGGTCAGTTCGTGCCGATCTTCGCGAGCAGGTCGACGATGCGCGACTGCACCTCCTCGCTGGTGGAGCGCTCGGCCAGGAAGAGCACGGTCTCGCCCGAGCTGAGCTTCGGCAGCTCCGTCCCGGCCATGTCGGCGGAGGTGTAGACGACCAGCGGGGTCCGGTTCAACTGGCCGTTGGCTCGCAGCCAGTCGACGATCCCGGCCCGGCGGCGGCGCACCTGCATCAGGTCCATCACCACCAGATTGGGCCGCATCCGGGTGGCGAGCGCCACCGCCTCGTTGTCGGTGGAGGCCCGCGCAACCTGCATGCCGCGGCGCTCCAACGTCTCCGTCAGCGCCAGCGCGATCTCCTCGTGCTCCTCGATCAACAGCACCCGCGGCGGATGCTGTTCGCTGTCGCGCGGGGCGAGTGCCTTCAGGAGCACGGCCGGGTCGGCACCGTACGCCGCCTCCCGCGACGCCTGCCCCAGACCGGCCGTCACCAGTACGGGGACCTCGGCCGCCACCGCCGCCTGACGCAGCGACTGGAGCGCCTTGCGGGTGATGGGACCGGTGAGCGGGTCGACGAAGAGCGCGGCGGGGAACGCCGCGATCTGGGCGTCGACCTCCTCGCGCGAATGCACGATCACCGGCCGGTAGCCGCGGTCGCTCAGCGCCTGCTGGGTGGAGACGTCGGGCGCGGGCCAGACGAGCAGCCGCCGCGGGTTGTCCAGCGGCTCGGGGGGCAGCTCGTCGTCGACCGGCTGCGGCGACGGGCGGTTGGCGACCTCGACCGCGCCACCCGGACCGTCCAGCGGCTCCGGACCCTCGGCGCCCTCGTCGGGCGCGCCTATGGCGTACGCGCGTCCTTCGGCCTCCGGCGTGGAGAGCAACTGCCCCGAACCCGGGTTCGGGCCCTGCCCGGCGCCCGACGGAGACGGCGCGGACGGGGACGGCGCGGACTGCGGCAGTGCGGCCTGCGGGGCGTGTTCGTCCTCCGGCGGGGCGGCGAGCTTACGGCGCCGTCCGGCTCCGCCGAGCGTCTGGTTCTGCTGATGCGCGATGTGCTGGGCGAACGGCACGCCCTGACCGAGCGTCCGCACGCTGAACGCGCGGCCCTGCGTCGAGTCCGACGAACCGCCGGGCACCGGAGCCTCCGCGGGCAGCGGCTGCCTGCGCGCGTCCGGGCCGGGCGCGGCGTTCTGGGGACGGCTCTCCGCGATGCCGGTGGCGTCGGCGGCGCCCGCGACGGCCGTGGTGCCGGTGGCGTGCGTCGTGTGTCCGGCCTCGGGCCAGTCCGGTTCGCCGCCCGGCCGGGCGGCGGGCTGATCGACGGCCTGCTCGCCGGGCCGGCCGTCGGCCCGCACGGCCGGCTGGGGAACGTCGGCCTGCTGAGGGGCGTCGGCCTGCTGGGGAGCGTCCGCATGACGCGCCCGGCGCCGCCCGGTCGGTACGGGGTGCGCCTGGGGCGGGGTGTGGTCCTCGTCCGGCGCGATGCGAACGGCGTCGTGGCGTCCGGGCAGCGAGGCGTCCGCGTCGGCGGCGGCCGGGGCCGGGGTCCGGTCGGCATCCGCCGGCGGGAGGGCGAACGGGGTACGGGGCCCGGTCGGCTCGGCCTGGGCCGACCGCTCCTGCGCGGCCGCCAGGGCCCGCCGCGCCCGCCGCCCGGTCGGCTGGGGCGCCGCGGCGGTCCCGGCCCCGGTCCCGGCCCCAGCCCTGTCCCCAGCCTGCGGGAGGCCCTTGGAAGCGGAGGGAGAGGGGGAGGGGGAGGTAGAAGCCGCGGAAGAAGCCGCGGAAGAAGCAGCGGGAGAAGCCGCGGAAGAAGCAGCGGAAGAAGCCGCGGAAGAAGCAGCGGGAGAAGCCGGCAGGGCCAACTGGTTCTCGCCGCCCTGGCGCGCCCGGTGCCCACCCGTCGGCACCGGCACCGGCGCCTCGACCGGAACACCCTGCGGCGGCACGGTCTGGCCACGCTGCGAACGGCCACCGCCACCCTGAGCGCCCTCGGCAGCCGTCACCACCGCCCCCTCGGACGGTGCGGAAGCCGCGGGCAGCGCCAGCGCCTGCCCCGTCCCCTGCTGCTGCTCGGCAGCGGGTTCTCCGGGCCCCTGGCCCTGTCCCCGGCCCTGCTCGGGCAGCTGGGACAGCTGAGCCGGAAGCGCATGCTGAGCACCGGTCTCGGCCGGGCTCGGCCGCCCCCGCCTGCGCCCCGAGCCCTCGCCCTGCTGGACGGGAATCATGTCGTGCGCGCCCTGCGTCTCCCGCGCGCCCTGCGCCGCGGGGTCACGGCGCGCCCGGCGCCGCCCCGTCGGCTCGGCCGCCGCGGTGTCACCGTCACCGGAACGGTCACCGGAACCGTCGTCGGTCCCCGCTCCGGAACCCGCCCCGGAACCGCCCACGGGGCTCTCCAGGAACGCGTCCGTGGACGCCCGCCGCGCCCGCCGCCGTCCGCCGCCCGGACCGCCCTGACCGGCCACCGGCTCCGACTCCGGCCCCGGACCCGGCCCCGGACCCGGCTCCGGTTCGGGCTCCGCCCCGGGCGCCGGTGGCATCACCGTTCCCGAGCCCGCGCCCAACGGCACTTCGAGCACGTACGCGCTGCCGCTCATCCCCGGCACCTCGTGCGTCTGGAGCACACCGCCGTGCGCCCGCACGATCCCGCGCACGATCGGCTCGTGCACCGGGTCTCCCCCGGCGAACGGCCCACGCACCTCGATCCGTACGACCTCACCGCGCTGCGCCGCCGCGACGACGACCGTCGAGTCGACGTAGCCGCCGCCGGGCACCACGCGGGCCTTGCCGGTCGAGTCGACCCCGGCGACATCCGCGACCAGATGGGCGAGCGCGGTCACCAGCCGGGCCGCGTCCACCTCGGCCTCGATCGGCGGCGCGTGCACCGCGAACTGGGCGCGCCCGGGACCGATCAGCTCGACGGACGCGTCGATACCGGCCGTCACGACCGAGTCGAGCAGCACGTTCGCCTTGACCAGGTCCTCCGAGCCGGCGTCCAGGCGCTGGTAGCCGAGCACGTTGTCGACGAGCGTGGTCATCCGGGCATAGCCCGCGGCCAGGTGGTGCAGGATCTGGTTGGCCTCCGGCCACAGCTGGCCGGCCGGGTCGGCGGCGAGCGTGGAGAGTTCGCCGCGCAGCTCCTCCAGCGGCCCGCGCAGCGACTCGCCGAGAACGGCGGTGAGCTGGGCGTGCCGGGCGGTCAGCGCGGCCAGCTGCTCGGCCTGCGCTTCCAGTTCGGCGGTGTAGCGCTCGGCCCGGTCGGCCAGTTCCGCGCTGTGCCGTTCCGTCAGCTCGGTGACCTCGGCGGTGTGGCTCGCGGTCAGTTCGGCGACCTCGGCCGTGTGCTGCTCGCCGAGCTCCTCGTACGGCCTGCGGTCGGTGAACGTCATGACGGCACCGACCAGCTGGTCCCCGTCCCGGACCGGGGCGGTGGTCAGGTCGACCGGCACCTGCGCACCGCTCTTGGACCACAGCACCTGCCCGCGCACCCGGTGCTTGCGGCCGGACCTGAGGGTGTCGGCGAGCGGCGACTCCTCGTACGGGAACGGCTCGCCCTCCGCCCGCGAGTGCAGGATCAGCGGATGCAGCTCCTGGCCGCCCAGATCGCTGGCGCGGAAGCCGAGAATCTGCGCGGCGGCGGGGTTGACCAGGACGACCCGGCCGTCGGTGTCCGTACCGACGACGCCCTCGGCCGCGGCCCGCAGGATCATCTCGGTCTGCCGCTGCGAACGGGCCAGTTCGGCCTCGGTGTCGACGGTGCCCGACAGGTCCCGTACGACGAGCATCAGCAGCTCGTCACCCGTGTAGCTGCCGCTGTAGCTGCTCTGGAAGTCGCTGTACGCGGCCTGCCCGTCCTCCAGGCTGGCGCTGGTGACCTCGACCGGGTACTCGGTGCCGTCGGTGCGCCGCGCGGTCATCCGCGTCGGCTTCGTGCGGACCCGGTCGTCGGCGGACTCGGGACGGCGCATCGATCCCGGAATCAGCTTGGAGTCGAACTCCGGCACCAGGTCGAGGAGCCCGCGCCCGACGAGTGCGGTGCCCGGCGTCTCGAACATTTCGAGGGCGATCGTGTTGGCGTTGACGACCGTGCCGTTGCAGTTGACGAGCAGCAGCCCGTCGGGGAGTGCATCGAGTATTGCTGCGAGGCGAGCAGCGCCTCGGGATGGCCTGCTGCTCACGACGACGCTTCCTCCCTGGTTACCGCACCTTGCCGACAGCGGGCCCCATCTTGCCCCTCGGGCCGCGGGCTGTCACGGAAGGAGTCTAAAGGCAGGGGAGGGGCGTCGGTCGGCGGATGCGGGGGAGCTCTCACCAATGTTCTGTGCATACGGTGCTCCGGACAGGGGTACGGAGCCCCGCTCATCGGACGTTGGGGAGCACGGGCCGCAGATTGTTCCAGCGCGAGATCTCGCAGCCGTTGCTCCGGTGGAAGACCGTGTCGATGCCCCGTCCGCGCCAGGTACCGGTGACCCGGGCGGTGGCCGGACCCCCGAACTGCTGGGTGCACATCGCGCCCCGGGGCACCGGCGCGAACGGGGCCGCGCCCTCCCGCGCCAGCTCCTCCAGCCGGTCGCAGGCCGGCTGCGCCGCCGGGTGGCTGCCGCCCGTCGGCCCGCACTCCAGCTCGAAGACGCCCTCGGCCGCGGGGTCCCCCGAACCCGAGACCGTCACCGTCAGCCGGGTACGGGCGTCGTCCCCGGACAGCAGCGGCAGCGGCAGCGGAAAGGATCCGCCGGCCGCGGTCGCGGCCGGCGCGGCGGCGGTCAGCGCGGCGAGGGACGCGGCGGCGGTGAGGGCGAGACGGCGCAACATACGGGCTCCTGTGCTCGGGCACTTCGGCGGGACGAACGGCCTCCGCCCTCACTGACTCGGCGGGACGAACGGCCTCCGTCCTCACTAACGCTTCGCGCGCCACGGCGTTGCGCAACGGCAGGCGCTTTGCCCTCGTGCCCGACTGCCTAGTACCGTAGGCAGCGATTGGTGACGCAGTACTCAGCTGTGACATCATCTGCACGCACCACTCGCGCTCGCGCGAGGTGTGCTGGAGGCGTCGCCTAGTCCGGTCTATGGCGCCGCACTGCTAATGCGGTTTGGGTCTTAAAGCCCATCGAGGGTTCAAATCCCTCCGCCTCCGCTCTCTGACCAGGGAGTTCAGCCCGTCTCGGCTGAACTCCCTGAGTCGTTTTCAGAGCAGTTCTCAGAGCTGTTTTCACCCGCCTGATCGCACGGGTGACGTGACCAGGGGCCGGTCCCCGGCTACTTCCGGGTGGCGCAGGGGTCGCAGCAGGAGGGGGCCGGCTCGACGCAGATGGTGACGGTGTCGGTGTTGTTGGTGGGGTCGGGATCCTTTTCGTTGCCGGTGACGGTGGCGGTGTTGCTGATCGGACCGGCCTCGGTGGCCTTGGCCCGCAGCACGAGGGTGGCTCCGGCGCCGTCGGCCAGGGTGCCCACGGTCCACCGTCCGGTGGCCGGGTCGTAGCTTCCGGGGCCGTCGGCGGACAGGAAGGCGAGACCGTCCGGGAGCCGGTCGGTGACGGTGACGCCGGTGGCCCGGTTCGGGCCGGCGTTGTGGACACTGATGCGGTAGGTCACGGTCTGGCCGACGGTGACGGTGGTCGCGTCGGCCGCCTTGACTACGGCCAGGTCGGCGGCCGGGTTGACCTGCGTGATCTGCTCGTTGGAGGTGGCCGTCAGCCGCTCCGGGGTATCGCCGAGGCGGTTCTCGTAGGAGGCGGTGGCGGTGTTCCTGATCTGCTTGCCACCGGCGGCCCGGTCGATGGTGACCCGGTATTCGGCCGTGGTTCCCGCCGGCAGGGTCTCGGTGTTGGGCAGGCTGCCGCCCTCCCCGGCGGTGGTGATGTTGCCGAGTTCGAAGGCGACCTTGTCGGCCCGCGCGTCGTAGTACGCCTGGTCGTCACCCTGCGCGTCGGTCTTCGCGCCGGCGTTCGGGCCGTCGACGATACGCAGGGAACCGGGCAGATACGTCGTGCCCTGCGGGACGACGTCGGCCAGGACGAGGTTCTCGGCCGCGCCGCCGCCCTCGTTCCTGGCATTGATGCGGTAGGTGACGACGTCGCCCACCTCCAGCGGTCCCGTGGGAGCGGCGCTCTTGGTGAGCACCAGCTAGGGGGCGGTGCCGAAGAAGATGCCGTCCAGGAAGTTGCCGATGCTCTGGTTGCCCCCGGCGGCGGAGACGGAACGGAAGGCGAAGCGCGTCAGCGTCTGGCCTGCCGGGACGGTGTAGGTGCCGGTGTAGTAGCCCCAGGCGGTGTTGCCGTCGGTGAAGCGTCTCTGCTGCACCGCGGAGCCCGGCGCGCCGATGTCCAGCGCCATGGTGTCGTCCCCCTGGCGGCCGCGGTGGTAGAGCCGCCAGTACAGCTTCGTACCCGGTGTGGTGGGCAGGTCCTGGTAGAGCGTGGAGACCTGATTGGCGTTGAGCTCGGCGAACTGGGCGCCGTCGGCCGCCGGTACTCCGTTGAAGCCCGAGTGCCACAGCTCGATCATGTGGTCGGTGGCGGTGGTGAGCCAGCCCGGGACCCGCTTGGGCGCCTGCGTCTGTGAGGAGTCCGGCAGGATCTCCACACCGGTGACGACGGGCTGTTCGAAGCTGCCGTTGGCCAGGGCAACCCGGAGCGGAGCAGGAGGTGTGGACAAGGTTCTTCCCCTCAAGTCGACGCTGCTGGAACGCTCCGCCGTCCGACCGCACGTCTGCGCGCCGTGGCGGAGCCGGTGCATTCAGTAGCGCAATGCATTCGGGTGATCGCGTAAAGTGATGAACGGGGCAGTTCGGCCAACCCCGCGCGGCGGGTTTGTGAAACCCGCCCCTGGGTGACTCCCGCCACACCATCACCCGCGCCGCCGTCGGTGCGCCGCGCCCGCCGCACGCACCTCCTGGTTCTCTCCCGCCCACCCCGTCATGGCCTGAAGCCTTCGCCGCGCCTCGTGCGCCCACCCCTGCTCAGGGTGAATCGGCCACCACCGAAGTTGACGCCCCCGGCGCCGCGGCGGCGCCCGCGTGAATGTCCGCGTGAATGTCCGCGTGAATGTCCGCGCGAATGTCCGCGTGAACGTCCGTGGTGACGAGGGCCGCTGGCGCGCGCCGGGACCTCACCCGCCGACGGACCGTCGTCCCCGCCTGCCGGCGCGGGGCTTCGGCCGCATCCGGACCCGAGCCGTCCGCCGACCGCCCCGCACGGGCGCGGCGATACGCCCACGCAACCGCCGATCATGGTGTTTCCGCAGGTCGGGGCAGGTTTGGCTAATGGATTTCGCGCTACGGCGCAGGTCATGTAATGTTGTTCTCGCAACGCCGACCAGGCAGAAAAGCCCGGGAAGCACAAGCACTCGTAGCTTAACGGATAGAGCATCTGACTACGGATCAGAAGGTTGCAGGTTCGAATCCTGCCGAGTGCACAGCAGACCAGAGGCCCTGTGGAGTGATCCACAGGGCCTCTGGCTTATGCCTTGACGGCAGTGTTTGACGCCCGGCGGACCTCACACGCCTGGCTCGCCTCATCGCCCACAGCAGTGCTGACGAGGAACAGGTGCGCGCCGAGGACCGCGGGCACAACCCGTTCCACCGGGCGGCAACCAAGTTGAACAGCAGAACCCCAGGACCGCTGACCCTCTACGTGTCAGCAGCAATCGTGGACCGGGCAAGCCGCGCAGAGGGCTGATCTCCCACTGCAGCACGGGCAGTCGAGTGCCTCTTCACCACGAGGGTGACGCTGACCGCCCCCGCCCAGACGAGGGCCGAACCCAGAAGGTGCAGGACGACCGCCACCGAGGGCAATGAGGTGAGCGACTGGAACACACCGACTGCACCCTGCAGAGCGAAGACCGCCAGGAACACCCCGGTTCGCCGGCGAGCCGAAGAACCGGCGGGCAACGCGGTGAGCAGCAGTACCCCCAGCACGAGACAGGCCACAGCGATCGCCCCATGCACGATGGTGGCGCTCTCCCAGCCGAACGGCATCCGAGTCACATCGGAGGAGTCACCGGCATGCGGTCCGGAACCCGTCACCGCAGTGCCCACCACCAGCAGTGCAGCAGCACCCACCAGCAGCAGCCGGCTCAAGGTCACGGCCCTCCGGGACACGACCTCTTGTGCCGACACCCCACGCTCCTGCCATTGCACGCGTTCCCACGTGACAACCGCCGTGGCGAGCAGAAGCGACGCGGCAAGGAAGTGCGCGGCAACGATGTACGGGCTGAGCCGCATCCATACGGTGATGCCGCCGACTACGGCATTGAGAACAACCACCCAGAACTGAGCCCATGCCCCGCGCAGCACGTTTCGCGACGGAACACTCTGCAGGCGTGCGGCGATGATGAGCCAGCCGACCGCCACGCACAGGACACCGGTCAGGAGCCGGTTGCCGAACTCGATCGCACCGTGCACACCCATCTCTGCCGTGGGCGCGAGACTCTCGCCGGTACACGAGGGCCACTCCGGACAGCCCAATCCGGACCCGGTGACCCTCACCACTCCACCGGTCACAATGATCAGTACGGCCGCTGCAACCGAAGCCGCCGCCGCTCTGCGAAGGCTCTGCGGCCCCCACGTGTATCGGTCAGCTAGCCAGGAGAGCGGTGTCCGCACGATGACTCCTCACTGAGATCCGTGTTCCCCGGAGACATCCTAGTGAGGCTCACCAGCGAGCTCTGTCCTGCCTAGCCCCGAGATCACGAGCGCTGGCCAGACCCTGCATGCCGCACCAGCCCTGGCGATGCTCTGCGTCGGAACACACGCAGCTCAGCTGCATGCGAGCTGTTCAGAGTTTCTGTACTTCATCAAGGCGGCCCGCTGGCGCGGGCCGCGCCGCGCGGCGGCCCCAGGCCGCCGCTGGCTCCATGTCTCCGCCACCGCCTGCGACGGCCCCCGCCCACTCGCGCCGCAAAAGTCCGAAGAGCGGGCAGCCGGACCCCGGAAGAACCCAGACCGGCTGACCCGCGGCGAGCACGGCCAGGAGAGCGGGACGCACGCCAAGCCCGCGCAGGTCACCGCGGATTGCTGTCCACCCACATGGGGCCGGGGCCGGCGGCCTCCACGGCTTTACCCACCTGTTCGGCTCGGGGCCCGCGTCGGGCAAGTCCAGGGGGCCACTCGATCAAATTCCGGGCAGGATCAAAGCCTGCCCGAGTTGCCGGACAGCGTAAGGCCCCCTGAACATGCCCGACCCCAACCCGAACAGGACACCGGCCAAAGCCGCTCCGGCCACCGGCGTGGGTGAGGCGGGGGCCGTCATTGCAACGGCCAATAAAGGGGCGGAAGTTGATGCGCTATGTGATGGCGCACTAATCGTGTCGCTGGGCCTCTTCCTGCTACGGTCATCCGTTCGCCGAGGAGGTCGTGATGACTGGTTCCCTGCCCGTTGCTGCCCAGGTGGATCTCCGCCGTCAGCCGGTGGAAGACCTGCTGGAGCGCGTGGAAGAGGCCCTGCATGTGCGGTTGGTTCGGGAGGCCCTGGTGCGCAAGCGCCGTTCCTTGGGGGGCCGTACGGAGCGGGGCACGTGGGTGCGTATCGAGCGGCGGGGATTCGAGCGGATCGGCCCGCAGGGTTGGAACGGGACCGAGGCCGCTGCTGTGCTGCAAGGGGTCGCGATGCCCGAGTGGTACCAGGGCGTGGCGTGGCGCGAGCCGGGCGAGCCGGTGATGTGGCGCGCGGATGAGCTGGAGCTGATTCCATCGCCCTCTGTCGGCAAGGGCGCCCTGGTGCTCGAAGACCCGGGCCTGCCGGACGAGTGGTGGGAGGCGCTGAACGCTTCGCTGGACGCGCTTGCCTCACAGCAGACGCCCCGGATCGCGACGCCGGACACGGTGACGATCAGGCAGGAGCAGGTGACCCAGACCATCGGGGCGGTCTTTCCCGGGGTGGCCGATACGCGGATCGAGCGGTGGGCGCCGGCTCATGCGGATCTGACCTGGGCCAACGTGATGGGACCGGAGTTCTCCCTCATCGACTGGGAAGACTGGGGCATGGCGCCCCGGGGCCTGGACGCCGCAACGCTGTGGGGCAACGCGCTTGCCGTCCCGGGGCTCGCGGACCGCGTCCACCAGGAGCGGCGTGCGGACTTGGAGAGCCGGGACGGCAAGCTGATGTCGCTGTTCTTCCTGTCGAAGATCGTCGGACCCTACGCGTACGAGGAAGATCCGCTGCTGGCCCCAGCCCGGAAAGAGGCCGAGCGCCTGGTAGCCGAGCTTCAGCTCTGACGGTGTCCATGGAGGGCCCGCAGGTACTGACTGACGGCGGCGGTGTCCACCTCCGCGCCCAGGGCCTGGACCAACTGGGCCAGATGCCCAGGGTCGTCGGTACCGACCGCCATCGCGGAGGCGCTGGGCAGGTGGAACGCGGTCCGGAACGCCGCCTGAACGCGGGACAAGCCATCGTGGGGCGGTCGGAGGAACGGGCGGGGATCGAACTCCTCCCACACCTTCCTGTGGCCGCCACCGAAGGGGCTCATGCCCCAGGTCTCGCCCGCCTGCCAGGCGGTGCGCAGGACGGTGGTGGCGTCGAGGAGGTCGATGCCCACGAAGAACCCGGCCCGGACCATGAGGACGTCCGGAGACGGAAGGTCCTCCACCCGGACCACGCCGAGCGACCGGGTATCCCAGGAGGCCACACCCCAGGCGCGGCACAGACCGTCGCGGGCGGCGTCGGCCAGAGCGGTGCAGGCGCTGCCGAGGAGGGCGTGGCCATCGGCCGGGGACAGGCCCGCGAGGCTCCGTTCGGGGTTGTGTAGGAGCACGGTGTCAGGTTCCCTACCGAGTTCCCGGGCCGCCCGCTCGACGGCCAGTCGCAGCCGGACCGGATCAAGGGAGTGCTCAGTACCTCCGGCGCTCGGGGAGAAGCCCACTTTCGTGGAGAGGGTGAACCTCGGCAGGAGATCGGCGGCCGTGTCGGCCAGTGCCACGTGCGAGCGGAAGCTGAAGTAGGGAGCCGCAGTGTCCAGGGCGGTGACGCCGAGGTCGAGTGCGGCCGTCAGGATGTCGCGGTGGTGACGAGACCGGTGTAGGCCGAGGACAAGGCGGGGGTCAGCTCCGTGCACAGTTCCTCCTTCAGCAGGATCGCGACGACCAGCAACTGACCGCCCGCATCTCCGAACTCACCAATGCCAACAGACGACTTGAACAGGAGATCGCCCAGCTTCAGCCGTTGAAGGACCGAGTCGACGAACTCGAGAAGGACCTGGCAGCTGCCCGCAGCAGTCTGCGCAAAATGATCCGCGCGGAGAATTCCTGACCCACCTATCCGCCTCTGCGACGGGGGCCTGACCAGCAGCCTTCTACGCTGGTCAGGCCCCCACTCGGTCAGTAGCTGTTGGCCAGTGTGCGGTCGAGGAGGGGGAGCAGGCGGTCCCAGTGGCGCTGTAGTCCGGCGGGGTCGAAGGCGTCGGTGTCGGACATGGTGAACCCGTGGACGGTGCCGGGGTAGATCTCGGAGGTGTAGTCGACCTTCGCGGCGTCCAGGGCCCGGTTGAGCTCGCCGAGGGCTTCGGGCGTCAGGTCGCTTTCGGCATGGCC
Organism: Streptomyces sp. NPDC087845; assembly: GCF_044742755.1. Lineage (NCBI taxonomy): Bacteria > Bacillati > Actinomycetota > Actinomycetes > Kitasatosporales > Streptomycetaceae > Streptomyces > Streptomyces sp. NPDC087845. The sequence goes on from NZ_JBIUVC010000002.1 coordinate 584,353, forward strand.
GAAGTGGACCTGGGCGGTGATCCCGGCGAAGGCACCCGGCCCGTCCACGCCCACGGGGCCGTGGAATGCGGCGAGGGCGGCCACCTGGTCGGGGTGGGCCGCGGCGGTGCGCATGGCCAGGAGGCCGCCTATGCAATAGCCGGTCACGGCGACCGGTCCGGCGGCGACCTCGGGCTGGGTGGTGAGGAACCTGAGGTAGGCGTCGGCGTCACGCAGTACGCGTTCGGCGGTGTGCGCTTCGATCAACGGCATCAGCTGGGCCATGAGCGCGGGCCGGGCCTCTTCTCCGATGTGCTCGGGAAGGTCGATCAGCGGTGCCGGGCCGTGTCGGTAGAAGAGGTTGGGGACGAGTACGTAGTACCCGTGCCCGGCCAGTTCGCGGGCCATCTCCCGCAGCAGGGGCCGGATGCCGAAGCCGTCCGCGTACATCAGCACCCCTGGGTGCCGCTCGCCGCGGTCGGGGAAGGTGGCGAAGGCGTCGGCTTGGCCGTCCGTGGTGGGAATCTGCAGCGTCTTGGTGGGCATGAACTCTCCTGTCGTGGTTGATGTGTTGAGCCTGTGATCAACACGACGGAGGCGGAGCTCGCGCAGCAGCGCAAGATCCCCGATCAAACAGCGGGCCCGCACCGGCCCGTACGGCGCTCAGAAGAGCACCGGGTCACCAATCCGTGTGTGGCGCAATGCCGTCCCGGTATTCATGGCCACACAGCGTAGCCCACCGGGCAAAAGGCGACGCCAGCACCCCAGTTCACAGTACGGCGCGACGTCCCCGCCGCAAGCTTCGTGCTAACCCCACTCCGGGACCACAACACAACGTGCCTTACGTGCCTGCTACCGACACGGCGCGTTGACCTGCCAGGATCATTTACAACTCTAGATAACGATCGGGTGGACGTACTTCGATGCCCGGCAGTACCACCAGGCCCGCGCGTACTTCTCGGAGGCTCTGCAACTGGCCCGGGAGATTGACGACCACCCATTCATGGCCAACGTTCTGGCGTGCATGAGCCTGCAAGCGACCTACCAGGAGAAGCCAGCGGACGCACTTGCGCTGGTGTCTGCCGCCCAAGACCAGGCCCGAGCGGCCATCGGCACGACGCCGAGAGTCCGGGCCATGCTGGCCATGCGTGAGGCGTTCGCCCACGCGACCTTGGGTGACCGGACAGCGACCCACACCGCGATCTCCGAGGCACATTGTCAGTACGGGCGGATCAAGGCGGACGACCCGGACCCGGCATGGGTGACGTACTTCGACGAGCCGAAGCTCATCGTGGACACGGGCATTGCGCACGGCCGTCTCGGCGAGGCGGCGATTGCCGAACCGTTGATCGCCGATGCGCTGGAGCGGGAGGACCCCGCGAACCAGCGAGGTAGGGCGTTCCACGCCTTCTGGTTGGCCCGTACGCAGCTCCAGCGGGGCAAGCTCGACCAGGCGTGCCACACGGCGATCGAGGCACTGGTGCCCGCCGCAGCCGTGTCGTCCGAGCGGGTGACCGGGCACCTTCGCGAGTTCTACGAGCAGCTTGCGCCGTATCGCGAGGTGCCGGCCGCAGTCGCCTTCGAGGCACGCCTACGAGCGATGCTTCCCTCGCAGGGTCAGCGAACCCCTTCGTCCATCAGGACGTAGAGGAGGCCGACGAGGGAGCCGCTGCTGACGATCTCGCGGCGGTCGATCATGCCCCGGATGCTCGCCAGTGGGATCCACTCGATCCGGTCCGACTCGTTCTTCTCGGTCGGCGGCCCGTCGTACGTGGCGCCGTCGGCGCGGAACAGGTGGTGCTGCGAGTCCGTGATGCCGTTCGCAGGTTCGGCGTAGATCAGCGGCTTCATCGGGCCTGGACGCCAGCCAGTCTCTTCGAGGACTTCACGGGCGGCAGCCTCGCCGGGCGTCTCGTCCGCCTCGACCAGGCCCATGGGCAGCTCCCAGGCCCACGCGTCCGTGATGAAGCGGTGACGCCACATCATCAGGACCTCTTGGCGGTCGTTGATCACTGCGGCTACGGCCAGGTGGCGGAGCTTGACGACGTGGTGTTCCCAGCGGTTCCCGTCCGGCGTCTCGATGTCGGTGAGCCACAGGTTCACCCACTTGTTTTCGTAGATCGGACGTTCCCCGTGGATCTTCCACCGCATCGCTGTGGCCCCTCTCGATCGACCTCCGGCATCACAGACAGGGTGGAACTGCCACCTGGCCAAGCCGGATTGTGCGTTGGCGAGCGTCTGGCAATGCCTGGGCGGCGGCGAGAGCTGTTTGCTGGTGACGGCTACAGGGCCAGGGCCCGCGTGAACAGCCGTGCCGGGGTGAGGCCGGTCAGGTGGCGATGTCCGCGGTCGGCCGGGGTGTGGCCGCCAGGCGTCGGGATCGCATGGCCAGGATGATCATGACCGCCGGGATCAGGAGGTCGTTGACGAGGACTCCGCCGGTGTTGCCGGGGGCGTGGTCACCGTGGGCGAACCACTGGTGGACGTGGCCGGCCGCGGCTCCCCAGAGGAACATCCCGCCGCCGAGCCCGATGGTGATGCGCTCGCGCGCGGATGCCGAGGCGGCCCGGAAGCCCATGACGGCCAGCCCGAGGTTGGCGAAGGCGATCTCGAACATGAAGGGCGTCCGGTCGAAGCCGATCGCGGTGGCCATGACGTCCGGGAAGGCGAGGAACGCGACCGTCATCCACAGGCTGCCGCAGCCGAAGGCGCCGATGGCCCACCAGCGCTGCCAGGTTTCCAGCGCCTGCTGGGGTGACTGGGCGCGGCGGGTCCGTAAGAAGGCTCCGACGGCCGGCACCACGATCCAGACCAGGGGGAACGCGGACTGGGCGAGATAGGAGAAGGTGTCCATGCCTCAGTCTTACCTGGTTAATATTAACCAGTCAAGAGTTAGGTATAGTGGTGGTGTGGATGACGGACTCGCAGACCTGCTGCACCGCGTGGTCATGCTGCTGGGCGAGGCCACCCGGCAGCGCACGGATGACCCCGACGGCTTGACCTACAGCCAGATACGACTTCTGGGCACGCTGGAGGACATCGAGCCGGCGACGCAGCATCGGCTGGCGCAGGCGCTGTCGGTGTCGGATCCGGCGATCAGCCGGGCGCTACGACCGCTCGAAGCGGGTGGCCTGGTGCAGATCACCGTCGACCCCGAACACGCGCGGCGGCGGCTGGTCCGCCTCACCGAGGCCGGCCGGAAAGCCTTCCACACCGCCGGAAAGCCGCTCTACGACGAGCTCCGCGCCGGGCTGGTAGCGGCCGGGTTTCCCTACGAGCGCTACTTCGAAGACACCCTTCGGCTGGCCGAGTTCCTCGCATCCGACTGAGGACGCTTCTGCGTGGACGGGTGTCGGTGGGCCTGTCGCCGTCCGGGCCGCTGACTTCGAGCGACTGCTGCCGGCCCGAATTGACGCTGCCCTTCGGGACCGTGACCGCCGCGGCGGAGCCGCCGTCTCGGGCGGGGCTGTCACTGCCGTCCGCTAACGTCTTTTTGAGGGGTGTTCATGGCTATGGGATGGCAGTGCACCGGGCTGCGGTGGCCCGACGCGCAGGGGCCGCCCGTGCTGGGGTGGCGGCGGGGCGGGGTCGTGCGGGTGAGTGCGCCGGCCTTCGGGACGGAGCTCGGGTTCCGGGCGGTCGGGCGGCGGCGCTGTGTCGGGGCGCGTGGGAACGCGTGTCCGGTCGGGGCCGGGGTGTCGGGGCGGAGTACGGGGGCGCGGTGTCCGGAGTGTGCGCGGCTGGACCGGGCACACTCGGTGGCCGCCGACACGATCGCCGACGACCCGAGGACGTACCGCGTGTATCTGGCCTGGTTCGGGCCGGGGATGGTGAAGGTCGGGATCACCGCGGAGGAGCGGGAGGCGGCGCGGCTGAGGGAGCAGGGGGCCGTGGTGTTCAGCTGGCTGGGGCGGGGGCCGTTGATGGCGGCGCGGCGGACCGAGGAGCTGCTGCGGTCGGCGCTCGGGGTGCCGGACCGGATTCCGTACGCCGGGAAGCGGGCCGTGCGCGCGGCGCTGCCGGAGGCGGCGGAGCGGCGTGCCGAGGTGGCGGAGCTCTACGGGCGGGCCGCGGCGCTGGAGGGGGCCGGGTGGCCGGAGTCGCTGGAGCGGCTGCCGTTCGAGGCGGTCGACCACGCCGGGGTGTTCGGTCTCGACGGCACGGTCGAGGTGGCGTGGGCGGTCACGGAGTTGGTGGACGGGGGCGTGGTCGCGGGGCGGCTGGTGGCGGCGGCCGGGCCCGATCTGCATCTGGAGACGGTGACGCACGGCGGTGTGGTGCTGGACACCCGGCTGATGACCGGATGGGAACTGGCGGGCGCCGACGCGCGGGCCGGGGTGGGCGTGCCGGTGGCCGACCTCGGGGGCGGCGGCGTGCAGGGCGGGCTGTTCTGAGATCGTCGGGGCCGGACGGCGAAAGGGGAACGCGATGAGGAGCGGCGCCGACGACGTCGTGCGGTTCCGGGAGCGGCTGGGGCTGCCCGGGATCATCGATGTCCATACGCACTTCATGCCGGAGCGGGTGCTCCGCAAGGTCTGGGCGTACTTCGACTCCGCGGGGCCGCTGACCGGGATGGAGTGGCCGATCGAGTACCGGCACGACGAGGACGAACGGCTGGGGCTGCTGCGCTCGTTCGGCGTGCTCCGGTTCACCTCGATGCTCTATCCGCACAAGGCGGGCATGGCGGCCTGGCTGAACGGCTGGGCGGCCGACTTCGCGCACCGGGTGCCGGACTGTCTGCACACCGCGACGTTCTTCCCGGAGGAGGGCGTGGAACGGTATGTGCGCGAGGCCGTGGAGGCGGGGGCGCGGGTCTTCAAGTCGCACCTCCAGGTCGGCGCGTACGACGCCAACGACCCGTTGCTGGAGCCCGTGTGGGGGCTGCTCGCGGAAGCCGGGATCCCGGTGGTGATGCACTGCGGCTCCGGGCCGGCGCCCGGCAGGCACACGGGACCCGAACCGGTCGGCCGGCTGCTCGCCCGGCATCCGCGGCTGCGGCTGATCGTGGCGCACCTGGGGATGCCGGAGTACGCGGAGTTCCTGGCGCTGGCGGAGACGTACTCCGAGGTACGGCTCGACACGACGATGGCGTTCACGGACTTCACGGAGGACTTCTCCCCGTTCCCGGTGGCCGAGCGGGGGCGGCTCGCGTCGCTCGGGGACCGGATCCTGCTGGGCACGGACTTCCCGAACATCCCGTATCCGTACGCGCATCAGCTGCACGCGCTGGAACGGCTGGAGCTGGGGGACGACTGGCTGCGCGCGGTCTGCCACGGGAACGCGCGCGCGTTGTTCGCCGTGGAGTGAGCGGACCGGCGTCGGAGAGGGCGCTTCTCCCGGTTTTTCTCAGGGAATTCACAGATTCGGGAAAGGGCCCTCTCAGAGGGGCCTCACAGGGTTGAGGCATGACGACGACCTTGCCCCAGGGGCGTACCGAACTGCTGAGGGCGGACCGCAGCCCCGTCCGTGTACTGGTGGTGGACGACGAGGCCCCGCTCGCCGAACTGCTCTCCATGGCCCTGCGCTACGAGGGCTGGGAGGTACGCAGCGCCGGGGACGGTGCCGGTGCCGTACGGATGGCGCGCGACTTCCGGCCCGACGCGGTGGTCCTCGACGTGATGCTGCCCGACACGGACGGCTTCGCCGTACTGGGCAGACTGCGGCGCGAGCTCTCCGAGGTTCCCGTGCTGTTCCTCACCGCGCGCGACGCGGTGGAGGACCGGATCGCGGGGCTGACGGCGGGCGGCGACGACTACGTCACCAAGCCGTTCAGCCTGGAGGAGGTCGTGGCGCGGCTGCGCGGGCTGATCCGGCGCTCCGGCACGACGGCCGTACGCAGCGAGTCGACGCTCGTGGTCGGCGATCTGACCCTGGACGAGGACAGCCACGAGGTCGGCCGGGGCGGTACGTCCATCCACCTCACCGCGACCGAGTTCGAGCTGCTGCGCTTCCTGATGCGCAATCCGCGGCGGGTGCTGAGCAAGGCGCAGATCCTCGACCGGGTGTGGAACTACGACTTCGGCGGGCAGGCGAACGTCGTCGAGCTGTACATCTCGTATCTGCGCAAGAAGATCGACGCCGGACGGTCGCCGATGATCCACACCCGACGCGGGGCGGGGTATCTCATCAAGCCCGGTGAGTAGACCGGTGAGCGGGCGGCCGGACCGGTGGCGGGGGCCGTGGACGCTGCGGACCCGGCTCGTGGTCTCGGCGGTGGCGCTGATCGCCGTGGTCGCCGCGGTCATCGGTTCGGTCACCACCATCGCCTACCGCAGCTACATGTACGGCAAGCTCGACGACCAGCTGCACTCCCTCGCCATGCGCGCCTCGAAGCCGCCCGGCGGCGGGGGACCGATGCCCGGTGGTGGGCCGCGGAGCGACGACCCCCTGGCCTTCGTCGGCGCGCGCGGGCTGCCCATGGGCGCCTTCGGGGCCGTGCTGGCGGACGGCTCCGTCACCGGGTCGAGGGTGGTCACGGAGAGCTCCACCACGCCGGGGCCGGGGAGCGAGGACAGCGGGCAGCCGATGACCGGCGCCCAGCAGAGCGCCCTGGCCGCGGCGGACCTTCCTGCCGGCGGCGGGGCGGCGACCGTCGATCTGCCCGGCCTCGGCTCCAACCGGGTGGAGACCGTCGAGGGTCCGCACGGGACGACGATCCTCGTCGGGATCCCCGCCACCGAGGTGAGCTCCGCCCTCACCACCCTGATCCTCGTCGAGGTCTGCGTCACCGGCGCCGGTCTGATCGCGGCCGGTATCGCGGGCGCCGCCATGGTCGGTGTCGCGCTGCGGCCGCTGCGCCGCGTCGCCGCGACCGCGACCCGGGTCTCCGAACTCCCGCTGCACAGCGGCGAGGTGGCCCCCCTGGAACGGGTCCCGGAGGCCGAGGCCGACCCCCGGACCGAGGTCGGGCAGGTGGGCGCGGCGCTCAACCGGATGCTGGGCCACGTCGGTTCGGCGCTGGAGGTGCGGCAGGAGAGCGAGACGCGGGTGCGCCAGTTCGTCGCGGACGCCAGCCATGAGCTGCGCACCCCGCTGGCCTCGATCCGCGGATACGCCGAACTGACCCGGCGGGGCGGTGAGGAGACCGGCCCCGACACCCGGCACGCCCTGGCCCGGATCGAGTCCGAGGCGGAGCGGATGACGGGCATGGTGGAGGATCTGCTGCTGCTCGCCCGGCTGGACGCCGGGCGCCCGCTCAGCCGCGAGAGCACCGATCTCTCGCCGGTCGTCGTCGACGCGGTGAGCGACGCCCGCGCCGCCGGGCGGGGGGACCACCACTGGCGCCTCGAACTGCCGGACGAGCCCGCGACCGTGCACGGTGATCCCACCCGGCTCCACCAGGTGCTGGTCAACCTGCTGGCGAACGCCCGTACCCACACCCCGCCCGGCACCACCGTCACCGTGCGGGTACGTACCGAGGCCGCCCGGCCCTGGGTGACGCTGGAGGTCGGGGACGACGGGCCCGGCATTCCCCCGGAGCTGCTGCCGCACGTCTTCGAACGGTTCGCGCGCGGCGATGCCTCGCGCTCCCGCCACGCGGGCTCCACGGGGCTCGGGCTCGCCATCGTGCAGGCCGTCGTCGCCGCGCACGGCGGCCGGGCGGAGGTGTCGTCCGTTCCGGGACGCACGGTGTTCGCCGTCCATCTGCCCGCGGGGCCTGTCCCCCCGGCGTACTCACAGCGGGGGGACAGGCTCAGCACATCGGCGTGACAGCGGGGCCGCCGAGTGTCGACGGCATGCGAACCGACACTCCTTGGAGCACCCTGCCGGCCCGGGACCACCTCCTGGCCGGAGCGGTCGACGCGGCAGGTGCCCCCGTACTCGACGTGGTGGTACCCGTCTACAACGAGGAGAAGGACCTCGAACCGTGCGTGCTGCGCCTGCACGACCATCTGGCGCGCACCTTCCCGTACGCCTTCCGGATCACCGTCGCGGACAACGCGAGCACCGACCGGACGCCGCAGGTGGCGGCCGGGCTCGCGGCGGCGCTGCCCCGGGTGCGGTCCTGCCGGCTGGAGGAGAAGGGCCGCGGGCGGGCGCTGCGTACCGTCTGGTCGCACTCGGACGCCCCGGTCCTGGCGTACATGGACGTCGATCTCTCCACCGACCTCAACGCGCTGCTGCCGCTGGTCGCACCGCTGATCTCGGGCCACTCGGACCTGGCGATCGGCTCGCGGCTGGCCCGCAGCTCGCGGGTGGTGCGCGGCTCGAAGCGGGAGTTCGTCTCGCGCGCCTACAACCTCGTCCTCCGCTCGTCGCTGGCCGCCCGGTTCAGCGACGCGCAGTGCGGGTTCAAGGCCATCCGGCGGGAGGTCGCGCAGCGGCTGCTGCCGATGGTGGAGGACCCGGGGTGGTTCTTCGACACCGAGATGCTGGTGCTCGCCGAGCGCGCCGGGCTGCGCATCCACGAGGTGCCGGTCGACTGGGTCGACGACCCCGACTCCACCGTCCACATCGTGCGGACGGCGGCCGAGGACCTGAAAGGTGTGTGGCGGGTGGGGCGGGCGCTGGCGGTCGGCGCACTGCCGCTGGACCGGCTGGCGCGGCCCTTCGGGGACGATCCGCGCGACCGCGCGCTGAGCGGGGTGCCCGGCGGCCTGGCCCGGCAGCTCGTCGGTTTCTGTGTCGTCGGCGCGCTCTCCACGCTCTTCTACCTGGCCCTGTACTCGCTCTTCCGGCTGGGCGCCGGCCCGCAGACCGCCAACGGCGGCGCGCTGCTGGTGTCGGCCGTCGCCAATACGGCGGCCAACCGGAGGCTCACCTTCGGCGTACGCGGCCGGGGCGGAGCCGTACGCCACCAGGCGCAGGGACTCGTCGTCTTCGCCATCGGTCTCGCCCTGACCAGCGGCTCGCTGGCGGCACTGGGAGCCGCCTCCGGATCGCCGTCGCACGGCACGGAACTCGCCGTGCTGATCGCGGCCAACCTCGCGGCGACGGTGCTGCGGTTCCTGCTCTTCCGCGCCTGGGTCTTCCCGGAGCGGGCCGCTGCCGGAAACCCCGCGGCTCCCGAAGCCTTCGCGGCTCCCGAAGCCTTCGCGGCCGGGCGCGCCGACGACACCCACCACGAACTGGGGAACGCCCGATGACCACGCTGCATCCCGACCACCTCCCGGTCCCGCCGGGTGCGCCGGCCCCCGCGCCGTCCACCGCACCGGCCCACGGCCGCCCGAACGGGCCCCTGGCGCACCGCGTGTGGCGGGGCAGGCCCGAGGATCCGCGCTGGGCGCGGCCCGCCTTCCTCGCCCTGCTGCTGGTCATCGGGGCCGCGTACCTGTGGAACCTCAGCGCCTCCGGATACGCCAACTCCTTCTACTCCGCCGCCGCCCAGGCGGGCAGCCGGAGCTGGAAGGCCCTCTTCTTCGGCTCGCTGGACGCGGCCAACGCCATCACCGTCGACAAGCCCCCGGCCGCCCTCTGGCCGATGGCCCTGTCGGTGCGGATCCTCGGCCTCAACTCCTGGGCGATCCTGGCCCCGCAGGTGCTGATGGGGGTGGCCACGGCCGGGGTGCTGTACGCGGGCGTACGCCGCCGTTTCAACGCCGTGGCCGGGCTGATCGCGATGACGGTGTTCGCGCTCACCCCGGTGGCCGCGCTGATGTTCCGCTTCAACAACCCGGACGCGCTGCTGGCGTTGCTGATGACCGCCACCGTCTACTGCGTGCTGCGCGCCATGGAGAACGGCCGGACCAAGTGGCTGGTGTGGGCGGGCGTCGCGGTCGGGTTCGCCTTCCTGGCCAAGACCCTCCAGGCGTTCCTGATCCTGCCGCCGCTGGCCGTGCTGTACGCGGTGTTCGCGCCGGTACCCGTACGCAAGAGGCTCGGCCAACTCGCGCTCTCGGCCCTCGTGACGGTCGTCGCGGGCGGCTGGTGGGTGGCGATCGTCGAACTGTGGCCCGCCTCGTCGCGGCCGTACGTCGGCGGCTCGCAGAACAACTCCTTCCTGGAGCTGACCTTCGGCTACAACGGTCTCGGCCGGATCAACGGCGACGAGACCGGCAGTGTCGGAGGCGGCGGGGGCGGCGGCGGTGCCGGCGGCCAGTGGGGCGAGACCGGCATCGGCCGGATGTTCAACTCCGAGATCGGCGGCCAGATCTCCTGGCTGCTGCCCGCCGCGCTGATCCTCCTCGTCGCGGGTGTCTGGCTGACCTGGCGGGCCGGGCGCACCGACACGGCCCGTGCGGCGTTCCTCGCCTGGGGCGGTTCGCTGCTGATGACCGCGGTCGTCTTCAGCTTCATGGCCGGCATCTTCCACCAGTACTACACGGTCGCCCTGGCGCCGTATCTCGCGGCGCTCACCGGTATGGGCGCGACGGTCCTGTGGGAGGAGCGGGCCAAGTGGTGGGCGCGCGGGGCGCTCGCCGCCACGGTCGCGGTGACCGCGCTCTGGGCGTACGTGCTGCTGGGGCGGACCCCGGACTACCTGCCGTGGCTGCGCACGGCCGTGCTGGTCGCCGGGATCGCCGGCGGGCTGGGTCTGCTGCTCGTGTCCCGGCTGGGGCGCCGGTCGGCACTCGTCGTCGTGGGGCTGGGCCTCGCCGCGTCGCTGGCCGGGCCGTCCGCGTACGCCGCGAGCACACTGAACACCGGGCACCAGGGCTCGATCGTGACGGCCGGCCCGTCCGCGGGCGGCATGGGCGGTCCCGGCGGCAGGGGTGGCGGCGGACGCGGTGGTCCCGGCGGCGGGATGCGTCTCCCGGGGCAGGGCAATCAGCAGGGCAGTCAGCAGGGTGGCGGCATGGGGCAGCCTCCGACCGGCACCCCGCCCGGCCAGGGCCAGGGCCAGAGCCAGGGCCACGTGCCGGGCCGGCCCGGCACCTCGCAGAACGGCCGGCAGCCCGGCGCCATGCCCGCCATGCCCCGCATGGGTGAAGGCTTCGGAGGCGGCGGCATGGGCGGGCTGCTCAACGGCGCGTCCGTCGGCGCCGAGGCCGAGAAGCTCCTGGAGGAGAACGCCGGGGACTACACCTGGGCCGCCGCCGCCGTCGGATCCCAGAACGCCGCGAGCTACCAACTCGCCACCCAAGAGCCGGTGATGGCGATCGGCGGCTTCAACGGCAGCGACCCGTCCCCGACGCTCGACCGGTTCAAGCAGTACGTCGAGGACGGGAAGATCCACTACTTCATCGCGGGCGGAATGGGCGGCGCGGGCGGGGGCGGCGGCAGCAATGGCACCTCCTCGCAGATCTCGTCCTGGGTGGAGGAGAACTTCAAGGAGGTCACGGTCGGCAGCGCCACCCTCTACGACCTGACCCGGCCGAAGCAGGGCAGCTGAGGCTCAGCGCCGCAGCAGCAGGTCGGCGACCACCGGGCGGTGGTCCGAGGCGAGCGTCTCGGCCACCGCCGCGTCGCGGACCTGTACGGAATCCTTCGACACCGCCACGTAGTCGATCCGCTGCACCGGATCCTGCGCCGGGTACGTCGGCCCGCCGGGCTCGACGTCCGTCAGCCGCTCCCACAGCGGGGCGAGCTCGGGAGCGTCCGGGGCCGCGTTGAAGTCGCCGAGCAGGATCTGCCGCACCTTCTGCCGCCCGGCCCCCGGCCCCGATGCCCCGTCCTGCGCCATGATCCGGCGGGTGTCGGCGACCTGGGCGGTCCGTACGGACGGGTCGGCGCGGTAGTCGAGATGCGTCACGTACACGTGCACGGGCAGTCCCTTCACCCGGAGGACCACCTCGCCGAAGCCGGGCGCGGGGGCCGGCACCGGGTTCGGGTCCTGGGTGGAGAGCCGGGTGATCTCGTGGTTCTCGGCGCTCGTCATCCGGTACCTGGACAGCACCGCGACCCCGAACTCGCGCCGGGGCGCACCGGGAGTCCCGGGATCGAGGCTGTATATCGGGGCGAACGAGACGTGCATGTGCAGCCGCTCGGCCAGCTCACCCGCCAGGTCGCGCCACTGGCTGCGGGTGCCCCAGTGGACGTCGACCTCCTGGAGGCCGATCACATCGGCGTCCAGTGCGCGCAGTTCGGCCGCCTGCCGGTCGAGATCGAAGACGTTGTCCATGCCGGCGCCCGCATGGATGTTGTAGGTGGCCACGCGCAGCGGCACCGCGTGCCCCTGCCCGGCGGCCGACGCGGGAGGCGCGAGGACGGCCCCCGACAGGCCCGCTGCGATGAGAACGTCCACCGTACGACGACGCAGTGACATACCACTCCAGTCCTTGTCGGATCAGCGGCGAGCACGGTACCGCGCGGAAATGAGTTGTACACCGTATAAGGCGAGCTATACGGTGTACGTCTTATCCCTGTACGCCGTATAAGAAACAGAACGCAGGAGTCCGCATGACGGCGACCGTCGCCGAGCAGAACCACCTCTCGCCGCCGAGACATCCGCAACGCTGGTTGATCCTGGGCGTCATCTGCCTCGCCCAGCTCACCGTGCTGCTCGACAACACCGTGCTCAACGTGGCGATCCCCTCCCTCACCCAGGAGCTGGACGCCTCCACCGCCGACGTGCAGTGGATGATCAACGCCTACTCGCTGGTCCAGTCGGGTCTGCTGCTCACGGCCGGCAGCTCCGCCGACCGCTACGGCCGCAAGAAGATGCTGGTCGCCGGGCTCGCGCTGTTCGGCACCGGTTCACTGGTGGCCGGGCTCGCCCAGACGTCCGCGCAGCTCATCGCCGCCCGTGCGGGCATGGGCATCGGCGGCGCGCTGCTGATGACGACGACCCTGGCCGTCATCGTGCAGATCTTCGACGACTCCGAGCGGGTCAAGGCCATCGGCATCTGGTCGACCGTCAGCTCGCTCGGCTTCGCCATCGGGCCGCTGATCGGCGGCGTGATGCTCGACCACTTCTGGTGGGGCGCGATCTTCCTGGTCAACATCCCCGTCGCCGTCATCGGCCTGGCCGCCGTCGTCCGGCTCGTCCCGGAGTCCAAGAACTCCAGCAGCGAGCGCCCCGACCTGCTCGGCGCGCTGCTCTCCACCATCGGTATGGCTTCCGTCGTATACGCGATCATCTCCGGCCCGGAGCACGGCTGGACGTCGGGCCGGGTGCTGCTGACCGCCTTCGTCGGGATCGTCGTCCTCGCCGGATTCGTGCTGTGGGAGCTGCGCATCCCGTATCCGATGCTGGACATGCACTTCTTCCGGAACCAGAAGTTCATCGGGGCGGTCGCGGGCGCGATCCTGGTCGCCTTCGGGATGGGCGGTTCGCTCTTCCTGCTCACCCAGCAGCTCCAGTTCGTCCTCGGCTACGGGCCGCTGGAGGCCGGTCTGCGGACGGCTCCGCTGGCGCTGAGCGTCGTCGCCCTCAACCTCACCGGACTGGGCGCCAGGCTGGTGCCCAAGCTGGGCACCCCGGTGACCATCGCGGCCGGGATGAGCCTGCTGGCCGCCGGTCTCGCCGCGATCGCGCTGCTCGGCGGCGACGGTTACGGCGGCATGCTGCTCGGCCTGGTCGTGATGGGCGCCGGCATCGCGTTGGCCATGCCCGCCATGGCCAACGCGATCATGAGCGCCATTCCGCCGGAGAAGGCGGGCGTGGGCGCGGGGGTCAACGGCACGCTCGCCGAATTCGGCAATGGGCTGGGGGTCGCCGTCCTCGGCGCGGTGCTCAACTCCCGGTTCGGGGCGCTCGTGCCGGCCGCCGTCGGGGCGGCCTCGCTGCCCGCCGCGCTGGCCTCGGCCACCGACGACGGAGAGCGGGCGCGGATCACGGACGCCTTCGCCTCGGGGCTGGAGACCAGCCAGCTCGTCGGAGCGGCGGCGGTGCTGGCCGGCGGCCTGCTGGCCGCGGCGCTCCTGCGCCGTGCGGAGCGGGCGGAATCCGTCCGGGCGGACTCGGCCGGCGCCACCGCATCGGCATAGCATCGAGGCGGGGCGCATCGGACCGTACGAATCCGCTTCGGGCGCGCTGGTACGTATCCGGTCCGTCCCGTCGGCGAGAAAGAGGAGAGTGCGCCATGGTGTCCGCGGACGACCGTGTGAAGAGCCCTGTCAGGACCAGTGTGTGGCTGGAGCAGCGGGCACCGTCGCGCACCCGCAGATCGGACCAGCCGGCCGGCCTCGACCGGGAGAAGATCACCGCGGCGTCGGTCCGGCTGCTGGACGCCGAGGGCCTCGCCAAGTTCTCCATGCGCCGGCTCGCCGCCGAGCTGGAGGTCACCGCGATGTCCCTCTACTGGTACGTGGACACCAAGGACGATCTGCTGGAGCTGGCCCTCGACTCGGTCTACCGCGAGATCGCGCCCCCGCGCGAGGACGCGCCCTGGCGCGACCGGCTGCGCGAACTCGCCGTCTCCTACCGGGAACTGCTGGTCCGCCATGTCTGGGTGTCTCCGCTCGCCGGCCACTTTCTCAACATGGGCCCGTACTCGATGCTGTTCTTGCACGCCATCCAGGACGTGATCCGGGCGACGGGGCTGCCGCTGCACCAGCAGACGGGCGCGCTCTCCGCGGTCTTCCAGTTCGTGTACGGATTCGGCACCATCGAGGCCCACTTCGTGCAGCGCAGCGCGGAGACGGGGGTCAGCCAGGACGAGTTCTTCCAGCAGTCGCTGCGCGCCATCCGGAGCCAGCCGCAGCTCAGCGGGATCGTCGAGTCCTCGCAGGACCTGATGGACGCCCGGGGCGGCGACACGGTCGAGGAGATGCGCGACCGGGACTTCACCTTCGCGCTGGACCTGCTGATCGCGGGCATCGAGGCCATGCGGGACCGCTGAGCTCCGGCCCGCCCGTACACCGGTCCCCGGCCCGGACGCCCCGGACGCTGGCCCGGCCCGGGCGCCGTCCCGGCCCGAAGGACCCCGCCGTCGGCGCGGCCGGCAGCCGGGCCCGCGCGAGCAGGCCCGGCGACGGAAGGTGCGCCGGTATCCGGAAGGGCAATCCGGGAGCGGCCGTCAGCTGCCGGACGCGAGAGACGCGGGGAAGCCCCCGGTGGCGACCGGACCCCACCGCTCCGGCGTGATCCGGATGATCGACTTGCCCTGCTTCACCATCGCCGCCCGGTACTCGTCCCAGTCCGGGTGCTCACCCGAGATGTTCCGGAAGTACTCGACGAGCGGCTCGACCGAATCCGGCGAGTCGATCACCTCGGCCGTACCGTCGATCTGCACCCACGGCCCGTTCCAGTCGTCCGACAGCACGAGGACGCTCACCCGCGCGTCCCGTTTCGCGTTGCGGGTCTTGGCCCGTTCGGGGTAGGTGGAGACGACGATCCGGCCCGCGTCGTCGACTCCGCAGGTCAGCGGGGAGCCCTGGGGACGGCCGTCGGACCGGGTGGTCAGCAGGATCGCCCGGTGCCGGGGTCGTACGAAAGCAAGCAGCTCGTCGAGTTCCACAGCGGTGTTCGTAGCGATGTGAGGTGCCATGTCCGCAGATTACGACGGCAGGGACGCACCCTGCACGGCCTGGATGTCCAGTTCGATCCGCAGTGTCGTGCCGATCGCCGAGATGCCCGCCTGCACCACCTGGTTGTAGTTCATGGCGAAGTCCTCGCGGCGCAGCTCGGCCGTTGCGCTGAACGCCGCACGCACCCCGCCCCACGGGTCCGGGCCCGTCCCGAGGTAGCTCAGGTTCAGGTCGACCGGGCGCACGACGCCGTGCAGCGACAGCTCACCGTGGACCAGCCAGCGGTCGGGGCCCGCCGGGGTCAGCCCGTTGGAGCGGTAGGTGATCTCCGGGAACCGGTCCGAGTCCAGGAAGTCCGGGGAGCGCAGGTGCTTGTCGCGCATCCCGTTGCCGGTGTCGATGCTGGCCGCGTTGATGACGGCGTCGACCCGGGACCGGTGGACCTCCTCCGCGATCTCGATGCGGCCGCCGAACTCGGTGAACCGGCCGTGCACGCTGGAGATCCCCAGGTGCTGCGCGACCGCGCCCACCGAGGAGTGCGCCGGGTCCAGCGACCAGGCGCCCGGCGGCGGCAGCTCCACACCGCCCTGGCGGGCCAGCACCACCGTGCCGGCCTCGGCCCGCCCGCTCGCCGTGACGAGGGCGGTGGAGGCGGCGGGGGCGTACCCGACCGCCGTGACGATCACTGTGTACGCGCCGGCCTGGAGGGGGGTGTCGGTCCGTACCGTCCCGTCCTCGTCGGCAGTGGCCCGCAGCACCTGCGTGCCGGACATGTCGGTGACCGTCACGACCGCGTGCTGGACCGCCCAGCCGTCCCGCGTCCGTACCTGTGCGCGAAGTCCCATCCCGTTCTCTCTCCTTGCTCAACGACTCAATGAGTCGGGCCCCGGGGCGAGGACGGCAGGCCGTCCCCTGCCTGCCGTCCCCGCCACCGGGGCCCATTTCCACCGGCCGGTACAGCGTCTCCGCTCGAAACGCCGACCCGCCAGGGGTCTGTGGTTACTCGCCGGGGTGGGCGAGCTCGATGTCGTGGCCGTCGACCCCGCGACCGGCCACGGTCAGTGCACCGGCCACCGGCGGGTAACCGGTCGCGACGACCGAGTACTCGCCCGCGTCCAGGTCGGTGAAGGCGTACGCCCCGTCCTCCCCGGTCGTCGAGGTGGCGACGACATTGCCCGCCGCGTCGACCAGCGTGACCCGGGCGTCCGGCAGCGGCCGCCGGCCGGAACCGGCCCGCACGACACCCTGCACCAGCGCACCGGCCTGCAGCGCGGCCTCGATCCGGGTGACACCCTGGCCGCCGATCTCCACCGGCAGCGCCAGCGGACGGAACCCGGCGGCGTTCACCGCGACGGTCACCGGACCGGGGACCAGCTCACCGAAGGCGAACTCGCCCGTCTCGCCGGACTTGCCGGTGGCCAGCACATCGCCGCGCACATCGGTCACGACGACCATGGCGCCCTCGACCGGCGCGGCGGTCTCGGCGGTCCGCACGGTCACGGCCAGGCCGCTCGTACCCGAGAGCAGGATGTCGTACGAGAGCGGCTCGGCACCGACGACCACGGTGGACGCCTGCGGCTGGAAGCCGTCGGCGGACGCGATCAGGACGTAGCTGCCGGAGCCCGGCGCGTCCAGTGCGTAGCCGCCGTCGGCCTGGGCGACGGAGCGTCCCAGCTGCCGGCCGGCCAGCGAGATCAGCGTGACGGCGGCCCGGGCGACGGGGGCGCCCTCGGCGCCGCGCACCACACCGTGCACGGTCGTGCCCTGGAGGGTGGCGACGGGGGCTTCCAGGGTGTCGGCCGGAGTGGGCCCGGCCGTTCCCTCGGAGACCGGCGCGGCCGTGATGGCGGTGGTGGTGGCAGTGGTGGCCGTGGTGGCCGGTGCCTCGACCGCTTCCGCGACGGGGGACTCGGCCGCGGCCGGAGCGTCGTTCGCCGCGTTCGTCTTCAGCGCGACCTCCTTGATGAAGATCGTGATCACGAAGGCGATCAGCGCGGCCGGGGCGGCGTACAGGAAGACATCGCCGACACCGTGCCCGTAGGCGCTCTCCACGACCGTGCGGAACGGCGCGGGCAGCTTGTCCAGGTCGGGGATGCCCCCGCCGCCGGTGCCGCCGTGGCCCATGGCAGCGCCCTGGGGACCGAGGTCCGCGAGGCCGTCCTTGACGTAGTGGGTGACGCGGTTCGCCATGACGGCGCCCAGCGCCGAGACGCCGATGGCACCACCGAGCGAACGGAAGAAGGTGACGACGGAGCTGGCCGAGCCGAGGTCGGACGGGGCGACCTGGTTCTGCGTGGCGAGCACCAGGTTCTGCATCATCATGCCGATGCCGAGACCCATGACGGCCATGAAGACCGCGATGTGCCAGTACTCCGTGTCGTACCGGATGGTGCCCAGCAGCCCGAGCCCGGCGGTGACCAGGAAGCCACCGGTGACGAGCCAGGCCTTCCAGCGGCCGGTCCTGGTGATGACCTGGCCCGAGACCGTCGAGGAGATGAACAGCCCCGCGATCATCGGGATCGTCATGACACCGGACATCGTCGGCGACTTGCCGCGCGCCAGCTGGAAGTACTGGCTGAAGAAGACGGTGCCCGCGAACATCGCGATACCGACGAACAGCGAGGCCATCGAGGCCAGCGTGATGGTGCGGTTACGGAAGAGGCGCAGCGGGATGATCGGCTCGGCGGCCTTGGACTCGACGGCGATGAAGAGCGCGGCGAGCGCGGCGGAGCCGATGAGCATCGCGGCGGTCTGCCAGGAGAGCCAGTCGTACTTGTCGCCCGCGAAGGTCACCCAGAGAAGGAGCAGCGACACGGCGGCGCTGATGAAGAACGCACCCCACCAGTCGACCTTGACCTCACGCTTCACGACCGGGAGCTTCAGCGTCTTCTGGAGCACGATCAGCGCGATGACGGCGAACGGCACACCGACGTAGAAGCACCAGCGCCAGCCCATCCAGCTGGTGTCGGTGATGACACCGCCGAGCAGCGGACCACCGACGGTGGCGACGGCGAACACCGCACCGATGTATCCGCTGTAGCGACCGCGTTCACGCGGGGCGATCATCGCCGCCATCACGATCTGCGCGAGGGCGGAGAGACCGCCGACGCCGATGCCCTGGATGACACGGCAGGCGATCAGCATGCCGCTGCTGGTCGACATACCGGCGACGACCGAGCCCGCGACGTAGATGACGAGTGCTATCTGGACCAGCAGCTTCTTGCTGAACAGGTCGGAGAGCTTGCCCCACAGGGGGGTGGTGGCGGTCATCGCCAGCAGCGAGGCCGTGACGACCCAGGTGTAGGCGCTCTGGCCGCCTCCGAGGTCGGAGATGATCTCCGGAAGGGCGTTCGAGACGACCGTCGACGACAGGATCGCGACGAACATGCCGAGCATCAGCCCGGCCAGTGCCTCCATGATCTGTCGGTGTGTCATCGGCGCGCCGGACGAGGCATCGGGTGATGCCCCGTGCTTGGCGTGGCCGCCCCGCACACCGGTTGGTGTGGTCGTAGCCATTGAGTTCCTTGTCTTTGCTTCTGTTACACAGGTGTACGGGTGTGCACGTCGTTGTCGCTGTCGGCGGGCCGCGGGCGGCAGTCGCCGATGTGTTTTCCGGGGGCGCACCCCCCGGGGCCGCGGCAGGCGAAACTGTCGCGCAGCCGGGCCAGCAGCGTGTTGAGCTGTCCGACCTCGTCGTCGGACCAGTCGGAGAGGTTGTGGACGAAGAGTTCGGTGACCCGCTGGTTCAGATCACTGAGCAGGTGACGTCCGGCGGGGGTCAGCCGCAGGATGCGGGACCGCTTGTCCGCCGGGTCCGGAGACCGCTCGATCCAGCCGCGTTCTGCCACGTGGGCGACGTGACGGCTGGTCACGGACATGTCGACGGCCATCAGTTCGGCCAGCCTGCTGATCCGCATTTCGCCGTGCTCACGCAGGAGCGCCAGTACGGCGGCGGAGCCGGCGGGACATTCGGCGGGCAACATGCGGGCGAGACCCCGTTTGACGGCTCCGACGGCGCTGAGCTGCCGGGCCAGTTCTTCGTACTGACCTCGTACAGCCACGAGCCCCCCAGGCGTCTCATCGGTTCATCTTGTTGTCATCTTGTTGCTTAGGGCAACCATAGAAGCCGATGGTTGCTGAAGGCAAACGAAAGGGCGCTTGCAGAAGTAAAGGAACACAAAAGGCTGCGTAGGGCTTGGGTCAAACGCCCAGCGTGCGGGGGCGGGCCGGGGCGGGTGTGTCTCCTGCCACAGCCGGGGCGGTCGGGCACCCCGCCTGCGGTGCGTGCGGGACGGCTCCGCCGCGTAGGTGGCCGCGTATACAGACGCGTATACAGAGGTGTGCGGGCACGGGGGGCGTCCGGGCGCCGGTACGCGAGGGGGGTCGCCCCTTTCGTGCCGGTTCACATCGTCTCGCGCTGGCTCATACCGGCTCCGCGATGGTTCTACGGCGGCTCCACACCGGCTCGGCGGTGGCTCCGCGGGTGGCTCCGCACCGGTTCTGCGGGTGGCTCCGCACCGGTTCCACAGAGGCTCCGTAGCGGCCTCGCGGCGGGGTGCGCGTCTCTCCCCGACCCGGTCCCCCGGCACCGGCCACGGCCCTTCGGCGACCCGGGGGTTGGGCCGTAACGCCGAGTTCGCTAGGGTCCTGGCACATGGCACACAACCCCCACGCCCCGCAGGGCCCCGAGGGCAACAACGACCCGGCCGGCAGCACCCAGATGTTCCGCGCCTTCGTCGACGAGGGCGAGCCGCAGCGCCGGCAGCAGCCGGCCGCCTCGTCCGGACCGAAGACCGGGGTGATCGTCACCGTCGTCGCGGTGCTCGTCGTCCTCGCGGCGGTCGCCTGGCTCGCGCTCGGCTGACCGGCACACGGGTTCCCCGTACCGCCCCGCCTCCACCCGTCACTTCGATACGGCGGTGACGTCCCGGGTCTCGACATGCATCCCCAGGGGCACCCGCCAGGCGTCCACGCAGACGGTGTACGTCTTCGTCCGCGCAGCTCCCGCACCGATCGGCGCGGGCAGCGGCGCGGACGTCTCGACGGTCGCCCAGTCGATCCCCAGCCCGCCGATGATGTGCGTGGCGAAGGTGGCGGTCCCCGACCGCACCGGTGATCCTCCGGTGTTGCGGAATTCCACCGTCACCTTCTCGCACCAGCGCTCGTCCGCGCCCGCCCGCTCGGGGGCGCCCACCACCAGCACGGCAGGCCCCGCGGGCGGGGTGGTGCCGGGGCCGGGCGCGGAGGGGACCGAGGGATCCGAGGGGCCGCTGCCCGTACCCCCGGCACCGCCCGAGCCGCCGGCACTCCCGCCGCCGGAGCCGGACGTGCCAGGGGTCCCGGACGGCCCGCCGGCCCCGTCGCCCGCGCCGCCCGTGCCTCCGGAGCCGTCGCGGTCGCGGTCGGCCGAGGTTCCCGACGACGCCGCGTCGCCGTCCGCCCGGCCCCCGGTACTCCCACCGGCCCCGTCGCCCTTGCCGCCGCTGCCGCCGCTGCCGTCCTCGCCGTCCCTGCCACCCCCGCCGCTCCCGCCGCTCCCGCCGCTCCCGCCGCTCCCGCCGCTCCCGCCGCTCCCGTCCAGCGGTACCAGCGTCACCTTTCCCGACGGCGGCACCGCACCGGACAGCGGTCTCTCCGGGCCGGTGCCCGCCGCGCCGACCGCCACGTAGCCGTCGTCCGCCGCACCGCCGCCGCAGGCGGCCAGCGCGCCGCCCAGACACAGCACGGCCGCCGAGGCGACGATCACGGTGCCCCGGCGGCCGGTCGAGTCGAGTATCTGACGTCGCATCGCGCCAGTGTGGCTGACGGTCCGTCAAATCGGAACCCTTGCGCCGCGGTACGGCGGTCCATGGCGATCAGTCGGCGATGAGCCCTTCCCTGAGCTGGGCGAGCGTACGGGTCAGCAGGCGCGAGACGTGCATCTGCGAGATCCCGACCTCCTCGCCGATCTGCGACTGGGTCATGTTGGCGAAGAACCGCAGCATGATGATCTGGCGCTCGCGCGGCGGAAGCTTGGCCAGCAGCGGCTTGAGCGACTCGCGGTACTCGACGCCCTCCAGCGCCGAATCCTCGTACCCCAGCCGGTCCGCGAGGGAGCCCTCGCCGCCGTCGTCCTCGGGCGAGGGCGAGTCCAGCGAGGACGCGGTGTACGCGTTGCCGACGGCCAGGCCGTCGACCACGTCCTCCTCGGAGACACCGAGCGCCTTGGCCAGCTCCGGCACGGTCGGCGAGCGGTCGAGCTTCTGGGAGAGCTCGTCACTGGTCTTGGTCAGCGCGAGGCGCAGCTCCTGCAGGCGGCGCGGGACGCGCACGGACCACGAGGTGTCGCGGAAGAAACGCTTGATCTCCCCGACGACGGTCGGCATCGCGAACGTCGGGAATTCCACGCCCCGTTCGCAGTCGAACCGGTCGATCGCCTTGATCAGGCCGATCGTGCCGACCTGGACGATGTCCTCCATCGGCTCGTTGCGGCTGCGGAACCGCGCCGCCGCGTACCGCACCAGCGGGAGGTTGAGCTCGATGAGCGTGTCCCGTACATAGGCTCGCTCCGGGCTGTCCGTTCCGTCGGGGCCCGGTGCGGGCCCCAGCGCGGCGAGCCGCAGGAACAGCGAGCGGGACAGCGTGCGGGTGTCGATGGCTTCCGACGAGCTGGTGAGCACAACGGGTGCGGGTGCGCTCTTCGTGAGCGTGAGCACCTTCGAGCTGCCCTGTTCTGCGGACATGCCACCCCCTTGAGGTCGCGGACGGTCGCGTGGAGCCGCGACCATCGGAGGAACGCAGCCTCCACCTGAATACCGGAGGCGAGGCCACGGCAAACGCGGTTCCCGCAGAATGTCACATGTCGGCAACACGCTGTAGTGACATGTCGACAAGTCTTTGCGACATCCGCGCAGTTAACGGGGGGTGTGAGGCAATTCCAGCCGTCTGAACCGGACTTCGAGTGCTCTACCCGATCCGGTTAGGCTTCGATCCTGTTTGCGGATCGAAGTCGGGCGAAGCTGCGGGCCAGCAGCCTTGACACATGCATCTGGGAGACACCCAGTTCCGCACTGATCTGTGACTGGGTCAGATTGCTGTAGTAGCGCAGCAGCAGGATGCGCTGTTCGCGCTCGGGCAGCTGTACGAGCAGATGTCGGACCAGGTCGCGGTGCTCGACCCCGGCGAGGGCCGGGTCCTCGTAGCCGAGGCGGTCCAGCAGTCCGGGCAGCCCGTCGCCCTCCTGGGCGGCCTCCAGCGAGGTCGCGTGGTAGGAGCGGCCCGCCTCGATGCAGGCCAGCACCTCGTCCTCGGAGATCTTCAGCCGTTCGGCGATCTCCGCGGTGGTGGGCGAGCGGCCGTGAGCGGTCGTCAGGTCCTCGGTGGCGCCGGTGACCTGGACCCAGAGCTCGTGCAGCCGGCGGGGGACGTGGACGGTGCGCACATTGTCCCGGAAGTACCGCTTGATCTCGCCCACGACGGTCGGCATCGCGAAGGTCGGGAACTGGACACCGCGTTCGGGGTCGAAGCGGTCGATGGCGTTGATCAGGCCGATCGTGCCGACCTGGACGACGTCCTCCATCGGCTCGTTGCGGCTCCTGAAACGCGCCGCCGCATACCGCACGAGAGGGAGATTCGCCTCGATCAGCGCAGCCCGCACCCGGCCGTGCTCGGGAGTCCCCGGATCCAGGTTCTTGAGCTGCCCGAAAAGGACCTGGGTGAGCGCCCTGGTGTCCGCGCCCCTGGTCCTGGCGGGCGTCGCCGTGGTGCTGTCGGGAGTCTCTGTCTGGATCGTCTGGGTTGCTGGGGCCGTCTCGACACTCTGGACGGTCTGGGGAGGCACTTGAGGCGCTGTACTGGCCGGCACGGTGAGGCCACCCCTTTGCGGTCAACTTCGGTCAACTCATCCGTCAAAAGCGGTCATAGCATCACAAGACATGTCCACTGTGCGCAAGCACCGTATAGCGTCGTGTTGGGTTCAACTTGGTTTAAACACTAAAAAAAGCCCCTCACCGCAATGGTGAGGGGCTCGGGGGACCGGCTGCAGCAGGCGGAGCGGACGGATCAGAACGGATAGTCGGCAATCACCCAGGTGGCGAACTCGCGCCACTGGGCGGCGACCGCCTGATGGGCCGGATGCCCTACGTAGCGCTTCAGCGCGTCCTCGTCGACGACCGCGGAGTTGATGGCGAAGTCGTACGCGATCGGCCGGTCGGTGATGTTCCAGGCGCACTCCCAGAACTCCAGCTCGGGGATCTGCCCCTCCAGCTCCCGGAAGGCCTTCGCCCCGGCGACGACCCGCGGGTCGTCCCGCTCGACGCCGTCGTTCAGCTTGAACAGGACCAGATGGCGGATCATGGGGGTACTCCTACTTCACGAGCTCGGACATGAAGTCTCCGACGCCCTGCGCGGCACTCGAAACGCCCTCGAACCCTACCTGGACAAGATCCGCCGCCCGGGCCGGGGACGTGATGATCGTGTACAGCACGAAGACGACTACCACGTAGAGAGCTATCTTCTTCGCTTGCACCATCAGCCCCTGCCTCCCCTTCGATCCCCTGTGCAGTCGGCCGATTCTATCCGCACGTATGGCCGCATCCCCTGATGGTTCCGATCACTCACCTCGCCTTTAAGGACCAAGGGCCCGGCCATCGGGGTCCTTTGCCTGCTCGCGGGGCCCCTGCGAAGCCCCAGGATGGACGGTGAGCCCCGCGGATCCGGCAGGAAATCCGAGGGGCGAGGAACAGGACCTCACTGTGGGGCCCTCGCCGCGAGCTTCCCCCCTGACCGCGGCGAGGGCTTGAGTGGCCTGTTCTCATCGGGGGAAGCGGCTTGTCCCCCCGATGCCGCTTCCCCCGACCCGATCGCCCCCACCACGGCCTTCTTGGGCGAGGCCACCCCCGCGTGCGCGGGGACCATCCCACGGCGACCAGCACGTACGCGTCGGCCTGGGGGTCAACCCCGCGTGCGCGGGGACCACCTGTCCCAGCCGTAGCCGTCGGGGATGCCCCGGGGGCCACCCCCGCACGCGCGGGGACCACCCCCCACCCCTCCACAGAGGGGTGGGGGCGCCGGGACCACTGCGGCGCCCAAGCACATGCGGTACAGGTCGAGGGACCACCCCCGCACGCGCGGGGACCACGATGGCGCCGGGCTGGTCGAGGGCGTCGGGGTGGGACCACCCCCGCACGCGCGGGGACCACGTCCGTCAGGCCGGGAGCAAGGCGGAGGCGGCGGGACCACCCCCGCACGCGCGGGGACCACTCCACAGGGGCGATCCGGACATCCGGTGACGAGGGACCACCCCCGCACGCGCGGGGACCACCCGGGCCTGCCGAAGATGGCCTCGGCTTCGCGGGGACCACCCCCGCACGCGCGGGGACCACTCCGTGACCCGGTCGTCGACCGGGTACAGCGCGGGACCACCCCCGCACGCGCGGGGACCACATCACCACCCGCGACAGCTCCCCGCAGCGCACGGGACCACCCCCGCACGCGCGGGGACCACCCGTCGGTCATGGTGACGTCGGTGAGGACCCGGGGACCACCCCCGCACGCGCGGGGACCACATCCCCGCCCCCGGCCCGCACGGCACCGCGATGGGACCACCCCCGCACGCGCGGGGACCACCATGGCATGGCCATGCACCCCTGCGCCTCGTGGCTGTCCCGGCCGTAGTTGGGACCACCCCCGCACGCGCGGGGACCACCCTTCGTCCTGAGACTTGAACTTCGGCTTGTGGGGACCACCCCCGCACGCGCGGGGACCACCCGGACATTGGACGGGGCCTCTCTGCGTGATGGGGACCACCCCCGCACGCGCGGGGACCACCTGCACCCTGCCTCTCCTGGCCACGGCCGCCGGGGACCACCCCCGCACGCGCGGGGACCACGACGACGGCCTGTTCGACGGCGACCGTGCCGAGGGACCACCCCCGCACGCGCGGGGACCACATGACGCTGACGACAGCGACGTTTCGCGTGGCGGGACCACCCCCGCACGCGCAGGGACCACGGCGTGGGCCGAGTCGGTCCGGGCGTCCGGCGGGGACCACCCCCGCACGCGCGGGGACCACCGGTGGCCCGGCGGGGCAGGCTCGACCCTGGGGGGACCACCCCCGCACGCGCGGGGACCACCGGGCGACATGGTCGGGGTGGGCGTGCACATGGGGACCACCCCCGCACGCGCGGGGACCACACCGCCGCCGCCTCCGCGGCCGCGCAGACGACGGGACCACCCCCGCACGCGCGGGGACCACTCATACAGCGGCGGGTCCGGAAACTGTGTCGAGGGACCACCCCCGCACGCGCGGGGACCACCCGACGGCGGCAAGGGCCAGGTCTACCTGGTCGGGACCACCCCCGCACGCGCGGGGACCACATCTTGTCGGCCCCAGTAACGGAGGCCACCCTGGGACCACCCCCGCACGCGCGGGGACCACCACCAACGACCCCTCTCAGGAACTCGGTAACCGGGACCACCCCCGCACGCGCGGGGACCACCCCATGAAGATCCTGGTACTGGGTGGAACGTGGGGACCACCCCCGCACGCGCGGGGACCACTCGTAGCTCCACGGGAAGTCTGCCTGCCGGAAGGGACCACCCCCGCACGCGCGGGGACCACATCCGAAAGCTGTACGTATCCGGAGACCCGAAGGGACCACCCCCGCACGCGCGGGGACCACGACGCCAGCGGCCACGGACAGGACGACTGCCTGGGACCACCCCCGCACGCGCGGGGACCACTCCTGAGAGGTGTAGATGCCCTGCGCGACAAGGGGACCACCCCCGCACGCGCGGGGACCACGGACCCGCACCACCACGCAGAGGAGCCCCCATGGGACCACCCCCGCACGCGCGGGGACCACACCGGCCGGGTTCGGTTCACCTCCGGTGATCAGGGACCACCCCCGCACGCGCGGGGACCACCACCCGTACTCCACCGGTGTGTTCTCCCCGGTGGGACCACCCCCGCACGCGCGGGGACCACGGAGCGCCCAACGCAGCAAGATCACGTTACTTGGTGTGAAGGACCACCCCCGCACGCGCGGGGACCACCCGAGCTGATCGAGGCCAGCCGCCTGCCGGGCGGGACCACCCCCGCACGCGCGGGGACCACCGGTGGTGCTTGCAGAAGGCGCGGATCTCCTCGGGACCACCCCCGCACGCGCGGGGACCACTTGGCCTCCGCCTCCTGCGGCGTTCCGATCGCGGGACCACCCCCGCACGCGCGGGGACCACAGTTGTTGACCTGCGGTTCTATGCGGGCAGGGGCCTGTTCTTCCCCACTTGTTTGGATTCCGGCATAACCGACATGGTTTCCCTTTCTGCCCACCGGGCGAGAAACGAAGCGCATCGGCAGTCCTCCCGCCGCGCCCCGACAGACGCCGACCCGTAACCTGGCCTACCGCCCGCCGTATCTTCTCCGCTTGGATGCCTTGCTCCAGCCCTGGCGGGGGACGTCGGCCGGCTTCTGGGAGGTGTCGGGTGGGTTGCGGTTGGGGCGGTGGATCAGGGTGAGGCCCTCGTGGTCGGTCGGATGCCAGGCGTGGTCGTGGGTCTCGAAGGTGTAGCCCTGCTCATTTTTCGTCTGGTAGGCGAGCAAGGCGCGTCCCTGGCCCGCGTATTGGCGGACCTCGTTCCACAGCACGTCGCGGATGCGTGCGGACGGGGAGCCGAGGAAGACTCCGGGCGAGATCTCCAGCAGCCAGCGGGTGAGGAAGCCTCGTAGGCCGACCGGGCAGTTGGTGAGAACGATGACGGTCACCAGATGATCTCGCCGCCGTGGTTGCGGCCGCTCTCGACGTGGAGGTCCCCGTCCGACTGGAGGGTGACCCGGTCCTGTGGCGCGTCGTTCGCCTCGGCGGTGTCGCGGGTGCCGTCGTAGCCGAGCAGGTTCTTGATGTCCCGGACGCAGCGTTCGAGCAGGCCGGTCCGGTTGATGCGGTCGCGGAGCTTCCGGCGGGTCCGCGCCGCGACGTCCTCTTCCCCCTCGGCAGCAGCGTCGAACGCCGCGGGGATGGCGATCTCCGTCTTGTAGAAGTCCGCCACGTCCATGACGAAGGACCTCTCGTGCCCGGAGTGCACGAAGCCCAGTCCCGGAGAGCAGCCAAGAGCTGCGACCACGGAGTGGGAGACTCCGTACATGCATTGGGCCGCGGCCGTGACGGCCTGATTGGGAGCGTCTCCTGCCGAGAAGTCGTCGCGGTGGTACTCACGGCGGCGCCAGGGGACGCCCGTACGCAACGACTCCCGTTTGTAGCAGTCCCGCAGGCGCGTGCCCTCTTTGCCGAGGAGTTCCTTCCGCGTGCAGCCCGCCGTGTCCTCGTCCGGGAAGCGCAGGCGGTACATGGCCCGCGCCACGTCCAGGCGGGTGCGCCGGTTCGCCCAGGCGGTGGCCTGTGCCTCGATCAGACCCGAGGAACGCGTCAGGGCCCGCCCTCCTGCGTAATACCGCACGCCGTGCTCACCGACCCAGGCCACGCCGGCACCGGACTCGCCGAGGAGCGCCATCGCCTGGTGGGTGACGCGGGTTCCCGGGCCGAGCAGCAGCGTGCCGATGGTGGCGGACGGGATGTGCGTGACGCCGTCCGCGTCCTCCGCGGTGATCGCGTGGGAGTCCCGGTGCACCGTGCAACGTTCCAGGTAGACGAACGAGAGACGGTCTGCGATCCGGGTGAGTTCACGCGGTGAGGATGCTCCCCTGCGGCCGACCGTGCTCATGCCTTCCCCTGTACCGGGGCGAGCGTCATCAGGCCGCAGCCGTACGCCTTCGCCTTGCCCAGGCCGTGGGTGAGGGTGCGGCGGAAGAGGTCCGGTTTCGTGACGCGCAGGCGGCCGTCGAAGGTGACCTTCGTGATGCGTACGTCGTTCCTGCTCGTCTTCGCGGGGGGCCGGCGGAACTGCAACGGGATCTGGTCGCGGACGATCAGTTCGTACTCGTCCCCCTCGGGCAGCAGGCGGCGCTCCACCGGCTTCTGGACGATCTCGAATCCCGCGTCCTCCTGTCTCTTCAGCAGCCAGTCCATCTGGTGACGGGGGGTCCGGTGCGCGGCGCGCTTCGTCCGCTCACCTTCCTTGACGTACTGGTGGCGGATGTTGTGCACGGGGTTGGCGGTGAGCCTGAACCCCCAGGTGTCGCCCGGATGGAGAGCGGCGAGGAAGTCCTCGTACGCGAACGTCGTCCAGCCCGGTTCGTCCGAGGCCGGCCAGCCCGCCTGCTGGACCAGGCCGGTCAGATCGGGACGGGTGGGGCTGACGATGTACAGCAGTGTCTCGGAGGTTCCGTTGCGGTCCACCCGCCACAGCACCCGGGGACCCGATCCGTCCCGTGCGGGTGGCGTGGGAAAGGACATGTTCACCGCCCCGTGCATGCGGTGCGGTGAACCGAGCAACTGCCGGGCATCGGATCGTCCGGTGTTCACGCGGAAGCGGGTGAGGTACATCAGTCGGTCCTCGGTGTGACGGGCGTGAGCAGGGCGGTGGGCTCGTGCGGCGGGGGCGGGGGTGATTCGGGGCCGACGGGTACGGAGACATGCAGCGACCGGATGCCGCGCAGCCCGTACCGCCGGTGACGCGGATCGAAGCTCACCGGGAGATCGCGCAGCGTGACGTCCGGCCGAACCTCGGGCGGGCTGTCCAGCAGCAGATCCAGACGCGCCGCGTCGGACGCCGTCCCGCCCGTGCGCCGGAGGGACGCCGCGCGGCGCTCCCGATATCGCTCGGACGCTTCCCACTTCGCCTCGCGCAGGGCCTGCTCAAGGCCCTTGTCCAGCGGCTCCCCGATAGTGATCGGCTCCGAGGGCGGGCAGGAGCGGCGCCCCAGGTACGGCAGGAAGACGGGCTCCATCAGCGCCTCGTACAGCCGCTGCACGAGCGCCGCCTCGCCGCTCACACCCGCCACGAACACGGCGTCCGCCAGGTAGAAACGCTCCGACAGCGGCATGGCCTTGAGCGTGTCGCTGTGATGCGCCGTCTGGAAGTCCCGCAGCCGGGTGCCCGGCTGATCGATACGGACGCCGAACTCCAGCTCTGCCAGATCGGAGAGGTCGGCATCCCGTCTGCGCCCCTGGGCCGCGGCGAGGAGCCCGACCACTCCGCTCTTCGTCGGCGCGGTCTCGGTGGTGCGGCGCACGAAGCGGGCCGTGGACCCCCAGGACTGCAGGGGGCCAGCGAGCCGCATCAGCAGCACGCTCATGCCCCGGGCTCCGCAGTTGCCCTGTCCCGGTCGGCGGCCGCCGTCTCCGGCTGGAGCCGATCGACCACGGTGTCCCCCACGGCGGCCAGCAGCTCGGGCAGATTCACCCCGGTGCCCAGCCCGTCGAGCGCGCTCGTCTCGTCGCCCACCCGCAGCACCCAGCCCTGCCTGTTCCCGGCGAGGCCGTAACGGTCTTCCAGGTCCGGTACGAACGTGGCGAGCCGCTCGCAGGCATCCTGGAGGAATCCGCCGCTCTCCCCCATCGGAACCGGTCGTTCGAAGGCCCCGACGTAGCTGATCGGCCGCCGGGAACGGACCTTGACGATCACCGCAGCCGGCAGCGTCTGGTTGCCGAACGTGTTGATCTTCCCGGTCGGGAGCGAGGTGATGAAGCCTTCGAGGAACGCGGTGACCGCTCGCCGCGTGGGCTCCACCGGCCGGTCCTCGTCGTCTCCGCCGCTGCCCAGGTTCTCCTGGAGACGGTTCACGTCGACGGCCGCGTACCGGTACAGAGTCGCGGAGTTGAAGTCGACCGTGCCGATCATCCCGGCACCCGGCTCGGCGGCTGTGTTCCTGTCGTCGACCGCCGTGTAGTAGTCCGACTCGACTTCCACCGGGTGAACACTCAGTGCGTGGGCGACCTGCACGGCCGCGTCCACGCTCAGGTCGGCCGAGTCCGCGACCATGCGCCCGAACAGCGAGATATCCACGGAGTGTTCGGTGTCGGCGGCCTGCTTGGCCCGGTCCTTGTTCGCCTTGACCTTGAAGAAGTCCTTGAGCGCCTTGACGTCACCGCCCTTGCCTCCCTCGACCGCGAGAGCAGCGAGGGCGTTGAACTGCCGATCGCTCAGGAACATGAGGTATCCGGATTCCCCGGCGGGCTCCCCGCCCTCATCGTCCTTGCTCTTGCGCTTGGGCACGGTGATCTTCGAACCGGTCGCCGTGGAGATCGTCTCGGCGGCCAGCTCCAGCGCGGCGGCGCGGGTCAGCGACGGTTCGAGTCTCTGGACGCGCCCCGCGAGCTCCTCCGCGACCTTCTTGGTACGGATGCCCAGTTCGGACTTGTCGAGCAGCTCGCTGAACGCCGCGCGGGTGGCCCGCTTCCATGCCTGACTGGACACCCGGGAACGCTGCACACCGCCGTACGTTGCCGACTTCGGCGCCCCCGTGTCATCGCGGTTCAGATTGCTCGGCGGGACGGTCTGGAGGATATGGATGTCAAGAATCGTCCTGGTCACGCGTTTTCAAATCCTCTGTTAGGTAAGGCAGTTCGTGAAGTAGGAGGCGTCTTGCCGAGGCAGGGCGGGTCGGTCGCCGAGGCGCGGTGAGGGCGGTGAAGTCAGGAGACGTCACTCCCCGGCCGCGTACCCGCCGTACGTTCCCTCCTCGTCCGCACCCAAATTCGGGTCGATCGCGTCGTCCCCCTCGGCGCCGGATGTCTGCCCCTTCTTGGCGCGAGAGGCAGTGGCAGCCAGGTGGAACTCGCGCCCCCACTCGCGCTGCACACCGGCACGCTCGGGCCGGTGCTGCCATCGGTAGAGCTGACCGGCCAGGCGCGCGTAGTCGAGGGGGAGCGGCTCCGGTGCGGTGCGCAGGAGCAGCACGATCTCCCTGAGCCGCACGGCGACCGAGTCGAGCGACTCGGCCGTACCGACGCGGACCAGGCGCTTGCGCAGGGGGGATTCCTCGTCGTCCGTCCCCGGTGAGTCCTTCAGCCGGATCAGCGAGCGGACCGCGCCGCCGAGGCTGCGGCCCTTGGCATACATGCCTTGGTCACGGCGGGATTGCTGATGCAGTGCCCACAGCGTCGAGGTGAGAAAGACCGCCTCCTCGGCCTTCTCAAGGCGGTCGGAGTCGTGCCTCCCCTCCAGCAGTTCGGCAAGATCCTCCAGAGCGCCGATTCCCCACAGGTCCTTGACCTGGTGCGCTCTCTTTCCCGCACCACGGCGCAGCCGGGCAAGTTCTGCCACGGCCGCCGGCTGATCTCCGAGATAGCGGGGCTGGAGTTGCGCGATGTATGTACGCGTCGCTTGTTCGACCAGTTTCTGGATTGATGGTTCCTTCGTCTGCTTGCCCGGTCGTTGGCCCGAAGCGGTGGTCATGAGACTCCCCCCGGAGGGTTGTCGTCGGGATACGGGCCGGCGGACGGGCCCGGCTGTTGGTACGGCAGTGACGGTTCAGGCGCCTTCGGCAGCACCTTGTTCATCCGGGTCCGGAACCACAGATCCGCCCGTGAGCTGTCGATCCAGCGCTTCCCGACCCCAGGCAGCTCCACCACCCGGCCTTCCGCTGCCGCCCGGCCCGCGCTGTCGAGAAGCTCTCGGCCGAGGTCGAGAACGATGCGACGGGCGTCGGCCTGCCATGCCGCGCGCGCGGCATCCGGGTCCGCTTCCTTCCCGAGGTCCACCAGCCAGCGTCGGTACGGTCCGTCGAGTGCCCCGAACCCCAGATCGCGCACGGTGTTCGTGGCCGGACCGGGCGGCGAACCCGTCGCGCGCGCGAGATTTCCGGCCAGGTGCCCCAGCGCCGACACGGCCCGCTCCGCGTCCGCGACCGCGCCCACCGCCGCCGCGCCGTGCAGCGGGCGGTGCTCGTGGAGCAGAACGACCGGCAGGGTGACCCCGTCGTCGACCACCTCGTCCACCACGGACTGCTGCGTCCCGTACACCGCGCCGACGAGCCGGGTCCGGATCAGCGACTTCTCGGGCAGAACGCCTTCGTTGGAGAGCATGGACAGCCACCGCACCACGCCGGACGGCTTGCTCTCGTCCGTACCCCGGCCCGATGTCCCGGGGTCCGACCCCTGCGCGTACAGCAGACTCGCGAGACCCCGCCAGGCGGCCCGGCTCGGATCGTGCTGACGCGGTAGGTAGACCAGCGGGCGGCCCAGCTTTTTCTCCTGCGCCCGGCTGCGCCGCCAACCGGTCATGGGTTCCGCCTTCCACCGATTGGCGGGCGTGAGCGGATCGCCGTATCCGAGGACGACCCCCGTGACGTCATCGCCCTCGGTGTGCAGGAGCAGCCGCCGGGACTGCCAGGTGTAGAGGTCACGCGGACCTGCGGGACGGGGTACGGACGGGTCGTCCTCCAGCACCCCGGGGCCAGGAGGCGTCTCGCGGCGCCAGACCGGGAGGTCGGCCTCCCGGCCCGCCGCCGAATCCAGGATGTCCTCCTGTGTCGGGATCAGGTTCAGCAGCAGCGTCTCGCGCAGCGTGTGCCCTTCGGCCTGGACGCCACCGAGCGCGCCCGCCCATCCGACTCCCTGGGGATAGACCTTCCCGCCCTTTTCCCGATCGTCGCCCTCCATCCCGGACTTGATGCCGGACGAGTCGTAGGCGTGGGTGTGCACCAGCCACCGGGCCGCCTCGGCAAGGCTCAGCCGGTCCACGCCCGGCCGGCGCATCGAGAAGAACGCCTCCCCGTTGGGTACGTCGGCGACGATCCGGTTCAGCGGGGCGACCTCGTGCTTCGACGTGTGCAATCCGGCGACCTGGAAGAACGGACGCTCGGGATGGAGCAGGTCGAAGCGCTCACGGTGACGGTCGAGGTAGTCCGCGACGACGGCGAGGGACTTCTCGTCGTGCCACAGCTCCTCCCAGTCCTCCAGCTCGGTAGGGGCCCCGGCTTTCCCGCCCCCTGCCTCGTCGAGTGCGTCGTACAGGATCGCCAGCAGCAGCCGCAGCAGAGCGAACTCCTGGGTGGGCAGATCACCCACCAGCCGCCGCAGCATGTGGGCCTGCGCGAAGACGTCCGTCAGCGACAGCTCGTCCATCGTGCCGTCGCCGCGCTGTACGGGCAGCCAGGGCCGGGAGACCAGGTCGAAGGAGGGCGACATCGGTTCGAGCCCCTTTGCTGCGCGCGTGCCGACGGAACCCACCCGGAGTCCGTCATCGGCGCTGTAGTGGATTTCCAAGCCTGACAGGCGGGTCTGACAACGCTCGTCGAGGACGAGCAGCAACTCACCCGCCAACCAGGGGCATTCCTTCACCTGCCAGGCCGGAACGACGAATCGCTCCAGCTCGGAGATGGTCCGGTCGATCACGCCGGGATGTGTCAGGGAGCGAGGCAGCGTCAGCGCGCTCGCGGCGACCGCCTCGGCGGCCCGGCGTACCGGAGGCGCATGCTCCGGGAGGTCCAGTCCGCCGCGTCCGCCGCCGAGCCAGCCCACCGTCGTCAGCCGGCCGTCCTCCCGACGCTGGACGACGAGTACCTCCAGGGTCTCCTCGCTGTCCCGTACCTGTGCCCGCCCGGTGCGGCTGTCGTCGGCGTCGCCGGCATTGCCGTCCAGCCAGCCGATGACCGCCCGCCCGGCCCGCCGTACCGGAGCGAGCCGGAACGCGTTCGCGCGCTCCCGCTTCTCCGCGAGTTGCTTCAGATACTTCCGCCGGGCGTCGGCCAGC
Source organism: Streptomyces sp. NPDC087845 (assembly GCF_044742755.1). Taxonomy (NCBI): domain Bacteria; kingdom Bacillati; phylum Actinomycetota; class Actinomycetes; order Kitasatosporales; family Streptomycetaceae; genus Streptomyces; species Streptomyces sp. NPDC087845. Next base: position 618,196 of record NZ_JBIUVC010000002.1, read on the forward strand.
ACGGGTGCCCAGTGTTCCGGCCCGGTCGGCCGATCGTCGTAGGCGGCCTGAACCAGCGGGCTGATGTGGTCCGGCAGCACCAGCGGGGCGCCATCGAGGTGCGGGCCCAGCACGGCGAGCGACCGGAGGAGGGTGTGCGCTCCCTGGTACACCGCGAGCGAGCCGCGTACGGGTACCGGCGGGTCGGCGCCCCAGTCCTCCACCCCCGTCACCAGACAACGGGCCTTCGCCAGAAGCGGCGGACGCGTACGGGGATGGCGGTGCAGCCGCCCCATGCGCTGGAGCATCAGGTCCACGGGCGCCAGGTCGGTGACCAGGAGGTCGAAGTCGATGTCGAGCGACTGCTCGACGACCTGGCTGGCCACGACGATGTGCGGCCCGGCGGGCCGGTCGCCGCCGGGCCCGAACCGTTCGCGCAGGTCCGTGTCCTTGCGGGCCCGGTCGGCGGCGAGGAACCGGGAATGGGCGACGGTCACGGCCTCCGCGCCGAAGCGCTTCCGCAGATACGCGGCGGCCTCCAGTACCCGGTCGACGGTGTTGCGCACGACCAGCGCGCATCCCCCGTCCCGCAGCTCGCGCTCCAGCCGCCCTGCCAGCGCCGGGAGGTCGTCGTCGAGTCGTTCCACCGTCACTTCGGTGCGGCGCCCCGAGGCCGGCTCGGGCCGAGTGGTGCGGGCGACACCTCCGGGCGCGACGGCGGTGATCAACGGGTAGGCGTCATCCGGGAGATGCAGCGCATCGGCCAGCTCGGCCGTCTCCTCCCCGGCATAGGCGGCGGCCAACTCCCGCCGTCTCACCGCCGGAAGGGTCGCGGAGAGCATCACCACCGGCACCCGGTAGGCGGCCAGCCACTCCAGTACCCGGTCGAGATAGGTGTTCATGTACGCGTCGTAGGCGTGGACTTCGTCGATCACGACGACCTTGCCCGCGACGGCCAGGTGCCGCAGCGCCAGATGCCGGCTCTTGAGCCCCGCGAAGAGCACCTGGTCGATGGTGCCCACCGCGAAGGAGGCGAGCAGAGCCTTCTTGCGTCCGCGCAGCCACTGGTGGGCGTGCAGTTCGGCAGGGTGGGAGGGGTCGGCCGCCCCGGGACTGGACATCTCCTCGCAACCGTCCAGTTCGACGGCGGCGATGGTACGGTTTCCCGCCTTCGTCATCCCGGCCCACACCTCGTTGAGCGCGGCCTTGGCATGGGCAAGGACGACGGACAGCGGGCCGCCCGAGGGCAGACGGTCCAGCCAGCTCAGCAGCCGGGGGAACATGGCGTCGCCGGTGGCCCGGGTCGGCAGCGCGACCAGGCAGCCTCCGGCTCCGGTGCGCGCCGCCAGGATCTCCGCCGCCGCGAACGCCGCCTCGGTCTTGCCCTCGCCCATCGGCGCCTCGATGATCAGCAGCCCGGCGGCGGGCATGCTCCGCGCCATCCGTACGGCTTCCTCCTGTACGGGCCTGATCCGGGCGCCGTCCGGCAGGTCGAAGCGGTTCCGGAACAACTCGGCCGCGTCCTGTTCCGGCTCCTCCGGCCGCCACGGCCCCGGCAGATCCAGCCCCGTCCAGGCGGCATCGAGCCGCCTGGCCTCACCGTCCTTTCCTTCCCTCGGCGACCAGGACGAGGGGTCGTACGGGAACAGCTCGGACGAGCTGGCGATCCAGTCGGAGACGATCACGATCGCCGTCAGCACCACCTGGACAGGTTGTGGCAGCCGCACGGACTGCCACTCCGCGAACCGTCCCTCCACCCCGGCCCGCCGCGCACACGCGTCCATCAACTCGTACTGCACCGAGCGCCAGACGGCCTCGCTGTCCCCTTGTGTGCGCAACAGCCGGGGATGGAGCCCGAGGTCGTGGATCTGCTGGTGATCGGGCGGCGTCCCGTGGTGCCCACCCGCCACGACGGCGAACTGACCGGACGCCCGCCCACTCCAGCCGAACCGCTCGGACAGCCACTCCTGGATGAGGAACTGACCGGCCAGCCCGTGCGGGGCCATGCGGCGGTCTTCGCCGAACTGCTTCTGGTCCGGCATGTCGAGCCCGGCCCTTCGCATGCGGTGGGCAAGCCCCTCCACCTGACACGCGAAGGCGGGTGTCGCCTTGCCGATGTCGTGGACACAGGCCAGGTAGACGGCGAGCCGACGGGCATCCACCGCGCCTTGGGGGAGGGAGGCCGCGACGAGCGCCTTCACGTTCTCGGGCACCCACGCGTCCCACAGCCGGCCGGCGACGGCGGCACTGTCCGCCATGTGCCGCCACAAGGGGAGCCACTCCTCGGTCGCCCGGTCGTGCTTGCCCCAGGCTGTCCGCGCTGCGGGGGACAACTTGTTGTAAGCCGTGGGGACGTCGGGGTGGTCATGGCTCATGGCTGTATTTGACATGGGTGGCTGGCGTTCATGTGTCGGATTCCGAAATGGATCGGAACTGACCGATCGTGAGCGAATGTTTTATTCATCGAGCGGCGCAGGCGCGAGGTGGGGGAGGTCGGGTACTGCGAGAGTCTTGCCCGAGGTCGGTCGCCGCGGTCTTGGAGGCGGGGACGGCTTGGTGAGCGCGCGACAGCAGCTGCCCTGCGTCGGTGCGACTGCAGGGGTGTCCCCGCTAGTGCCAACTCACCGGAGCAAGCGCACCCGGAATGGTCCGCCGGTCCATCCGGCGGACCGCTACGAGGATCCGGGGCTCAGCTGGCTGATGGGACAGAGGGGCGGAGCCTGCGCGGCCAGCAGCCTCTGCTGCGGGGGTGAAGAAGGACGATCACGACGATCACTGTCGCCCCCCAGCCCCAGATTTCGGGGCCGGCGAGGGCTGGGGGTACGAGTAGACCGCCTGAGATCACGGCGAGGGTGAGCTGCGAAGCATCCAGCACATCTCGACTCTGTTCGGCGGGGGCTGTCGGCATTAACATTTGCCACACTCCTTGTGTGTTGATGAGCGCTCAGGGGTGAACCGGGCTCCACTTCCCGCTGGCACGGGGAGCTGATGGGTCCGGTTTTTTCTATGTACGGACTTCAACTCGTCGTCTCGGCACGGCTGTTCGGCGCTGACGCTCTCTGTACCGTACGGCCTCAGGCCTGCCATGGTCTACTCGATCTTGAAAGTTCTCGTTAGTAAGGATCGATGACCCAAAAGCGGCCAAATCGCCCTCGCTCACGCAATCGGTTTCCCCAGTTGCGAATAAGAGTGTCTTCGCTCTGATCAGGGAAAACGTTGCCCTGTAGCCCCGCGAAGGCGGGGAACACTCACTCGCACTCTCGCGTCAACGGTTGCCCCAGGGGGCATCCCCGCGTGCGCGGGGACCATGACGACGACTCCATAATGCCTCACCGTGTGGCGGACCCACCCCTGCGCGCGGAGACCGTGAACAGTTCCTGGGCTTCTGATGCGGCCTGCATGGGACCACACCGCATGCGCGGGGACCATCGGTACGAGAGGGGCCCAGGGAGGCCGCATCAGGGACCAACCCCGCACGCGCGGGGACCACTCCAGATCGTTGAGCATCTCCTCGTCGGCGATGGGACCAACCCCGCATGCGCGGGGACCACCGGGCCCGGCTGCTGTCCGTGGGCGGCGGCGAGGGACCAACCCCGCATGCGCGGGGACCACTACCGCCGTCACCGCGCCGACGGTGGCCGAGCGGGACCAACCCCGCACGCGCGGGGACCACAAGCAAGGTCTTGGACGGAGTAGGTCGGACTGGGGACCAACCCCGCACGCGCGGGGACCACTCCGCCCTGCGTCGCTCCTCGGCAGCGCGCTGGGGACCAACCCCGCACGCGCGGGGACCACAAGCAAGGTCTTGGACGGAGTAGGTCGGACTGGGGACCAACCCCGCACGCGCGGGGACCACGGTGAGAAGGAGGGCATGGACCTGGGCAAGCAGGGACCAACCCCGCACGCGCGGGGACCACATCGGGCCGGGCGAAGGGACCTACGCCCGCCTGGGACCAACCCCGCACGCGCGGGGACCACCAATGAGCATCGTGTCGGACATAACAGAGGTAGGGACCGACCCCGCACGCGCGGGGACCACCGGACCTTCGGCGCCCACACGCCTTGCGCGCGGGGACCAACCCCGCACGCGCGGGGACCACTACAACACGGCCGGCGCCGACATCACCGACGAGGGACCAGCCCCGCATGCGCGGGGACCACGTAGGTGGGGTTCGCCATGCGCTGCTGGTGGAGGGACCAACCCCGCATGCGCGGGGACCACGTCGGGCTCCAGGTCAGCAACCCCGACGGCTTGGGACCAACCCCGCATGCGCGGGGACCACGTCGTGCTCAACCAGGCCGAGGCTGAGGAGAAGGGACCAACCCCGCATGCGCGGGGACCACGACGAGCGGGAGCGGATCGGGCAGGCGGTCACGGGACCAACCCCGCATGCGCGGGGACCACGTCCGGCGGAGCAAGGTTCTGCCTGCCGTGCGGGGACCAACCCCGCATGCGCGGGGACCACGTCCGGGCCGCCCGGCGCACGCCGGTGAGCGGGGGACCAACCCCGCATGCGCGGGGACCACGCGGGCTGGCTGCCCTGGGCCTCGCGAATCTTGGGACCAACCCCGCATGCGCGGGGACCACCCCGCCCCGTTCCGAAGCCCGCCGTGCGCAAGGGGACCAACCCCGCATGCGCGGGGACCACATGACGCTCTGGACCATGTCGGTCATGCCGGCGGGACCAACCCCGCATGCGCGGGGACCACCCTTCCAGACTCCCGGTGTTTCGCCTCACCCGGGGACCAACCCCGCATGCGCGGGGACCACTGGAGAAGGAAGGACGGGACGGGACGGGGTGCCGGGACCAACCCCGCATGCGCGGGGACCACCGCCACCACGAGCGTGGGACAGCTGTAACCAGGGGACCAACCCCGCATGCGCGGGGACCACGCTGAACGGAACCACCCCGAGCTGATCCAGAGGGGACCAACCCCGCATGCGCGGGGACCACTAGAGGAGCTGAGAGTGCGCCTCGTCAGCAGCGGGACCAACCCCGCATGCGCGGGGACCACCACTTCGGGCAGAGGGTCTTGCGCAGCGCCTCGGGACCAACCCCGCATGCGCGGGGACCACCTCAAGGAGAAGATCTGGGCACTCCAGGCGCTGGGACCAACCCCGCATGCGCGGGGACCACCTAATTTGCCCCTGACCTGCTGCGAGTCTCGGGGGACCAACCCCGCATGCGCGGGGACCACGCCTCGCGGACCTCGCCGAGCGGGACGGCGAGGGGACCAACCCCGCATGCGCGGGGACCACAAGGGGAGACGGTACCTCTCAGCAAGGAAAAGAGGACCAACCCCGCATGCGCGGGGACCACGCCCAGACGGTGCCGTGGGTGGTGAAGACGAGGGGACCAACCCCGCATGCGCGGGGACCACCACCCATGCCTCTGAGGTTCATGACTGGTGTCGGGACCAACCCCGCATGCGCGGGGACCACTTGGTGTAGGCCATGGCTGCGTCACACTTGGCGGGACCAACCCCGCATGCGCGGGGACCACACAACCCGATCATCCCGATCGCCACGCGCACCGGGACCAACCCCGCATGCGCGGGGACCACAGTTGCTGACCTGCTGGTTTATGCAGGGGCAGCTCTGTTTTTACTCACTTCTTGAGATTCGGACATATTGCTCACCCCTGCGCCTTCGTCTCCCTGAGCGAGCAAAAGGTGGATCACACGAGGCCGGCAGCCACCGCGTCGACCATTGTGGAGAGGGTGTCGTGATCAAAGATCAGGGCCGGCCCGTTCTGGACCTTGCTGTCGCGGATCGCGACGCTTTCGGCGTCGATGATGCCGCACTCCACGCAGTCGGACTGGGCAGCTGACTGCGACGACTTCCACCACGTCACGGGGAGGGTGGAAGAGTCACGAACGGTGCGTGCTGCGGAAGATGTGGTCATATCTGGTCCCTAATCTCAGTGATCAAATCTGCCGAGTCGGCTGCTGACAGCGCACTGGCTTTGAGGGTTTCGATGGCGTCTTGGTACGCAGCCACGTTCTCCCTGCCTTCGACGTAGAGAGCCTGCGTCAGCGACTCGATGTGAACCACGTCGAGGCTCGCGTGAGATCCGTAGCCAAGGATGGAGTAGGCGCCGGTCTGACCCACGTGTGGTGGGTGGCTGAGCGGCAGTACCTGGACCGTCACGTTTGGCCAGCGGCCTGCTGCGAGGAGCCGGGCAAGCTGCTCGGACATGATCCGCGGGTCTTCGGTGCGGGTGCGCAGTGCGGCCTCGCCGATGACCGCTCGCAGGGTCAGCGGATCGTGCCGGGTGAGCACAGCTTGGCGGGCCAGGCGCACCTCGACCAGGGCGGTTACGCGGTCCGCGATGGCGTCGCCCATGGCAGTGGCCGAGATTATGTGTCTGGCGTACTCGCCGGTTTGAAGGAGGCCCGGAATCATGACTGGCTGCCAGGTGCTGATCTGCTCCGCTTCGGATTCGAGGCTGATGAGATCTTCGTAAGCAGGGCTGAGAACGCTGCGATACGACTGCCACCATCCGCGGCGGGCGCCCTCGCGCGTGAGCCGGAGCAGGCCGGACCGCGTCTCCTCGTCGGTGATGCCACATGAATCGAGGATGAGCGACACGTCTGCGGCCGTCGCTGCCGTTACGGCCGTCTCGATACGGCTGATCTTTGCCCCGTTGAGCTTGCCTCCGGAGCGGGCCGCTACTTCGTCCTGTTTCAGGCCGAGTGATTCGCGAAGGGCCCGCAGCGTGCGGCCCAGCTGCCGCCTCCGCACTGTGGGTGCGCTCACGAATTCGGGTCCTCTCGCAGTCTGGTCGGGATCAGTCTGCCGCGCCTTGTGGCGCTCTGTCACCTTCGCGCACCCCTTCCTACAGGCATTCTCTCCGTGATGTGCAAATTCTCATTTCACTCGTAAGATGCTTGCACCTCCAATCGTATGGCATGCATTCTGATGTCAGAGTTCCATCGCTATCGACACGGGATCCAGGCCCGCGTCGGCCATACCTTGAGGGGTTCGTATGGGTTCACACGCGTTACCGTCGGCTCAGCTCTCCCGGGCACCTGCCGTGCCCCCGGAAGCGATCTACCTGTCCAAGCCGGAATCAGTGCGTCCCGCGAGGCGGTACGTCCGGGAGGCGGCCGTTCATCAGGAACCTTCAGTGCCCGAGGACGCGCTCGACACGCTCGAACTGCTCGCCAGTGAGCTGGTGACCAACGCGGTGAGGTACGGGCAGGAGCCCGGCGATTCGCTGAAGGTGACCGTCGACGCGTCGCCTGGGCGGTGTCGGGTCGAGGTGCATGACACTCGCCGCAGGCAGCCGCGCGCCCGGCCGGTCTCGAACGAGCGTGCCCGTGGCCGGGGGCTGCATCTGGTTCAGGCCCTGGCAGCGCAATGGGGCGTCGCGGAACGGCCGTTCGGGAAGGTCGTGTGGGTGGTGGTCACGTGGTGACGGGGGCCGGGCGGTGGCAGGTGGCCGACGACGAGGTGTTGCACCGAGCCGCTCTCGACCACACAGTGCTGCGCGACACATGCAGTCGGGGCGGTCCGTTTTCATACCTGAGGCGGCTGCGGGAGTTCGCACGCATCACGGCCCGGATCCGGGCGGTTGGAGCTGATCCCGTGCTCGGGTGCGTGGGAGGCGGTTCGCCCCGTGCTGGGGATGGGATCAACGGCCCTGGGGAGCATGGCGGATGCGCAACAGCATCTGTGTGCGACGGGGGCGCGTGTGAGTGTCGCCCGAAAGCGCCTCGATAGGGCGGTAGAAACGGGGCGTCCCCGGAGTGGTCAAGACCCCGGGGGCGCCCTCCGCCCACACGGTAGTCGGTGCGTGGTGGGAAGGTGGCCTCACTGTCCCTGTAACGCGCGAACGCCCTCCCGTTCTGCGTTTCCGCAGTTCGGGAGGGCGTCGATGGCGGTAGCGGAGGGATTTGAACCCTCGGTGAGTTTCCCCACACTCGCTTTCGAGGCGAGCTCCTTCGGCCGCTCGGACACGCTACCGAGAGAGAGCTTAGACCATCCCCGGGCGTGGACAGAAATCCAATGTCAGAGCTCGCGGAAGAACGCCGTCAGCCGCTCGGCGCAGATGTTCTCCAGGACGCCGTGGATCACCTCGGGGCGGTGGTTGAGCCGGCGGTCGCGTACGACGTCCCAGAGCGAGCCCGCCGCGCCCGCCTTCTCGTCGCGGGCTCCGTAGACCACCCGGTCCACGCGGGACTGGACCAGCGCGCCCGCGCACATCGTGCAGGGCTCCAGGGTGACCACCAGGGTGCAGCCGGACAGCCGCCACCGGCCGAGCGCCGCTGCGGCCCGGCGGAGGGCGAGGATCTCGGCGTGCGCGGTCGGGTCGCCGGTCGCCTCGCGTTCGTTGTGTCCCGTGGCGAGCAGAGTGCCGTCCGGGCCGAGCACGACGGCGCCGACCGGCACATCGCCGGCCCGCGCCGCCAGGTCGGCCTCGGCCAGGGCGCGGCGCATGTGCGCCCGCCACGGGTCTTTAACGGGGTCGTGCGGATCTCTGGTGGGTTCGCACGGTTCACACGGTCGGCACGGTTGGTGCTGTGCCTGCGGTCCTTGCGGGTGCGGTGGTTCGCTCACCCGCGGACCCTAACGGACGGTCTCCAGGACCTCGGCCGCACCCAGCGCGTCCGCGATCTCCACCAGTGCGTCCGTACGCAGCATCAGCAGTTCCGCCTCGGGGAGCCCGAGGTCGGCCAGGACCCCGGTGTCGCCGAGCGGGCCCGCCGGTACGGCGTCGGCATCGAGTCCGTCGTCGTCATCGTCGTTGTCGTTGTCGGGGGTGGTGTCCGGTTCGCCGTCCTCCGTACCGTCGAGGCCGACGAGCTCTTCGAGAGCGGCAATCGTGTCCTCGGCCCCGGGTTCGCGGCCGAGCAGTTCATCGGTGAGCAGGATCTCCCCGTACGAGGAGCGGGCGGCGGCGGTGGCGTCCGAGATGAAAATACGGGGGTCCTCCTCGCCATCCACCCGGACGACGCCGAACCAGGCGTCCTCCTGCTCGATGAAGACGAGGACCGTGTCCTCGTCCACCGAGGCCTCACGGGCCAGATCCGTCAGGTCGGACAGGGTCTCCACATCGTCGAGTTCCGTGTCGCTCGCTTCCCACCCGTCTTCGGTGCGCGCGAGCAGTGCGGCGAAGTACACCGTGACTCTCCCACTGGTCATAGGGGTGTCGGTCCGGCGGGAGGGCAGTCGGTGGCCCGGCTGCCCTGCGTCCCGCCCATCGGAATCGTGGCAGAAACAAGGCCTTCGCGAGAGGAGTTCGGCCGTTGCGTCGGCCATCAGTTCTCCTGGACGCCGCCACCAGGGGGACCCCGGGCCGCCGTAAGACCTACCAGCGGAAGGTTCGCATCCGCATCGCCTGGCGCATTCGGGCCGCGCGCGCCCGGCGCGGCTGGACCCGGTCGCGCAGCGCCTTCGCCTCATGAAGCTCGCGCAGGAACTGGGCGCGCCGTCTGCGGCGCGCCGCCTCGGTCTCCTGCGGATCCTGCGGATCCTGCGGATCCTGCGGATCCTGCGGGTCCAGCGGGATCTCCGCGTCCTCCGCGTCCTGCGGGGCCGGCGTGTCCGGCTGGTCCCGCTCCCGCTGTTCCCCGTCCGGCATCGGTTCATCACCCCAAGGCTGGGTCCGTATGCCACCACCTTCCCTCCGAACGTGCGGTTGATGCCAGCGCACGGGTGCGGGAGGCCCGGTTACTGTTGAGCCCATGCGGATCCACGTCGTCGACCACCCGCTGGTCGCGCACAAACTCACCACCCTGCGCGACAGGCGCACCGACTCCCCGACCTTCCGGCGGCTCGCCGACGAGCTGGTCACCCTGCTCGCCTACGAGGCCACCCGGGATGTGCGCACCGAACAGGTCGACATCGAGACCCCGGTCACACCGACGACCGGTGTGAAGCTGTCGCACCCGCGCCCCCTGGTCGTACCGATCCTGCGGGCCGGCCTCGGCATGCTCGACGGCATGGTGCGGCTGCTGCCGACCGCCGAGGTGGGCTTCCTGGGCATGATCCGCGACGAGGAGACGCTCCAGGCGTCCACGTACGCGACGCGGATGCCGGAGGACCTTTCGGGCCGCCAGGTGTACGTCCTGGACCCGATGCTGGCCACCGGCGGCACGCTGGTCGCGGCCATTCAGGAACTGATCAAGCGCGGTGCGGACGATGTCACCGCGGTCGTGCTCCTCGCCGCGCCCGAGGGCGTCGAGGTGATGGAGCGCGAGCTGGCGGGCACGCCTGTGACCGTGGTCACCGCCTCGGTCGACGAGCGGCTCAACGAGAACGGTTACATCGTCCCGGGCCTCGGCGACGCGGGCGACCGGATGTACGGCACGGTCGACTAGGGTCTTTCGTTTGGATCAGGCCGGATCAGGGTGCGTGCCGGACCCCGCGAGCCCGGCGTGATCCAAACGAGGGGCTCGCGGACCGAGCGGGTTGTGCTGGGCTGCCGGGACCGACCCGGCAGCCGTCAGCAGGACGGTGCGGGGGCCGGCTTCGCCAGGGCGGCGAGGGCCGCCGCAGCCGACTGGGGCGTGCTGAACGCCTTGAACTTCGTACCGAGAATCAGATCGACGTCCGCCGTCCTGCGGGCGTCGGTCTTCGGAACGGCCCCCTGCAACTGCGTACCGAGGACCGGCAGCGAGCCGTTCGTGGCCGACGGGGCGCCCAGCAGCACCCCCGGACCCGCGACCTTCTTGTCGTACGCGGCCGGGGCGTTCCCCACCTTGCCGATGGTGAAACCGCGCTTCTTCAGCTCGTCGGCGGCCTGCTTGGCGAGGCCGCTGCGCGGTGTCGCGTTGTAGACGTTGACGGTGATCTTCGCGGGCTTCGGCAACACCTTCACGGGCGCGGACGGATTGGCCGTCGGGCAGTCCGTCTTGTGGTCGGCAGCGCTGGCCTTCCGGTTGTTGCCCGTGAAGACGTCGATGAGCTGCAGTGTGCCCCATCCGGCCAGGCCGAGGGCGACCACGGACGCGGCGGCGGCGAGGATCAGCCTGCTGCGACGCCGGGGGCGGCTCATGCGCGGGTACTTGTCGCCCGTGATGCGGTACTTTCCGCCCATGCCGGGGGGAGTGAGCATGCTCATGGGCGCAGCGTAGTGCGGCCCGGTGATGATGCCTACTAAATGATCAATGGATCGCACCCGTCCGGGTGCAAAAGCACCCGAACGAACCCGGACAGGGTCCGCAGGGTTTGCGGGCCTCGTACGAGATCTGCGTACGAGGGCCCGTAGAGAAACCCGTATGAGATCCGCGGGGACCCGCGGGCAACTCGTGGGGAGCCCGCGGGGCTTCGTCAGCCGAGTTCGAGTACCCGGGCGTGGAGTACCTGGCGCTGCTGGAGGGCGGCGCGGACCGCGCGGTGCAGCCCGTCCTCCAGGTAGAGGTCGCCCTGCCACTTCACGACGTGCGCGAACAGGTCGCCGTAGAACGTCGAGTCCTCGGCGAGGAGGGTCTCCAGGTCCAGATTGCCCTTGGTGGTCACCAGCTGATCGAGGCGGACCGGGCGCGGCGCGACATCCGCCCACTGCCGGGTGCTTTCCCGGCCGTGGTCGGGATAAGGCCGCCCATTTCCGATGCGCTTGAAGATCACACGGAAAGCCTACCGGGCAAGAGCCTCCGGGCGCAGCCATGGGGCGGGACTGTCATGCTGACAAGAACGCCACAAAAGCGGGCATTCCGGAACAGGGGCCGTGATGAGTGACAGCGACAGCACGGGTGGAGGCGCGGGTCCGGACGCCGGCGGCGGTTCGGACACCGGCGTGGCGCGGGACACCGGCGTGGCGTCGGGTGCGGGTGTGGCGCCTGGTGGTGGTGCGGCGGGTGGTTCGGGTGTGGCGGCGGGTGGTTCGGGTGTGGCGCCTGGTGGTGGTGCGGCGGGTGGTTCGGGTGTGGCGGCGGGTGGTTCGGGTGTGGCGCCTGGTGGTGGTGCAGTGCGTGGTTCGGGCGTGGCGCCTGGTGGCGCGGGGGTGCTGCCGACGCAGGCGCAGGAGATCGCCGACGGGTACGCCGTTTCCGCGGCCGCCCTCGATCTGGGCGCGCTGCTCTGGGACGGTGCATGTCTGCCGGACGCGCAGATCCGGATTCCGCTCGCGATGCTCAACCGGCACGGACTCGTTGCGGGTGCCACCGGCACCGGCAAGACCAAGACACTCCAGCTGATTGCCGAACAGCTGTCGGCCAACGGTGTCCCCGTCTTCCTCGCCGACATCAAGGGCGATGTCTCCGGCATCGCCGCCCCCGGTGTGCCGGGCGGCCGGGTCGCCGAACGGGCCGGGCAGGTGGGGCAGGACTGGGAGGCCAGGGGCTTCCCGTGCGAGTTCTACGCGCTCGGCGGGATCGGGCCGGGAATTCCGCTGCGGGCGACCGTCACCAGCTTCGGCCCCGTACTCCTGTCCAAGGTGCTTCAGCTCAACCGGACGCAGGAACAGTCACTGGGTCTGATCTTCCACTACGCCGACGCCAAGGGCCTGGAGCTGATCGACCTCAAGGATCTGCGGGCCGTCGTGGCGTTTCTCGTATCGGACACGGGCAGGGCCGAACTCAAGGAGATCGGCGGCCTGTCCACTGCGACGGCCGGAGTGATCCTGCGCTCGGTCACTGCCTTCGAGCAGCAGGGTGCGAGCGACTTCTTCGGCGAACCGGAGTTCGACACGGCCGAGTTCCTGCGGCAGGCACCGGACGGGCGCGGACTGGTCTCCGTACTGGAACTCGCGGCCGTGCAGGACAAGCCGCAGCTCTTCTCGACGTTCCTGATGTGGCTGCTCGCCGACCTCTTCCACGATCTGCCGGAGGTCGGCGACCTCGACCGGCCCAAGCTCGTCTTCTTCTTCGACGAGGCGCATCTGCTCTTCAAGGGTGCCTCGACGGCTTTTCTCGACTCGATCACCCAGACTGTGCGGCTGATCCGTTCGAAGGGCGTGGGCATCTTCTTCGTCACGCAGACGCCGCGCGACGTGCCCGGCGATGTGCTGGGGCAGCTCGGCAACCGGGTGCAGCACGCGTTGCGCGCCTTCACTCCGGACGATGCGAAGGCGCTGCGGTCGACGGTGAAGACGTTCCCGAACTCGCCGTACGACCTGGAGGAGTTGCTGACCGGGCTGGGCACCGGTGAGGCCGTGATCACGGTCCTGAGCGAGTCCGGCGCGCCGACGCCGGTCGCCGCGACCCGGCTGCGGGCGCCCCAGTCGCTGATGGGGCCGTATCCCGCCGCCGAGCTGGATGCGGCGGTGCGCGGCTCGTCGCTGTACGGGCGTTACGCGCAGGCGGTGGACCGGGAGTCGGCCTACGAGAAGCTGAGCGCCGAACAGGGGGCGAAACAGCGGTCCGAGGAGGAGGCCGCGGCGGACAGGGCTGCGGTGGAGAAGGCGGTGAGGGGAGGGGAACGGGCCGGGGGCAGGACCGGGGACAGGGCTGCTTCGGGAGGGACGCCGTCGGGAAGGGCGCCGTCGGGAAGGGCGCCGTCCGGTGGGGCCGGGAAGGCGCCCAAGGAGGACGCCTCGCTGGTCGAACAGGTGGTGGCGAGCGGGATGTTCCGGTCGCTGGCACGCTCCGTCGGGACGCAACTGGGGCGGGAGATCTCGCGGTCGCTCTTCGGCACGGCCCGCCGCAGGCGGTAGTTCCCGACGGTGGGCGTGCGGTGGGCGTGCGGTGGGCGTGCAGTGGGCGGGGGTGGCGTGCGGCGGGCGTGCGGCAGCGTTCGGAGGGCGTGCGGCGGTCGAGGGGGCGCGCGTGCAGGCGCGCGTTGGGCCGTGGGCGTACGGGCGGGTGCGCGGTGCGGGTGTTCGCCGACTACTTGTCGGCTGCGCGTTTGGTCGCCCTGGCCGCCTGTTTGGCCTGCTGCTTGTATGCGCGGACCTCGGCGAGTGACTCCGGACCGGTGATGTCGGCGACCGACCGGTGCGAGCCCGCCTCGCCATACGGTCCGGCCGCCTCCCGCCAGCCCGTCGGCCGGACCCCGAACTGCTTGCCCAGCAGAGCCAGGAAGATCTGCGCCTTCTGCGTGCCGAACCCCGGCAGGGCGTTCAGCCGTTTCCGCAGCTCGGCCCCAGTAGGGACGTCGCTCCACACCGCGCTCGCGTCGCCGTCGTACTCCGCCACCAGGTACTGGCACAACTGCTGGACCCGCTTGGCCATGGAGGCGGGATAGCGGTGCAGGGCGGGTTTGGCGGTGAAGAGCTCGACGAAGACCTCCGGGTCGTACACGGCGATCTCATGCGCGTCCAGGTCGTCTCCGCCCATCCGCACGGCCAGGGCGTACGGGCCGGAGAAGGCCCACTCCATCGGCACCTGCTGGTCCAGCAGCATGCCGACCAGCGCGGCGAGCGGGCTGCGCGCGAGGAGTTCGTCCGCCGCCGGCGCCTGGGCGATTCGCAGGGTGATGTCCGGGTCCTTGCTGGTCTTCGTCATGCCTTCGATCATCCCGACGGCGGCGTGACCCGGCCACTCCGCTGCCCGTCGATGCAGCCGTTTGCTGCCGGATTCCGTCCGGGGAGGGGAGGGAGAGGGGGAGAGGGAGGAGGAACGGGGGCGAGGAGCGGGGCGGGACGTGAGGCAGGACCGTATGAGGGACTGTATGAGGCGGGACCGTACGAACGGCCCGGGTGCCCGAAGGGGCAGTGCCGGCTGCCCCCGGCCGGCGGGATCCGGGCTGGACGAGGCAGTGGCCCGTCGTGAAGGTGGAGTGGTGGGGCCATCACGACGCGCCTTCGACCGGGGCGCGGTCAGGGGAGATGACGATGCACGCACAGGAATGGGACCGGGAGCACGACCACGAGCATGACCACGGGCATGGCCAGGAGCAGGTGCACGACGAAGCCGCGCACGCCGCAGGGGCGGCCGATGGCCTGCAGGCGGCGGGCACCCCGCACCTCTACCGCGCGGCGGCCACCGGGCGGGCCGATGTGGTCGGGGCCGGCGGCATGAGCGTGCTCCAACGGGCGGTCGGCAACAGCGCCGTGGGGTCGATGCTCCAGAGGCAGGGGGAGGAAGAGCGCTCCCCCGTGCACGACGTGGTCTCGTCCGGCGGCGGGCAGCCCCTGGACACCGACACCCGCACCGATCTGGAGGGGCGGATGGGCGCGGACTTCTCCGACGTGCGCGTCCACACCGGCTCCGCCGCGCACGAGTCGGCGAAGGGCGTGGGCGCCCACGCGTACACGGTCGGCAACAACGTGGTCTTCCAGCGCGACGCCTACGATCCGTCCTCGCCGCAGGGCCGCACCACGCTGGCCCATGAGCTCACCCATGTGATCCAGCAGCGCAACGGCCCGGTGGAGGGGACCGAGGCGCCGGGCGGGATCCGGGTGAGCGATCCGTCCGACCGCTTCGAGCGGGAGGCCGTCGCGAATGCCGACCGTGTGCTGTCGGACCCGGCTCCGGCTCGCGCCTCGGACCCGGCTCCTGCTGCGGACTCGGCTGCGGGTGGGGTCTCGGCCTCCGACCTGTCTCCGGCGACTGCGACTGTGACTGGCGCGGCCGGCCACGATGCGTCCGCCACCGCGGCGCCCGCCGTTTCCCCCGCCGCGATGCCCGCCGCGCCGCCCGCGGTGCAACGGGCGGCGACGGAGGACGAGGACGAGCAACCCGCCGATGTCCAGGGCTCCTTCGTCCAACGGGCGGAGGAAGGGGCCGAGGAGGAGGAAGAGTCCCCGCCCGCCTGATCGGAGTCAGCCCGCGGTGTCCGGCCGCATCGTGCCACCGAGGAACAGCGATTCCGCACACCGCGAAGGTGTCGGCGCGTTCACGGGCTTGCCCACCTTCCGGCAGTCGACGGTCATCGTGACCTTGCCGCCCGCGGGCACCAGGATCGGCGTGACGAAGTGGTAGTCGGAGTCCCGGAAGTTCTCCATCGCGAGGCGGAGCACCGGCGCGTTCCGCCCGGAGGAGACCACGAGCGTGCCCGCGTCGCCCTGCGGGTTCTGGACCACGATGTCCGTCAGCTGGAAGGTGTGCCCGCGGGGCACCTGGAGGGCGGTCGAGGTGTTCGACCCGCCGCCCACCGAGTCCCTGACCTGCACCTGCGCACTGGTCGGGGCGGCGGCCGCCGCCCCGCCGGACCCGCCGCCGGACCCGCCGCCGGACCCGCCGTCGGAGGTGCCGGGGCTCGGTGAGGGGCTCGGCTTCGGCGAGCCGCCGTTCGCCCCCGAGGTGGCGCCGCCGCCCGAATCCGCTCCACCCGTCGAACCGGTGTCAGGAGCCTTGCTCTTGTCGGCCGCGGCGGCGGCGGAGCGGACCGCGTCCGGCGTGATCGCCTCCCGGGCCGCCGACTTCACGGCCGGTCGCAGCAGTGCGTACCAGAGCCCGACCAGCGCGATCAGCAGAACAGCCGCGGTGATGAGCGCCCGGGGGAGCCAGCGCGGCAGGATCGGCTCCTGCTGGTACGAACCGTCCAGGACCACCGGTGCGACCGGGGGCTGGCCCTCCGCCACATCCGGTGTGGCGACCACCTGGAAGGGGTGGGTGACCGGCGTACCGCGCCACACACGCTTCGCCGGCCGGATCCGCAGCTTGCCGAACCCGGCCCGGCCGGGCTCGATCTGCAACGTGTCCGCCGCGAACGCGACCCGGGACCGCTCCGTACCCGACCGGGCCCCCAGCCGCACGGTCGCCGGGCTGTTTCCCCGGTTGTCGACGGCGACTTGATGCCTGCCGCGCCAGGCGCCGTGCGAGCTGCGCGGTACCAGCTCGGCGGTCGTCTCGGTGAAGGGGAGTACGGTCACCCGCCCTTCGGGCACCACCGTGTCGCCCTGCTCGCTGGTGGGTACCACCCGTATCCCGAAGGGTGTCTCCCCTGCGAGTACGGTCGAGTCACGGGGCGGACGCAGTACCAGGGAGACGGTCTGGGAGTCGCCCGGATACAGGGACAGACTCGCCGGCTCCACCGCCGACCAGGCGGCACACGCGCCGATCACCTCGAAGCGGTACTCCTCGACGGTGCTGCCGGAGTTGAGGATCCGCAGAGGGAGAGCCGTCTCCTCACCCGGTGCGGCAGTGACGGACGAATCGTCGAGGCTTGCCGTGAGACTCATACGGCGCACCGTAGGGGCGGTGCCGAACGCCGGCATCGGCCGCGAAGGAACACTTCCGGGCAGATTCTGTGCCCGGATCGGCTTTCTTGTTTCCCTGTAGGTATACGCGGGAATCGTTTGACCGCCTCAGGACGAATGAGGCACACGAAAGCAGCCGTGATGGTTGTGTTCAGTGTGATGCCATCGGCTGTTGCCCAGGGGGAGCATTGCCATGGAGCGCACCACTGTCGCATTACGGGCCCAGGATCCGATCTCGCAGGCGGGCGTGGCCAGTCAGTTACGAACCCGGCCCGAGATCAGCGTGACGGAGTGGGGGGAGGGCGACGCCTCACCTCAGATCGTGATCGTCGTCGTGGACGCGGTCGACGAGGAGGTGCTGACGATGCTGCGCCACATCCAGCGCACCAGCACCTCACGCACCGTCCTTGTCACCACGGACATCGACGAGCAGAAACTGGTGAGCGCCGCGGAGTGCGGTGTCGCCGGTGTGGTCAGGCGCTCCGAGTCGACCCCGGAGCATCTGGTCCAGGTCATCGGGACGGTGGCGCGGGGCGAAGGCCACCTCCCCTCCGACCTGCTGGGAAGACTGCTGGAGGAGGTCGGTCGCCTCCAGGGGCAGGTGCTGGGTCCGCGCGGACTGCACTTCACCGGTCTCGCGGCGCGCGAGGTGGATGTGCTGCGCCTGGTCGCGGAGGGGTACGACACCGCGGACATCGCGACGAAGCTGGCCTATTCCGAGCGCACGATCAAGAACGTGCTGCATTCGGTGATGACCCGGCTGCAGCTGCGGAACCGCTCGCACGCCGTGGCGTATGCCATGCGGCAAGGGCTGATCTGAGCGGTCCGGCACGCGCGCGTCCGAGGGGTGCGGTGCCTGCCCGAAAGGGCAGTGACGGCTTCCCGGGGGTGTGACTCCCGCACCGCTGCGGGCCGGTCGTACGTACGGGACCGTGGGGCCCGGTACGCCGATCGGCCGAGGGTGGGGGAGGACTTCCGTGCGCTGGATCCAGCCGTTTCAGCGGGCTGCGCGGTCGCGGCCGGACCGGTCTGTCCGGCCCTGGTCGGCCCGGTCCCGATCGGCGCGGTCCGGATCGGCGCGGCTGGGTTCGGCTCGGCCGGCTCGGCCGGGGTCGGCGCGGCCCCGGGCTTCGGCCTCGCGCAGGACCTTCGCCGTGCTCCGGGTCCCGGCGTTGGCCCTGCTCCTCGTGGTCTCCGGCATCGCGCCCGGCTCGGCCGTGACCTCGGGGACGCCCACGGCGGCGGTACCCGAGCCCTGGGTCACCCCCGCCGAGTTCACCGACACGGTCGATCCCGGCGGTTCCACGGGCGTGGCCAAGCAGGTGCGTACACCCGCGATTCCGCCGAAGCCGGATGTGGTGCTGCTGGTGGACGGTACCGCCAGCATGGCCGACCCGATCAAGAGCGTGCAGGACAACCTGCCCAAGATCACCGGCAAGATCCTCGCCGAGCAGCCCGAATCCCGGTTCGCCGTGGCCACGTTCGGCGATCAGGAGGGCGACCCCGACGCCGGTTTCAGTGTGCTCCAGGGGCTGACGGACGACCTCGACGCGGTGCAGAAAGGCGTCGACGAACTCGACACCGCGCTGGGCGGCAAGAGCCGAGGCCCGTCCGAGGACTGGATCAACGGGCTGTGGCAGATCGCGAACGGGGCCGGCGGCCAGACCGTTTTCCGTGACGGGGCGAGTCCGGTCGTCGTGCTGGTCGGCGACGCTTCCAGCCACGCCCCGAGCAACGGTCACAGCATTGACGACACCATCTTCGATCTTCAGGACCGGAGCGTCCGGGTGATCGGTGTCGATGTGGCGAGCGAGATCGGCGACGGCCTGAACGGCAACGGTGACGCCGGTGATCCCGAATACGTCGAGGATCCGCTCACCACCCCGGACCAGGCCACCCGCATCATCAACGCCACCAACGGCCGGCTGCTGGAGGGGATCGACGGCGACAAGGTCGCAGAGGCGATCGCCGAGGGCTTCAACAACCTTCCCACCACGGTCGGTTACCGGCTCGACCACTGCGACCCGTCCCTGGCCGTTTCCCTCGATCCCCCCACGCGCAGCGTCACCAGCGGCGACACCGCCTCGTTCGCGGAGAACATCGATGTCGCCGCGGACGCGCCGCAGGGCACCACTCTGACCTGCACTGTCCAGTTCCTGCTGGGTACCCGGGTCCCCGGCACGGATGCGATCGGGCCGGCCGCGGCCGCCGATCCGGACTTCCAGGAGCAGATCAGCATCGAGGTGAACGACATCGACGCGCCCGTCGTCACCGTGGACGATCTGACCGTCCGGGCCAAGGACAAGAAGGGCGCGCGCGTGACGTACGACGCCACCGCCCAGGACACCACCGACGGCACGCTCCCCGTGACCTGCACCCCGCCCTCCGGCTCGCTCTTCCCGCTCGGCATCACCACGGTGACCTGCTCGGCGACCGACTCGGCGGGCAACACGGGAACGGACACCGCGCAGATCGAGGTCCTCAAGGCTCCGGTGCCGCCCTCGGCGGACGTGGCGATGAAGGTCGACGTCAGCCCGGACCGTACCTACACCGGCCGCCCGGCCCGGGCCCGCTTCACCGTCACCAACGCGGGCCCGGACGCGGCGACGGGCGTGGTCATCGGTTCCAGCTGGCCGAAACCGTCCAGCGCGAAGGACCGCAGCCTGCCCGGCCCGACCCGCTGCACGGCGGCCGAACCCTGCACCGTTCCGGCCGGTGGCCGCATCGAGGTGACGCAGACGGCGACGTACCGCGCGGCGGTCACCGGGGACGTACGGGCCACCGTGCGCGGCACCCTGCCCGACCGCCGGAAGGCCAACAACCAGGACACCGACCGGCTGCGCGTTCTGAAGCCCTCGCTGACCGTCACGCCGCAGGTCGCCAAACCGGGCCAGCCGGTGCTGGCCCGGGGCAAGGACTACCCGCCGGGCGCGACCGTACGTTTCACGTGGAACACCGGTATCACCCCCAGGGGAGCGGTCGCCACGGTGGGCCGCGACGGCACCTTCGAGGTGCAGGTCCTGGTCCTGCGCAAGGACAGACTCGGCCCGCGTGAGCTGCGGGTGGACTCGCGCGGCCTCGACCGGCTGAAGAAACCGGTCCTGGTGGTGCAGCGGAACCTCCAGCCACCGGACTTCGCGGGCCGCGCGTGAGCGCCGACGACCGTACGGGAGTGATCGGGTGATCCACGAGGTCGACGACGTACTGCGTGCCCTGATCAGGACGGAGGTGCTCGAAGGCGGCCAGATCGCGGTGGTCTTCGACGCCCCGACCCGGGAGTGGGCGGCGAAGGTCAACGCGCCGATGGTCAACCTCTACCTCTACGACATCCGCGAGGACATGCGCAGGCGCGAGCGGGGTCTGCACAACGAGTACGACGGGCGCGGCACGATCGTCGCGCGCCGCCGTCCGCCCCGGTTCTTCAAGCTGTCGTACCTGATCACGGCATGGACGAAGCGCCCGGAGGACGAGCACCGGCTGCTCTCGTCGCTGCTCGGCTGCCTGCTGCGGTACGAGGCGCTGCCTCCGGAGCGGCTGGCGGGCACGCTGGCCGAGATCGGGGCGGCCGTACCGATGTCGATCGCGCTGCCGCCGCCGGAGGACCGCTCGTTCGCCGACGTGTGGAGCGCGCTGGGCGGTGAGCTGAAACCCTCGCTGGACCTGGTGATCAGCGTGCCGGTGACGGCGTCCCCGAGCTACGTGGTCGGTCCGCCGGTGGGGGACGAGGGGTTGCAGGCCCGCTTCGGGGACGTACCGGAGGAGGCCGAGCCGTTGTCGGAACCGATGCCGGGGCGCGGCGGGCTTCCGGTGTACGGAGGCCGTCCGGGCAGGCCTGGCGGTTCCGGTGGTTCTGGCGGTTCCGGTGGTTCCGGTGGTCCTGGTGGTTCCGGCGGTCCTGGCGGGGGCGTCCCCCGTACCCCTGACGGGGAACGGCGGCGCGGCCTGTCGCTCCGTATCACCGAGAACCGGAGGGCCACTGCGACGGACCGCGTGCGGGGCAGCGGGGCGGACCGTACGCAGACCGGGACGGCGGCGGAGGCGGAGACGGAGGCGGAGACGGAGAGCGGAGCAGCGACCGAGGCGGAGACGGAGAGCGGGACGGCGACCGAGGCGGAGACGGAGAGCGGGACGGCGACCGAGGGCGGCGCCGGATGATGCCCTCGGGCGACCCGAATCTGCGCCATCTCCTCGCCCGCGCGGTGGCGGTGGAGCACCGCATCCGAGAAGCGGTCGAGGTCCGGCAGCGCACGGACCCGGACCCGGACGACGCCTTCCGCGGCCTCTACCTCACGGACGAGAACATCGCCCGTCTGCTGGACCAGGAGGAGGCCCGCGCCTTCCCGTCCCCGGTGCCGTCCTTTGCCGCGGACGGCGACGGGATGCCGGTCGGGCCCGCCAGACTCACCTCTCTGGCAGGGGAGTTCGGCCTCACCGCGCTCGACATCGAGATCCTCCTCATCACGCTCGTCCCGGATCTCGACGACCGTTTCGAGGCGTTCTACGGCTACCTGAACGACGACGTCACCCGCCGTCGCCCGTCCATCGGCCTGGCCCTGGGCCTCTGCGGCCTGTCCCCCGCCGACGAGGCGGCGCGCGGCCGGCTGTCGGCCCTCGCCCCGCTCCGTGAGGGCCGCCTCCTCCTGGTCGAGGACCTGGACCGCCCGTTCCTGAGCCGTGCGCTCCGCGTCCCCGACCGGGTCACGGCGCACCTCCTGGGCGACGACACCCCCGACCCGCGCCTGGCGGATCTCCTCGCCCCCTGGCACCCCGTACCGGGCGTCGGCGATCCGGCTCCGCTGGCCGCCGCCCTCGCCCGGGGCGTCCCGCTCGCCTACCTCCGGGAGGACCAGGGCGGCGCGGGCACGGCCCTCGCGGCCTCCGCGCTGACCCACGCGGGCCATCGGGTCCTGGGCCTGGACCTGGCACGACTGGCCGAGGATCCGTCACCCGCCGAGGCCGTCCGCTCTCTGGTCCGCGAGGCCCGGCTGACCGGCGCCGGTCTGGTCTGTGCCCCGCTCGACGCCGTCTCCCGCGAACACCCGGGACTCCTCCGGCTGCTCGCCTCCACCCCGGTCCCCACGATCCTGGTCGGCCGCGCCCCCTGGGACGCGGCCTGGTCCACCGCCCCGCCCCTCCTCCTCCACGCGCCACGCGTGGAACCCGCGACCCGGGCCGCCCTCTGGACCGACGCGTACGACGCCCCCCTCCCCGAAACCATCGACGTGGACCGCCTGCTCTCGCCGTTCCTCCTCACCCCGGAGCAGATCACCCGCGCCGCCCGGGGCGCCGCCCAGACCACCCATCTGGACGGCGGCGTCCTCACCCCCGACCACGTGCGCCGGGGTGCCCGCGCCCAGAACGCGGCGGGTCTGGACCGGCTGGCCCGCCGCATCGAACCCACCGTCGGCTGGAACGACCTGGTCCTCCCCCCGGGCACCCACACCCAACTCCGCGAGCTGGCCGCCCGCGCGCGCCATCGCGACCGGGTCCTGGGCGAGTGGGGCATGCGCCCCGGTGGCGGCAGGGGCCGCGGCGTGTCGGCCCTCTTCGCCGGCGACTCCGGCACCGGCAAGACGATGTCCGCCGAGGTCATCGCCGCAGACCTGGGCCTGGACCTCTACACGGTCGACCTGGCGACGGTGATCGACAAGTACGTGGGCGAGACGGAGAAGAACCTGGAACGGATCTTCTCCGAAGCGGCGGGCGTGAACGGCGTCCTCCTCTTCGACGAGGCGGACGCGATCTTCGGCAAGCGCTCGGACGTGAAAGACGCCCACGACCGCTACGCGAACGTCGAGAGCGCGTACCTCCTCCAGCGCATGGAGTCCTTCGACGGCCTGGCCATCCTCGCCACCAACCTCCGGGCCAACCTGGACGACGCCTTCACCCGCCGCCTGGACCTGGTCGTCGACTTCCCGGTCCCGGACCCCGAACAGCGCCTCCTGCTGTGGGAACGCTGCCTGGGCCCGGTACTTCCCCGGGGCAGGGACCTGGACCTCTCCTTCTGCGCGGAGAACTTCGAGCTGGCGGGCGGCAACATCCGCTCGATCGCGGTGACGGCCGCGTACCTGGCGGCGGACACGGGCGGGCCGGTGACGATGCCGACGCTGATCCACGCGATCCAGCGCGAGTACCAGAAACTGGGCCGCCTGACGCTGGCGTCGGAGTTCGGCCCCTACCTGGGACTGCTGGCGTGAGGCCGCCGGCCGGAGACCGTGAGCCCCTGCGTGGGCCCTTGCGCGGACCCGGCGTTGCCGCCACCGTGGTCGGGGCCGGGCCGGTGACCGACCGGTCCGCTCCGTACGGTGACGGGAGTCGGCGTGACCGCATTGCCTGTTCTGCCCCACGAACTGCACGGCGACGGCCCGCACAAGGTGATCGCGGTGCACGGCTGGCTGGCCGACCGGTCCGCGTACGGTCCGGTGCTGCCGGATCTCGACCTCGGCTCGTTCCAGTACGCGGTGGTCGATCTACGGGGATACGGCGAGGCCAGGGACGCGAGCGGTACGTACACGACGGCTGAGGGCGCCGCGGACGTGATCGCGCTGGCCGACCGGCTCGGCTGGGAGCGGTTCTCGCTGATCGGCCACTCGATGGGCGGCTCCGTCGCGCAGCGGACGCTGGCCGTCGCGCCGCAACGGGTGCGCAGGATCGTCGGGGTGTCGCCCGTCCCCGCGTCCGGCCTGCCCCTCCCGCCCGACCAGTGGGAACTCTTCTCCGGGGCGGCGCACACCCCGCAGAACCGGCGGACCATCCTCGACGTCACCACGGGAGGCCGACGCCCCGCGGGCTGGCTGGACCGCATGGTGCGCCGCTCGGTCGCATGCAGTGACGTCAAGGCGTTCCGGGCCTGGCTGGATTCCTGGGCGGGCGAGGACTTCCACGACCAGGTCGAAGGTTTGTCCGTGCCCGCCCTCGCCGTCGTGGGCGCGCTGGACCCGGCCCTGTCCGCCGAGTTGCAGCGGGCCACCTGGATGCGCTGGTTCCCGCGGGCCGAACTGGTGGAGCTGCCTTCGTGCGGCCACTACGCGATGGACGAGGCCCCGCTCGACCTGATCCGCGTGATGGAGGACTTCCTACGGGCCGATACGGAGGACGGCGAGGCGAAGGCATGACCGGGCCCACCCCCGAAGCGCCGGAGCAGACACCCGTACCGGACGTCTTCGATCCCGGGCAGTACGGGCGGGGCATCCCCCACGACCGCTACCGTCACCTGCGCGACCACCACCCCGTGGCGTGGCAGGAGGAGCCGGAGGTGCTGGGCTGGCCGGCGGGCCCCGGCTTCTGGGCGGTCACCCGGCACGAGGACGCCGTCCGGGTCCTGAAGGACTCGTCGGCGTACTCCTCGTACCTCGGCGCCACCCAGATCCGCGACCCCGACCCCGCCGACCTGCCGTTCATCCGCCGCATGATGCTCAACCAGGACCCGCCGCACCACCGGCGGCTGCGCACCCTCGTCAGCCGCGCCTTCACGCCGAAGCGCGTGGACCGGTTCGGGACGGTCGTCCGTGAACGCGCCCGCTCCCTGCTCACCGGGGCGGTCACCGAGGCGCGGGCCGGCGACGGCACCTGCGACCTCGTCACTCAGGTCACGGACGACTACGCCCTGCTCAACCTCACCGACCTGCTGGGCGTGCCGGACAGCGACCGCGGACTCCTCCTGCACTGGACCCGGCGCGTCATCGGCTACCAGGACCCCGACGAGGCCGGAACGCCGGAACTCGGCCCGGACGGCAAACCGGTCAACCCCCGCTCCCCGGCCTCACTGCGCGACATGTTCGACTACGCGCACGCCCTGGCGGCCCACAAGCGCCGGCGCCCCGCCGACGATGTCATGACGGCCCTGGCCACGGACCCCGAACTGACCGCGCCCGAACTGGAGATGTTCTTCTTCCTGCTGGTGGTCGCAGGCAACGACACGGTACGCAGCGCGGCCCCGGGCGCCCTGCACCTCCTGGCGGAGAGCCCTGGGGCGTACGGCCGCCTGTGCAACGGCGAGGTGGGGTTCACGACGGCCGTGGACGAACTCCTCCGCCGCCACCCCCCGGTCCTCACCTTCCGCCGCACGGCCGCCCAGGACACGGTGTTGGCGGGCACCCGTATCCGCACCGGCGACAAGGTGGTCGTCTTCCACGCCTCGGCCAACCACGACGAACGCGTCTTCCCCGACCCGTTCACCCTGGATCTCTCCCGCACCCCCAACCCCCACATCTCCTTCGGCGACGGCCCCCACGTCTGCCTGGGCGCGCACTTCGCCCGCCTGCAACTGAGAGCCCTGTACGAGGAGGCGTGCCGCGCCCTCCCGGCCCCACTCGAACGCGCGGCCCCACCGCGCCGCCTGGTGTCGAACTTCATCAACGGGCTGAAGTCGTTGCCGGTGCGGGTGGCCGACGCGTGAGAACCGGGCCGTCTTTACGAGGCAGTGAGAACGTGTTGTGCACCTCGGTACGGCCAGGAGCCATGTGGCGATCGGACGGTGCTTTCCGGAACGAATCGCCTCCGGACTGTATTTGATGCCGATCAGTGGCGGACCGACTACATCGGCGGGTTTTCGGATCCGGATTTCAGAGCATCGAGGACACGTGCAGCCTGATCGCGTACCTCATCTACAGGGTCCTTTTTGCTGATCTCGTCCAGGGCCGGGACAAAGTTCTCCCAACCGGTGATGGAGACTGCCAGAAGTGAAACCCTTCGAATCAGAGGGTCCGGATCGTTCAACCCCCAGCGCAGCAGAGCGAATGCCTGAGGGTCATAATTTGAATATGCGACGATTGCGGTGCGATAGAGAGTGTCTATCAGGACATCCGGGTCTCGGTCTGCAATCACTCTGGCTTGCAATTGTTGGATGTCGTCCATCGGGAGTTCGGACCGGATGCTCTCGGCCAGAGCGGCGGCATTGACTCCGCGCACAGCGATGTAGCTGACATCGAGCAGTTCGTCATCAATCCAGTGTGCTGCCGTTTTGGCGTCGCCTGTCAGCCAAATCTCCTCCTCCGAAGGTTGATCGGTCTCGGCGGCGTAAGCGGCGTGCCTGGTGAGCCCCAATGACGTGAACGCCGCCGCCACCGATTCAAGATCCGCCGGAGGCGTAGGAACGAGTCGAACGGTGGAAATGCTCACAGAGTCCCTCCAGGTAGGACATAGGTCGCAATGCGCGACTTCAAGTGACTTTCCATCTTCGATTCGACGAAGATTTTACATTCGTGTTCGCTCTCAAACAATGGATTGTCACCAGTCATGAGACTCTTTACCCATCGGACGGTGGTATCCATCTCGTTCTTGAGCATCCGATCGACCTTCAACTGCACTGCGGCCGACCGTTCACTCTCCGGCACGAGCGCTGCTCTCACTGTTGCATTGATCCCTTGCGGGGCCATCGGATTGTAGTTTATTACCACATCTTTCCATGTGGTGTTGGGCAGATGTGCCGATTCCCATGTCATTGTGCTGGTCGCCAACGCGATCGGGTTGCGGCCTCCTTCCACGGCAAACATCAGTCGGACCAAGGCGGCGAGTTGTGCGGCCGCCTGAGGGTCGCTCGAGATTCTCGCGTTTGACGGCCGTAAGCCTTGAGCTATTTCTGCGACGGCTTGTTGAATCTGCGGAGTGGCATACCCTTTTCCGGATAATTCATTGAGGATCTTGATGACCGCCGGATCGTAGTGGCCCACGCCGAGGCCGTAAGTCTTTATGTGGCCCGGCCCTGATGAGTAGGTCTGCCGTTCTTTCACCTCAAGCCCCGGGGCGACTTCAATGAGGTCGTCGGTGTGTGGGCGGCGGCGCAGGTTCTGGTCATGAATGGCCAGGGCCTCGGCTGCCTGGGACTGTCCCGTACGTGACGATAGGGGCACGTCCTCGACCTTGGCTTCTTTACCAGTGGCGGCAGCCTGGGCTGCTGCTTTTTCCTCTCGCTGTCCCTGTGTCTCGGCCCGCTCCTTTTCGCGTTGTTGTTTGGCTTTGAGTCGATCCTGTTGGATCTTCTTTGCGGTCTGTATGATATCCGGACGAGTTATCAGGTCATTTCCAATTCTAGATAACATTGCGTGCAGGTCTGGTCCAAGTTTACTGACAACTTTTTCGGCTACTTTTCCTTCCGGATTTACCTTGGCGATGACGTCGACATTGTCGCCATTGTGTTTGACGATAAGGCTGGAAAGGCGGTGCCTTCCGCGCCAGACGAGGAGTTGAGCGCGAAGTCGCGACTCGGATACTTTGCGCCCGATGAAGGCGTAGACCTTCGGTCTCAGGGCGTTGATGGCTCGGTCGAGGCGTCGTTGTTTTTCTTGCTGACTCTGCTCGGATGGGTCCTCTTTGAGGGTATTCTTTTCCTTCTTTCCGTTCTTTTTCTTCAGTTTTGTCCAGAGAGATTTTCCCTTCTTGGCGATGAAGTTGACGATCTTGTCGATGGCCCTGTTCACAGGTTTGGCGACGGCGTGGAAGACGGATTTGACCTTGCCGGCGAGGTTGCCGATGCCGAGGAGGGAGGCGAGGAAGCCGATGAGGAGGGGGACGCTGGCGGCGAGGGCTGCTTCGACCATCTTGGGGACGCCTGCCGAACCCCCGTTGGCGATGGCGATCACCGCGTCCAGGACCGCGTTGACGAACTCCACTATCTGGGCGCCCTGGTTCACGATGAACGTGACGATGTCGATGATTCCCTTGACCGCGCGGACGAAGGCGGAGGCGGGGTTGAGGAGGGAGATGATCCAGGTGATTCCGGCGATGACGACCGTGGGGATCAGGTAGCTGGTGAGTTTTTCGAGGATGGTGGCCTTGAGGTCGCCGGCCTCGGACTCGATTTCTTTTACGGCGCCTGCGGGGCCTTCGGCGGCGAGTTTCTTCGCGACCGGGACGGACTGTTCGACGGCGGTCAGGGCCTGGTCGGGGATGCCCTTGCGGGTGATGCGGGCGCGGATGTTGGCCCAGGTCAGGCCGAGGAGGGAGCCGATGAGCTGGATGATGCCCTTGAGGTCGAACTTCTGGGGGAGTTCGAGGCCGGCCTTGACCGCTGTGCCGAGCAGCCAGGAGACGACGCCTGTTTTGAGGTGTTCGGCGACGTTGGTGATGAAGAGGTTCAGGCCCGCGCCGACGGCTCGTACGAGATTGCCGAGGAACCCGATGGGGTCCTTGATGATCTTCATGATGGCCGAGGCGGCCTTGGCGAGGATGCCGAGCAGGAGGTTCTTCAGCTCGTTGATCGTCTTGATGACGCCGACAATGGCGTCCTTCGCCTTGTCGATCAGACCCTTGTTGGCCTCCTGGAGCTTCTTGATCTCCTCGTCGACCTTGTTGAGGGCGGCGGTGTATTTCTGGGCGAGGTCCTGGACGAGTTGTTCGGACTTCTCGTTGACGGTGGATTCGAGGTCGTCGAATTTTCCCGCGAAGTCCTTGGCCGCGTCCTGGCCGAACTGCTGGAGGTCGGCGGGGAGTCTGTCGACCTCGGCCTTCAGCTCGGTGCGGCCTTTCGCGATGCGGGTCTTGGCCCTGCCGAGTTCGGTGCCGATGATGTCGGCGACCGAGGAGATGACGGTCTGCATCTTGGCGACGTAGAGCTTGCGGGCTTCCTGGAAGAGGTCGTTGGCCTCCTTCGGCATGCCCATGAGCTTGTCCTTGGCCCACTTCGCCGGGCCGAGCATGCCTGAGTAGCGTTTGTCCTTGTACTTCTTCATCCGGCGTTTGTGGTCGGCGGTGAACGCGTCGCGGGCGGCCTTCTCGCCCTGCGTGAACGCGGTGTCGACCTTCTTGTCCAGGCCGGACAGGGTCTCCTCGACGTCCTTCTTCGTGCCGTCGTAGACCTTCTGGAGTTTCGCGGTGACCTCGGCCCGCCGTTTCTCGTCCTTGGACTTCGTCTCGCCCTTTCCGCTGTCGACGTGCTTGCCGGCCGAGGCGCGGGCCGCGGTCAGCGCGTTCATGGCCTGGGCGCCGGAGGCCGCGGCGCCCGCCTTCGCGGTGGTGAGGTGCTGGTTCTCGGCCGCTTTGCCCTGGGCGGGGGCCTTCGCGGAGTCCTTTTCCGCTGTCTTCTTCGCGGAGAGCGCTTCGTCGAACTCGGGTTCGTTGCCCTTGACGAGCTGGTCCTCGGTGACTTCGGCGTCCGCCATGGCCTTGTTGTTCTCTGCGGGGCCCTGGGAGAAGTCGGTGACGGAGTCGGGCTGCCTGGGCGGGACGGCGTCCTGTGCGGACGGAGCGCCGGGGTTGGCGGGCGGCTGGTCCGGGGTCATCGGGGTGACCGGTTTGTCCTTGGCCGCCGCGGTGTCGGGTGGGGCCTTGGTCGCGGTGTCGATGTCCTTGGCGGACTTCTCCTTGCCGTCGGTGACCTTCCCGTCGACCTCGTTCTTGATCTTGTCGGCCCTGCCGGACGTGGAGAACTTGTCGGCCTGGTCGAGGTTCTTGGGGGCCTGGGCGTCGATCGCCTTGTTCACGGCGTCGATGAAGGCCTGCTTGTTGAACTCACCGGGTTTGGCCGCGTTCATCTTCTCCGCGTTGGCGGCCTTGCCCTGGGCTTCCTTGTCGTCGGGGGGTGCGACGGCGGCGTCCTGGGCGGATTTCGATTCGGCGGTGGCCGGAGCGTGGACGGCGATCCTGGTTCGTTTCGCCGCGACGTCGGCCTTGACCCTGCGGAAGCCGGGGGCCTGGGCGGGGGGCGGTTTGACGGGGGCGGTGTAGCGCTGGGCGACCAGGCGGGAGACGGCGCTGTTGCCGGCCGCGCGTTGCAGGCGTTGCAGGCTGCGGAGGTCGGGGGCGGGGCGGTCTCCGGACGGGCGGGTATCACCGGGGTGGTGAGGTGGGGGTGATTGCGAACGTGACACTTCGGGCGTGAGTGTCACGTTGTCGCGATGAGGGGTGCCTCCACGGTCGGATGCCGACGCGGACGCGGTGGGGTCCTTCTCCGGAACCGCCTTCATCCGCCCTCCCGGCCCGCCCCGTCCCCGGGCAGTCGGCACTCGATACGCATGGCCCTGCCGCCGCCCCAGAATGCGGGGGCGGTGGATCGCGTACGCAGCGCGCGGGGACGCGACCGGGGGCAGGGCCCACGGGGTCGTACAGCGCGAGAGCGTTGCCTGATCGGGCAGCGGCCGGTGCACGGGCGGGCGGCCGTGTGTCCGTTCCCGGTGATCGCGGCTGTCGCGAGAATTGCGGGCGTTCCCCGGCCAAGGAGAGACTCACATGCCGTCGTACCTGTCCCCGGGCGTCTACGTCGAAGAGATCGAGTCCGGATCCCGGCCGATCGAAGGGGTGGGCACCTCGGTCGCCGCCTTCGTCGGCTTTGCGCAGAAGGGCCCGTTCGACGAGCCGACGCTGATCACGAACTGGAGCCAGTTCGCCGGCACGTTCGGTGACTTCGTGGACGGCGCGTATCTCGCCTCCGCCGTCTACGGGTTCTTCACCAACGGCGGCGGCGTCTGCTACGTGGTGCGCATCGGTGACGGTACGGAGCCCCCGGCCGGGGACGGGAGCCGCCCGGCCGACGGACAGCTGCCCGCCGGGTCGGAGACGCAGCTCGGGCCGTACGCCGTGCGGCCCCGCCCCGGCGTGGCCGGTGAGATCACCGTCGAAGTGGCCGAGGCGGAGGGGGACGATCCGCCCTCCGACGTCTTCCAGCTGATCGTGAAGCGGGACGGGCACGTTACGGAGACCTACCCGGGTGTCACGACCAAACGCAGCAAGGAGAACGTCGCCACCCGGGTCAACGCCACGTCGGAACTCATCGAGATACGGGAGTCCGGGCGCGGCGCCGCGCCCGCCAAACCGGAGCCGCAGAGCGTCGCCCTGGCCCCCGCGGCGCCCGCGTCCCCCGGAGCCGGGGCACTGACCCCCGAGGTGTACGTCGGTGATCCCGACCGCCGGACCGGGCTCGGCGGACTCGAAGCCGTCGAAGAGGTCACCACGATCGCTGTGCCGGACCTGATGAGCGCGTACGAACGCGGGCTGCTGGACCTGGAGTCGGTCATCGCCGTGCAGCAGGGGCTGATCAGCCACTGCGAGCTGATGGGCGACCGGGTCGCCATCCTCGACCCGCCGCCCGGACTCAGCCCGCAGCAGATCCGCGCCTGGCGCACCGGCCGCGCCAACTTCGACTCCAAGTACGCCACGCTCTACTACCCCTGGATCAAGGTCGCCGACCCGCCCTCGGGGCGGGCGCAGCTGGTCCCGCCGAGCGGCCACATCGCCGGGGTCTGGGCGCGCAACGACGAGTCGCGCGGCGTCCACAAGGCCCCCGCCAACGAGGTCGTACGAGGGGCGGTCGCCCTGCAGACGCAGCTGACCAAGGGCGAACACGATCTGCTCAACCCGATCGGGCTGAACTGCATCCGGTCCTTCCCCGGCCGCGGTATCCGGGTCTGGGGCGCGCGCACGCTGGCCTCGGACCCGGCCTGGCGCTATCTGAACGTCCGGCGCCTCTTCAACTACCTGGAGGAGTCGATCCTCGCCGGGACGCAGTGGGTCGTCTTCGAACCGAACGACGACGCCCTGTGGGCCCGTATCCGGCGCACGGTCTCGGCGTTCCTGGTCAACGAGTGGCGCAAGGGGGCGCTGTTCGGGCTCACTCCGGAAGAGGCGTTCTACGTCAAGTGCGACCGTGAGACCAACCCGCCGGAGAGCATCGACGCGGGTCAGGTCATCTGCGAGATCGGGGTGGCACCGGTCAGGCCGGCCGAGTTCGTCGTCTTCCGCCTCTCCCAGCTGACCGGAGGCACCGGCGGTGTCGACGAGTAGCGCGCCGGGAGCCGGGCCGAGCAGGGTCCGGGCCGAACAGAGTGCGGACGTCCTGAGGTCCTCCGAGCGGCAAACGCGTTGAAAGCGGTAAAGGAGCCTGTTGTGCCACTTCCCGATCTCGACAGCACCGTCGGGGCCTCCTTCGGCCTCGAATTCGACAGCGTCGTCATCAAGCAGATCACCGAGGTCAGCGGTCTGAAGATGGAGCAGGACGTCATCGAGCTGAAGCAGAACACCGCTGACGGCCGCTACGCCATCAAGAAGCTTCCGGGCCGGCCGAAGGCCGGTGAGGTGACCGTGACCCGGGGCCTCACCGAGGACAACAGTTTCGAACGGTGGATCAAGGACTCCCGGTTCGGCCGGATGACCGCGGCCCGCCGCAACGGTGCCGTCATCGTGTACGACCACGAGGGCGTCGCCATCAAGCGCTACAAACTCATCAACGCCTGGCCGAAGTCGCTGGAGATCGGCACCCTCAAGGCCGGTGACACCTCGGTCCTGACGGAAAAGCTCGCGATCACCTACGAGAGCATGGAAGTCGACTGATGCGCCGTACGGCACCGGCCCCGGATCCGGCTGCGACCGTGCCGGCGGCCCCGGGGCGGCCGGACGGGCAGCTGCCGGCCGGCAGGGGCGGGGGGCACGGCCCGCGCGACACTCTGCGTACGGAGTTCTCCTTCGAGCTGCCCCGCGGGTACGTCGACGAGTCGGGCGCCGTGCACCGTACGGGAGTCATGCGGCTCGCGACCGCGCGCGACGAACTCGTGCCGTTGCGGGACGACCGGGTGCGCGAGAACTCCGCTTATCTGTCGGTCGTGCTCATCGCCAGGGTCGTCACCCGGATCGGCACGATCGACGACATCCATCCCGGCGTCATCGAGGACCTCTTCGCCTCCGACCTGGCCTTTCTGCAGGACTTCTACCGGCGGATCAACGCCGAGGGCCACACCCGCGCCGCCGTCTCCTGCCCGTCCTGCCAGGAGGAGTTCGCGGTGGATCTCGCCGGTGGCCGCCTGGGGGAATCGTGACGTACGCGGCCGACCTGCTCTACGAGGAGGTCGCGTACCTCGCCTACCACTTCCACTGGCCGCTCGATGAGTTGCTGGATCTGGAGCACCAGGAACGTCTGAAGTTCGTCGCACAGGTCGCTCGCCTCAACGGGCAGTAGCGAAGAGCGCAGGGAGGGCGGGAGAATCCATGGGCCTGATGTCCTGGCTGCGCGGTGGCGGGCGTACGGGGACGGGGGCGGGCGCGAGTGCGGAGGTTCCCAGGGAGAACCCCGCTCCGTTCGCCCCTCTGCGTGAGCGGATCGACCTGGCTGAACTGCCGCCCCTTCAGCGGACGTTGGGGAATCAGGGCCTGGTCATCGATCCTCACGGCTTCCAAGGATCGCTCGCCACTCGGCAGGACCCCGCACTCGGTACGCCCCTCGGACATCTGGTCAGTCCGGACGCGCCCACGGGGCTCGTGCACGGGATCACCACCCCGGCGCCGGGGGAGCAGACCCCGCCGGTGCAGCGGGCCGTGGAGCGGTCGGTGGAGTTTCCGGTTCGGGGCAGGTCCGTATCCGGGCCGGTGCCTGTGTCCGTCCCCGTGCAACGTGCGGAGGGCGGTGATGCGCCCGCGATGACGTCGGCAGGGGAAGCGTCCGCCGCGGAATGGCCGGTACGCCAACTGGTGGGCGAGCAGCCCTTCGTACCGGCTTCGACTGCGCCCGGCCCTCAGTCCGAGCCTGCGCCCGTGTCCGTGCCCATGCCCAGTTCTGCATCCGGACCTGCGTCCGCATCCGCATCCGCATCCGCATCCACATCCGCGTCCGCGCCGGCGCCGGCGCCCGCGGCCGTTCAGCGCGCCGTGACGCCTCCGGCCGCTGAGCGGTCCCGGCGGACGCCCGGTCTCGGGGCGCCCATGTCCGCCCTGCCGACCACGGCGCAGCGGCAGACTGCCGTTCCGGACGTGACGGCCGGGGCGGTTCCGGTTGCCCGGAGCAGGGACGACAGCGGGGCGGGCGAAATACCCGGGGCCACCGAGGACACCGGGGCCCGGGAGGCGCCCGCGGCTCCGGATCCGGCACCCGACGCCCACGCGCCCACCGCACCGTTGCTCGGCGACGACCCGCTGCTCTCCGCCCCGTCGGAGCCCGCACCCACGCCCGCGTCCGCACCCGCACCCGCATCCGCACCCGCATCCGCACCCATCTCCGGCCCGGCGGTGCAGCGGACCCCCGTCGTGCCCGGGAACACACCCCTGGCGCCGCCCCCGGCCCCCGGCCCCGTCGCGCCGCTGCTGGCCGACCGGCCCTTGGCGCTCCGTTCCCGGGAGAGCGGTGAAGCGGGTGGGACGGCGGCCGTTCAGCGGTCGGTCGGGGGCGGCGGGGCAGCGGCTCCGTCGGCCTGGACCGTGCACGGCTCCCCGCCCGACGCCGTTCCGGTGCGCTGGACGCCGACCGGGGCCGGGGTGCCGTCGGTGGCGGCAACGGCCCCCGCGCCAGCGGCTCTGCAACGTACCGTCGCACCGTCCGGGCAGGCGCCGGGGACGGTTGCTCCGCCACGTCCCGCCCTCCAGCGTCAGGCAGTCGGCGGGCCGCCGGTGCCCCGTTCGCTGCTGGATTCCGGTAGCCGTACAGCGTCCTCCGCGGCTTCCCCGCACGCGGTGGTGCCCGCCGCTCACCCCTTTCCGACGGCCGGTTCGGTTGCGGTGGCCGCAGGGGTGGCCCAGCGGATGGCCGACGGCAGTGTGGTCTTCGGCCCGCCGCCCACGCCGTACGCACCAGCCGTCGTCCAACGGGAGGCGGAGACCGCGGAACCACCGCCTCCGGAGCCACCCCAGGAACCCGAGGCCGCACCGGAACCGGAACCGGAGCCGGCTCCCGGGCCCGCGGCCGAGGAGCACGGCGCGCCGGGAGCCCCCACCCCCACCCCCGCCCCCGGCGGCCCGCCCGTCGTCACCGACGAGCTGGTGCGTGCCCTCTACCCGCCGCTCAGCAGGCTCTTCAAGGCGGATCTGCGGCTGGAACGCGAACGTGCCGGGTTCCTCATCAACACGCGGCATTCATGAGCGCCGACGAACAGCGGCGACACCACAGGGAATGGAGAGGTACGCGCCATGGCCACCGCCCAGGACAACGATCCCGCCGTCAGCGTCTGCTTCGTCGTCACGATCGACGACATCGAACTCGGGTCGTTCAACACATGTGACGGGCTGGGCTGTGAAGTGGTGCTCGAAACACGTGAGGAGGGCGGCAACAACGGGCATCTGTGGCAGCTGCCGACCCGCCTGAAGTACTCCAACGTGAAGCTGTCCAGGCCGCTGACCAAGGAGACCGAGAAGGTGGCCCGCTGGTTCGCCACCATGACGACCGGGTTCAGCCGCAAGACGGCGCACATCGAGGCGCGGACCGGGGACGGGCAGAAGGTGGCCCAGTGGGGGCTGCTGGAGGTCGTGCCCGTCCGCTGGACCGGCCCCTCCTTCACCCCCGAATCGCCCAAGGTCGCGATGGAGACGATCGAGATCGCCCATCACGGCTATGTGATGGAGGGCTGACCGTCGTGAGCGGTGCGGGTCCCATCGCGTTCAGCGCCGCCGGTACGTCGGGGGCGTCGGCGGGGGCGAAGGGCAAGGGAGGTTCGGCCCGGCCCAAGCTGGAGCACGCCTATCTGGAGCTGCGGACGCCGCCGACCGGCGGTGGCCTCACGCCCGGCGGTCCGTGCGGACGGATCGACTTCCAGTTCAACCCCAAGGAGCTGAGCCTCACCAAGGCCGCCTCCTGGAAGCGGAGTCCGGCCAAGGGTGCCAAGAGTTCGGGACCGCCGGAGTACCAGGGCTCGCAGCCCAGCAAACTCACCGTGGAGATGTTCTTCGACGCCAGCGACACCCAGGACACCCGTGTGGTGACCGCGGTGGAGCAGCTCTTCGCCTGCTGCGTGCCGACGAGCGAGACCCGGCAGCAGCAGCGTTCGTCGCCGCCGTGGGTGGTCTTCCACTGGGGCGGGCTGACCGGGTTCCCCGGCTATGTGAGCCAAGTACAGGCGAAGTACACCCTGTTCACCACCTCGGGGGTGCCGATCCGGGCAGTCTGCCAGGTGACGATGGAGGAGATCAGCGGCGACACCCCGGGGCAGAACCCGACGTCCGGGGCGCTCGCGGCCCGTCGGGTCCACCGGCTGGACGCCGGGGACTCGCTGCCGTCGCTCGCCCAGCGCGAGTACGGCGACCCGGCCGCCTGGCGGGTGATCGCGGAGGCGAACGGGATCGACGACCCGATGCGCCTCGCCCCCGGGCAGCAGCTGCTGCTCCCCGCGCTCGACGAGCTGGGCCGGCTCGAAGAGGAACGGGACAGGGGGCGGTCCTGATGGCGCAACCGGGCGTCGCGACGGCGCTGGTGGTGGAGTTCGGCGGCCGGCCACTGCCGCCCAAGTTCGTGAACACGCTGGTCGAGGGGTACGTCGACGACAGCCGGACGCTCCCCGACCTGTTCCTCCTGCGCTTCCGCGATCCGGACCGGGTGCTGCTGGAGCAGACCGGACTGAAGATCGGCAGCGAGGCCCGGCTGCTGGCCCGCGCGGGTGGCGACACGGCGCCGAAGCCGCTGCTGAAAGGGGTGGTCACCGCCCTGGAGGTGGAGCTCGACGAGACCGGCACCTTCACCGTCGTACGCGGGCTCGACGAGTCGCACCGGCTGTTCCGGGGGCGGCGGGTGGCCAGCTACCAGAACATGACGCTCGCCGACATCTGCGCCCAGGTGGCCCAGCGCGCCGGACTGAAGCCGGGAACGGTCGATGTGGCCGGCCCAGTACTCGAACACATCGCTCAGCCCAACGTCACCGACTGGGAGTTCGTGCGCGACCTCGCGGAGGAGGCGGGTGCCCAGGCGTACGTGCTCGACGGGCAACTGCACATCACCCGCCCCGCCGAGGCGAGCGGCGCACCGGACGGCTCGGCGCGGGCGGACCGGAACCCGCTGGTCCTGGAGATGGGCAGCAACCTGCTGCGCTGCCGGGCCGGGGTGTCCTCCGCGGAGCAGGTCTCCGAGGTCGAGGTGCGCGGCTGGGACGTCAAGACCAAGCAGCCACTGATCGGGCGGGCACCCGCGGGCAAGTCGGCGACGCTGGAGCTGGGGGTGAGCGCGGCCGAGGTGTCCGCGCCGTTCGGCGAGGCGCGTTTCGTCGTCACGGACGCGGCGTACGGGGCCCAGGCGCAGGTGGACCAGGCGGCGAAGGCCCTGGCGGAGCGGATCGCCGGATCGTTCGCCGAGCTGGAGGCGGTGATCCGGGGGAACCCGGAGGTGCGGGCGGGCAGTGCGGTGGCGCTCAACGCGGTGGGGGCGCCCTTCGAGGGCCGGTACACGGTCACGTCGTCGCGGCACGTCTTCGACCCGTTGCGCGGGTACGAGACCTGGCTCACGGTCTCCGGGCAGCAGGAGCGCTCACTGTTCGGGCTGACCGGCGGAGGACCGGGGTCCGGCGGGTCCGGAGCGGGGGCCGGTGGTGGGTCGCGCTGTGCGGGCCTGGTCAGCGGGACGGTCACGGACACCCAGGACCCGGAGGGTTCGGGCCGGGTCAAGGTGCGGTTTCCCTGGCTGTCGGACGAGTACGCGAGCGACTGGGCCCGTACGGCGCAGTCGGGCGGGACGAGCGGCGGCGAGGCGTTCATCCCCGAGGTCGGGGACGAGGTCCTGGTGGGATTCGAGCACGGGCATCTGGACCGTCCGTACGTCCTCGCCGGTCTGTACAACGGGAAGGACCGGCCGTCACAAGGGAGCGGGGGCGGCGGCAGCGGCAGCAGCGCCGGCGGCCATGGCAGTGGCAGCAGCGGCGGCGCCGGGGCAGCAGGAGCGACCGGAGCCCCGGCCGCTTCCACCGCCGACTCCGCCCCGGGGGACCCGCTGGTCGACCCGACCAGTGGGGCCGTCAACCGGCGCTCCGTCGCCTCCAGGAGCGGAAACCAGCTGGAACTCCTGGACGGCGCCAACGGACCGCAGGGCGTACGCCTGCTCACCGGCGACGGAAAGCTGAAGATCGACCTCGACCGCAGAGGCACCGTGATCGTGATCAACAGCGACGGCAGCGTGAACATCGAGGCCAAGCAGCAGGTGTCCATCAAGGCGGCCCGCGGAGTGGCCCTCGACGGCGGTCAGGGGGCGCTCGAACTCAGCGGCGACAGCGTCACGTTGACATCCCGCAGCGGCGTCCGGGTCGACGGTGGAAACGGCGAGGTCAAGCTCTCCACCGGCGGCACGGTGGATGTCCGGGGTGCGCAGGTCGCCGTCAACGGGACGCAGCGGACGGACATCAAGGGCGGCAGCTCCCTGGCCATCAACGCACCCCTGGTGAAGATCAATTGACGGTGGGCGGAAGCGCCGCGCGACCCGTACGACCCGCGCGACCCGTACGACCCGCGCGACCCGTACGACCCGTACGACCCGAGCGAGCCGAACGACCCGAACGACCCGAACGGACTGAGCGAGCCGAACGAGAGGACCGGACTTCCATGTCAGCAGCCGCGGCGGCAGCCGCACGGGTCGGGGACCCCACCGGACACCCGGGCACGGTCGGCCCGCCCGGTGTCCCGTCCGTGCTCATCGGCGGCCTCCCCGCCGCCACGGTCGGCACCCCGCACGTGTGCGCGTCGCCGCCGCCCGCGGTGCACCCGCCGTCCGCGCTCGCGCCGCCCGGCAGCACCACGGTGCTGATCGGCGGGCAGCCCGCCGCCCGCGTCGGGGACCTGGCCGCCTGCGGCTCACCCGTCGTGTCCGGTTGCCCGACGGTGCTGATCGGAGGCTGAGCGTCCATGGGCCAGCAGTTCATCGGCGCGGGCTGGGCCTTTCCCCCGCGTACGGACGCCACCGGTTCCATCGCCCTGGTGCGCGGCGAGCACGAGCTGGAGGAGTCGATCCGGCTGATCCTCGCGACGTCACCGGGCGAGCGGCCCATGCGGCCGGAGTTCGGCTGCGCGATCAACGACTACGTGTTCGCCCCGGCGGACGCGGGCACGGCCGGACAACTGGCGTACGAGGTACGCCTGGCGCTGGACCGGTGGGAGCCCCGGATCGAGGTCACGGAGGTCGTCGTCCGCTTCGACGAGGTCGACAACGGGGTCCTGTACATCGACATCGGCTACACCGTACGGGGCGCCAACGACCCCCGGAACCTGGTCTTCCCGTTCTATGTGATCCCCCAGTACGAGGAGGTGGACGGCGCGTGACCCTGCCCAGTCCGCATCTGGACGACCGCCACTTCCAGGGCCTGGTCGACGAGGCGAAACGGCTCGTCCAGCAGCGCTGCCCCGAGTGGACCGACCACAACGTCTCCGACCCCGGCGTGACCCTCATCGAGGCCTTCGCGACCATGGTCGACCAGCTGGTCTACCGGGTGAACCGGGTGCCGGAGAAGAGTTATCTGACCTTCCTCGACCTGATCGGGGTCCGGCTCCACCCGCCGACGGCCGCCCACACGGACGTGACGTTCCGGCTCTCCGCGCCGCAGCCCGAACCGGTGCGGGTGCGGGCGGGTACGGAGGTGGCCACCGTCCGTACGGAGACCGAGGAGGCGGTCGTGTTCACGACCGTCCGCGAACTGTCCGTCGTGCCGTGCGAGTTCGCCCACCTCGCCACCTGGCCGACGTCCGGCGACGCCGTCGACCGCACCGAGGAACTCGCCCTCGGCCGGGCCGTCCCCTGCTTCGACACCACGCCCACGCCCGGCGACACCCTCTATCTGGGCCTGTCGGCCGCCGTTCCGTCGGGCGTCGTCGTGCTGCGGCTGGACTGCGCGGTCGAGGGCGTCGGCGTGGACCCGCTGCGGCCGCCGCTGCTCTGGGAGGCCTGGGACGGCAGTGCCTGGGCGGTCTGCGAGGTCGAGAAGGACGACACCGGCGGCTTCAACCGGTCCGGGGAGCTGATCCTGCACCTTCCGGAGGGCCACACTCCGGCCGTTGTCGTGCGCCGGACCGGCGGCTGGCTGCGGTGCCGCCTGGTGGAGGCCGCCCCGGGGCAGCCCACCTATATGGCACCCCCGGTGGTGCGCCGGATCACGGCGTTCACGATCGGCGCGACCGTCGGGGCCGTCCACGCCGAGACCGTGACCGACGAGGTGCTCGGCCCGGCCGAGGGCGTACCCGGACAGGCCTTCACGGTGAGCCGCCCCCCGGTCGTCCCCGGCGCATTCGTCGTCGAGGTCGCCGACCCGGCCGGAGGCCCGCAGGGCACGGAGTGGACCCGCGTCGACGACTTCGCGCACTCCGGACCCGACGACCGGCACATCACGCTCGACCCCAACTCGGGGCGGGTCGAATTCGGTCCGGCGGTACGGGAGCGGGACGGCTCCATCCGTTACTACGGCGCGGTGCCGCCGAAGGGTGCCACGGTCCGCGTGCGTGCGTACCGCACGGGCGGCGGACTGCGCGGCAATGTCGCCCGTTCCACGCTCCGGGTGCTGCGCAGCGCCATCCCGTACGTGGCCCGGGTGGAGAACCGGCGGCCCGCGCTCGGCGGAGTCGAGGGCGAGACGGTGGACAGCGCGCGGGTGCGCGGGCCCATGACGCTGCGGACCCTGCACCGGGCCGTCGTACCGCACGACTACGAACTGCTGGCCCGCGAGGTCGCACCCGACGCGTCCCGGGTGCAGTGCATCCCGGCCGGCGGGGACTCGGACGTCGAGGCGGGCGGGGTGCGGCTGCTCGTCGTGCCGGCCGGACGCAGCGACGAGCAGGGCCGGATCCAGTTCAACGAACTCCTCCCGCCGCAGCACACCCTCGCCCTGATCGCGGGCCATCTGGACGAACGGCGGCCCATCGGCGCCCGGTTGGTGGTCGAACCGCCCTACTACCAGGGGGTCACCGTGGTCGCCTCGGTCCAGGCCCGCCGGGGCGCCGTACTGGAACGGGTGCGCGAGGAGGCGCTGGCGGCCCTGTACGGCTACTTCAACCCGCTGAGCGGCGGACCCGGCGGCGACGGCTGGCCGTTCGGCCGGCCGATCCAGTCGGGCGAGGCGTTCGCCGTACTCCAACAGGTTCCGGGGGTCGATCTGGTGGAGGACGTACGGCTCTTCCCCGCGGACCCCGTGACCGGGCAGCGCGACGAACCCGCCACCAAGATCACGCTGGACCGGCACGCCCTGGTCTTCAGCTACGAGCACCAGCTCCGGGTACAGGAGGCCTGACCGCCATGCGCACAGCCGTGACCGGCCTGCCGACTCCGCACCCGCTGATCGAACAGCTCCCGGCGGTCTATCTGGAGCAGGACTTCCTGCGCCGGTTCCTCGCGGCGCTCGACGACGTACTCGCCCCGGTCCTGCTCTCCATCGACAATCTGCCCGCCCACCTCGATCCGCGCAGCGCGCCCGAGGACTTCCTCTCCTGGCTGGCCCAGTGGGTGGCCGTCGACGTCCGTCCGGACCACCCGGCCGAGCAGCGGCGCGCGGCGGTGCGCGGCGCGGTCGAGCGGCACAGCAGGCGCGGCACCCGGCGCGGTCTCGCGGAGGCGGTGCTCCTGGAGACCGGGACCGAGCCGGACATCGTGGAGAGCGGCGGCACGGCGTGGTCGTCGACGCCGCACACGCAGTTCCCGGGCGGCCCGCGGCCGTGGGTGACGGTCCGGGTGCGCGCCTCGCAGCCGTACCAGGTCGACCGGGTGCGGCTGGAGGAGCTGATCCGTACGGAGATTCCCGCGCATGTGGGGTTCGACCTGGAGGTCTTGTGATCTGCGAGGTGTGCGGTCAGACCAATGCGCCGGGGACGCAGTTCTGCACGTCGTGCCGGGCGTTCCTGGAGTGGGAGGGCACGCGGGGAGCGGGAGAGGGTCCCTCTGCGGGCTCTGCGGGCTCCGCTTCATCCGCGTCTCCTGCTGCCCCTGCTGCCCCTGTTGCGCCGGATACACCTGTCTCCCCACCCCTGCCGCCACCCACGCCCCAACCGTCCCCCCAGCCGCAACCGCAGCCCCAGCCCCAGCCGCAACTGCGCGCCGAGCCGCATCCCCGACCCGCCCTCAACCCTGCCCCCAACCCCGTCCCCAACCCCGCCCCTCAACCCCCCGTCTCCGCGGCCGCACCGCGTCGCCCCGGTGACGAGCCGGACGTGTCGGTGCCGGGGCCCGAGGCGCTGCCCGACGTACGGCCGGGCCCCGCGAACACACCCCCCGGTCCGCCTCCCGCCGCCCCTGTCCGCTGCCCCAACTGCCGTACGGCGAACGCCCCGGACCGCACCCTGTGCATCCGCTGCGGACTGCTCCTGGACCCGGGGCCGCCGCCCGAGGTCCGGCCTCCGTGGTGGTGCCGGATCCTGCGGCGGCGACCGCGTCAGGCACCCACCGCGGGTACCCGGCCGCGGCGCAGGCTGTGGCGCCGCCCCGGGCTGGCGCTTCCGGTCGCGGCGATCGTGG
Organism: Streptomyces sp. NPDC087845; assembly: GCF_044742755.1. Lineage (NCBI taxonomy): Bacteria > Bacillati > Actinomycetota > Actinomycetes > Kitasatosporales > Streptomycetaceae > Streptomyces > Streptomyces sp. NPDC087845. Next base: position 660,295 of record NZ_JBIUVC010000002.1, read on the forward strand.
TGGCGTGCGGCGTCTGGTTCGCCCTTCCGCATCTGTCCGGCTGGTTCGGCCTCGCCAAGGACGAGACCGGAACGCCGGAGGCGGTGCCGCCCACCCGGTTCCGGGCCTCCAGCGGGGCGCCGGGCCACCCGGCGGGCGCGGCGTTCGACGGTTTCAACAACCGTTACTGGGCGCCGTCGGCCGCGGGCCCCGGCACCGGTGTGGGCCAGTACCTGGAGTGCGACTTCGAGCAGCCGGTACGGGTGCTGAAGCTGGTGGTCTTCTCCGGTACATCGGCCAAGATGGACGAGTTCCTCACCCAGGCCCGCCCGGCCAGGATCACCGTCCGGCTCACCTCCGCCGACGGAAGCCGGGTCAGCAAGGAGATCAGGGTCAAGGACCAGCCCGGTCAGCAGACCTTCGACCTGCGCGGCTCGGAGATCGTCCGGGCCCGCCTCACGACGGACAGCACCTATGGAGCGGGCCCCGGCCGCCGCCTGGCCGTCGCCGAGGTCGAGTTCTTCGGCCGCCGGTCCTGACCCCTGTTCCGGGGGCCGGGGGCAGGGGGCAGGGGGTTGGGGGCCGGCGGACGTCTCGCCGGAAGGCTCAGTCCGCGTCCGGGGCTGCGTCCGCGTCCGCGTCCGGAGCCGCGTCCGCGTCCGGGGCCGCCAGGGCCACCAGAGCGTCCGCCTGTGCCAGGCCGCTCTCCTCGACGACCTCGCGCACGCTCTGCGCCTCGCGTACGAGCGCGAAACGCACCTGCCCGTCCACACCGGTGCGATAGCCGTACACGGCGGGCCGGGGCAGCGAGTTGTACGAGAAGTGCGACGAGAAGTAGTACGCCCCGGTGTCGTGGAGCGCCACCACGTCGCCGGGCTCGACGGCCGGGAGTTCACGTCCGGTCGCGGTCAGGTCCCCGGCGAAGCAGCACGGTCCCGCGATGTCGACGATCTCGGTCGGGCCCTGCTTGGGCCGGCCTGCGGCGTCGAACACCCCCACGCGCAGCGGCCAGGAGCCGGGCATGAACACCGTACGGGTGGCCACCTGGGCGCCCGCGTGCGTGACCGCGATCCGCCGCCCCCCGGCCGACTTGGTGTACTCGACGACCGTGCCGACCGTCCCGCTCTTGGCCAGCAGGGAGCGGCCGAACTCCGTGATCAGGGTGTAGCGCCCGTCGAACAGACCGGGTACGCCGCGGCGGAGTTCGGCGACGTAGTCGGCGTACGTCGGCCGGTCGTCCTCGCCGTCGAAGTTGACGGGCAGGCCGCCGCCGATGTCGATCCCGGTGATCCGGTCGTGGCCCAGCTGCGCGTTGATCCGCTCGGCCAACTCGTAGGCGACGCGGATGCCCTGGGCGATGAGCGGCAGCGGGCAGCCCTGGGAACCGACGTGCGCGTGCAGCCGGTTGAGCCACGGCCGGCGCGCGAAGGCGTCGGTCACCGCGTCGACGGCCCCCGGATCGCGCAGCGCGACGCCGAACTTCGAGGTCGCGGTCGCGGTGCTCATCGCGCCGATGGCACCGGCCCCCACCTGCGGATTGACCCGCAGCCCGATCGGCCCGGCGGCCGGGCGCCCGGCCAGCAGACGGTCCACGCGGGCCATCTCCTGGAAGTTGTCGAGGTTGATCGCGATGCCGTGGGCGAGGGCGAACTCCAGCTCCTCGACCGTCTTCGCGGGGCTGTCGAAGACCAGCCGGTCGTACGGGAAGCCGGCCGCCAGGGCCTGTTCCAGTTCACCGGGCGAGGCCACCTCGCAGCCCATCCCCGCGTCGGCGAGCAGCCGCAGCACGGGCACCAGACCGCACGCCTTGGCCGCGAACGTGTGCCGCACCGGGGCGGGGCCTTCGAACGCCTCGTTCAACGCGTCGACAGCGGTGAGCACACCGTCCACGTCGAGGAGGCCGACCACGGGCGCGTGCGGACCGAGCAGCCCCTCCTCGACGGCGCGCGCCAGCGCCGCCGCCCGCCGGGTTCCGCGCTGCTGGGCCGCGGAGCCGGCTGCCGAGCCGGACGTCATGTGAACCACGACAACTCCCCTCCATCTGCCACGTACTGCTGTACGGCGCTGTGGCCGCACGGGCGTACCGGTCGGTGTACGGCTGTACCGCTGTACCGCTGCGAGACCGCCGTACGTACAGCTTCGACGTGGCGGGGAGGGCGCGTCTTCGACCGACACGACGACACCTGCCCGATTCCTTTGTGGCACCGGACAGCCGAAGGATCAGCGGCTGCTCGGCCCCCGCGTTCCGCGTTCCGCGAGCCGCAGCCCGATGTCCGCGAGGAGCCGTACGGCCGGGTCGTCCAGATCGACGCCGAACAGCTCCCGGGCCCGGCGCAGCCGGTAGCGCAGCGTGTTGGGGTGCACGTTCAGGCGCCGTGCGGCCGCGCCCGTGTCGCCGAACGCGTCGAGGTAGGCGGTGACCGACGCGCCGTACTCCGAACCGTGCGCGCGGTCGTGCTCCACCAGCGCGTGCACCGGCCCCGCCAGGGACGTCCACAACGGCGCGACCCGGTCGAGCACCCGGAGCACCGACGTGTCGGGGACCAGCTCGCCGAAGGCCGCGACCGCCGACACCACCTCCGCGACCGGCAGCGCCGCGGACCGCTCCCGCAGCACCCGCACCACCAGTTCCGCGGCCTCCCGCGACGCGGGCAGCCCCGACAGGTCCGCTGCCACCGGGCCGACGCCCGCGAACACGACACTGCGCGGCACCGAGCGGGCCGTCGCCAGCAGGGCGCGCGCCGGATCGGCCTCACCGTCCACCGCCGGGACCAGGACGTACAGCCGCCGCCCCGAGCGCGCGGTCACACACCCCGGCCGGTACGCGGCGGCCTGCAGCGCGAGCACGTCCAGAACCCGCTGCTCGGCGGCGCCCCCCGGGCCCGGACCGGACGCGGCGCCGAGCGCCCGGCTGTCGTACGCCTCCGCGACCATCACCGTGTACGGGCGGTCCGGTGCGATTCCGGCATCGTGCGCGGCCCAGGCGCCGTGCGCGCCCCGCACCGGGTCGGTGTCCGGCACCGCGTACGCGTCCTGTGCCGCGTATCCGTCGTGGACCCCGTACGTGTCGTGGACGGCGTAGGTGTCTCGTACCGCGTACCCGTCTCGTACCGCGTACCCGTCTCGTACCGCGTACCCGTCCCGTACCGCGTACGCGGGCCCGTACAGGAGCGCGTGCACGGCCTCCTCCTGTGCTCGGGCTGCCGCCCGGCCCCACGTCCGATGGTGGGACAGATGCGGTACGGCGGCGCGGGCGGCCGTGCGCAGCGCCGCTGCCGCGCCCTCGGCGAGCGGCCGCCCGTCCGCCGCGGCCCAGATGGATCCGAGCACCTCGGACCCGTGCCGCACGGCGATGGCGAGCCGCTCGGCGGACCGGTCGTCGGCGGGCCGGTGCACCACGTCGTCGGTGCTCCACAGCGCTTGGAAGAAGCCGCTCTCGCGGAGTTCGACGACCCGCCAGCGGGGGACCTCCTGCCCGAGGATCGTCAGTCTGCGCAGCGGATCGGGTTCGTGGTGCATCCGTGAGTACGCCAGCACCCGCGACTGCGGGTCCTCGATGGTGATGGCACCGCCGACGAGGTCCGCCACCGTATTGGCCAGCCCCGACAGATCGCCGAGCCGCAGTCCGCCCACGCCGCCGGTGCCGACCGCACCGCCCACACCACCCACACCACCCGCCCCGTCAGGTCCGGTCGGCCCGGGGGCGGAACGGGTCGGGGCGCTGTGCGCCAGAGCGGTCCGCAGCCGGCCGAACACTTCGGTCCACCCCTGCCCCGGCCGCCGGGTCAGCAGCGCCGTACGCCCCTGGCGGGCCGCCTCCACCAGCGCCGCCCGGGGCCCGCGACCGCCCCGCCGCAGCACCACGGCCGCGGCCCCGGCCCGGTCGGCGTCGCGCAGCACGTCGACGGCCTCGGGCGAGGCGGCCTCCACGCCCACCGCGAGCAGGATCAGCCCGGACGCGGACACCGGCCGGGCCCCCTCGTCCCGCTCCTCACCGGCATCGTGCAGCGCCACATCGGCCACCGGCACACCGGTGCCGCGCGGTGCCACGACGACATCGAGCATCCCGGGGGCGATGAGCCCGAGGATCTGCTCCAGCGAGGGCCATGTGTCGTGCCGGTCCGGTTCACGCGTAGGCATCCGTCCATCATGGTCGGCGGTCCCTGACAGAAGCGACAGAAGCGACAGGAGCGACAGGAGCGACAGGAGCCATGGCTAAGGGCTGTCCCTCAGGCACGGAGCCCGTCGAACGCGATGTCCAGGTGGCGGGGCCCGCGCAGCACGGCGTTCTGCCGGTACGGGGGAGGGTCCTTCACCAGCCGGGGGCCGTCGAGCCTGCGGGCGAGCGCGGTCAGGGCGAGCTGTGCCTCCAGGCGGGCGAGGGGCGCGCCGAAGCAGTTGTGGATGCCGCTGCCGAAGCCGAGGTGCTGGTTGTCCTCGCGGTCGGGGTCGAAGCGGTCGGGGTCGGTGAAGCGTTGCGGGTCCCGGTTGCCGGAGGCCAGGACGAGCCAGACGGAAGCGCCCTTGGGGATGGTGGTGCCGCCGATGTCGATGTCCGCGAGCGTGGTGCGCTGCGGAAGCAACTGCACGGGAGGTTCGAAGCGCAGGAGTTCTTCGACGATCGGGAGGGCCGACCCGGCGTCGTTCCGCAGCCGCTCCAGGACGTCGGGGTGGCGGAGCAGGGTGAGCATGCCGTTGGTGATGAGGTTGACCGTGGTCTCGTGACCGGCGATCAGGAGCAGCGCGGCCGTGCTGAGCACTTCCATCCGGGTCATCTGCCCGTCCGTGCCGCCGTGCTGGTTGATCAACTCGGAGAGCATGCCGTCGTCGGGCGCGGTCCTGCGTTCCTCGATGAGCTCGGACAGGTACGCGCCCAGTTCGGTGCGGGCCTGCTGGGTGACGTGGCGCCGCTCGCCGGCGTCCTGGCCCGGGTCCGGGTCGAGTCCGGCGGCGATGGTGTCGGCCCAGGCGTGGAAGCGCGCCTCGTCCTCGCGCGGGATCCCGAGCAGCCGGCAGATCACGGTGACGGGGAAGGGGTACGAGAAGTCCTCGACGAGGTCGACCTGGTTCCGGTCCCCGAAATCGTCGATGAGGCCGGAGACGATCCGGGCCAGTTCGCTGCGCATGTCGTGGATGCGCCGGGGGGTTTCCGGCGGACCGAAGGGGCGCATCGCCATGCGGCGCAGCCGGTCGTGCTCGGGAGGGTCGAGTCTCAGGAAGGCGGGCGGCAGAGCAGACTCCTCCTCCTCCTGGAGGTACGTGCCGGCGGCCCCGGGGGAGAGGTTGCGGGCGTCCGAGCTGATCCGCGGGTCGTGCAGCAGGTTCTTGATCTCCCAGTACGTGCTGACGACGAAGATGTCGCTCCCCTCCTGAAGCACCGGCGTCTTGCGGAGCTCGGCGTACAGCGGATAGGGGTCGGCGCGGTTGGAGTAGTCGAGGATCTGCCGCAGGAGTGTGTGGTGCGTCATGGTGGCGTCCTTGTGGGCGGTGGGACGGCGGGCTTCCGGTCTCCGGGCTTCCGGTTTGCGGGTTTTACGAGGCTTCCGGCCGGTCCGGGCTTGCGGTCGGTCCGGGCTTGCGGTCGGTCCGGGCCCTCCGAGTGGTCCGGGCTTCCGGGCCGTGGGTCAGGCTCGGGCGGGGGTGAAGGTGATCCGCTGGTCGGTCGGTGAGTAGCCGCTCACGGTGACGGACGGCCCGTGGGTGGGCAGGGAGGGATCCGGGAACTCGGCCGGGACCGGCCGCAGACCTTCGGGACGGCGGTCCACCGAGGAATAGACCGGCGGGAACGGCGCGGCCGACTCGATCTGCCGCTGGTAGAACTCCAGCCACTTCGTCTGGTCGAAGGTGACTGCGGCGATGACACGGCCCTGGTATCCGTACACGCAGGTGAAGCGGTGATCGGAGAGCGACCCCTGGGCGACGATGATCTCCTCGCCCAGCGACGGGACGCCGACCGACTTGATGTTGACCCCGAACTGGGCGGACCAGAAGGCCGGCACCCACAGATGCGGACGGCGCTCCGAGCTGCTGCTGATCATGTTGTGCGCGGCGGTCTCGGCCTGGGCGACGGCGTTGCCCCAGTGTTCGAGGGACAGGAACTGGTACCCGAACAGCGCGTGCGGGGACCGTGCCACGTCACCGGCGACGAAGACGTCGTCGGTCACGATGCCCCTCACGTCGAAGGCCCGGCATCCGGCGTCGCAGGCGATTCCGCGCGGGCCGGCGCCGAGCCCGGAACCGGCCAGCCACTCGGTGTTCCGCGACGCGCCGAGCGAGACCACCGCGACATCCGTGTCGACGGTGGTGCCGTCGGACAGATGGGCGCGCCGGAGCCGCCCTGCCGGGTCGCCCTCCAGGCTCGTGACCATGATCCCGCAGCGCAGGTCCACGCCGTGGTCGTGCTGCAGCTCCGCGGCCACCCGGCCGATCACTCCGCCCAGCGCCCCCACGAGCGGCGCCGCACCGCGCTCGGCGACGGTCACCGGCAGCCCGCGCTCGCGGCAGGCCGAGGCGATCTCCGAACCGGTGAAGCCGGCGCCCACGACGAGCACCCGGCGGGGCGACGCCGCCAGCCGCCGCTGCAACCGGGCCGCGTCGTCGCGCGTACGCAGCACGAAGACCCCGTCCAGTCGGGCCTCGGTCTCGTGCGGCCAGGGCCGCGCGTGCACACCGGTGGCGATCAGCAGCCGGTCGTACTCCACTTCGTCCCCGTCGGCCAGCCGCACCCGCCTGGCCGCCATGTCCAGCCCGGTGGCGGCGACACCGAGCCGCCAGTGCGCGTCGAGGGCGAGGCGCCGGGGCAATTCGGTGCGGTCGGCGGTCGCGTGGCCCAGCAGGACCTGTTTGGACAGGGGCGGCCGGTCGTACGGTTCGTGGGGCTCGTCGCCGATCAGCGTGAGAGAACCGGCGAAGCCCTCCTTCCGCAGGGTCTCCGCCGCCCGGAGCCCGGCCAGCGAGGCGCCGACGATCACGATGCGGCCCTCGCGCCTCAGCCACTCCAGAAACCCGTCACCGGACACTGGACAGCCCCTTTTCCGCCGCGGCCGGTGCACCGTCCAGGTCCTCCACCTGAATGGCCCGCACCGGACACGCGGTCGCGGCACGCATCACCTGCTCCCGCTGCATCTCGTCGGCGTGCGGGTTGTACAGCAACGCCTCTTCGCCGTGCATGGCGAAGACATCGGGTGCGAGGAAGGCGCACTGTGCGTACCCCTGACACCGGTTGAGATCGACGACAATCCTCATCAAGGGGCCGCCCTTCCTGTAGTACTCCCGCCTCAGCCTGCGAGCACCGTTCAGGATCCGCGCGCAATGGCGGACCAATGGAGTCATCCGCACAGGTACCGGCACAGGTACCGGCACAGGCCCAGGCACCGGCCACCACACCGGCACCGCCCACCACCCCGGCACCAGCGCAGATGGGATTTTTCTCAGGAAGATCCAGCAAACCCCTTGACCCGGGGCGAATACGGAGGAAAATCATCAATACACCAGAAAACCAGAGCGAGCCGTACTGTCGACGAAGACGTTCGCCGATGCGCGTGACCCACTCGTTGGCTCTGGCCAGGCCCCCGGCAGATCCTCTCGATACCGGAGCTCTCAGCGACGGCTGAAACTCACGGAACCGCGAAGGACTACCGGGGACTGCATGTCCGCACCCGCCTGATGCCTCGCGGCGTTGCGTGTCGCAGTTGCCGCGCGGCGTTGTGTGTCGCTGTACGCAACCGGGGCCGACCGGCCCCTGGGTCCCGCACGACACTCCAGGGCCCCGCACGACGGACGGCGCCCCCTCCAGGACCGTGGAGGGGGCGCCGTCCGTTGTGCGGAACGCCGAACCGTTTCCGGCTGCCGGAAGGTTCCGGCGGACCCGTCAGCCGCGGGTCGTCGTCGGGGGGAGCACCTTGGACCGCTCGATCAGACCGTTGACCGAGTGGTCGCCGGTCCCGGTCATCGGCGTGGAGTAGTCGCCGACGGCCCAGAAGTCGCCGGAGTCGCCGGCCGGCGCCAGATCGTAGAAGGAGTAGGACGGCCACCGGGTGTCGCCGTCGGGCGCCGTCGCTCCGGGTTCCTTGGTCCACGTGGTGCCGTCGTAGTGCCAGAAGACCGGCTCGGATGCGGCCGGTTCGGCCTGGTCGTTGCCGGTGACCCACAGACCGCCGCGGCCGTCGGAGGCGATCGCGTGGAGGTAGAGGCCGGCGAGCGATCCGGTGACGTCCTTCCACGCGGTGCCGTCCCAGTGCGCGACGCTCGGGACGGGCGGGTCGGCGTCCGGGCCGTCGGCCCACCCGGCCACGTAGACACTGTCCGGGGACTCCGCGGTGATCTTGGCGGTGTCCGTACCGGCACGCACGGGGGGTTCCTCCATCAGCGTCCAGGTGGTCCCGTCCCAGTGGTAGGTCACCGGGTGGCCGCCGTCCACCGGGTACCGCATGCCGGTCGCGTAGGCGTCGTCCGCGGACAGGGCGTCGATGTCCCGGATGTCGACGAGGCGGGGCAGCGCGAAGGTCTGCCATGCGCCGTCGGCATACGTGTAGAGGGCCTGGCCGCCCTTGAAGAGCCGTCCGGGGACAGCCTTGATCGGGACCTCGGGCCAGGAGTCGTCGGCGGGGCCGGTGGTGGGAACACTGGTCCAGCGTTCGCCGTCGTAGTGCACCAGCGCCTGGTCCCTGCCCACCGTGCCGTAGGCCCAGACGTCGTCGGCGGACACGGCGCTGACCGACGACCATTGCCAGACGTCGGGAAGCCCCGGGGCGGTGTCCTCGCCCCACTTCTCCCCGTCCCAGCGCATGATGACGCCGTGCTGTTCCTTCCGGCCGACCGCCCAGGCCAGATCGTCACCGACGGTGGAGACCGACATCAGGGATTCGGCAGGGCTGTCCCCGGAGAGGGAGACCTCCCAGTGGGAGGCCGCGCCGACCGCCTCGGCGCCGCCGGTGGCGAGCAGGGTGGCGGCGAGGGTCAGCGAGACGGTCGCGGTGCGCAGGAGGTGCCGTGCGAGCATCGGTGAGCGTTCCTTTGCGATGAGAGAGCTCCGCCCACGTGGCTTTCATATACAGGCCAGAAGGCTGCTGGACGATGATCCAGACCTGCCGCGACGTCGGATGGTTGTAGCAGAGCGGGCCGCGGGGGCCTGCCGTTCCGCCGGCCGGCGGTCAGGTTGCCGACGGTCAGGTTGTCGGCGGTCAGTTTGCGGGTGGTCGGGCTTCGGGCGGTCGGGCTGCGGGTGGGCAGTTCGCCGGCGGTCAGGTTGCCGGCGGTCGGGCTGCGGGCGGGGCCGCTTCTCCGGGCAGTTCCAGGGTGGCGACGGCTCCGCGGGGGGTGGCGGCGTTCGCCAGGGTGAGGCGGGCGCCGATGACGTGGGCCTGGCCGAGGGCGATGGTGAGGCCGAGACCGTGCCCGTGGCCGCGTTCCGCGGCTCCGGTGCGGAAGCGCTGGGGTCCGTGGTCGAGGAGTTCCTGGGGGAAGCCCGGCCCGTGGTCGCGGACGACGACGGTCATGCCGTCGACCGTGACCTCGACCGGTGCCGCGCCGTGGCGGTGGGCGTTGAGGACCAGGTTGGTGACGATGCGGTCGAGCCGACGGGGGTCGGTCGCGGCGACCGGCTGACCGGTCACCGCGATCCGCGTCTCCAGGCCCGTGCGCCGCACGGATTCCGCCACCAGCTCGCCGAGCGGCACCGGTTGGGCGTCCGCCTCCTCGGCCCCCGCGTCCAGGCGGGAGATCTCCAGGAGGTCGTCCACGAGGGCGCGCAGCACCTGGACGCGGTCGCGGACCAGGTCGGTGGCCTCGCTCTCCGGGAGGAGGGACGCGGAGGTGACGAGGCCGGTGAGCGGGGTGCGCAGTTCGTGGGCGACGTCGGCGGTGAAACGCTGTTCGTTGTGCAGCCGGTCCTGCAGGGCGTCCGCCATGAGGTCGACCGCGGAGGAGATTTCGCCGATCTCGTCGTGGCTGCGGCTTCGGGTCCTGGCGTCCAGGTCGCCGCGTTTGATGCGGCGGGCGGTCCCGGCGACCCGGCGCAGTCGCCGGAGCACCAGTTCGGCGGCGAGGACGGTGAGGGGGACGACGACGGCGAGCGTGGCGAGAGCCGCGTATCTCATGTGCCGGTCCAGGGCCTGGACACTGCGCAGCTCGGCGCCCATGTCCACCCAGACGGCCAGCACTGTGCCGTCGACGCGGTCCGCCGCCCACATCCGCGGCCCCTGGGCCGGCTTCCGGGTGTCGTACCAGGTCACGACCATGGGCCTGGGAGCGGAGGCGAGCCGTTTCTGCAGTTGATCCGGTACGTTGTCGCCGACCAGGTAGATGGCAGCAGGCGCGGACGGTGACGTCCGGGCGGTCGGTGCGCCCCGGAAATCGGCTTCGGCCGCATCCAGTTCACGCAACGCGGTGGAGCGGCCGATGTTCATGGAGCGGGCCTCGGTGGTCCGGTGGACCAGGACCCCGATGCCCAGCGCCATCGCGCAGGCCGCTGCCGCGACCCCGGCAGCGATCTTCCAGCGCAGTGATCGCAGGTCGGTGAGGCGGCGCAGCGCGTGGCCGAGGCCGTCGTCGGACGGCATGCGGTCGGCGCGGGCACCGAGGGCGGGGGCGGGGCCGGTCGTCTGCCGCATCTCAGCGCCGGAACTTGTAGCCGAAGCCACGTACGGTCTCGATGTGATCGGCGCCGATCTTCTTGCGCAACCGCTGCACCGCCAGATCGACCACCCGGATGTCGCCGTCCCACCCGTAGTCCCACACCTTGCGCAGGAGTGTCTGCCGTTGCAGGGCGATGCCCGGCGCGGCCACGAACTCCAGGAGCAGCCGCAGCTCGGTCGGGGTGAGCGCGAGCGGTCGCCCGGAGACGCGGACTTCCAGACCACGGGTGTCGACGGTGAGGTCACGGAAGGTGAGAAGACCGTCGTCGACCGGCCGGCCGGCGGCTGTGGCGGGCGCGGTGAAGGTGGCCCGGCGCAGCAGGGTGCGGATCCGCGCCACCAGAACACTGGTGTCGACGGGTTTGACGACGTAGTCGTCGGCACCGGCCTCCAGCCCCGCCACCACGTCCAGCGCGTCGCCGCGAGCGGACATCATCAGAATGGGCGCTTGGCTCGTCTCGCGGATCCTGCGGCACAGTCCGATGCCGTCGAGGTGCGGCAGCATGATGTCGAGCAGCAGCAGATCGTGCCGGCCTTCCCGGAACATCTCAAGGCCCGTCAGGCCGTCGGGCGCCGCCGACACCTGGTAGCCGTAGCGGTCCAGGGCCATCCCGACGGACCTGCGGATCGCTTCGTCGTCCTCGACCAGCAGGACGTGAACGGACCCGGAGCCGGGGACGGCAGCCGGGACGGACGCTCCGGCAGGGGAGGCAGGGGAGGCAGGGGAGGCAGGGGAGGCAGGGGTGGGGCTGGTGGGGCCGGTGGGACCGGCGTCGTGCTGACCTGCCGAGCCGCGGTCGTGCTGTTGCATCACGTCACCTGAAAGTCGATCGGTACCGAACTGCCCGAGATCACTGGTTGTCCCGAGGGCATCCCGTTGTGGAGGGAAGTGGCCACCGCCCGCCCCCTCAGAGGCGCAGAGCCGCTGCGACCGGCAGATGGTCGCTCCCGGTGGACGGCAGGACCCAGGATGATACCGGTATGACACCCTTTACCAGGATCTGGTCGATCCGGGCCACCGGGAACGACGCGGGCCAGCTGAAGCCGAAGCCGTCACCGGCCTCCTCCTGGGCCGACCGTAGCCGGGAGGTCACCGGCCGCAGCGCGCGGTCGTCGGTCGTGCCGTTGAAGTCGCCCACGACCACGACCCGGGCCAGCGGTTCGGCTCGTACGGCATCGGCCAGCTTCCCGGCCGCCTCGTTGCGCCTGGCCGTGGTGAAGCCCGCGCTCGGGAGCACCCGTACCGACGCCAGATGGGCGGCATAGACGGCGACGGCCCCCTTCGGGGTGTCGGCCGTGGCCCGCAGGGCACGGGTCCACGGCATGATCGCGACCGGCTCCACGTCCCGCAGCGGGTACGTGCTCCACAGCCCGACCGTGCCCTGCACCGAGTGGTGCGGATACGTATCGGCCAGGGCGCGCTCGTACGCGGGTGCCGTACGCGCGGTCAGCTCCTCCAGGGCGAGCAACTGGGCACCGGAAGAGGCCAGTTCGCGCGCGGTCCGGGCCGGGTCGGGGTTCTCGTCGTTGACGTTGTGGCTGACCACGGTCAGATCCCCGCCGGCGGACCCCTTGTCCACGAGCATGCCGCCGAACAAGGAGCACCAGACGACGGCCGGAAGCAGTACCGCGACACCTGCGGTTGCCGACCGCCGCACCGCCGCCGACGCGAGCAGCACGGGCACGCTCACCCCGAGCCAGGGCAGGAACGTTTCGAGGAGGCTGCCGAGGCCGCCGAACCCGTTCGGCATCCAGGTGTGCCCGGCCATGACCAGCGCGGACAGTGCGGCGGCCGCGGCGGTCACCCGTCCGCGCCGCCAGGCGCCCCCGTCGCCTCGGGCGATCAGCCGTCTACGCCGCCAGGCGCCCCCGCGGCCTCCGGCGGTCAGCCGTCCGCGCCGCCAAGCGCCCCTGTTGGCCGCGGCGAGCGGCCATCCATGCCGCCACGTGCCGGTGCGGCCCGCAGTGGGTTCCGGTCGCGCTCCGGCCTCACGGTCCGTGCACTCGACCGGTGCGGTCATGACCGCACCGCCCTGCCACCGTGCTCGGCGAGGGCGCCGGGAAGGTCCTTCTGCACCGCGTCGATCAGGCGGCCGCTGCTCTCCAGGGCGGCCTGGAGGCCTTCGGCGGGCGTCGTGTGGGGCCTCTGCCCCAGCACGACACCGAGCACGAGATGCCGTGCCGTGCCGGATGCCGCCTCGGCGGCCCACATCAGATTGCCGCCGGCGGGCGTGCTCGACCCGGTCTTCAACCCGATCACGCCGGGCCTCTCCAGCAGCCGGTTGGTGTTGATCACGGTGCCGGGAACCCCGGGGACCGTCGTGTCGCGCATCGCCACCACCGCACGCAGCACCGGGTCCTTCATGGCCCGGCGGGCGAGCTTGAGCTGATCGTCGGCGGTGCTCCTGGTGGTGGGCTCAACACCGCTGGCCCCGGTGTACGTCGTCCGGGTCATCCCCAGTGCGGCTGCGGCGCGGTTCATCTTCACCACGAACTCCTGCTGACCACCCGCGTCCCAACGGGCCAGCAACCGGGCCACGTTGTTGCCGGACGGCAGCAGCAACAGCTCCAGGAGCTTGCGCTGGGTGATCCGCTGCCCCTCGCGGACCGGGGCGCTGGACTCGCTGAGCGAGTGGGCCTCCTGCGCGGCAGCCGCGTCGACCGTGATCTCCGGCCCCTTCTCCCCGTCCTTGAGCGGATGCTCCTTGAGGATCACGTACGCGGTCATCACCTTGGTGACGCTCGCGATCGGCACGGACTCCTGCCCGCCCTTGCTGCCGAGGCTGCCGATGCCCTCGACCTCGATGCTCGCCTGGCCCTCCCGCGGCCACGGCAGGTCCATCCGGTCCGCCACCTCCGCCGCCCGCACGGCGGCGGCCCCGGACCCGTCCCCTCGCCCCCCGCCGCTGCCGGCGGAGAGTCCCACCCAGCCGCCGATCCCGACCGCGGTGACCGCGACGGCCGAAGCCCACACCACCCCACGCCGTGCCTGCCCTTCCCTGCCTGTCCCAGCAGTACGTATCCGAAGAACAGTCACCGACAACCACCTCTCATCGCCCGGCGTACACGAGTACCGCGTACGGCGCCCAGCCTGCGAGGTGGCCGTGTCCGGCCGATCAGGGCCGTGCGTCCAGCACGGCGCGAATTTGTGTCAGCCGGGTATCAGGCCCGCTCCGGGCGGGAGGCAGAGCGCCGAAGCGGCCGTTGTCCCGGACGGCGCACCGAGGGTCCGGCCCGGAGACCGGGGCTGTCCCGTGGCCGCGAACGGTCCGCGGTCTCCGGCCGGGGGACAGTGGCCGTGAACGGTCCGCGGCCCTCCTTCCGCCGCCGGTCGGGCGACCTTGTCCGAGAACGGCTGCCGCCCGGACGCCACCACGCGGACACCTGAGCGGGCGAGCGTCGAACAGAGCGGTGACCGGCAGGAGCGTCGACAGGCAGCCATCGCCCCCGACGCCGTGAGGACGCTCCCGCGCGAGGCCGCCCTCGCGGGCGGACACGCCGGGCCGTCGAGGAGGGCCGTCGAGGACGGCGGACGCGCCGGACGGACGAGGAGGGCGGACGCGTCGGGCCGTCGAGGAGGGCCGTCGAGGACGGCGGACGCGCCGGACGGACGAGGAGGGCGGCCGCGCCGGGCCGTCGAGGAGGGCGGACGCGCCGGGCGGTAGAGGACGGCGGACGCGTTGGACCGTCGAGGGGGCGGTAGAGGAGGGCGGATGCGTCGGCTATGCGCCGGCGGCCTGGTCCCGCCGGGTGCGCGCGCACCGGGCCCGCCCGATCCCCGGTGACGTGTTCTTCACCGGGGCCAGTCCGGGGCGGGGTCCTTGCCGAGGAGGGGCCGGATGGCGCCCAGAACGGCGCCGATGCACACATCGCGCAGTTCGGCACGGGTGCAGGTCTCCTTGGCGAGCCAGTCCAGGCACAGCACCTGGACGAACACCAGCCAGCTCTTCAGAACGCCCGACACCGCCTCCCGGGTGGCGTCGTCCGTGAGCGGGAGCACGCCGAGCAGCCGCTGGCGCAGGGCGTCGAGTTCGCCGGAGATGATCGTCTGGACCAGGCGGTCGCCCGCCAGCACCCGGTTCGCCGCCAGGACGGTGTTGCGGTTCTCCGCGAAGTACTCGATATGGGCGTCCAGGCCCTCGATGAGCTGCTCGATCAGGGTGTCTGCGGGGTCGAGCCGGGTCTTGGCGAGCAACCGCTCGGACACCTGCTGGTAGAGGGCGGCGAAGAGCTCTCGCTTGCTCGGGAAGTGGCGGTAGAGCAGCGCGCGGGAGACCCCGGCGTGCTCGGCGACGTCCTCCATCGTCACCTCGTCGTACGGGTGCGCGGCGAAGAGCTGCGCGGCGACGGCGAGGAGCTGGGCACGGCGTTCGGCGGGGCTGAGCCGCTGGCGGGGAGGCACAGGCGGATGTTACTTGACACATGTCTACTAGTGGGCCGTACCTTAGTAGACGAGTGTCTACTAGCGGCGGGGGGGTGCCGAATCATGCTCAGGATCAAGGCACTTCGGGGGCTCGCGCAGGCGATGGGGTACGCCTGCGTGGCGATCGGGCTCTTCCACGTACTGCTCGGCAACGCCGCGATCCCGGGCGCGGGTCCGGCCGGACCGACGGTCGACAGCCTCGGGCGTTTCTTCGGTGCGATCTTCGCCGGGTACGGCCTCGCCTGGCTCTGGGCGGCCCGGCAGTCGCCGATCCCCGCGACGGCGGTGCGGTGGCTGGCCGGGGTGTTCCTGCTGGGCGCGCTCGGGCGGCTGCTGTCCCTCGCCGCGCTCGGGTGGCCCCACTGGTTCCAGGTGGTGCTGACCGCGGTCGAACTGGTGCTGCCTCCTCTGTTCTTCCGGCTGGCGGACGCCGAGGAGAAAGCCCTCCGGATCGAGGTCCGGGGTGAAGGCGTTCCGGATTGAAGTCCGGGGTGAAAGCGTTGTGGATCGAGGTCCGAGGAGAGAGCGTTCCGGGTTGAGGTCCGAGGAGAGAGCGTTCCGGATTGAGGTCGGGGGTGAGGGCGTTCCGATTCCGGTCGGGGCGCAACCATGAGGTCGTTAAAGCGGACTGACGTACTACAGGTGAATATGCGGAGATTGCGATGTGTCCGGGGCCGGGCACGGGCACTCTGCTGAGTGTCGATCCGAGGGGCGCTGCGGCGGAGGATCCCCGGGGACCGTCCGCGGAGCAGGCCGGTCCGCCGTCTGCGGAGCAGGCCGGTCCGCCGTCCAGCCGGGGCGGAACTCGCCCAGGCCCCGACAGGTTTCCGGCGGATGCGCAACGCGCTCGGCAGAGCCCGGACGCAGCGGGGCGCTGTCCGGGCCCACGGCGGCAGTGTCCTGCCGCCAGGAGGCGCTGCGACCGGCAGGTGGGCACGAGGCGGAGGGGGACTGTGGTGCGGCAGCCGGGAGAGTACGGATGACGGTTGAACGAGCCGACGGCACCTCTGCCTCGTCATCGGCCCATCCGCCTCCGCGTCGCCCGACCGGCGAGGACCGGCGCAGGGGTGTGCCGCGCCATGTCGCGTGCGTGATGGACGGGAACGGCCGGTGGGCGGCACGGCGGTCCTTGCCGCGTACGTCGGGTCACCGGGCGGCGGAGACGACGGTGATCGACGTCATCGAGGCGGCGCGGACGTCGGGAGTGGAGTGGCTGAGCCTGTACGCGTTCTCCACCGAGAACTGGCAACGCCCGGGCAACGAGGTCGACTTCCTCATGCACCTGGCGCGCCGCGTGGTACGCAAGCACGCCCCGTTGCTGCACGCGCGCGGCATCCGGTGCCGGTTCCTCGGGGTGGCGGACCCGAGGATCCCCGGGCCGCTGGCCCGGGACTTCGCCGACCTGATGACGCTGACCGCCCCGAACCGAGGCATGACGCTGACCGTGGCGTTCGACCACGGTGGACGCAGGGACATCGTCGAGGCGGCACGGTCCCTCATCCGCAGCGGGGTGCCGGCCGACGCCGTCGACGAGCAGCACTTCGCCGCTCACCTGCCCTTTTCCGATACGCCCGACGTGGACCTCGTCATCCGGACCTCCGGCGAACAGCGGATCTCCAACTTCATGCTCTGGCAGGTGGCCTACGCCGAGTGGATGTTCCCGCCGGTGCTCTGGCCCGACTTCCGCGCGCCGCACTTCTCGGAGTGCCTGCACGCCTATCAGCAACGCAATCGCCGCTTCGGCGGCGTGACGCCGCACGCGAACGGAGCACCTCACCCGTGACGGACACAGGCAGCAGCCGCCCCAGGCACACGCGTTCCGGAGCCACCGATCACCACGGTGACCCGGCACGGCCGGCCCCCGAAGCACAGTTCGGCTCTCTGTTCGGTCCTGACTCGCAGTTCCACCGGTTCTTCAACGATCCGCGCTGGGCACTGGCCATGGTCAGGGCCACGGTATTGGAGGCCGCCCACCCGCAGATCGGCGCGGCCCTGATCGACAACTCGACGTTCGTCGCACACCCGTGGCGACGGCTGCGCAACACTCTCGTGAGCCTGCAGCGCATGTTCGGCACCGACGATCACGAGCGGCAGAGGGAGGCGGCCCGGCTCAACCGCCTGCACGCGCGATTGAGCGGCACCGACGCACAGGACCGGCCCTACGACGCGATGGACCCCCAGGTCCGCGCCTGGGTGGTCGCGACGCTCTTCGAGAGCTCCGTCACCATGTGCCGACTGAGCGGGCAGCCGCTCGACCAGATCTCCATGGAACGGCTCTACGCCGAGTACCAGGCATTCCTTGCGGCCCTGGGGGACGGGGCCGGCCATCTGCCGCCCACGTTGCAGGAGTTCTGGCCGTACTACGACCACATGGTCCAGGAGGAACTGGAGGACACGGAGGCGCTGCGCATCATCCTCTACAAGCTCTTCGACCATCTCCCGGCGCCGCCCCTGCTGGACGGCCTGCCCACCGTGTGGGCGGCGGGCCGCGCGCTCGCGGGCCCGGTCATCGGCACGATCACAGTGGCGTCCCTCCCCGAGCCTTTCCGCCGACGGGCGGGTCTGCCCGAAATTCCTGGTGCCCAGACGCTGATGCAGAGCGTCTACGTGGCCGCCGGCCTGGCACGCTTCCTGCCCGACAACTGGCTCCGGACCGAGAGCCTCACCGGCCTGCTCCACCCGTCCCCGTACAGCGACGCCTCTCAAGCCGCGACGCTCACCGCGCTGCGCGGCCGGATGAAGCAGGCCGGTGCCCTGTTCCGGCTGGTCACGCCGTCAGCCGTGCAGCACGGTCCCACCGAGGGAACCGGGTCGCAGCGGAGCGCCGGCGCATTCTTCACCGAGGTGCTGGACCAGACCGGCGACGGCTACCTGGACTGGCCCGATCTCGCCGCCATGGCCCGGGAGTTGTCGTCCCGCCTCGATCTGGACGAACCGGAGGAGACCAGGCTCTACAACGCGTATGCCGAGTGGTGGAGAGAACTCCAGGCGGCCCTCGACACCGACGGCGACGGCCGCATCAGCAAGGAGGAGTACGCCGCCGCCGTCCCCTCCCTCGCCGGGCCCGCGCTGATCAGGGTCGCCGAAGTGCTCTTCGACGTCACCGACGCGGACGGCAACCAGTTCATCGACGCGGACGAGTACCGGGCCCTGTTCCGGACCGGGTTCCAGCGCACGGTGGCCGACGCCGACGCAAGGTACTCCCGCAGCGCGTTCGTGAAGGACTTCCTCTCCTTCATGTCGGGTCGCCGGCGCTCGACCGCGTACGACCCACTGCTCGCCGACGCGTAGGAAATCCGGACTCGGCAGGGGCGGCCGCGAGGACAGAACCACCTACCGATCGCTGTGCAACGAAGGGGTACATCGGCGCACGGTTCCGTGCACATCGCATGCCGTCAGACGCCAGAGGCGCGGCCGTCCGCACTCACCACGGCCGTCCCACCAAGCCCGTTGGTGTCAGCCCCATTTATGGCCCCGGCCCCCGTGTGGCCCCCTCACGCCGATGGCCCCGGCCCCCGCGTGGCCCCCTCACGCCGATGGCCCCGGCCCCCGTGTCGGGGGCCGGTGCCATCGTCCAGGTGGTGCGCTCAGGCACCGTCAGCGTGGGACGTCTGGTCCCCGGGTGTCAGCCCTGGCGCGCGTCCGTGACCTTCCCCGTGAGGAGAGGGCCCTCCAGCCAATCGTTCTCCTTGAGGATGTACACCTGCATCCGCAGGGACTCCTCCGACTCGGTCAGCGCGTCGGCGATCGTGGGCACGGACACTTCGGTGCTCGTCTCGCCCTTGCGGACGGACACCCAGAGGGAGGGGCTGTTCGTGGACAGGGGCCGCTCCGGGTCTGCGGCCTCGCCGAGACTGGAGAGCCACTCCTCGTCGACGTCCTTCGTGGACAGCTCCGTGCCCTCGCTCACCGGCAAGAGGTCGAACCTCGTCTCGATGTTGACGTCGGCGGGCTGAGAGAGCTCCACCTTCCAGGTGAGCTTCTGGCCCTCGGTGACCGAGTCGGCGACCGGGGTCACACTGACCGTGGGCATGGGGTCGTCGTTCTCGACGAGCACGCCCCCGAAGGCGCCGCCGACCGCCGTGCCGCGCACGGCCTTGGCCGCGACCTCGTGGCTGAGGTCGTAGCTGAAGCGGGAATTGCCCTTGACCGTGATCGGCACGTCCACGGAGCCACCGGCCTTCACCGTCACGGTGCGGACGGTGGACTCGTGGGTCTCCGGGTCGCGGACGGCGAGCTTGATCACGCCGGTGCCCTTGCCGGTGACCTGGACGGGCACGTTGTAGGTGCGGGTGCCGGAGTCGCCCTCCTTGACCGTCAGCTTGCCGATGTCGACACGCGAGAGTGCGACGGGGCGTACGGCCGGGGTGCCGGGGCGCCAGCCCCAGGCGTCCATCAGCCAGAACTCGCCGGAGCTGCTGCGCGGGGTGAGCTCCAGCGACTGCACCTGCTTCAGGTCGACACCGGCGCTGACGGCGGCCTTCAGCGGGACGCGGACCTCACGCGCCCAGTACGCGGCCGTCGAGTCGGAGCCGGGGAGGCCGTCGGCGGTGACCTGACCGAGCCCCACCCGCTTGCCGGAGGTGTCGGTGAGGGCGACGTCGAGCTGGGTGCCCCGGGTGTTCGGCGGCACTATCACCCGCAGGGCGAGCGCGTCGGAGCCCGCCAGCGAGAAGGCGTGCTTCGGCGTCAGCCGGACCGGGGTGCCCGGCGTGGTCCAGCGGGCCGTGACCGCGTTGCGGCCCGGTTCATCGGTGGTGTCCGCCCAGGACGCGAAGTGCGGCGACGCACCGGGGGCGGAGTCCGGCCGGCAGGCCTGGGCGGCGCTCGTCGTGACCTGCTGGCACACGCGCCCGTTCGTCACCGAGAGCGGGTCGTCGGGCCGGATCGCCGGGGTGCGGTTGCCGCCGACGGCGTGGGTCAGCACCCGGGCGGGGTCGGCCGAGGGCGCGCGCCGGTCGGAGCCGTCGAGCAGCGGGCGGACCCGGTCGTCGCCCGCGAGGAAGAGCTGCGCGGCGGCGGCGATGTAGGTGGCGCCCGCCGTCTGCTGCTGCTTGGCGCTCAGCCGGGTCTCGGCCCGTGCCGAGCAGACCGGGTCCGGGTTGGCCTTGTCGTCCCAGAAGTCGTCGGCGGCCGGGCCCTCGGCCTGGCCGGGCGTCCACTCCGTGTTGAAGAAGTTGTGGTTGGCGCCGACCATGTACACCGCGCTGTGCAGCGCCGTGCCCTGGCCGATGCCCCGGGTGCCGTCGAGGTAGATCTGGCCCTGGAGGTTGCTCACATCGCCGTCACAGCCCGGCAGGAGGGTCATGGAGGGCACGTCGGGCGTGGGGTTCTGGCCGAAGTTGGTGGGGCCGATCAGGACGGTGCCGCGGATCCGCCAGCCCACCGGCCCCCGGTAGCCGTCCTCGGCGGGCGGCGGCGGGGAGATGCTGTCGAGAGCCGCCCGGTTGACGCCCTCGCCGCCCCGGGAGTGGCCGACCAGGAGCACCTTCGAGAGGTCCGCGGGCTCCGTCGCGCGCACGGCCTCGGGGGCCTTCGCGGGGTTCGCGCCCCACTCCGCCCAGCGGGCGAGGTGCTGGCGCACCAGGGACGAACGGGCCTGCGCCCCGAAGTCGGCCGCGCGGCCGTCCTGCGCGTTGACACCGTTCGCGGAGATGGAGACCGTCACATAGCCCTGGGATGCCAGGAGCTTCTGGTCGTGCAGAAAGCCGCGGTAGCTCGGGATCTCCTTGTTGCCCGGCTTGCACGGCCACTCCATGCCCGCGCTGTTCTTGCCGGGCTCGTAGCAGGTGGCACTGCGGCCGTGGACGAAGAGCGCCAGCGGTCGCTTCCCCGGCGCGTCCGTCGGGCCGACGACCGTGGCGCGCATCTCCACGGGCTCGGCGTAGCCCGGCAGCTTCACCGACTTCAGGGAGTACTCACCGCTGGTGGTGTGGTACTTACCGGCGACACCGGGGTCGACCGGGTTGGCGGGGAACGGGGCCTGGGGCGCCGTCGCGGCCGACAAGCGCCGCTTACCGGGTGCGTGGTCGGCCCTCGCGGCGTCCAGCCGCCGTGAACCGGCGACCACCTGGAGTTCGCTCACCGGTCCGACCTTCGCCCCGTCGAGGCGGAGCCGGAAGGTGCGTTGGTCGGGGGAGGGCTTCGGGACGCCGAGGGTCCGCTCTCCCGAGCGGAACTCGACCAGGGCGCCACCCATGCCCACGGGCTCGGGCGAGCTCCAGGTCAGCTCTCCGCCCTCGACGCGCCACCCTTCCGGCAGCTGCTCCCCGGAGGCGCCCGGAGGCGCGCCGGGTATGGAGTCGGCGGCCGGCTGCGCATGCGCCGGCCCTGGCACACCCGCTGCCAGCGCGACGGCCGCCAAGGCAGCCGTCAGCGCGCGTGAGACCTGTCTCACGATGGTGTCTCCTCGTTGTTGGTCGTGCTTCAGCGCCCCAGGAATCCCAGGAGCACCCCCCGCACCGGGGAGAGGGTGACGTGCCGTCACTGGTTGGCCCACCTCGGGGAACCTGACAGGAATCTGACAGGAGCCAGACAGGAATCAGACGGAAGCCGTGGGGCCGGCCCGCTGATCGAGGGCCCGGCCCGCCGTTCGAGGGCTGCCGGCCCGGAGCGGCGGCCCGACGTCCGCGCGGCGAGCGATGCCCGGCGCCCCGTGTCCGCCGACGCTCGCGGCGACCGGGCCGGCGGGACGAGCGGGAGCGGGTGATGTCCGGGGCTCCGGCTCCCGATCGACCAGCCGACGTCCCGGCCTTGCGCGGGGTGGTGGCCACGGTGTCGGCACGCCGGTGGTCACCGGTGCGGCCCGGGGCGACCGGTGCGTGGCGCATGGATCAATGACCGAGCAGAGACGACCACCGCCTCCACGATCAAGACGAAGGCGATGCAGCGGCTTCCCGTACTGCCGCCACCCATCGAGGTGCAGCACCGCAGCGCTGATCTCCCGCGAGTGACCTGCCCGCCGCGAGCGAATAGCCCGGCTCTTCGTGGCTGCCCTGGCTTCCGCGGTCGTCGCCCTGCCGGCCTTCATGCTGAAAAGGGGCTCGGGGACGGGACAACCCGAGGCTGTCTTCGTAGTCGGCACGGCGTTCGCCGACGACATGGCCTTGTGCCTCGGGGCGCCGACCGTGGCCTCCGGTACCTGACCTGCTGCCTGCCTGGACGGCGAGGGGAACGCCAAAGGCCCGCACAGGCAGCGCTGTCCGGGCCGCAAACGGAGTGGCCGAGGGGCGATCTGGCGGACGGCCCCGGACGGGGGCGAACGCAACCAGAGCTGCAGCCATCGCCCGACTATTTACGGCCCTCCGGGCCGTACCACTGGAGGGGCTGGCCGGTCACTGCTGCGATGCATTCGAAGTCGTGGTCGCAGTGCGGGAAGGTGAGCCCCTGCAACTCGCCGGTCGCGGCGACAACGAGATCCACCGGACCGGCGCTGCGGTGCTTGCCTTGTTTGGTGAGGGCCTCCTGGACCTCCCAGGCCCGGTTGTAGGCGCGGTCTTCGACCGGGATCCGGTCGAAGATCGGCCGGACGTCCTCGATACCGCGTGCCCGGTCGGCGGCCGATCGCGCGCTGCATAAGAACTCCAGCTCCGTGATGGGGCACGTGGCGATCAGGCCGGCGGCCGCTACCTTGGTCCCAGCCGTGTTGTTCCGCGTCGCCCCGCATGCAGCGGGCGAGGGCGCTGGTGTCGATCAGGTAGAGGGCGGCGTTCACCGTCGGTAGTTCCGCTTGTCCTCGAAGAGTGTCAGATCGAACGAGCCTTCGTCGGCCGCCGCGCGAAGGCGGGTCAGGGCCAGTGCACGCCGCCTGTTCTCCAGTACCTCGCGCAGAGCTGTGTCGACCGTCTCCTTCTTGGTGCTGGTCCCCAGGGCTTTGGCCACGTCCGCGACCAGCTCGTCGTCGAGGTCGATCAGCGTCCGGCTCATTGTGCACCTCCCTGATATCAAGTATGGAGACAGCTATATCTCTCACGGTTCACTGGCGCCATGGTTGCGGAGCTATGCCGGCATCACGCCGTGGATCCGGGAGAGAGTGAAGACGCGTTCGTCGTTTCGCAGGTGGCACCAGGCGTTCAAGTAAGGCGGATCGAGATCGAGCCGGCTGAGGGTGCGGATGGTGCGACTCCCCGACGTGGCGACGTATTCGATGGTGATTGCCCGGCTGTCATCGACTGCGTGGGCGAGCTGGCGGACGTCGGTGAGGGACAGCCGACGTGCGTTTCCGGCAATGATCTCCTCAGTGTCAGTGTCGAACGGGATTCCGCCGTTGTACGGGTCGGGCTCGGGTGAGGAAACAGGGGCGGCCCGCAAACGGGCAGCCAGAGCTGCCAGGTCCACGGGCACTGGGGTCTGGTCCGCACGAGCGCCTGAGCGCCGGGCACGAGCTGCGCGGCCGGGCGTGCGTGGAGCCGGAACCGGGACGGTGGCACGACGATGCGTGGGCCGCTCGATGCGCACGGTTCCGTCGGCGGTCTCCGCCATGGGCGCGTAGCCCTCGGCCCGTAGCGCGGTGAGTGTCTTGTCGAGCGGGGTACGACTGATCAGCACCGTGGGTGCCAGTTGCCGCAAGCCGAGTCCGGCGAACTTCCGATGTGCGGCGAGCTCGGCCAGCAAGGCGGGCTCCGGGCTGTGGATCACGCAGGTGGCGGGGGCGACGCGCACCCGGCCGTGGCTGCGTGCGGTGTCGGTGATGAGGTACGTCAGCGGCTGCGGCAGCGGCCCGGATGCGAGGGCGGCCAGTTCGGCCGTGATGTCCTCCGGGGTGCGTCCGGAGTCCAGCGCGCGCCGGACGGTGGCCGCGCTGAACCTCCAAACCGAGGCTGTGCCTCCGGTTTCCCGGTCGGCCACCGAGTCCAGCAGCGTGGTGAGCCCTGCGGACGGCGTACCGGTGACGACCGCTGTGAGGTCGCCGCCGATGCGGGCTGTGCCGACGGACTTGGGCAGCAGCTCGTGACAGACGGTGGTCAGATCGTTCGCAGCGTCGGAACCGGCCGTCAACAGAGCGGCGCCGAGTGGTGAAAGGGCGCCGCGGGCCAGCACGCCGAGCAGTTCGGACTCGCGGATCACGGTGGCGAACGGCTGTGTGTCCTGCGGGGTTTGGTCGGCGAACGGACGGCACCAGGCAACCAGAGGTCCCAGGTCCTGGGCTCTCACCACCCCCTGCCCGGCCGGAACGCTGGTGGCGGCGGCGAGCAGCCCGTGCCGAGCCTGTACGCAGCCGTCGCAGGGCAGTGCTCCGGTGAGCGTGGGTTGCGCTCTGCCGTCCTCGTCGCGGGCGCAGGAGGGCGTGAGCGCGAGCGTCCACCATGCCTGAAGCAGCAGGGGGAGCCGCTCCGCGGGTTCACGTCCCGCCCAGGTGTCGTATGCCTCGGTCGCCGAGAAGTGGTCTGCGTCATGTGCCAGCAGCCCGGCGGCATGCGCCGTCTCCAGGATGATGCGTACGACGGCCTCATCGCAGTGCGCCGCTTTGCAGATCCGGGCCAGCTCGCGCGCTCCGACCCCTCCGGATTTCAGCCGGGCCGGTGGGGAGGCTGCGCACGCGGACAGAACCGAGGCGGCGTGCGCGGCGAACGCCGTGGCGGCCGCCGCCGCTTCCCGATGTACTTCCTCCGAGGTGACGGTCACCAGCGGCGGGACGGGCGGGGCGGGGTCGAACGGGGCGTGCCAGCCGGGTCCGCGCAGCGCGACCGCCACCTCTGAAGGCATGCGGGCAGGCCCGTAGCGGTGGCGGTCCTGGATCAGTAGTCCCCGGTCCAGCGCCCATCGCGCGCCCGGTTCGGATTCTGTCCCCAGGGCCCCGAAGGAAGTGCCGCCCGGGTGACGTGACGGGGAGCCCGACCGTCGCTCCAGCAGCTTGCGGGTTGCCGGCGGTGCCTTCTGGGCCACTGCCACGATCCGTTCCGGATCGCTGTGATGGCCCACCAGGGCGGCCAGCCGCTGCTGCTTGGTACCGGGCGGTGTGATGCCCAAGGCCGCCAACATGCCGCGCAGCTCTTCGGAAGTCGCGCCGGCCAACAACGCCTCCAGCGGAACGTCCAGCCCCAGCGGCGCGTCCCACACCTGCCGCAACGGCGCCGCCATGCGGAGGAGGCCGTTGCCGTCCGGCCAGACCAGCGCATGATCGGCGAGCGTCTCCAGCACCGAGTCGAGCTCGCGAGCGCTCTCCTCGTCCGTCGCTCCCAGAAGATCGCCCAGGGCGGTGCGGCTGGCGGGTGGCTGCACCGCAGCCAATGCCTCGGCGACCTGAAAGCAGGGCAAAGGGAGGCGGTGCAGGGCCAGTGCTACGGAACCTGGGCGCTGAAGCCGGTCCGCCAGCTCCCCCACGGTTCGTGGCTCCGGGGCGGATGCGGCGTCCTCGCGTGCCGCGAGTACCCGTTCCAGGCTCGGGTTGTCGGGACCGCGCAGCCATGCTGCCAGTGCTGATCCGTCGGACATCTGCTGAGAACACCTCGCCAGCTGTGAACCGGGCCGCTTCGGGCCGGAACGACTCGTACCGGGGCACAGCATTGCGCGTCCGAGGCGCGGTGCGCAGCGCACGTGCGGGGGCGCATTCCACATAGGGGGCGATATGCACAACATGTGCGGTATGCCGAATATAAGCGCAACCAAAACTGCGGCCAGAGCATACGGAAACGGGCGCTCGGCGATCGACCTCATAACGCCCGAGGACAACATCCAGTGGCTCTTCGACTCCGACGTCGACAACACCGACGTGACCGTGCTCGCCGCGGTGCTGGCCGAGTCGATGAACATCCCGGACGACGAACGGGTTCAGCTCCAACAGCGGCGCCAAGCACCGCTGGAGGTGGGCACGAAGGGCGAGGGCGCCGGTACGAGGTCTGTGGAACCGTGTAAATCCCAGGCCCCGACCGGCGATGCCGAATAAAACCCGAGCCAAGAGAAGCAGGGCCGTAACCGATCGCACGCTCGGGGCCCCCGAGCACGGCGGTTTCGTAGTCGTACTCGGGAGCCGCCCCCCCGATGGTTAGAGAAGCGCCCGGGCAACCCGCCGCTTCAGCTGCTCGTCGGCGAGGCTATCCACCGTGCGCCACGCGGCTTCGGTGACCTCTTCGGTCTGCAGTTCGCCGATGTCGGCGGCGGTACGGAAGAGGAAGCGGAAGTCGAAGTGCTGGTGGGCGGGCTCGTCCTTGGCGGGGTTGGCGTCGATGGGGTGGACGTCGATGTGCAGCGGGATCTCGCTGTGCGGGGTGACGACGTAGGGCGGAATGCCGGTCTCTTCGGCGAGTTCACGGCCGGCGGCTTGCAGGAGCGTGTCGTCGGAGGGCTCGATGTGGCCGCCGGGCAGCAGCCATTTGCCGGTGGCGTTGTGGAGGATGTGCAGGACACGGCCGTCGCGGCCGACGAGGATCGCGCCCGCGGTGACGTGTCCCGGCAGGGACTTGCGGTTGGTGAGGTCGTCGCCGTCGTCGAGGAGGCCCCGGACGATGTCGGTCTCGCGCTTGTCCTCGGGGTGCTGGTCAAGGTACGCGGTGATGGTGGTGCGGATGTGGTGGGCCGTGATGGGCATGGTGATCACCTGTTGAAGTAGGAGAGCCAGGTCGCCGCGATGGCCTCGCGGTCAGGTGCGGGGACCTCGTGGATGCCAGGGGCGAGATCTCCGCGGGTAAGCATCCTGATCCCGGCGAGGATCTCGGCCTGGATCAGGAAGATGAACGGCCCAACGCTCGCGCCGTGGATGAAGTTGACGGCATTGCCGCCGTTCGCCAGATAGAAGTAATGGCCGGTGGTTTGGTAGCGGGTGATGTGGTCGCCGACGACCGTGCGGGTGTAGACGTCCGGCAGGCCGGCAAGGTCGAGCTCGTCCTCGCTGGAGGTGACGGTGGCGACGTAGGCGCCGTTGCGCAGGTGAGAGAAGTCCTCGCCGCGCAGGGAGACCGCGCCGGTCGCGCAGAGCACCAGGCCGGCGCCGGTGAGCGCGGTCTCGCGGTCGCGCGCGACGGTGAACCCCCGGGACAGGGCCTGGGTGCGGCGTACGGGGTCGATGTCGAAGACGGTGACCTGGACGCCCTTGGCGTGCAGGAGCCGGGCAATGGAGGAGCCGAGCTTGCCGAAGCCGATCACGAGGGCGGGCCGGCCGTGGAGGATGTCGCCGCGCCCGCGCATGACGGCCTCGGTGGAGAACACGACGGACTGGCCGACAAGGTAGTCCTCGGGGTCCTTGAGCGGGGAGCGGGCCACCGAGATGACGGGGCAGGGCAGTTTGTCGAGGGTTTCGTAGCGGCGGTGGCCGTTCTCGGTGTCCTCGACGACGCCGACCAGGCGGCCGGTGAAGCGGCTGTGGATGTCGGTGAGGCTGGGGGCGAAGTAGCCGCCGACGTCGAGGAGGGAGACGGGTTCCCCGGCGGCCCGGGATTCGAAGTAGTCCAGCGCGGTGTCCGGGTCGGTGAACAGTTCGCGGGTCAGGGTGTCGACGGCGACGGTCCGCTCGGTCTCGCGCTGTGCAGCCGGGTGGACGGACTTCGGCTTGGGCAGCACAGCCGTGAGCCGGGACATCGCGGCAACGGCGCGGACGAATGCGGGGCGCTCGGCCAGCAGGTGGGTGATCAGGAACGAGGAGGTCCGCTCGTCGGGGGCGAACTGGACGGCGATCCGGGAGAAGTAGGCGTCCAGCTTGGCGCGTTCGAAGGTTTCCATGGCAGTTCCCTCTCATCCGTACAACCAGGGCCGTGCAGGAAGTTCCAGGGGGGTCAGCGGGTGCGGGCAAGCCCGAACAGGAGCCGGTCGGCCCCGCGTGCGGTATCCAGGTAGGTGCCGAGCTGAGAGGCGTCGGCGGACTGCGACAGCGGGTCCAGACCGAGCAGGAGAACGGCTGTGCCGGTACGGGCGACTAGCGCCGTCCAGTCGGGTCGGCTCGGCAGCCGCAGCCTGCGGGAGGCGCCTGGGAAGTGCAGAAAGACGTGGGCGCCGATGATGTGCAGGCAGCGGCTGGCGTCCGGGATCACGTCCCCTGGCCGGCCCAGTCCGCCGAGGCTGTCGGCGAGACGCCGCATGCGGGCTTCGGGTGCGTCAGCAGTGCCGGGGAGAGCGGAGGCAGGACTGTGGGCGATCTCGCGGCCGTCCGGACCGGTCCCCGGCCGGCTCCAGGCAGCGAGCGAGACCAGTAGCCGAAGCTCGGGGCCGGTCGGAGTGAGGATGGTGCTCACGCGGTCGTCCCTCTTGCGGTCTTGAAGCAGGACCAAACGATCTTTCCGAGCGGTGTGCGGTCTTGCACTCCCCACCCGTCGGCGAGCGCGGCCACCAAGACCAGACCGCGTCCGGACAGGTCGGTGTCGGCGGCCTGGCGAGGCTCGGGGCGCCGACGGCGGCTGTCGTGCACCTCAAGGCGCACGACGTCGTCCTCGGTGTCAAGGCGGACCAGGAATCCATGGTCGGCGACAGTGCCGTGGACCAGCGCGTTCGTCGCCAGCTCGGAGACGCAGAGGCGGATGTCGTCGATCCGTTCCGCAAGGCCCCATCCGACCAGGGTCTCGGAGGCGAATTCCCTTGCCGCTCCCACGGATTCGGGGTGGGCCTTGAAGAAGCGCTGCACCGTTTCGATCATTGCTGCCCTCATGACTCGGTCTCCAGGAGGCGGGTGGTTCCCCGGCTGTGGCGGCGGGCTGCGGTGGTGGAGGCGGCTGGCGGGCATGCGCGGCGCGACCGGCGGACCAGAAGCAGCCGGGAGCCGACAGCCTCGATCCGCCGACCGCGTTCAGCGGCTATCGCCCTCGGTCCGAGGTGTGACGCGGCCGGGGCGAGCACGCCGTAGACATCCGGCAGGGCCAACACGTCCAGCAGGCCGGTGAAGGCCGCCGAGCCGGAGCCGGCGCCCGCCTCGCGTTCGGTGAAGATGCCAGACAGCTCCAGCTCGTGGTTGCGGCAGTACTCGGCGAGCGAGGCGACCAGCGCCTCCTGCCGGGCTTCGGAGACCCGCACCAGCCGCAGAAAGCCGTAGACGACAGGCCCGCTGACCAGGCGATGTTCCGTGAGGGGTTCCATGTGGGGGACCGTCCGCAGGGTCGACAAGTGGTGACGATCCTGAGCATGGAGGTCCCCGAACTCCTGGCCAATCGCCTGCCGTTCTACTTCCGTTCCACTTTCGTCCCGCCGCCCACACGCGTCTGCTTCGATGACGGTGGAAGGGAGCGAGCGTGGCAACCGTGCACCACTGGACCGGCTTGGAGGCCAAGGCACTGCGTCTCGCCCTGCGCTTGAGTGTGCGGGCCTTTGCCGAGCACCTCGGCGTGGCCGTTGCGACGGTCTCGAAGTGGGAGAGCAAGCGCGCCGAAACCGAGCCCAGACCCGACACCCAGGCCATCCTCGACACAGCCCTCGGACGCGCGGACGCCCCCGCCCACCTGCGCTTCGAGACGCTCCTGTCCGAGATGGCCAGCACCGTGCAAGATGCCGGACGGCGCGTCACCGCCGCCGGTCCCCGAGCCTGGGAGTACGAATCGTGGGCCGAGGACCTGGACCGCGTCGTGGTCGCGCTCTCCCGTCAGAACTTCGCCTTCACCGACAGCCTGCTCAGCCGCTGGTTGGTGCGGTTCAACGCCCGGGAACTGGACGAAAAGGGCCTTTACCTTTTTGCCCGCTCGGCTGCGCTGCTCGGTGACCTCAAACGCGACCAAGGTTCTGTGCTCGGCCCACTCTCCGCCCAGTACTCCTACGCCGGGGCTCGCGCGGTCTTCACCCAGCTCGACATCCCGCGTCGTGTCGCCCAGCTCGACCTCTCCCTCGCGGTGGTCACGGAAATGTCCGGCAAGCTAGAGGTTGCCGCCCGCCATTACGAAACCCTCGCCGTCGACGACCGGCTTTCCCGCCGGGACCGCGCCAGGGCCCGCCTGTGGGTGGGCACGGCGCTGAGCAAGAACGGTCGGCACGACTACGCGACCCGCGTCATGCAGGCCGCGACCCGCGACTTCGAGGACCTCACCGAACCCGACGACTGGTCGGTGGCCCACCAGAAACT
This sequence comes from Streptomyces sp. NPDC087845, assembly GCF_044742755.1. Lineage (NCBI taxonomy): Bacteria > Bacillati > Actinomycetota > Actinomycetes > Kitasatosporales > Streptomycetaceae > Streptomyces > Streptomyces sp. NPDC087845. The sequence goes on from NZ_JBIUVC010000002.1 coordinate 690,302, forward strand.
CGCCCTCGCCCGCCGTGGCGCCGGCGACCTCACCCAGGCCCTGCACTTCATCGACATTGCCCGCAGCAGTGGGGCCACCGACTCCCCGATGCAACGCGTACGGCTGGACACCGCCCACGGCCACATCCTGCTCTCCGACGCGGCGACCCGGGATGATGGACTCCTCGTCATCGATCAGGCCACCCGCACGGCCGCGCAGTACGGACTCGTGCACCAACTGCGCAGTATCGAGGGCATCAAGGCCATGAACGAGGGGCCGGCCGGCCCCCGGCGGCGGTGACCAGGGAGAGACGCGTGAGCGACAACCAGCAGGCCATCACCGAGGACCAGTGGCGCCGGGCCGCGCTTATCTGGGACTACCACCAGATGCACCATCAGCTGCGGCCCGTCGACGTGGCGATCGGGCTGGGCAGTCACGACCTCGGCGTCGCCGCCCACTCTGCCGAGCTGTACCGCGCCGGGCTGTTTCCGACCCTGGTCTTCACCGGCGGCAACAGCCCCACCACTGCCAAAGTCTTCCCGCGCGGCGAGGCCGTCCACTTTCGCGAGCACGCCATCGGCCTCGGCGTCCCCGCCGAGGCGATCCTGCTGGAACCGGAGGCCGGTAACACCGGGCAGAACGTCACCCTCTCCCGAGAGGTCCTCGCCGCCGCCGGCATCACCCCGACGACGGTGATGTTGGTCTCCAAGCCCTACATGGAACGGCGGTCGTTCGCGACCGCCCGAAAGCTGTGGCCCGACGTCGAGATCCTCTGCGCGTCGGAACCGCTGGAGTTCGACGACTACGTGAAGTCCATCGGTGACGAGAAGCTCGTCCTGGACATGCTCGTCGGCGATCTCCAGCGGGTCATCGAGTATCCGAAGCTCGGATTCGCCATCGAGCAGGAGGTCCCGGAGGACGTGCATGGAGCCTACGAGTCCCTCATCCACGACGGCTTCACCAGCCGTCTCATCGCTTCCTGACCTGCCCGAGTCGGGCGGGCTGTGCACAATTCACCAACCCAATCTGTTCCCGAGACTGACCACACCGGCCAAGCGGTTCGTGGCGGACTACCGGATCGTCCTGCCCCTTTTTCGCCGTGAAGAGGGCGCGCCTCGGGCCGCAGGCGCTCTATGCGATCAGCTGTTTGAGCGTGGTGAGGGCTTGGAGTGCGGGGTCGGGCTGAGGCGCGGAAGCGGAACTGAGACCGCGCAACGACGAAGAGGTCAACGCGTAGCAGTGTGTGACGTCCTGCTGTCCTGGCTCGGACTGACGAGCGAAGAAGGCCCTGACCAGTCGAAACGGGTCAGGGCCTTCTTCGTATTGCCCGGTGAGCGCAATGGCGGAGGATACGAGATTCGAACTCGTGAGGGGTTGCCCCCAACACGCTTTCCAAATGTTCGTACGGGGGTCCGGCGGGGGTCGTGGGCGTCCTGACCTGCAACGGGAAGCGCGACCCAGCCCCTTTCGAACAGCCCCGGGCGGAGGTGAATGAGACCAGAACTGAGACCACCGCGCACGGAGCGGTGACACTGTTTGGGCCAGCAGACGGGTGAACGCTCGTGGGCCGACATGAGGCTCAAGAGGCCGTCTTACGAGAAGTAGCTGCGCGGCCGTCCTCCTGTTGCCATGGTGGTACCTGTGTCTCGTCGAAATGCAGCCCAAGATCACGCAGTCATCACCAACGCTATGACAATTGCGTTCGGCCATCAGTTGGCCGCTACCTGGTTGGAGCTCCACCCGGAGGCGAGTGCTTCCCAAGTGGTCGAGTTTCTGGAGGAGCAATCGCTCAGGTCTCGGGTGGCTGCTGCCGAGGTGTACGTGGCGACGGGGAAGACGAGCGAAAAGGAGGCGCTGGCCCTTCTTGAGTATGAGAGCCGGAGCTACCGGGACCTGATGCGGAACGAGCTGTCCACCGGCGCGCTCAACCTGCCCACCGCCGGTGCGCGGTGAACGGCGGCGGAGCGTGAACGGATCGATGGCGAAGTGGGCATGCTCGGTGGCCGAGGCGGAGCTGCGTGAACCACTTCTTCGTCGATGGGCGCACTCGCAAGGGGTCGCGCGGCGCGCGGGCGAACTGGCGGAGGTCGTCGGAGTCGAGGCGGACCTGTTGATTGCTGCTGCGGTGCTGCACGACGTGGGTTACGCGCCGCGCTTGGCCATTACTGGGTTTCATCCGCTGGACGGCGCTCGCTTCCTTCGTGACATCCACGCTGCGGACGAACGGCTGGTCCGTCTAGTCGCCAACCACTCATGTGCATTGCTGGAAGCGGAGGAGCGCGGATTACGGGACGTGCTGGAAGCCGAGTTTCCGCTCCTTGACGACCAGCGCCTTGTGGACGCCCTTGTGTACTGCGACATGACGACTACGCCCGATGGCAAGGTCACTTCGGCCGATGCTCGGCTGGCCGAGATCACCGGCCGGTACGGGTCGGACAGCCTGGTGGGGCGGTTCATTCGTCGAGCGTCGCCGGACATCCTTGCGGCCGTGGGGCGGGTGGAGGCGGCGTTGGCGGTTCAGCCCAAGTAGGGGTAGGTGCCGGCAAGGTAGTCGCCGATCTGTTGGCGCATGCTTGGGTGGATGTCGTACTCGTCCAGGTCGCTTGGCTGGACGTAGCGGACGCCATCGGCCTCGTCGTTGATGGTGGGCTCCCCGCCTACGGGGCGGCCGATGTAGGTGTTCTCGTACTGCTGGCGGATCTCGCCGTCCGTGTAGGCCACGATGTGGTTGGGATTCGTGTAAACACCCAGGAACCCCGTGATCTCAGCGACGATCCCGGTCTCTTCCAGGCATTCACGCACGGCGCACTGGGCCGCCGTCTCACCGATGTCCTGCGCGCCGCCCGGCAGCGCCCACTGGCCCGTGTCCCGGCGGCGCTGGAGCAGTATGGCGCCGTTGTCGTCGACGACGAGCAGGTTGTTGGCGGGAATGAGCGTGTTCGCCTTGGGGGCCTTGGGGTCGTTGTAGTACTCAGTCCTGCCCATGCGACGAGAGCCCCTCCTGGTCTGGTGTCCAGGGCCGTGCGGTGGCCCAGACAGCTTCGAAACTCTGAGCGTAGTTGTCGAACCAGCCTGTGGTGTCAGCTCTCCGTAGATGTAGGAGGGGGTTTGCACTGGCCGGCTGGCCCCAGACGTGCGGGTTGACCAGGAGGTTGTTGTCGTAGCGGAACATGGAGGTGTAGAGCGTCGTGTCGTGCAGTCTCACCTCACAGCCTGCCTCGGACAGTAAAGGCCGGTAGTAGGTGAGGGAGGCGCGGATCTTGGCGGCAAGGGTGTCGCCGATGCCCTCCTCGCGGCCTCGGATGGCCACTGCCTGGCCGTCCGAGTCACCGAAGCAGAGCCGCACTCGCACCCCGTCCAATGCGCGCTCGGCAAGCATCTTCGCGACGTGGGGGTTGGACTGGGCGAAGAAGGTACCGGAGAAGACGAGGACGCCGATCTGCTCGTGCGCGCCTTTGAGCAGCGACAGCCATGTGTCCCGTGGGACGCTCGCCCGGTTCTGGTATGTCGTGACCAGCTCTTGCTCTGACCCGGCGGCTTGCTGTTGGGCACTTCGCACCGGTGCCGGCCAAAGGAACAGCTCCTCCACCCGCAAGTGCCGGGCGACGCGGAAGCGGTGGCGAGCGTGAGGAACACGTCCGCCGAGCCATCGGCCAACGGTTTTGGGGTCCACCTCGCAGATTTCGGCGAGGGATTCGGGCGGGATGCCGCGCTGGGCGAGTACGGAGTGCAGTCGCTCGTTCACAGGCGCCATACAAGCTGAAGGGGCCGGGAGCGGCAAGGACGTTACGGGACGTTCTGCGGAAGGTCGACGCCATGACCACGGTGCTTACGCTGGGCGTATGGAGCTCATCGTCCTGTGGGACATCGACCACACGCTGATCGAAAATGCTGGGGTCAGCAAGGAGATCTACGCCGCTGCCTTCACGGCGCTCTCGGGGAGGGAGCCCATGGGGCCGGCGCGGACGGAAGGCCGCACGGACCGCCTGATCATGCGCGACATGTTCCACGGAAACGGTGTGGCCGAGCCGGACTGGACCGCTGTCGAGAAGGCTCTTACCGCCGCAGGGGAGGCACGTCTCTCCGACCTCAGCCGACGCGGCACAGCCTTGCCCGGCGTGCGTGAAATCTTGAAGGAAACCTCCGTACGCAATGCCTGGGTTTCCTCGGTACTCACCGGCAATATCGCGGCCAACGCCCGAGTGAAGGTATCGGCCTTCGGCCTTGACTCCCTGCTCGATCTGCGAGTTGGCGCCTATGGGGCTGACGCTCTCCAGCGGCCGGACCTGGTCGCTGTCGCCCGTGAGCGTGCCCAACGGCTCCGAGGCGCGCGGAACGACGTGCCCGTCGTGCTCGTAGGCGATACACCCAGGGACGTTGAGGCCGCGATCGCCACGCGCTCCGAGATCATCGCGGTCGCCTCAGGCGTCCACAGCGCCGAAGACCTGGCCGCTGCTGGTGCCCAGACGGTTCTGCCCGATCTGATGGACACCGCTCGTGTGCTCGGGATTCTGGAGACGCTCGCGTACTGAAAACGTCCCAGGACGTCCTCGGAGCGTCCCGATACGCGGTGACGGGGTCCGTACCTATCCCGCCAATATCAGGTCTCCCACCAGGCAAACGCCCGAAGGAGACCCTCGTGATCAGCGAAGTCACCGGGATCCGCAGGATCCGGATGCTGTACCTGCAGCTGCTCTACCGCTGCAACTTTGAATGCCTGCACTGCTTCCACGGCCAACGGCTCCAGCACGCCGACGCCTTCACCGCAGACGAGGCGATCAACCTCCTCACGCTGATGCGTGACCAGTACGGCACCGAGGCCGTCACCCTGCTGGGCGGCGAGCCGTTCGTCTACCGCGACCTCACCCAGGTCATCCGGTACGCCAAGCGGGACCTGGGTATGCAGGTCGAGATCTGCACCAACGGCTACCGGATCGAGCGCCGGCTGACTGAGATCGCCCCCGACCTGGACCTGCTCCGGGTATCGCTGGAGGGCATCGGTACGACCAACGACCAGATCCGCAAGTTCGGAAGCTACCGGAGTGCCCTGAGCGCCCTCGAAATCGCCCAGCAACTCGGTGTCCGCGCCGGCGCGACCATGACGGTGACCTCACGCAACATCGACGAGGTCCTGCCGCTCGCCCGCACGCTGCAGCACTACGGGGTAGAGCAGTTGAAACTCCACTGCCTCCGGCCGGTCGGCAACGCAGCCGATCACCCCGAGCTCCTGATCAACGACGCGACGGCATACACCCTTCTGCGTGACCGCCTGGCTGCGGCTGAGTTGGACATCGAGGTGATCCTCGACGAGGACCTGTCCGAGCTCGGTGCGCCAGCTGCCTGCCTTCCTGCCGAGGGCCCCGCTGAGATCGAGCGGATCGAGGCTGATCCGCGCGGCGCGCTCACCATGTCCTGCAAGGCTGTCGGCAAGGACTCGCACGCCTTTTGGTACGACAAACTCGCTGACCACATCGACCACCGGCCGTCCGCCACCGACGAACTCACCCTCGCGGTGCCGGACGTGGTGTACGGACGTGTCTGACCCGGCGTCGTTCGAGAGCGTTGAAGGGCTCCGCGGCACCGGCAAATCGACGCTCGCCCCCATGCTTGCGGCCGCCCGTGGCGCCGTGCTGATCCCGACCGTGCCGCCCACCTACCAAGCACTGCGGCAGGAGGTCGACCGGCTGGGGAATGTCGAAGCCCGCATGTGCTTCTACCTCTCGGCCCTGCTCACCGCGGCCGATCAGATCCAGCGGTACCTGTCCGCCGGAACCCCGGTCGTCGTCGAAAGCTACTTCGCGCGCTGCCTGGCCAATCACCGCGCTTTCGGAGCCAACCTCTCCGTATCCCTGCCGTCCGGCCTCCCGCGTCCCGTCACCTACTACCTCGTCTGCGCGGAGGACGAGCGTCAGCGCCGACTCGCCAGGCGCGAGAAGCCTGTCTCACGTTGGGACGCCCTCGCTGAGGTCACCGCAGGCAAGATCACCGACGCCTACGCCTCGTTCCCGATGCACCGGGTGAACACCACCGGTCTCAACCCTGACGAGGCACTCCGAGCCGTCTTGAGCACCGACCCGCAAGGAGAGCAAGCCAGTGCAGACAGCCAGCATGTGGCGGCACACCCTCACCTTCTTCCCTCAGTTCCTCGCCGCGCTGAAGGAGCGTACGGAGCCTGACTCCACCGTGACGGTCATCGGCGCGAGCGACGGCAGACTCGTCGTCCCACTGGCCGCCGCCGGCTACCGCGTCATCGCCATCGAACGCGACCCGCTCGCCCTTCATGGCGGCGAGGTCCAACTTCCGGGTGACAGAACCGGTCACGCGATGGGGATGATCGAGCGGCTGAAGCACGAAGGGCTACAAGACCGCGTCCAGGTCGTGGAGCAGGACTTCCTCGCACCTGAGCCCGTTCCCGCCCCCTGTGACGCTGTCTGGACGAGTTGCTCATGGCATTACAGTGCCAATCACCACCGGACGTTGGGCGAGTTCGTCGACCGCATGCAGCGTCTGGTTCGGCCTGGCGGTCTGTTCGGCGCGGAGTTCATGATGCCCATCACGCAACGCCACCACGTGCTTGAGCACTACACATCCCCCGAGAGGCTCCGGCGTTACTTCATCGGCGACTGGGACGTCCTGCTCACCCTGCGGACCAACGAGTTCACCGAGCAGGCGCACGTCGGACAGTTGCAGGATCACAACCACCGCATGGGCCTTCTCCTCGCAGCCCGTGCGTCCACACCCTCCTAGAGCTACGGGAAGAAGGACATATGAAGCACGAGTACGAAGCCAAATTCCTCGCCGTCGACGTCGCCGGTCTCCAGGCCAAACTGACGGCGCTCGGAGCCGTCCAGGCTTTTCCGCGCACCCTCCTCACCCGGAAGATCTTCGAGAACGATGCCCTCGAAGGCGGCGCCTGGATTCGCCTGAGGGACGAGGCCACCCGCTCCACTCTCACGCTGAAGCAGGTCACCGACTCCACGACGATCGACGGCACCACCGAGATCGAGACCGAGGTGTCCGACCTGCAGGCCATGGCCGAGATTCTCCGTAACATCGGTCTGCGCGAAGTCCGCTACCAGGAGAACTACCGCGAGGAGTGGCGCCTGGGCGAAGTCGCCTTCGACTTCGACACCTGGCCGGACCTCCCCACCTTCGTCGAGATCGAAGGACCCGACGAGGCATCGGTACGACAGGCGGCAGACCTGCTCGACCTCGACTACACGCAGGCCCGGTTCGGCAGCGTCGACGAGATCTACAAGAGCGAGTCCAGCCGGGACATCCTCGCCGAACCCACTCTCCTCTTCGCCGACGCCGACGAGCAGGAGCAGGCCAGGGCAGCTGCCCCGAGCGAGTGACCTTGAGGACCGAGCGTGTTTTTGGAACCGGCCGTGACGCCGCGGGTCATACCCGGCATCGCCGAGTTCGCCCGCGGCGGTCTGCCCGCAGCGGCGGACACCGACGACGGCAACACCTGGACTGATGGCTACTGCTGGCTCTACTGCGGTCAGCGCTGGACCCGCGTTCTGTGGATCGGCCCCGTCAGCGTGGCCGGCGCCCAGGCAGCCATGTACGCCTGCGGCCCGTGCATCCGCGCCCTGCAGGAAGCAGGTCTGGCAGTCCATACTCCTTCACGATGAACCAACTCGTCCGGCCCCTCTGAGCACGCCCGCGGCGGCCGAGCAGTCTGCCGGACGCCGCGTTGGGCGGCACCGAGCGCGGAGCGGCCTGTTGCGTCGTGGGTGAGGCCGGCGGGCGGAACCCCCATGAGCCTGTGACGGCTCTTCGCAGTGAAGCTCCGCCGTAAGAGTCCAACGGCTGCTGGGCCGGTCACCACCCGTGGTGACCGGCCCAGCAGAACGGTGACGACGGGTCAATTTGTCGGAGTCAACCCAGAAGTCCTGCATCGCAGCTGCCAACGCGTCTGCCATCTAAGCCCCCTTGTTGAGTACCCACTAGCTGGAGGAGCCTACCTAGGGCGGCATCGCGGGAGGGGAAGGTGATGGTTTGGCCGCGATCAGGATCACGGCCCGTCGGGAACACCGGCAAGTATGGGGTCAGGAGTCCGACCAGCCGCTCCAGTGCGGGCCTCTTGCGGTAGAAGAGCAAGGTGCGCTCACCGGCCCGGCATTCGGCGACGTAGTGCGGACCGGAGTATTTGCCACCGCTGATGTGCCGGCCGTCGGGCAGGGCGCGGCGGGTGACACGGCCGGTGAGGTCGGGGCTCATGGCCAGCAGACCCGGCTCGACGACGAGATGGTCCTTGCCGGAGCACTCGGCCTTGTGAGGCAGGAAGCCATCGACGATCTGCTCGGCAGGGCCGTGCTGCGGGATGATCGCGATGATGTCGCCCTGGTGGCGCTCCTTGCGTGCGAAGTCCTGCCAACAGCACAGAGCGGCCAGCGCGGCCGCGGCGTTGGAGATCCCGGCGATGAGCAGGTCTCCATCGACCGTGGTGGGACCCAGGCCGTCGTCCGAGACCCAGACGCCCACGAAGACAGCGGTGAGAAGTCCGTCGAGGATGATCACAATGGTCTGCCAGGGGTTGCTGAGTGGGTGGCGGGCACCGCGCGCCAGCCATCACAGCCGCCCAGCACAGCCGTGAGGCTGATGGGGAACAGTCCGGTCGCCCAACCCAGAAGTCCAGTGAGGCATCGATGACGAAGCCCCCTGGTAGCAGGGGGCTTCGCTGTGCCATCCGCCACGGGGCCATCCAGAATTCATCAACGGATTTCCGGCGTGGCTCACTAGCTAGAGCGTCAATTCGTCGAACACATCGTCAGGCAGCGTCTTGATGTACATGATGCGCGCACGGATCTCTGCCTCGAGGTTGGCCAACGACAAGCTCACCGACGGCTCGACGAAGTGTTCGCTGTCCGCCTCGGCGGTGAGCAGGGCGACAGCGTCGTAGTTGCCCTCCTTGACCATGCGTTCGAAGAAGATCTTGTATCGGCCTATGTACGACGCTCCCTCGAAGATCGGGTCCGCCGGGAACGGCATGTTCTTGGGCAGCGTGACCTTGCTCAACGATTTCGGCGCGCGTTCCACGAGCATGATGAAACCGAACCAGGGCTTCAAGCGGCCGAACAGGCCGCGCTCCGCGGCCATCTGGGTGTCGGCCGCGAGCCCCAGGGCTTCCTCCGTTCGGTTGTTGAAGTTGTTGCTGAACGAGGGGCCTCGCTGGGACTTGAACTCTATCGCCGCGATCAGGGAGCTGCGGTAGAGCACCAGGAGATCCCAGTTCTTCGCTGGTCGAAAGTACGCCGGGAGATTGTTGTGGCCGGTCGTGCGCACCTCAAGGGTGATCTCCGGATCGGCGCGCCATAGTTTCGCCACGACTTCCTGCATCGCGTCCATCTGCTTGCCACCCGTGACGGCTGCACGGTTGCCGGTGTCCTTGACCCCGGTCGCCTGCCCCTGCTTAGCAGCCTGCAGGTCCAGGCCCTTCCAGTAGCCGAGAACAGCGGCGCGCCAGGTTTCGACAGGTGTCAGGTCGCTCATGGCCCTCTTCTTCTATTCGGATATTCAGATGCTGCCGACAGGTAGCCCGTACGCTTCTTCGGCCGCACGCGTCGCAGCCGCCCTGTCGCTGGCGCGGAACGCGGCACGGAGCCTGGAGGCGATGTCGTCGAGGATCGTTTCGGGGCGCGGAACGGCGATCTTCCGCAGGTACTGCGCCTGGAATCGCAACGTGCCGCCACGCATCTTCACGCCGTAGGCGCTCACGAAGGCTTCTGCGACCCGAGACAGCAGCAGCCCGCCAAGCACTTCCATGTCCCAGGACGACGAGACGACGTAGTACAGGTTGTGGTGTGGGTAGTAGCCGCCCGGCTCCAGCACCGGCGTGATCTGGGCTTTCATGTCCTGAAGAAGCAGCTTCGGCCGTTCGGCGAGGCCCGGGTAGACCTTGTCGATCGTGCGGTGCCAAGTGCTCGGGTTCTTCCTCGCGACGAAGCGCTTCTTGACGTTCGGGTGCGACGCGAGCGCGGCCGCGAACTTCGGGTAGTCCGCGAGATCCACGAGCCTGCCTTCGTCGTCCCACGGGTTCAGCAGCATCTTCGAAGGCGTCGTGAGACTACCTGCACGGATGTCGTCAGCCATGACGATGGGCGTCAGCCGATCTTGCTCGACGTCGATGCCGGCGTCTGGGTTGATGATGTACGCCTTGTCGGCTCCGGTAGCGACCCCAATGCTGATCTTCGTCGTGCCGTCGGATTCCAGCGTCGGGAAATTCTCCTGCAGGTGCTCCAGCAGCTTGATGGTGTGAGGGGATCCCGCGGGCCAGAAGTCGTCGGTATCGAACCAGCTGGGCAGGCGCGCGCCCTCCCATCCCTGGCCTGAAGCCTCCTCCACTGTGCCCTGCGCGAACGTCAGGACCTCGCTCGCCGAGGCCGCTCCAAAGGCGGCAGTGGTGTCGATGAACGTGGCGCTGCCCTGCTCGGAGTGGGCCAGTACTGTGATCGCCGGGTAGGCCGAGACCTCTACTTCAAATGCGTCTACGTCGTGCATCTGCCACACGGACTCGACCGCGTAGCGCGAGGTCACGAGACCCCGCAGATGCTTCCCGTAGGCGTTCCGCATCCAACGGTCCGCGCAGATGAACCCGATCTTCCCGCCGCTTGCAAGCATGGACAGCGAACGCTCGTAGAAGCCGACGTAGATGTCCGCCCGTCCACGCATCGTCCGCCATGTCTTGCGGTAGGCGGCCTCGGTCTCATCGTCGAGATCCTCGGTGCGGATGTACGGCGGATTGCCGATCACAAAATCGACATCCGTCGGTACCTCGTCGAGAAGGAAGTCGCCGTGGCGCAGCCAGCCCTCCGAGAGTGCTCGGGCTTCTGCGGGACTTGCCCCAGCGGCTTGCAGCATGTCCTCCGACTTCTTCCGGCAGGTCGCAACATGCTCGTGCTGGAGATCGAGACCGTACAGGCAAGGAGCCAGTGTCGGCAGCTTGGTGCCATGGACCTTCGCAGACTCGAGCAGTCGCTCCAGTACGGGGACGAAGAACGCTCCGGACCCGATCGATGGCTCGACGAGCTTCATCCGGGTGAGGTCCCTATTTGCCGTATAGCCGACCAGGTCAAGAATCGTCTCGACGACCCAGCGGCGGGTGAAGACCTCGCCGTACTCGATCTCGCCGGGGGCAGCTGCAGCCATGGGTTCCTCTCGTCATGGCTCACTGCACGAGCCCTCACCTCAAGGCTATCGGTGGGTACGTCCGCCAGAGGGCTTCTCGAACTTCACTACTCGGATTCGTGGCTCCACAGCGGCTCGTCGACGTTCTCCTCCGTGATCAGCGGAGTCCAGCCCTCATGTGCCTCCGGTACAGGCACGTGATGCAGCAGGAAGCCCGAAGCCCACGCACTCCAGCCAGAGGTCCCGGTCGTGGCGGGCCGCCGCCCTTGACCTGCGCCGGCTGATCAACATCGGGCTCACCCGCACCACGGGCGCATGAACGATCCAGGCGCGGTCCTTCCTGACCCCTGACCGCAGGTTCATGACCGTCCGATCGCGCCAACTGAGACCAAAACTGAGACCACCAACGTCGAAGGGCCCCGCAGCAAGCTGCGGGGCCCTTCGACGTATTGCCCGGTGAGAGCAATGGCGGAGGATACGAGATTCGAACTCGTGAGGGGTTGCCCCCAACACGCTTTCCAAGCGTGCGCCCTAGGCCACTAGGCGAATCCTCCGCGGCAAACAATACAAGACGTTGAGGAGTGCTCGCGAACCCGTTCCCCTCGGGCGTCCGCTCGGGCTCGTCCGGGGTGGTTCGGGGGGTGGGGCTGTGGACCGGGAGGGGCGGGGATCGGCTAAGGTGGGGGCAAGCCCCTCACGTGGCGCTATCTGACTGAACTCCCCCAGGGCCGGAAGGCAGCAAGGGTAGGTCGGCTCTGACGGGTGCGTGGGGGGCCTTTGTGTTTCCGGGGCGCCGGGCGACGTCTCGTCCCGGTCCGGGGCCGGTTGTCGGTCCGCCCGGATAACCTCGTAGGTGTGTCGTCCCTTGCGCTGTACCGCCGCTATCGCCCCGAGTCGTTCGCCGAGGTCATTGGGCAGGAGCATGTCACTGACCCGCTGCAGCAGGCCCTGCGGAACAACCGGGTCAATCACGCGTACCTGTTCAGCGGTCCGCGCGGCTGCGGCAAGACGACCAGCGCGCGCATTCTTGCCCGCTGCCTGAACTGCGAGCAGGGGCCGACGCCCACACCGTGCGGGGAGTGCCAGTCCTGCCAGGACCTCGCGCGCAACGGGCCGGGATCGATCGACGTGATCGAGATCGACGCCGCATCGCACGGTGGCGTGGACGACGCCCGTGATCTGCGGGAGAAGGCGTTCTTCGGGCCCGCGTCGAGTCGTTACAAGATCTACATCATCGACGAGGCGCACATGGTCACATCGGCGGGGTTCAACGCCCTGCTGAAGGTGGTCGAGGAGCCGCCGGAGCACCTCAAGTTCATCTTCGCGACCACCGAGCCCGAGAAGGTCATCGGCACGATCCGGTCGCGTACGCACCACTACCCGTTCCGTCTGGTTCCGCCGGGCACGCTGCGCGACTACCTCGCCGAGGTCTGCGCCAAGGAGAACAGCCCCGTCGAGGACGGCGTGCTGCCGCTCGTCGTGCGGGCCGGGGCCGGATCCGTGCGTGACTCGATGTCGGTGATGGACCAGCTGCTGGCCAGTGCCGGTGATGCCGGTGTGACATACGCCATGGCGACCTCGCTGCTCGGTTATACGGACGGCTCGCTGCTCGACTCCGTCGTGGACGCCTTCGCGGCGGGTGACGGGGCCGCGGCGTTCGAGGTCGTGGACCGGGTGATCGAGGGCGGCAACGACCCGCGCCGCTTTGTCGCCGACCTCCTGGAGCGGCTGCGCGACCTGGTGATCCTCGCCGCCGTGCCGGACGCCGGGGAGAAGGGCCTGATCGACGCACCCGCCGATGTCGTCGAACGGATGCAGGCCCAGGCGTCCGTCTTCGGCGCCGCCGAGCTGAGCCGCGCCGCCGACCTGGTCAACGAGGGACTGACGGAGATGCGCGGGGCGACCTCGCCGCGCCTCCAGGTCGAGCTGATCTGTGCCCGGGTGCTGCTGCCCGCGGCCTTCGACGACGAGCGTTCACTGCAGGCCCGGCTCGACCGGCTGGAGCGCGGCGCGTCCTTCGCGACCGCCGGTACGGGGCCCGCCATGGGGTACGTACCCGGGCCGGAGGCCCTGGCCCATGCCCCCGCCCCTGTCGCACCGGCCGTGCAGCCCGCCCCCGTCGCACCGGCCGTGCAGCCCGGCGCCGGGCCCGCCGCCGCGCGCGCGGCGGTACGGGGGGAGGCACCCGTCCCCGCGGCGCCGCCCGCACCTGCCGCAGCGGTGCCTCCGGCGCCCGTGCAGCCCGCGGCGCCCGCCGCCCCGCAGTCGGCGGCCGAGGAGGCCCCGGCCGCGGCTTCCGCAGGCGGGCAGCGTCCTGGTGCCTGGCCCACCGCCGCCGCGCCGGAATCGGGCCGCCGCCCCGGTGGCTGGCCCACCGCTTCCGCCCCCGGCCAGTCGCCGGCCCCGCAGGCCGCGCAGGCCCCCGCTCCGGCGCAGGCCGCGCCCCCGGCAGCGGTGCCCGCCGCCGAGCCGGGCCCCGGAATGATGCAGGGCGCCGGCCAGGTGCGGAACATGTGGCCGGACATCCTGGAGGCCGTGAAGAACCGCCGCCGGTTCACCTGGATCCTGCTCAGCCAGAACGCCCAGGTCACCGGCTTCGACGGCACCACCCTCCAGATCGGCTTCCTGAACGCGGGCGCGCGCGACAATTTCGCGAGCAGTGGAAGCGAGGAAGTGCTGAGGCAGGCCCTCGCCGAGCGGTTCAACGCACAGTGGAAGATCGAGGCGATCGTCGACCCGTCGGGCGGCGCGGGCGCGCCCCCGCAGACCGGGGGCGGCCGCCCGTCCACCGCCCCTCCGCCGCCGCAGCGGCCGGCCCCCGCGCCCCAGCAGAGTTACGAACCCCGGCCCGCACCGGCCTCGCACCAGCAGCCGAACGCCGCACCCGCCGCAGAGCCCGCACCACAGTCGTACGCCGCGTCCGAGCCCCCGCGCCCGGTCGCTCCCGAGGACGACACCCCCGAGGCCGACGACCCGGACCTCGTCGACTCGGCGCTCTCCGGCCACGACCTGATCGTCCGCGAACTGGGCGCCACGGTCGTGGAGGAGTTCACCAACGAGTAGTAGTGCCCGACGAGTAAACGAGTAGTGGTTCCAGACGAGTAGTAGTTCCCAGCGAGTAGTGGTTCCCAGCGAGTAGTAGCGAGGAGCCCGGACAGCGTCGGCCGTGCACGGGCCCTTACCGGGCGGTCGGTGAGCTCGGAAGTGTCCACGGAGCGGCCGTCCGTCGGGGCCGCCGCGCCCCGGCGGCTAGGCTGCACCCCGTGAAGGTCCTCGTCATCGGCGGCGGCGCCCGCGAACACGCCCTGTGCCGCTCTCTCTCCCTCGACCCCGATGTCACCGCTCTGTACTGCGCTCCCGGCAACGCCGGAATCGCGGAGGTGGCCGAACTGCACCCGGTCGACGCTCTCGACGGCGACGCCGTCGCGCGCCTCGCCACCGGCCTGGGCGCCGAACTGGTGGTCGTCGGCCCGGAGGCGCCGCTCGTCGCCGGGGTCGCCGACGCCGTGCGCGCCGCGGGCATCCCCTGCTTCGGCCCCTCCGGTGAGGCGGCCCAGCTGGAGGGCTCCAAGGCGTTCGCCAAGGACGTGATGGCCGGGGCCGGCGTCCCGACCGCCCGCAGCTACGTCTGCACCACTCCCGCCGAGATCGACTCCGCCCTCGATGCCTTCGGCGCCCCGTACGTCGTCAAGGACGACGGCCTCGCCGCCGGAAAGGGCGTCGTCGTCACCGACGACGTCGAGGCGGCCCGTGCGCACGCGCTGGCCTGCGATCGCGTGGTCATCGAGGAGTTCCTCGACGGTCCCGAGGTCAGCCTCTTCGCGATCACGGACGGCACCACCGTGGTGCCGCTCCAGCCCGCGCAGGACTTCAAGCGCGCCCTGGACGGCGACCAGGGCCCGAACACCGGTGGCATGGGGGCGTACTCCCCGCTTCCGTGGGCCGACCCCAAGTTGGTCGACGAGGTCATGCAGTCGGTGCTCCAGCCGACCGTCGACGAGCTCCGCCGCCGCGGCACCCCGTTCTCCGGACTGCTGTACGCGGGCCTCGCGATCACCTCGCGCGGCGTCCGGGTGATCGAGTTCAACGCCCGGTTCGGCGACCCCGAGACCCAGGTGGTCCTGGCCCGTCTGAAAACCCCGCTGGCCGGTGTCCTGCTGGGCTCCGCCAACGGCACCCTCGACGAGCTGCCTCCGCTCACGTGGCGCGACGAGGCCGCCGTCACCGTGGTCATCGCCTCGCACAACTACCCGGGCACGCCGCGGACGGGCGACCCGATCGAAGGGCTCGACGACGTGGCGGCGCAGGATGCCCCGCATGCGTACGTCCTGCACGCCGGAACCGGACGGGACGGCGACGCGACCGTCAGCGCGGGCGGCCGGGTGCTGTCCGTGACCGCGACCGGCAAGGACCTCGCCGCCGCCCGCGAACGGGCCTACACAGCGGTGTCCCGGATCCGGCTCGACGGCTCGCAGTTCCGCACGGACATCGCCCGGAAGGCCGCAGAATCCTGAGCCCGGCCGCGCCGGGCCCGGACGCCGGCACCCGCTGACGCGCCACTGCCCCAAGGACGGCGGCGCGTCAGCACCTTTGCCCAAAGCCATTCCATCGAGTGACGACTGAGCCATCCGGATGACGCCCGCCGAGGCCCCAACTAGGGTGCGGCGCAAGCATTCCGGCACTTGGCCCACTGGCATTGCGATGTCAGTGACGGGTGCCACAGTGGGGGAGTGAGCAACACCGCCGCGGGGGCAGAGGGGGTGACGTCCGGCCGTGTCCGGTACCGGTGCAAGTGAGGAGCCGGGTGTGCAGAACGCGCGCGCCCGAGCTCTCGCTCTGCTGCGCATCCGCAGCAGAGCGGCGGCCGCAGCCATCCTGCCTGCGGCGGTCGCCGTCGTGCTGCTCGTCGCCGGCGCGGAGGGTCTCGCCGTCGGCAGGGGCTGGGACACGGCGCGCTGGGCCGTGACGGTCTGCGCGGTCGTCGTGCTCCTGCTCGCCGCGGTGGTCGCGCTGGCGATCGTGCGGGCGAGGCCGGCGATGAGCCCGACCGTTCCGCTCGCGGAGGAAGCCGCGCCCGATCTCTACCGCCTGGTCAGGGATCTCGCCGACCGGCTCGGGGTCCCCGCGCCCTCGGCGATAGCCCTCACCCCCGACTGCGACAGCTGGCTGGAGGACCGTACACACCCCTCCGCGCAGCCCGCGGCAGGACCAGGAGCGGGGCGCGTGGCGCGGTCGGCGGGCCGGTCCCGTCGCCGGGTCCAGGCGGCTCCCGTGCTGGTCATCGGTTCGCCGTTCCTGTGGTGGATGCGGGTTGCGGAGCTACGGGCGGTGCTCGCCCCGGTCGTCGCGGGCACGGGCCCCTCCGCACACCCCGACATAGCCGCGGCGCGCCGCTTCGTACGGGGGCTGGACGGAGCCGTCGCCGATGCGGCCGTGCCCGTTTCCGGTCCGCTGTCCGGGGTGCGCTCGGTGCCGCGCGTCTTCGTCGGCTGGATCGCCCGGCTGCTGCTGCGCAGCTGTCGCAGTCATGCCGCGGAGATGGAGCGGGGTGTCGCCGCCGCCGCGTCCGTTCGCGCACAGCGTGTGGATTACGGGCTGCGGATCGTCGCCCAGGAGCAGGTCGGCCTCGCCTACGCGGGCTGGGACCGGCTGCTCACCCGGGTCGCGCTGCCCGCCTGGCAGATGGGCCGCTGGCCGTCCCGGCTGGACGCGGGTGTCGTGTCCGCCCTCACCGAGCTCTCCCGCCGCGACCGGCTCGCCGACGGTTTTTCGTCGCGGCTCGGCGAACGCCCCGCCTGTGACCTTCTGGAGGAGCCGGGCGCAGCCGACGAGGCGGCGTCGCTGCTGGCGGCCCGGCTCTTCCACGGCGGCCCGGCGGAGTCCGGTCCCGACTGGTCGCCGGTCGACTGGCAGCAGTACCCGGAAGAAGTGGTCGACCGGAAGTGGCGCACCGAGGCCGCCCGACTGCACCGTGTCCTCGACGTCCTCGACTCGATGGGCACGGCGCCCGCACAGGCCACCAGCAGCCCCGATCCCGGTCACGGCCCCGGCTCCGCTCCCAGCTCCGGTTCCGGTTCCGGCAGTCCCGCACTCCCCACCGACATCGGCGGCACCGGCACCGAGGCTTTCGCCGGCGACGCCCTCGACGCCACCGACATCGACGCCACCGACATCGGCACCATTGACATCGGCCCCGTCGCCATCGACGCCGGAGTGCCCACGCTGGCGCGTGTCGTCGAGCACCTGGCGGGCCGGAGAGGCGGCGGCGAGGAGCTCGCGGCCGGGATCAGCGCGGCGGTGGCCCGCGAGGAGGCCGCGGCCCAACAGCCCCGGGCCGACGGCACGTCCGGCCCGGCGGGCGCCCCCGGTGCCGCTCGCGCGGGCGGGGACGGCCTGGACATCTGGGGCCCCGGCCCCCTCCCGCTCTTCCCGCTCCAGCCGCCCCGTACGGGGACCGAACTGCTCGCCGACCACGTCGCGGCGATGGTCTGCTGCGCCGCCGTCGACACGGCGGGCGCGGCACCCGGGCTCGACTGGCTCGACGGCCCCGCCCTGCTGGTCGACGGCGAGCGCCGGGCAGATCTGGGCGTCTCCGTCCTCAGCCTGGTCGAGGACGGCGACGCGGAACCGCTGCGTTCCTGGCTCGCGACGGTCGGTGTACGCACCGACAAACCCGTCCGTCTCGTCTGAACCACGGGCCCCGTTGGCAGACTCGACGACCGAGCCGAACCACAGCATCCCCAGCCCTCCCACCCCCTCACAGGCAACGCCGGAAGGGGCTTTCATGTCTCAATACCCGGAAGGATACGTTCCGTTCACGTCAATTCGCGACGAACGGTGACGGACTGCATGCGTTATGTGATGTGCTGGGGATCGACGCTGACAGTCGGCGCATCACTGTTGGCGCACCGATGACGCACGGCCGGAGACGGTCACTGGTGACATCGCCGTCGGCCGTCACCCGTGACGACCAGCCGTTGTCTCACCGTTGTTGTCCGGGGGGCCGAGGGAGGGAAGCGGTATGGGGGCGGAGCACATTCGTCGATGGGAGTCGGGTGCCCTCGCGCACGCCGTCTCCGATCCTTTCGGCCAGGGCCCCCTGCCCTGGCTGCGCGGCAGTGAGAACTACTTCGACGACACCGGACACGTCGTCCCCTGGTACGCCGACCCCACCCTGGCCCGCAGTTCCACCGACGGCGGCACACGTACGGCCGACGATGTGCACAACCAGATCAAGGGCTTCATCTCCACGGGAGCCGCGGCCCCCGGCGAGGCGATCGACTTCCACGTCACCGTGGACCCGCCCCAGCAGTTCTCCGTGGACATCTACCGCATCGGCCACTACGGGGGCGACGGCGCCGCCAAGATCACCACGAGCCCCCGGATCTCCGGCATCGTCCAGCCGGCCCCGCTCACCGCCGACCGTACGGTCTCCTGCCACCACTGGTGGCAGTCCTGGCGGCTGCAGATCCCCTCGTACTGGTCGATCGGCGCGTACGTCGCCGTGCTCACCACGGTCGACGGGTACCGCTCCCACATCCCGTTCACGGTCCGCGACGCGCATCCGGCCGATCTCCTGCTGGTTCTGCCGGACATCACCTGGCAGGCCTACAACCTCTACCCGGAGGACGGTCACACCGGCGCCAGCCTCTATCACGCCTGGGACGAGCAGGGCCGCCTCCTGGGCGAGGAGGACGCGGCGGTCACCGTCTCCTTCGACCGCCCGTACGCGGGCGCCGGTCTGCCGCTCCACGTCGGTCATGCCTACGACTTCATCCGCTGGGCCGAGCGCTACGGCTACGACATCGCGTACGCCGACACCCGAGATCTGCACGCGGGCCGGATCGACCCGAGCCGCTACCGGGGCCTGGTCTTCCCCGGGCACGACGAGTACTGGTCGGTGCCCATGCGCCACACCGTCGAACTCGCCCGCGACGGCGGCACGTCGCTCGTCTTCCTCTCCGCCAACACCATGTACTGGCAGGTGAGCCTCTCCCCGTCGCCGTCCGGCGTGCCGGACAGACTGCTCACCTGCCGCAAGCGCCACGGCCCGGGGAAGCCCGCCCTCTGGCGCGAGATCGACCGCCCCGAGCAACAACTCCTCGGCATCCAGTACGCGGGCCGGGTCCCCGATCCGCACCCACTGGTCGTACGGAACGCCGAGCACTGGCTGTGGGACGCGACGGGCGCCTGTGAGGGCGACGAGATCGACGGCCTGGTAGCGGGTGAGGCCGACCGGTACTTCCCACGCATCGCACTCCCCGAGCACGAGAGCCGCATCCTGCTCGCCCACTCCCCGTACCTGGACAGCGAAGGAGTCAAGCGCCACCAGGAGACGTCTCTGTACCGGGCCCCGTCCGGCGCACTCGTCTTCGCCTCCGGCACCTTCGCCTGGTCTCCGGCCCTGGACCGCCCCGGCCATGTGGACCCCCGCATCCAGCGCGCCACCGCCAATCTCCTCGACCGCATCTGCAAGCACGCCTGAAACGGCCTTGAGGCCCGCTCCCCGAAACGCCTCCGGACCTCACGCCTGAAACGGCCTTGAGACCCGCTCCCCGAAACGCCTCCGGACCTCACGCCTGAAACGGCCTTGAGACCCGCTCCCCGAAACGCCTCCGAAGCGCCCTTGAGGCCCGCTCCCCGAGATGCCTCCGGGGCTCACGCCCGAAGCGCCTTTACGGCCACGGCACTCGGCGCCGCGGACGCCCGCGCTCCACTCCGCCGCACCCCGATACGGGAGAACGCACCCCGATACGGGAGAATCGGAACGACTCCTGGATCAACCTACGCGGAGGCAGCGTGTCCGGATTTGTAGAAAAGCCCGAGCCAGTGCAGGTCCCGGGGCTCACCCACCTCCACACCGGCAAGGTGCGCGACCTGTACCGGAACGAGGCGGGCGACCTCGTCATGGTCGCCAGCGACCGCATGTCCGCGTACGACTGGGTCCTGCCGACCGAGATCCCGGACAAGGGCCGGGTGCTCACCCGGCTCTCGCTGTGGTGGTTCGACCGGCTCAGCGATCTCGTACCGAACCACGTCCTGTCCACGGAGCTCCCCGCCGGAGCCCCCGCGGACTGGGCCGGCCGCACGCTGATCTGCCGGTCCCTGCGGATGGTCCCGGTCGAGTGCGTAGCCCGCGGCTATCTCACCGGTTCCGGCCTCGTCGAGTACAACGAGTCCCGCACGGTCTGCGGCCTCGCACTGCCCGAGGGTCTCGTCGACGGCTCCGAACTCCCGGCGCCGATCTTCACCCCTGCCACCAAGGCGGCAGTCGGAGACCACGACGAGAACGTGAGCTACGAGGAGGTGGCCCGCCAGGTCGGCGCGGAGACCGCCGCCCAGCTGCGCCGCACCACGCTGGACGTGTACAGCAGGGCCCGTGACATCGCGCGCGAGCGCGGGATCATCCTCGCCGACACGAAGTTCGAGTTCGGTTTCGCTCCCACGGCCGACGGCGGCGAGGAGCTGATCATCGCGGACGAGGTGCTGACTCCGGACTCCTCGCGCTTCTGGCCCGCCGCCACCTGGGAGCCGGGCAGGGCCCAGCCCAGTTACGACAAGCAGTTCGTGCGCGACTGGCTGACCTCACCGGCCTCCGGCTGGGACCGCAGGAGCGAGCAGCCGCCCCCGGCACTGCCTCAGGAGATCGTGGACGCCACCCGGGCGAAGTACCTGGAGGCGTACGAACTCCTCACCGGCACGCCCTGGCAGTAGGGCCGGTCCACCGGGGCCGGACGGCCCCTCCCGGAACACGAAGAAGCCCCCGGCCGAAAGGCCGGGGGCTTCTTGCTGAACCGAGCGGACGACCAGGTTCGAACTGGCGACCTCAACCTTGGCAAGGTTGCGCTCTACCAACTGAGCTACGTCCGCAAGCGCCGAAGCGCGAGAACCACTATACCCATCCGCGCTCGCGTGCGAGACGCACTGCCGCATGCCGGTTCTCCGCACCGAGCTTCGAGACGGCCGCCGAGAGGTAGTTCCGTACGGTTCCCTGCGACAGCGACGCCCGCTCCGCGATCTCCGCGACCGGCGCCCCGTCGGCCGCCAACTCCAGCACCTCGGTCTCGCGCGCGGTCAGCGGCGAGTCCCCGGCGGAGATCGCGTCGGCCGCCAACTCCGGGTCCACGTAACGGTTTCCGGCGTGCACGGTGCGGATGATCCCGGCCAGCTGCCGGGCGCTGACGGTTTTCGGTACGAAGGCCCGCACACCCGCCGCGAGTGCTCGTTTCAGATGTCCCGGCCGACCGTGACTCGTCACGATCATGGTCCGGCAGCCGGGCAGTTCAGCACGCAGGGATGTGGCGACACTCACACCATCGGCGCCCGGCATCTCCAGATCGAGGACCGCCACATCGGGGCGGTGGGCCCGCGCCATGGCCAGCGCCTCCGGACCGGTCGCCGCCTCCGCGACCACCACGAGGTCGTCCTCCAGAGCGAGCAGCGCGGCCAGAGCGCCCCGGATCAGATGCTCGTCGTCGGCGAGCAGCACCCGTACCACCGTCATCGTCGTTCCTCCTGAAGCGCCGGGGGATCCTGGGGCGGCGGAGCCACCGGAAAGACAGAGCCAGAGGCGGAGGCAGAGGCGGAGACAGGGCCAGAGGCAAGGTCAGAGCCAGGGCCAGAGCCAGAGGCGGAGACAGGGGCAGAGCCAGAGGCCGGAGCCGTGGCGGGGTGCGACAGCGGGATCGTGGCTGTCAGCCGGAACAGACCGTTCCCCGCCGGACCCGCGTCCAGCGAACCGTCGAGTGTCCGAAGCCGCTCCCGCAGCCCGGCCAGCCCGGAGCCGCCCAGCCCGGATTCGCGCGGTCCGGCGACGGCCGGCGGCGCCCCGTCGTTCTCCACGTCCAGCACCACCGCGTCCGCCGAAGTGCGGAGCCGGATCGTGCAGTGCCGCGGATCGCCGTGCCGCAGCACGTTGGTCGCCGCCTCCCGCACCACCCAGCCGAGCGCCGCCTGCACGGGCGCGGGCAGCTTGCCGCCGCCGTCCGCCGCCACTTCGCAGCCGATGCCGGCCGCCCGCAACACGCTCCGCGCGCCCACGAGTTCGGTGCTCAGATCTGCCTCCCGGTAGCCCCGTACGACATCGCGCACCTCCTGCTGGGAGGCGCGGGCGATGCGCATGACCTCGACCATCTGATCCGCGGCCGCCGGTTTGCCGCGCTGGGCCAGCTCCACCGCCAGCTCGCTCTTCAGCGCGATCACGGCCAGGTTCCGGCCCAGGACATCGTGCATGTCCCGCCCGAACCGCAGCCGCTCCTCGGCGACCGCCAGCCGCGCCTCCACGTCCCGCGCCTCGCGGAGCTTCCACATCACCCCCAGCGTCCAGGCGGACATCCGCGTGGTGACGGACATCAGTCCGGTGCCGATCACCGTCGAGATGACCGCGGCGCTCATCAGCGCACTGCCGCCACCGAGCAGCCCCACCGCGACGCACACACCGGTCGAGAGGGCGGCCTGCTGCAGCGCCGACACCCAGCCCGGCACGATGAGCACGAACGCGCAGGAGAACGGCACGACACAGGTGCCGAGCACAGATCCCAGCTCGGGGAATTCGCGCATGCCCGTGTACCGGGCGAGGGCCAGCATCGCCGCCACGTTCGCGACCAGCGAGACGGCCCCGACGGCAACCAGTCGCCGCTCCACGGCCCCTCGGCCCAGATACTCGTCGAGCCCCCCGGCGATCAGCCGGGTCCCGCCGACCCCCTGGACGAGCGCGAGCAGGACCGCCAGGACGATCAGCGCGGCGGGGGCCGCTCCGCGCACGGGCCGGGTCAAGGACAGCAGGACCTGGATCAGCACCGCGATCCAGACCAGCCCGTACAGCGTGCCGCGCGTGTACAGGTCGACCTTGTCGAACCCGCTGTGGCCGTGCCAGCCCCGCATCCGCCACCACCACCGCAACCGCACCGCGCACCCCTCCTCAGCGTCGAGGTTCCCAGCGGAACCACCACTGGACAGCAAACACGGCGAGCACCGTCCAGGCCAGCGCGCCCAGCCCGGCCACGAGCAGGTCGTGCCCGTCGGCCCCGCCGAGCCAGCCCGCCCGTACGAGCGTCATCACCCCGGTCACCGGCAGCAGCTCGCACACGGACGCCACCCGGTCCGGCAGGACCTCCAGCGGTACGAAGAGCCCGGAGCCCACCATCGAGACGAGGAACAGCGGCAGCGTGGTGATCTGCGCCGTCTGCACGGTCCGGGTCACCACGGAGGTGGCCGCGGCCAGCGCCGCCAGCAGCACCATGCCCGCCAGCAGCCCCGCGACGAGGAGTTCGGGCCGCTTCGGTGCACCGAGGCCGAACAGGACCGCACCGGCCAGTACCACCAGCACCGCTTGCGCCAGCGCCAGTGCGACCGACGGCAGCGCGGTCCCGGCGAGGATCTCCCGGTCGGTGATCTCTCCGGTACGCAGCCGCTTCAGGACCAGGTCCTCGCGTCGCGCCACGTACGTCGCGACCAGATTCATGTACACGACCTGCATCAGGACCATGCCGATGCCGCCGCTGAGCGCCGCCCCGGCGACGGTCAGCCCGGTCCCGCCCAGATCGACCTGTTCCAGCGTCGATTTCATCGCCACGACCATCGCCAGGGGCACCAGCAGTGCGATGAAGACCGCCGTTCTGTTTCGGGCGAGCAGGGTCAGCTCGGCCCGCCCGAGGGCGTTCAGCCGCCCGGACATCGTCGTGCCGGTCATGCGGCAGCCGCCTTCCGGGTCCGCGGCTCTGATGCCGGTTCCGATTCCGACACGCTCTGCGCGATGTCGAGAAATGCCTCTTCGAGCGAGGCGGACCGGGCATCGAGCCCGAGCAGCTGTACGCGTGACTCCCGCGCCCAGAGCAGCAGTTCGGTCAGTGAGTCCTGCAGCCGCCGGGTACGGACCTCGATCCGGCGGCCGTCGGCCGCGGCGCGCAGCGACAGCGGAAGCCGCGCCGCCGGCACTTCCTCGGGCAGCTCGAACCGGATGCGGGCGGGGCGGGCCGCCGTCACCTCGGCGGTGGTGCCCGCCGTCACGATCCGCCCCCGGTGCATGATCGCCAGCCGGTCGGCGAGCGTCTCGGCCTCCTCCAGGTAGTGCGTGGTGAGCAGGACGGTGAGGCCGTCGTCGCGCAGCTGCCGTACCAACTCCCAGGTGTCGCGCCGTCCTTCGGCGTCGAGCCCGGTGGTCGGCTCGTCCAGGAACAGCACCTCGGGCCGGCCGAGCAGGGCCAGCGCGAGGTCGAGGCGGCGCCGTTCACCGCCGGAGAGCTGTTTGACCCGTACGTGCGCCCGGTGGGAGAGCCCGACCAGGTCCAGCACCTCGCCGGTCGGCCGGGCGCCACTGGTGCAGCCCGCCCACATCCGTACGGTCTCGGTGACCGTCAGCTCGGACGGAAAGCCGCCCTCCTGGAGCATCACTCCGATCCGGGGCCGGACGGCGGTGCGTTCGCGGTACGGGTCGTGGCCGAGTACCCGCACCGTGCCGCCGTCGGGCCGGGCCAGGCCCTCCAGCAGTTCGACGGTGGAGGTCTTTCCGGCGCCGTTCGTACCGAGCAGCGCGAAGAGTTCACCGCGCGCCACCGAGAAGGAGACCCCGCTCACGGCGGTGAAGCCGCCGGTATAGCACCGCCGAACATCGCTCGCCTCGATCACGGAGTCGGTGCGGGAATCGGTCACGGAACCGGCTGTGATGTCTGCCACGGCGCCGCCCGCACGGTTGCTGGGAATGTCGTCGCTGGTCATACCTACAGGTTTCCGCCGGGGCGTCGCCGTGAGCAGTGCGAGCTGTCACCACTGCTCATGACAAACGTCATGCGCACGGGGCAAGGGATCACCGGGCAAGGACCACCGGGCAAGAGACCGCGGGGCAAGGAGCCACGAGGCAGAGAACAGGGTCGGGTCGGGAATACGGCGAAGGCCCCGGTCGATATCGACCAGGGCCTTCTGAAAATCCGATCAAGAGCGGACGACGAGATTCGAACTCGCGACCCTCACCTTGGCAAGGTGATGCTCTACCAACTGAGCCACGTCCGCATTGCTGCCGCCTATTGTACCCCTTGTTAAGGGATCCATTGAGCGGTGCGAGCACTACTCTACCCGATTCACCGAAGTGGTCGTCGAGAGCGATGCAGAGCGGGTGACAGGAATTGCACACTGCGCCTTCCCCCTGGAAGGGGGATGTTCTGCTACTGAACTACACCCGCACGCTGCGTGAGGTTCGGCTTTGCGGCCTTGCCCCTCGGCGTGCTCCAGACTTTAGCCGACCTGCGGGGGTGTAGCGCAAGTCGGTGGCCGCGGGGTGTCGTCGAGGCGTGCGCCGGAGCGTTCGCAGCGCACGGCCGCGAATGCTCCGGCGGCCTGTCGGCACCCCCTCGGAGGGGTCCGTCGGCACCCCTCTCGGCGGGCCGGGGTCTCAACTGGCTTCGCGGAACGCCTCGTAGACCTTCTTGGGGATCCGGCCGCGAGCCGGCACCTCCATCCCGTGGGACTGGGCCCAGGCGCGCACGGCCGCCGGGGCGGGTGCGAGTGCGGTGTGCCGGTACGAGGCGGGGGTCCTGCCGTGCTTGCTGGCATTTGTCTGCTTTCGGCCCGCCGCCACGTACGGCGCCAGAGCCTTGCGCAGTTTCTTTGCATTGGACTGGTTGAGGTCGATCTCGTACGACTTCCCGTCCAGGGCGAAGGTGACCGTTTCCGCCGCTGCTCCCCCGTCGATGTCGTCGAAGAGGGTGACCACTACGCGCTGAGCCACGGATATCGGTCCTTTCCTACGGCATCGGCGCGTCTGACATGCGCTGATGCCGGCCTTCCGGCTGTCAGGCGGATGTGGGCGGATGTGAGTCGACCGGTGTCGACTGTTTAGGGGCAATTCTGCATTCCCCGGTAATCATTTGTACAGCGGTGGGTGCCGCATTGTGAAGCCCATCCAATTAACTCCGCGTGTCAGCCTTCTATGTGTGGTCCCGGTGGGGATTTTTTTTGCAGGACTTTTCTCATGTGTTGTCGCGGTCGATATCTGGGCGTGATCCACGGTTCTCCGTATCTACTCGCGTAGAATTTCTGGCCAGGTAGGCTGAGGGGACCTGCGGGGGTCTGGGGAACCCCCCGGAGAAACAGCCGCACCACACCACCACCGGGAGTGCCAGTGGCACGCGTCGTAGTCGACGTCATGCTCAAGCCCGAGATCCTCGACCCGCAGGGACAGGCGGTGCAGCGTGCACTGCCCCGTCTCGGCTTCGAGGGAATCGCGGACGTACGTCAGGGAAAGCGTTTCGAGCTGGAGGTCGAGGGGCCGGTCGACGACGCCGCCCTCGGTCGCATTCACGAGATGGCCGAGACTTTCCTCGCCAACACCGTCATCGAGGACTTCACCGTGAAGGTGGAGAAGGCCGAGGAGTCGAAGTGACTGCTCGTATCGGAGTCGTCACCTTTCCCGGCACGCTCGACGACAAGGACAGCCTGAGGGCCGTACGGGTCGCGGGCGCCGAGCCCGTGTCGCTGTGGCACCGCGACAAGGACCTGCACCAGGTCGACGCGGTCATCCTGGCGGGTGGCTTCTCCTACGGCGACTACCTGCGGGCCGGAGCCATCTCCCGCTTCTCGCCGGTCATGGAGACCGTCATCGAGCAGGCGAAGGCGGGGATGCCGGTCCTCGGTATCTGCAACGGCTTCCAGGTCCTGACCGAGGCGCATCTGCTGCCCGGCGCGATGCTGCGGAACAACCACCTCCACTTCATCTGCCGCGACCAGAAGCTGCGCGTCGAGAACGCGGAGACCGCCTGGACCTCGGACTACTCCGCGGGCCAGGAGATCTCCGTACCGCTCAAGAACATGGACGGGCGCTACGTCGCCGACGAGCGCGTGCTCGACGAGCTGGAGGCGGAGGGCCGGGTCGCCTTCCGCTACCTGGACGTGAACCCCAACGGCTCGCTGCGCGACATCGCCGGCATCACCAATGCCGCGGGCAATGTCGTCGGTCTGATGCCGCACCCGGAGCACGCCGTGGAGCCGCTGATCGGCACCGGTCGTACCGACGGTCTCGGTTTCTTCACCTCGATCATCAAGAAGCTGGTCAACGCATGAGCCTGGACACGGTCAAGCACGCGGCCGAAACCCCGGACACCGCGCAGCCCTGGAAGGAGCTCGGCCTCAAGGAGGACGAGTACGCCCGGATCCGCGAGATCCTGGGCCGCCGTCCCACCGGCGCCGAGCTCGCCATGTACTCCGTGATGTGGTCCGAGCACTGCTCGTACAAGAGCAGCAAGGTCCACCTCAAGCAGTTCGGCGAGAAGGTTCCCGCCAACGACGCGATGCTCGTCGGCATCGGCGAGAACGCCGGTGTGGTCGACGTCGGTCAGGGTTACGCGGTCACCTTCAAGGTCGAGTCGCACAACCATCCCTCGTACATCGAGCCCTACCAGGGCGCGGCGACCGGCGTCGGCGGCATCGTCCGCGACATCCTCGCCATGGGGGCACGCCCGGTCGCGGTCGTGGACCCGCTGCGCTTCGGTGCGGCCGACCACCCCGACACCAAGCGCGTCCTGCCCGGCGTCGTCGCGGGCATCGGCGGTTACGGCAACTGCCTGGGCCTGCCGAACATCGGCGGCGAGGTCGTCTTCGACGCCTGCTATCAGGGCAACCCGCTGGTCAACGCCGGCTGCATCGGCGTGATGAAGCACGAGGACATCCACCTGGCCAAGGCCTCGGGCCCCGGCAACAAGGTGATCCTGTACGGCGCCCGCACCGGCGGCGACGGCATCGGCGGCGTCTCGGTGCTGGCCTCGGAGACCTTCGAGTCGACCGGTCCGGCCAAGCGCCCCGCCGTCCAGGTCGGCGACCCGTTCCAGGAGAAGCTCCTCATCGAGTGCACCCTGGAGATCTTCAAGGCGAAGCTCGTCGCGGGCATCCAGGACCTCGGCGGCGCCGGGCTCTCCTGCGCCACGTCCGAGCTGGCCTCCGCGGGTTCCGGCGGCATGCGCGTCGAGCTGGACACCGTGCCGCTGCGCGACTCCTCCCTCTCGCCCGAGGAAATCCTCATGAGCGAGTCGCAGGAGCGCATGTGCGCGATCGTCGAGCCGCAGCACGTCGAGCGCTTCCTGGAGATCTGCGAGAAGTGGGACATCATCGCCACCGTCATCGGTGAGGTGACCGAGGGCTCCCAGCTGGAGATCTTCTGGCACGGCGAGCAGATCGTGGATGTACCGCCGCGGTCGGTCGCCCACGAGGGGCCGACGTACCACCGTCCGTTCGCCCGCCCGTCCTGGCAGGACGCGCTGCAGGCCGACGACGCGGGCAAGCTGGCCCGCCCGGCGAACGGCGCCGAGCTGCGCGAGCAGGTCCTCAAGCTGGTCGCCTCGCCGAACCAGGCGTCGAAGTCCTGGATCACGGACCAGTACGACCGGTTCGTGCAGGGCAACACCGTGCTCGCGATGCCCGAGGACGCCGGCATGGTCCGGATCGACGAGAAGTCGAACCTGGGCGTGGCCATGGCGACCGACGGCAACGGCCGGTACGCCAAGCTCGACCCGTACACCGGTGCGCAGCTCGCGCTGGCGGAGTCGTACCGCAATGTCGCCGCCTCCGGCGCCAAGCCGCTCGCGATCTCGGACTGCCTGAACTTCGGTTCGCCCGAGGACCCGGACGTCATGTGGCAGTTCGCCGAGGCCACCCGTGGTCTCGCGGACGGCTGCCTGGAGCTGGGCACCCCGGTCACCGGCGGCAATGTGTCGCTGTACAACCAGACCGGTGAGACGGCGATCCACCCGACGCCGGTCGTGGCCGTGCTCGGTGTGATCGACGACGTCACCCGGCGTACGCCGGTCGCCTTCGCGGAAGAGGGCCAGCTCCTCTACCTGCTGGGCGACACGCGCGAGGAGTTCGGCGGCTCGGCCTGGTCCGAGGTCGTCCACGGCCACCTGGGCGGCATGCCGCCCACGGTCGACCTGGGCCGCGAGAAGCTGCTCGGCGAGATCCTGATCTCGGCCTCCCGCGACGGCATGATCGACGCGGCGCACGACCTCTCCGACGGCGGTCTGATCCAGGCGGTCACCGAGTCCTGCCTGCGCGGCGGGAAGGGCGCCCGGCTGGTCGTGCCGGACGGTCTGGACGCGTTCACCTTCCTCTTCTCCGAGTCGGCGGGGCGCGCGGTCGTCTCCGTTCCGCGCAGCGAGGAGCTCCGCTTCAACGACATGTGCGGGGCGCGGGGTCTGCCCGTCGCCCGCATCGGTGTCGTGGACGGCGAGGAGATCGAGATCCAGGGCGAGTTCAGCATTCCGCTGAGCGAGCTGCGCACGGCGCACGAGGAGACCGTTCCGGGTCTGTTCGCCTGACGCACTGCCGCTGTGGAGGACGGCCCCGCCCGGTTCATGGGCGGGGCCGTCCTCTTTCTGTCCGGTCCGGCGTATCCGGTGCCCGGGGGATTCCGCCGTGCCACCCGCGTATTTCGGGGCGAAGGGTGAACGGCGATGTATTCCGGGGCGAAGAGGCGAGGGACGATCGTGGTGCGGAGGCGGGCAGCCCGTCGAATTCCTTCCCGTCGCGGCGTTCCGCCGAAAGGGCGGGGATTCCCGGCCGACGGCGTTCAGGACATCTGCTCGTGCCCCGTCAGGGCTCGGGCCGGGGCCGCCGCCGGCGCGGGCGGCCGCTCACGGTCCGCCCGGCCCGGCTCTCGGCTCGTGCCGATGCGGAGCGCGAAGCCGATGGCGCGCTGACGGTGGGTCATCGCTGTGGTCATGGCGGAACTCCCCCTCCGGAGCGGCCTGGTGCCGCTGGGGAGCCACCACCATGGACCAGGAAAATGTGTTGGGTCAAAATTTGATCCAAGCGCAATGTTCATCCTGGTACAGTGAAGCCATGATCGAGGGGATGAGCCTGCGCGAGCGCAAGAAGCTCCAGACGCGACACCGTCTGCTGGCCGCGGCCACCGAACTCTTCGCCGAGCGCGGCTTCGACAAGGTCTCGGTCGCCGAGATCGCCGAGGCGGCCGAGGTGTCGAAGATGACGGTCTTCAACTACTTCGCCGGCAAGGAGGACCTGGTCCTCGCTCCCATGGAGGAGCACATCGGCGATGTCGCGCGGGTGGTACGGGACAGGGCCCCCGGAGAGTCCGCGACGGACGCCGTGCGGCGCCAGTTCCTGGCAGCCATCGAGGCCCGTGACCCCTCTGTCGGGATGAGCGACGCACCGGTGGCACTGGGGCTGCGCCGGCTGATCCAGGAGACCCCGTCGCTGCTCATCCGGGCCCACGCGTTCTCCATGCGCTCCTTCGACCTGCTCGCCGAAGTCCTGGTCGAGGAGGGGGAGGAGCCGTTCATCGTCCGGGTCGCGGCCGCCCAGCTGATCGCCACCCGTAACTCCCTCATCTGCGCGAACCAGTTGCGGCTGCTCGCGGGGGAACCGGCGGACGCGGTCGCGCCGGAGGCCGCCGCACTCGCCGGGCGCGGCTTCGACCTGCTCGACAAGGGGCTGGGCGACTTCGCCACCCGGCGCTGATCCCCGGGCTGGTTACTGGCACCGATCCTCGGGCTGGTCCTTGAGGCCGATGCCCGAGCTGGTCCTCTGCGGGGGCTGCCGGGCGCCGGGGCCGGGCGCCGGCTCCGGACCCGGACCTCGGCCACGTCCGTCCGGCCGAGGTCCGCCGGACGCTCCGGGCCCCTGGAACCTGCCACCGCCCCACTAGGCTCCTGGACCATGCCGCCGTCCCAGAAACGAGCCCGACGCTACGACCCGGTCAGGATCCGCGCTGCGGTCCTGGCGCAGTTCGCCCATGTCCGGGAAGCCGTCCGTGTACTGACACCCGAACAGCTCGCGCTGCCGACCCGGCTCGGGGAGTGGACCGTGCGCGAACTGGCCGTCCATCTGGCGATGGCGCTCTCGCACGTCACCCGGAACCTGGAGCTGCCCGAACCCGTCGCGCCGAAGCCGGAGCTGACGCTCCTCCAATGGCCCTTCGTGACCGCGGGCCGGGCCGGGCGCATCGCCGAGGACACCAGCGCGCAGGCCGCGGACCGGCCGGATCTGGACGCGCTGTACGCGGAGGTCGCCGGGCGTTTCGCGGAACTGGTGCCCGAAGACCCCGGGAACCGGCTGCTGCCGACCCGGGTCGGCACGATGCGGCTGGCCGACTTCCTGGTCACCCGTACCGTCGAACTCGTCGTGCACACCGACGATCTGAACCAGGCGGCCGGCCTCGACATCCCGTACGACCGGCAGGCCCTCGCCGCCTGCACCCGGCTGCTTGCCGACGCCCTCGCGGAGAAGGCGCCGGGCGGCTCGGTCGAGGTGCGCGTCCCGCCGTTCGCCGTCGTCCAGTGCGTCCAGGGCCCCAAACACACGCGTGGTACGCCACCCAACGTCGTCGAGACCGATCCGCTCACCTGGATCCGGCTCGCGACCGGGCGTACGGAGTGGGCGTCGGCCCTCGACGCGGCGAAGGTCGGCGCCAGCGGCGAGCGGGCCGATCTTGCCGCGCTGCTGCCCCTGATGGGCTGAGCCGGCCGGACGAATGGATGGATGGCCGGGCGGACGGGCTCGGGGAACCGGACGCCCGCCCGGTCCGTCCGGGGGCCATGCGGAGACAACGTACGGTCCTCGGAGTCCTGGCTTCCCTCCTCGCCCTCGCCGCCTGCGGTACGGAGACGGGAAGGGGAACGGGGTCCGGTCCGGGGCCGGGGCGCGGTTCCGGCGGCGCCGTCCGCACCGATCTGCCCGTCACCGGCGTCCGCTGGGGCGTCGACTCGCTGACGGTCGACGGGAAGCGGACCGCCGCACCGGCCGGTGCCCACGTCGAGATCGACGCCCGGGGCCGGTTCTCAGCCCCCGGTCGGCCTGCTCCCGCTGGTCGTGGGCAAGCAGGAAGAGCTGGTACCGCCCGTCGCGGCCCCGGTAGCGCGTCCAGTCACGCGGCCCCAGCCGGAGAAACCGGACAGCCGGGGACGCTGTGGGGCGAAGCCCCGCGGCCCGTCGGCTCTCCCCGCTCCGCGGACCCCGCGGCCCATCGCCTTTCCCTGCCCCGCGCACCCCGCCGCACCGCTCCGCCGCACCCCCTGAGAGGCCGCATACCGGGCTCTCCGGTGTGAGGCTCACCACGAAACGGGCGTTCGGCCGGACATCGCACCGGAGCGCCGATCGCTTCACCGAGCGCCACGGTCCGCCCCGGCCGCCGCTGCCCACCGAGTGGCCGGAACTAGCCGGTAACCGGCCGCTGGTCCGGGCGTCCGCCGCCCTGCGGCCGTTCCGTCCCGCATCCCGCACCCCGCAGGCATCCCGGCCTTGATCACTCCCAGTGATCAACCGAGAGGGTCTCCGAACCACCCCTGGGAGCGCTTCCCCGGTGCTCGGGCCGAGTATCCCGAATTCGGACCAGTGGTCGATCTCGCCTACACTCGGTGGCGTGCCCCGTGGTGATGGACGACTCAACCACGACCTGCTCCCCGGAGAGAAAGGCCCCCAGGACGCTTGCGGCGTCTTCGGTGTCTGGGCTCCGGGTGAAGAGGTCGCCAAGCTCACCTATTTCGGACTGTATGCCCTGCAGCACCGTGGACAGGAGTCCGCGGGCATCGCTGTGAGCAACGGGTCCCAGATCCTGGTCTTCAAGGACATGGGACTGGTCTCGCAGGTCTTCGACGAAACGTCTCTGGGATCTCTCCAGGGCCATATCGCGGTCGGTCATGCCCGCTACTCCACCACCGGTGCCTCGGTGTGGGAGAACGCGCAGCCGACGTTCCGTGCGACCGCGCACGGCTCGATCGCCCTGGGACACAACGGCAACCTGGTCAATACGGCCCAGCTCGCCGAGATGGTCGCCGACCTTCCCCGCAAGGACGGCCGCGCCACCCAGGTCGCCGCGACGAACGACACCGATCTGGTGACCGCGCTGCTCGCCGGCCAGACCGACGACGACGGCAAGCCGCTCACCATCGAGGAGGCCGCGTCGAAGGTGCTCCCCGAGGTGAGGGGCGCCTTCTCCCTCGTCTTCATGGACGAGCACACCCTGTACGCCGCCCGTGACCCGCAGGGCATCCGCCCGCTGGTTCTCGGCCGTCTGGAGCGCGGCTGGGTGGTGGCCTCCGAGTCCGCCGCCCTCGACATCTGCGGTGCCAGCTTCGTCCGCGAGATCGAGCCGGGCGAGCTCGTCGCCATCGACGAGAACGGCCTGCGCACCTCGCGCTTCGCGGAAGCGAAGCCCAAGGGCTGTGTCTTCGAGTACGTCTATCTGGCCCGCCCCGACACCGAC
Organism: Streptomyces sp. NPDC087845; assembly: GCF_044742755.1. NCBI lineage: Bacteria > Bacillati > Actinomycetota > Actinomycetes > Kitasatosporales > Streptomycetaceae > Streptomyces > Streptomyces sp. NPDC087845. The sequence goes on from NZ_JBIUVC010000002.1 coordinate 723,619, forward strand.
ATCGCCGGGCGCAACGTCTACCTCTCGCGGGTGGAGATGGGCCGCAAGCTGGCCGCCGAGGCCCCCGCCGAGGCCGACCTCGTCATAGCGACACCGGAGTCCGGCACCCCCGCCGCCATCGGCTACGCGGAAGCCAGCGGTATTCCGTTCGGTGCCGGTCTGGTCAAGAACGCCTACGTCGGCCGGACCTTCATCCAGCCCTCCCAGACCATTCGCCAGCTGGGCATCCGCCTCAAGCTGAACCCGCTCAAGGAAGTCATCAAGGGCAAGCGCCTGGTGGTCGTCGACGACTCGATCGTCCGCGGCAACACTCAGCGGGCACTGGTCCGGATGCTCCGCGAGGCCGGGGCCGCCGAGATCCACATCCGGATCTCGTCGCCGCCGGTGAAGTGGCCCTGCTTCTTCGGCATCGACTTCGCGACCCGCGCCGAGCTGATCGCCAACGGCATGTCGGTCGACGAGATCGCCACGTCGATGGGCGCCGACTCGCTCGCGTACATCTCCCTCGACGCGATGGTCGAGGCGACGACGATCGCCAAGCCGAACCTGTGCCGCGCCTGCTTCGACGGTGAGTACCCGATGGAGCTGCCGGACCCGGAGCTGCTCGGCAAGCAGCTGCTGGAGACCGAGCTGGCGGCAGGCCCCGCGGCGACCGCCGCGTCCGACGCACTGCGTCGGCCGTGACGGTCCAGCCGTACACCTCTGGCCACCAGCCCCGTATTTCCACACGAAAGATCCCAGGCAATGTCTGAGACAACAGGTGCTTCCTACGCGGCAGCGGGCGTCGACATCGAGGCCGGCGACCGTGCCGTCGAGCTGATGAAGGAGTGGGTGAAGAAGACGCAGCGCCCCGAGGTCGCGGGCCTCGGCGGCCTGGGCGGTTTCGCCGGACTCTTCGACGCCTCGGCCCTCAAGCGCTACGAGCGTCCGCTGCTCGCCTCCGCCACCGACGGCGTCGGCACGAAGGTCGACCTCGCCCGGAAGATGGGCGTGTACGACACCATCGGCCACGACCTCGTCGGCATGGTCGTCGACGACCTGGTCGTCTGCGGCGCCGAGCCGCTCTTCATGACCGACTACATCTGCGTCGGCAAGGTGCATCCCGAGCGTGTCGCGGCCATCGTGAAGGGCATCGCCGAAGGCTGTGTCCTCGCGGGCTGCGCCCTGGTCGGCGGCGAGACCGCCGAGCACCCGGGCCTCCTCGGCCCGGACGACTTCGATGTCGCGGGCGCCGGTACGGGCGTGGTCGAGGCCGACCGCCTGCTCGGCCCGGAACGTATCCGCAAGGGTGACGCGGTGATCGCCATGGCGTCGTCCGGTCTTCACTCCAACGGGTACTCGCTCGTCCGGCACGTGGTCTTCGACCGGGCCGGCTGGGCGCTGGACCGCGAGGTCGAGGAGTTCGGCCGGACGCTCGGCGAAGAGCTCCTGGAACCCACCCGGATCTACTCGCTGGACTGCCTGGCCCTCACCCGTACGACCGAGGTGCACGGCTTCAGCCACGTCACCGGCGGCGGCCTGGCCAACAACCTGGCCCGGGTCATCCCGGACGGGCTGCACGCCCGGGTCGACCGTTCCACCTGGACGCCCGGCGCGGTCTTCGACCTGGTCGGCAAGGCCGGCCAGGTCGAGCAGCTGGAGCTGGAGAAGACGCTGAACATGGGCGTCGGCATGATCGCGATCGTCCCGGCCGAGTCCGTGGACGCGGCCCTGACGACGCTGGCCGACCGCGGGGTCGACTCCTGGGTCGCGGGCGAGATCACGGAGCGCGGGTCGCACACCTCGGGCGCTGAACTGGTGGGCGGGTACGCGCGATAGACGCGAGGGCCACCGGGGCGCCCGGTGGCCGCTCGTCCGCGATGTTCCCGATGCCTTCGATCGCTGTCCTCGAACGCCGCACAGGCAGGGGTTTCGTCGCCCGGCGTGCGACGGACGCCGCCTTCGGCCGGCGGTTCAGGACAGCCGGGTCCGAGGCAGCCGGGTCCGGGACAGGACAGCGACGTCCGCCCGCCTGGCGGAGATCCGGATCGGGGTAGCACAGAACCCGGTCCGGGACAGGCCCGGACCGGGTTGATGTGTCAGCGCGAGGTCAAGCGCCGCGGCGCTTGGACGACGGACCGGACTTGTCGTCCTCGTCCTCGTCCTCGTCGTCGTTGTACAGATCCGCGTACTGTGCGTACGGGTCATCTTCCTCGTCGTCGTCCTCGAACGGCTCTGCGTTCGGTGGCTGACTCGAAGGCGATGCGCCCAGCTCATTGGCCAGACGCGACAGGTCAGTCCCGCCGCTGCTGTACTTCAGCTGGCGGGCGACCTTGGTCTGCTTGGCCTTTGCCCGGCCGCGCCCCATGGCTCGACCCCCTCGGTGACGGGGCTCGACGGCCCCAGAGTCTTGACACGCGTTCATGTTTCAGGACGGACTCTCGGCAGAGAGACCGTGCCCGTAGGGCTTTAACGGTACCTGCTTCCGCGGCCATACGGTACGCCGCCCGCATCACGCACCCCGGAAGAGGACCGGCGAGAAGCCCCGTCCTCGCTGGTCAACTGCGATTTTAACCTCTTCTTGGCATGCGACCCGCCGACCGGCGTGAGTCTTGTCTCGCCGGCCGACGGGTCGGAGGGCCGCGCACGGGCGGGGATGCCGCGTGACATCCCCGTAACCCTCGGCTACAAAGCGGGACGGCGCGCTTCGGCCATGCGCTGCTCGGCGATCCGGTCGGCCGCGGCGGCCGGCGGGACGCCGTCTTCCTTCGCACGTGCGAATATGGCCAGCGTGGTGTCGAAGATCTTCGACGCCTTGGCCTTGCACCGGTCGAAGTCGAAGCCGTGCAGCTCGTCGGCGACCTGGATGACACCGCCCGCGTTCACCACGTAGTCGGGTGCGTACAGGATCGACCGGTCGGCGAGGTTCTTCTCGACCCCGGGGTGCGCGAGCTGGTTGTTGGCCGCGCCGCACACCACCTTGGCGGTGAGCGCCGCAACGGAGTCGTCGTTCAGCGCGCCGCCGAGCGCGCACGGGGCGTAGATGTCGAGACCCTCGGTACGGATCAGCGCGTCGGTGTCCGCGGCGACGGCGACCTCGGCGTGCTTCCCGGTGACCCGGCGGACGGACTCGTCCCGCACGTCGGTGATCACGACCTGCGCACCGTCCGAGAGCAGATGCTCGACCAGGTGGTGGCCGACCTTGCCGACTCCGGCGACCCCCACTTTTCGGCCACGCAGCGTCGGGTCGCCCCAGAGGTGCTGGGCGGAGGCCCGCATGCCCTGGAAGACACCGAACGCGGTGAGGACCGAGGAGTCGCCGGCGCCGCCGTTCTCGGGGGAGCGGCCGGTGGTCCAGCGGCACTCGCGGGCGACGACGTCCATGTCGGCGACATAGGTGCCGACGTCGCAGGCCGTCACGTACCGGCCGCCGAGCGAGGCCACGAACCGGCCGTAGGCCAGCAGCAGTTCCGTCCTTCGAGCGCCCTCGAACTGCGCGGAGTCGCCGATGATGACGGCCTTGCCGCCGCCGTGGTCGAGACCGGCCATGGCGTTCTTGTAGGACATACCGCGCGACAGGTTCAGCGCGTCCGCGACGGCCTCCTCCTCGGAGGCGTACGGATAGAAGCGGGTGCCGCCGAGGGCCGGGCCCAGAGCGGTGGAGTGGATGGCGATGACGGCCTTGAGGCCGCTGGCACGGTCCTGGCAGAGCACGACTTGCTCGTGGCCCCCCTGATCCGAGTGGAACAGGGTGTGCAGGACGCCGTCGGTCACATCGGTCACTGTGGTGACTCCCAAGTACGAAGCGGCGGAAGACCCTCCTGAAGGTGGGGAGGGCCGTGGACCGGCCGGCACGGCCGGTCCGACTGGGCAAGAGCGTAAGTCCTACGCGGACGTAGATCTGTTCCAGTGCCGAGGATCACCCCCCGGCGGAGTACGGGCATGACACGATTTGCTGCATGTCGGTGGTGTCTTCGGTGCTCGTCCCCTACGCGTCCTACCTCCGGGTGTACGAGCCGCTGGCCGCCTTCCCGGAGCCGGAGCGCGCCCACTGGGCCGGCTACGCCGGGCGTTCGCACATCCCCACGGCCCAGGACGAACTGCGCCGCTCGCTGGCCGACTTGGTGGCCACACCGCCGCTCGGCGTGCCGGTGCACGAGAGCGGGGACGCGTTCGTCGCCGAGGTGGACGGCGTGGTGTGCGTCTGCCCGTGGCGGACCAGGCTGCGCGGCTGGCTGGCGCTGGACGAGCTGATGGAGATGTTCCCGGGGCCGGTGCTCGACGCGGTGCTGCCGCCGGTGGTGCGCGGGCAGGCGGTCGCGGACCACGAGCGGTGGGCGGAGCGCAATCCGGACGCCAGGCCCTGGATCCTGACCTCCGTCTGGCAGGTTCCGGTGCGCTGGTTCGTGCTCTTCTGCGACGAGGAGCGGGAGTACGCGGAGGCGGGCGAGGACGGTGAGCCGCCCGTGCTGCGCTACCGGACGCCGATGGTCCAGGCCCGGCGCCGGCTGGCCCGGACGCTGAGGACGCTGCGCGAGACCGTGGACGATGGCCCGCTGACCGAGGGCCTCGTGGAGGTGGGGCGCTGGCTGGAGGAGTTCCACCCGCGCGCACTGGTCGAACTGGACTACGGCGGTCTGGTGCACGCGCTCCCGGCGAAGCAGCTCGCCGGGGACCGGTCGGCCGCCGATGTGGCCGAGGGCGTCGCGGCGCTGCGGGCCGGTGACACCGAAGGGGCGAGCGAGGCGTACGGGCGGCTGGCGGAGCGCTGGCGGGCGGTAAGAGATCGCCAATTCGCGAACTGACGGGGTCTCATCCGCGTCTGAACCTTTGTCCGGTGGGGCGCGTGAGGATGAAGAGGCGGAAGCGTACCGCAAGGGGCGTGGGACCTACGTCCCGAACCGGGCCTTTGCCTCAAGCGTGACGGATAGCACTAACTGGGCCCTTGCGCCCTTCCCTACCCCTCGTGCCAAAATAGGACAAGGAGTCCGGGGAGGGCTCCATCCGTCCAACTGAGGGCGGATCGCTCAGCATTGCACGCTATGGGGGGTCTGGTGACTCCTGATCGCTCTGTGACTGATCGTCACAGTGGTGTGACTGTCCGCTATGGCATGGTCCATCGGCTTCCGTCGCTGATGAACACCTGGGAGGGCAATTCCATCGGTTTGGCCGACGTGGCTGGACGGATGGTGTAGTTGTAGTGCCGAGGACAAGCCGTTCGTCCTATAACCGACTCGGCCCGCGTCCGCCATTTCGGGCAACGCGGGTCAAGGTGCAGAATTTAGAGGAAAGAACCGAGATGGTTCGGTTCTCCCGAGGAGGCCGCTCATGACCGCTCGCACCCCTGATGCCGAGCCGCTGCTGACCCCGGCTGAGGTTGCCACGATGTTCCGTGTGGACCCGAAGACGGTGACCCGCTGGGCCAAGGCAGGCAAGCTCACGTCCATCCGCACGCTCGGTGGACATCGCCGATACCGCGAGGCAGAGGTCCGCGCACTGCTTGCGGGTATTCCGCAGCAGCGCAGCGAGGCCTGACACACCCCTGTCGCCGCGCCACAACCGGGCGTTCGGGTCCCCCAACCCGTACAGGCCCACCCATAGCTCCACATGACGGGCGCCCGCCCCAACGGGCGCCATACCTGTGCCACGGGTACGTCATTCGATCGCGCTGGACTCCGCCGGGTCCAGCGCGATCTTTTTTGTGCTCTCACGGTCCCGGGACCTCGCTGCCGCAGCAGCGTCTTCGTGGCCGTTCCGGGACCTTCGCCGTCGTCCTGCGGCCTCGGCCGCCGCGCCTGAGCGGGCGGTTCCGATGCCGTTGGAAACCGGGCGTCCGGTTGGGTCCGGGCGGGGTGCCGTGCGGGCTTGCGCGGGTCTGTTCGGGACTGTTCCCAACCGCCCCGGGGAGGCCGGGCCGTGACGGTTCGGAAGGTTCCGCGGTGACCCCGTCCGAGTGGTGCAATTGCACATATTAAATTCATCGGTTGTAGGAAGGGCGTAAGGTCACCCCTGCGCAAAACTCGTAGGGTGACTCCCGTCACACCGCGCGAGCCTTGCCAAGAACGAGCCTGCCACCTTCGGGAAGTGGGCCGCCCCGCCATTGGTCACCCGGTCGAGGGACTTTCGTCCCGGGCCTCCGAGGCGCCGTCCCTGCGCCGCACGTACGGCCCCGGCGGGCCGGGCGGCGGATCGGGTGGGGAAGGAGCTCGGGAGGCCGTCAGGGGCTCCATGGCGAGCCGCAGGAGCCGATGGCAGACCGCGCAGTGGCGAGTGAGGTGGCGGAAGCCGGAAGCGGCCGCCAAATGGGCGCGCAGGAGCGCGCGGGTCTCGTGTCCGGCCGACGCCGTCATACGCGCCACCTCCCGGTGGACCGCCGCCCCGAGCAGAGGAACAGGGGCAGCCCTGCTGTTTGAGTACTCGTCGGCACTTGCCGGAGTCAAGACGCGCGAAAGCCCGGATCCAGAAGGATCCGGGCTTTCGTTACTGCGGTCCTGACGGGATTTGAACCCGCGGCCTCCACCTTGACAGGGTGGCGAGCACTCCAAACTGCTCCACAGGACCAGGTTTTCGCTGCTTGCCTTGCGGCTGGCTGCGAAGACAGACTGTACAGCAGGTCAGAGGGTCCGGTCGAACTCACCCAAGGTGGTGACTCCGTTACGGTCCGGGCCTCCGGGTCGTGCCCCTCCGGCACGGCCCGTACAGCCACGGCCCGTGGCGTCTCACGGGGCCGCCGCGTCGATCGCCTTCACGATCCGCTTGTCCGAGACGGGGTAGGCCGTCCCCAGGGCGTGGGCGAAGTAGCTGACCCGGAGCTCCTCGATCATCCAGCGGATGTCCAGGACCTCCTGCGGCACGGGCCTGCCCTGCGGCATCTGTTCGAGCAGCCAGGCGTACTCGTCCCGCATCTCGTGGACCTTCTCCATCCGCGTGGTGTCGCGCTGGACGGCCGTGGGCATCTGCTGGAGCCGGCGGTCCACGGCGACCAGGTAGCGCATCAGGTCGGGCAGCCTGCGCAGCCCGGTCGCGGTGATGAAGCCCGGCGGCACGAGGGCCGCGAGCTGGTCCCGTACATCGGTGACGTTGTTGACCAGGACCAGGCTGCTGGTGGCCTTGAGGCGCCGCTCGCAGGCCTGCCAGGCGGCCAGCACCTGCTGGACCTGCTTGACCGTGTGCTCGGTCAGGGCGACGAGGTCGGCACGCACCTTGTCGTACAGCTTCCGGAACGACTCCTCGTCCCAGGCCGGGCCGCCGTGCGCGCCGATCAGCCGGTCGGCGGCCGCCGTCGCGCAGTCCTCGAAGAGCGCCTGGATGGAGCCGTGCGGATTGCCGGACAGGGCCAGCTTCTGCTGGTTCGTCAGCTTGTCCGAGGCGAACTTCGCCGGGTTCACCGGCACGTTCAGCATGATCAGCTTCCGGGTGCCGAGCCACATCGCCTGCTGCTGCTCGGCCTCGGTGTCGAAGAGCCGTACGGCCACGGTCCCGCCCTGGTCGACCAGCGCCGGGTACGCCTTGACCGGCTGGCCGGCCCGCCGGGTCTCGAAGACGCGGTTCAGCGTGCCGATGGTCCAGTCCGTGAGGCCCGAACGCTCGATGGACTCGCCCGAGGGCCCGGCGGTGGCCGCGGCGGCCTGGGAGAGGGCCTGACGGGCCTTGGGGCGCAGCTGGAGCTTCAGCGCCTCCAGGTCCTTGTCCTCGGCCACCTTGCGGCGCCGCTCGTCGACGATCCGGAAAGTGATCTTCAGGTGGTCCGGGACGCGGGTCAGGTCGAAGTCGTCGGCCGTGACCGGGACGCCGACCATGAGCTGGAGCTCACGGGCGAGAGTGACCGGCAGCGGCTCCTGCAGCGGAACGGCTCGGTCCAGGAACTTGTCCGCGTAGTTCGGCGCGGGGACGTAGTGCCGGCGGACCGGCTTGGGCAGCGAGCGGATCAGCTCGGTGACCACTTCCTCGCGCAGGCCCGGGATCTGCCAGTCGAAGCCCTCGGCGGTCACCTGATTGAGCACCTGGAGCGGGATGTGGACGGTCACACCGTCGGCGTCCGCGCCGGGCTCGAACTGGTACGTGACACGGAACTTGAGCTTCCCCTGCCGCCAGGAGTCCGGGTAGTCGTCCTTGGTGACGGCCCCGGCCTTCTCGTTGATGAGCATCGAGCGCTCGAAGTCGAGCGCGTCCGGCTCGTCGCGGCGCTTGTGCTTCCACCAGGAGTCGAAGTGCGCCCCGGAGACCACGTGCTCGGGGATGCGCCGGTCGTAGAAGTCGAAGAGCGTCTCGTCGTCCACGAGGATGTCGCGGCGCCGGGCGCGGTGCTCCAGTTCCTCGACCTCGCCGAGGAGCTTGCGGTTGTCGTGGAAGAACTGGTGGTGCGTCCGCCAGTCGCCCTCGACGAGGGCGTTGCGGATGAACAGATCCCGGGAGGTCTCGGCGTCGATACGGCCGAAATTGATCTTGCGCTGGGCGACGATCGGTACCCCGTACAGCGTGACCCGCTCGTACGCCATCACCGCCGCCTGGTCCTTCTCCCAGTGCGGCTCGCTGTAGGTGCGCTTCAGCAGATGCTGGGCCAGCGGTTCGATCCACTCCGGCTCGACCTTGGCGTTGACCCGCGCCCACAGCCGGGAGGTCTCGACCAGCTCGGCCGACATCACGAACCGCGGCTGCTTCTTGAAGAGCGCCGATCCGGGGAAGATCGCGAACTTGGCGCTGCGGGCACCCAGGTACTCGTTCTTCTCGGTGTCCTTCAGGCCGATGTGCGACAGCAGCCCCGCCAGCAGCGAGGTGTGCACCGACTGCTCCGGCGCGGCCAGGTCCGCCGAGGTCTCGTCCAGCTGCATGCCCATCTGCTTGGCGACGGTGCGCAGCTGCGCGTAGATGTCCTGCCATTCGCGGATGCGCAGGAAGTTCAGGTACTCCTGCTTGCACATCCGGCGGAAGCTGGACGAGCCGCGCTCCTTCTGCTGCTCACGGATGTACCGCCACAGATTCAGGAACGCCAGGAAGTCGGACGTCTCGTCCTTGAAGCGGGCGTGGTGCTGATCGGCCTGCGTCTGCTTCTCGGAGGGCCGCTCGCGCGGGTCCTGGATGGAGAGCGCGGCCGCGATGACCATGACCTCGCGGACGCAGCCGTTGCGCTCGGCCTCGATGACCATGCGGGCCAGGCGCGGGTCGACGGGCAACTGCGAGAGCTTCCGGCCGAGCTGGGTGAGCCGCTTCTTCGGATCCTTCTCCTCCGGATCCAGCGCGCCGAGCTCCTGGAGGAGCTGGATGCCGTCGCGGATGTTGCGGTGGTCCGGCGGGTCGATGAACGGGAACTTCTCGATGTCGCCGAGGCCGGCCGCGGTCATCTGGAGGATGACGGAGGCGAGGTTCGTGCGCAGGATCTCGGGGTCGGTGAACTCCGGACGGGTCAGGAAGTCGTCCTCGGAGTACAGCCGGATGCAGATGCCGTCCGACGTACGGCCGCAGCGGCCCTTGCGCTGGTTGGCGCTGGCCTGTGAGATCCGCTCGATCGGCAGCCGCTGGACCTTGGTGCGGTGGCTGTAACGGGAGATCCGGGCGTTGCCCGGGTCGATCACGTACTTGATGCCGGGAACGGTCAGCGAGGTTTCGGCGACGTTGGTCGCCAGCACGATCCTGCGTCCCGTGTGGCGCTGGAAGACGCGGTGCTGTTCGGCGTGCGAGAGGCGGGCGTAGAGGGGGAGGACCTCGGTGTGGCGGAGGTTCTTCTTGTTCAGCGCGTCCGCGGTGTCGCGGATCTCGCGCTCGCCGGAGAGGAAGACCAGGACATCGCCCGGCCCCTCCGACTGGAGCTCGTCGACGGCGTCGCAGATCGCGGTGATCTGGTCGCGGTCGGAGTCGTCGCCCTCCTCTTCGAGGAGCGGGCGGTAGCGCACCTCGACCGGGTACGTACGTCCGCTGACCTCGACGATCGGCGCCTTGCCGAAGTGGCGGGCGAACCGCTCGGGGTCGATGGTCGCCGATGTGATGACGACCTTCAGGTCCGGCCGCTTGGGCAGCAGCCTGGCCAGATAGCCGAGCAGGAAGTCGATGTTCAGCGACCGCTCGTGGGCCTCGTCGATGATGATCGTGTCGTACGCGTGCAGCTCGCGGTCCGTCTGGATCTCGGCGAGCAGGATGCCGTCCGTCATCAGCTTGACGAACGTCGCGTCGGGGTTCACCTGGTCGGTGAAGCGGACCTTCCAGCCGACCGCCTCGCCCAGCGGGGTCTTCAGCTCGTCGGCGACGCGCTCGGCGACCGTACGGGCCGCGATCCGGCGCGGCTGGGTGTGCCCGATCATGCCCCGGACACCGCGTCCCAGCTCCATGCAGATCTTCGGGATCTGCGTGGTCTTGCCCGAGCCGGTCTCCCCGGCGACGATCACGACCTGGTGGTCGCGTATCGCCTCCAGGATCTCGTCCTTCTTCTGGCTGACCGGGAGCTGTTCCGGGTACGACACGGCGGGCATCCGCCCGGCGCGCAGCGCGAGCCGCTCGGCTGCCTTTGCGGCCTCGGTGGCGATCTCGTCCAGCACGGACTGGCGGGCCTCGGGCTTGCGGATCCGGCGCGCCCCTTCGAGACGGCGGCCGAGCCGGTGCGCATCGCGGAGCGAGAGCTGTCCGAGCCGGTACTGGAGATCAGCGAAGGAAGTAGACATACGGGTCCCAGGATCGCACCCGGGCCCGACGAACGGCGAACGCATTTAGTGCGGTCCTGGTCACCGGACCGGTACTGCGCGGAGGCGCGGGATCACAGCACGTACCATTTCGGGCAGCTGACCAACCGTTGCCCCTGTCCGGAAAGGCCGGTCGCCGTGTCCGTGTCCCGTACGCAGTGGTGCTGCCTGATGGCGGTGCTCGCGGTCGTACTGGGGCTGTTCTGCGGGCCGGCGACGGCGGTCGCGGGCGCGGGTGCGCCGGCCGGGACCGGTGACGGCGGGCGCGTGGCCGCCGCGGCTGCCGGGGCCGGCCCCGCACGGGCGGCCCTTCCGGACGGCCCCGCCCCGGCCGTCGCGTCGGCCGTGGACCGGCACGGGGTTCCGGGGTGCGGCAAGGGCAGGAAGCAGGGGCGCGGCGAGCCCGCCCTGCCGGGCCGGGCCCGTGCGGCGCACGACCAGGCGCCCGGCCTCGCCGAGTGGGGCCTGCCCGCCGCCACCGGACAGGGACCGGTCCACCCGCCCGTGCGGATAAGGCTGCGCGGCCCCGCGTCCGCCGCGCCCACTCCGGTCGAGCTCTCCGTACTGAGGGTGTAGACGGCCGCTCCTCTCCTCCGGCCGTTCCTCTTCCCTCCCTCTCGCATCGCCAGCACGGAGTCCCGCATGCCCACGTCCCAGCCCACGTCCAAGGCGTCACGTAAGGCGTCGTCCAAGAAGCCGCTGATCTACGGCGCCGGAGTCGTCCTCGCCGCGGCCCTGCTCGGCTTCGTCTCCTACCGGGCCACCGCCCCCGACCACTCCGGCTCGTCCCCTTCGTCTTCGTCCTCCTCGGTCGCCGACGCCACCACCGATCCGGACGCCGGCGTCTACCCGGAGCTGGCGAAGCTCGCGCGCCGCGACGCCGGTGACAAGCTCGCGCAGGGCCGGGTGGACGCGCCCGTCGTCCTCATCGAGTACGCCGACTTCAAGTGCGGCTACTGCGGAAAGTTCGCCCGCGACACCGAACCCGCCCTGGTGAAGAAGTACGTCGACGACGGGACCCTGCGCATCGAATGGCGCAACTTCCCGATCTTCGGCGCCGAGTCCGAGGCCGCCGCCCGCGCCGCCTGGGCCGCCGGACAGCAGGGCCGCTTCTGGCAGTTCCACCGTGCCGCCTACGCCGAGGGGGCCAAGGAGAAGGGGTTCGGCAAGGACCGGCTGAAGGCGCTCGCCCAGCAGGCGGGCGTCGCGGACCTCGACCGGTTCGCACGCGACACGGACAGCTCCGCCGCCTCCGCCGCGGTGGGCAAGGACCAGGAGCAGGGGTACGGGATCGGGGCGACCTCCACCCCGTCGTTCCTGATCAACGGCCGTCCGATCGCCGGAGCCCAGCCGACGGAGACCTTCACCCGGGTTATCGAGGAGGCGGCCGAGAAGGCCCGCTCCACCGAGGACGCCAAGGGCGGCAGCCGTGCCCGGGGCACCGGGGACGGCGCGAAATGACGCCTGACATCGGCTACTTCGCGGCCTTCCTCGGCGGACTGCTCGCCCTGGTCAGCCCATGCAGCGCACTGCTGCTGCCCGCCTTCTTCGCGTACTCCATCGACTCCGCCTCACGGCTCCTGGCCCGTACCGGCATCTTCTACGCCGGCCTGGCCACCACCCTGGTCCCGCTCGGCGCCGCGGGCTCGTACGCCGGACGGCTCTTCTACAGCCACCGCGACGCGCTCGTCCTCGGCGCCGGGTGGCTGATCATCGTGCTCGGTGTCGCGCAGATCGTCGGCCTGGGCTTCGCCTCGCGCCGGATCGCCGCCCTCAGCGGCCGGATCCGCCCGACCACCGCCGTGTCCGTCTACGCGCTGGGCGCTGTATACGGACTGGCCGGTTTCTGCGCGGGACCGATCCTCGGCAGCGTCCTCACCGTGGCGGCGGTCAGCGGCAGCCCGGTCTACGGCGGGCTGCTGCTCGCCGTCTACGCCCTGGGCATGGCCGTCCCGCTCTTTCTGCTCGCCCTGCTCTGGGAGCGCTTCGACCTGGGCCGCCGGGCGTGGCTGCGCGGGCGCACCTTCCGGCTCGGCCGCTTCGAGCTGCACACCACGACGCTGCTGTCGGGACTCTTCTTCATCGGACTCGGCGCGCTGTTTCTCGCGTACGACGGGACGACCGCGCTGCCCGGGCTGCTGAACGTGGACGACTCGTTCGCCGTCGAGCGGTGGGCCCAGCGCATCGGCGAGCATGTGCCGGACGCCATGGCACTGGTGGCCGTGGTCACGGTGGTGCTGCTGGTGCTGGCGGTGCGGGCGTGGCGCGGCCGGGTGGCGAACTCGGCGGACCGGGAAGAAGCCTGACACGACGAAGGCCCCGTCCGGTGGACGGGGCCTTCGGGTGGTGGCTGGGGCCGGGATCGAACCGGCGACCTATCGCTTTTCAGGCGATCGCTCGTACCAACTGAGCTACCCAGCCACGCAGCTCACAAGGGCTGCAGCGGTCCTGACGGGATTTGAACCCGCGGCCTCCACCTTGACAGGGTGGCGAGCACTCCAAACTGCTCCACAGGACCAAGCAATGTGCGAGACAAGTCTCGCACACGTTAAAGCGTGCCCCCAACGGGATTCGAACCCGTGCTACCGCCTTGAAAGGGCGGCGTCCTGGGCCACTAGACGATGAGGGCTAAGGGCCCACCTGCGCGCTTTCCAGCGCGTCGGGGACGTGAGAAGCATATGGGATGGCGGCAGGTATCGCCAAAACGGTTTACGGCGAGGCCGCGGGAGGGGCGTGAGGGGGTGCGGGGGAGGGGCGGGGGAGGGGTGTGGAGAGGGCGCGGGGCGGCCGTTCGCGCGGTGCGGCCCGGGGCGCACCGCGCGGGCGTACGGGACAATGGCCGGGTGCTGGAGATGACGCGCGAAGAGTTCGAAGAACTGGTCGCCGAGGCGCTGGACCGGATCCCGCCGGAACTGACGCGGCTGATGGACAACGTCGCGGTATTCGTCGAGGACGAACCGGACCCGGGCGATCCGGAGCTGCTCGGGCTGTACGAGGGCACGCCGCTGACCGATCGCGGCGAGTGGTACGCGGGGGTGCTGCCGGACCGGATCACCATCTACCGCGGGCCGACGCTCCGGATGTGCGCGTCGCGCGAGGCCGTCGTGGCGGAGACCGAGATCACGGTCGTCCATGAGATCGCCCATCACTTCGGCATCGACGACGAGAGGCTTCACGCGCTCGGCTACGGATGACGGGTGACGGATGGCCGTGCGGGTGCCGTACGGGTGCGTCGCGGGCGCGGTGCGGGCGGTGCGCGGGGACGGGCGGGCGCGGTGCGGGCGGTGCGCAGGAGGTGTGCGGGAGGCGTGCGGGCCGGGGGCGGGGCGTGTCCCCGGCGGGGCGATGGGAGTTGGGCACGGTGCCCCCGTCTCCGTCTGCCTGCTCCCGCATCCCGTACCGCCCCGCCCCTTCCTCGTTCCCCGGAGGTGCCTCCCGTGCGCCAGTTCTCCGCCCCCGTCCGATGGGCGGCCGTCGTCGCAGTGACGGTCGCCACGTCCACAGGCTGTATGAGCGTCGGCGACGAGGGAGGGAAACCGGCGCCGTCGCCGTCGTCCGAGCCGAAGGGAAACGGGGCCGGACCGGACGGCGGCACCGTGTCGGGGACGGGCAGCGCCCGCACCGGTGGTGTCCGTGCCGAGGCGCACTCCGAGCGGGAGGCCGCCGAATCCCCGGAGCCGAGCGGCTCCCGGAACCCCTCCGGCGTCCCCGGTGGCGCACATGCCGACGCGAAGCCGGGTGATCGGGGCGATTCGGGTGAGCCGGGTGGTTCGGGGCCGCGGGGTGGCGGGCCGCCTGCGCCCCCGGTCCCGCAGCCGGATCCCGGGGGGCCGCGGCAGCCCGAGTCCCCGGCGCCGTCCGAACCGGCCACCCCCGAGCCGCCTGCCTCCCCGGAGCCGGCCCCGGAGCCTTCGGCGCCGTCGCCGCAGCCGTCCGCGTCGTCGGCGGCTCAGCTCCGCCACGACGCGATGAGCGCGCCGATGGGGCCGTCGCTGCTGCGGACGCCGGACGTATCGCCGCAGGTGGGACCGGTGTAGCAGGGGGTCGCGGGGGAGCGGTTTGCGCAATGTGGGGGGGAGTGCGTATGGTAGTAGATCGTTTGATCCCATTGCCCGGCGCCGAAACAGAAGCGCGCCGTGTGGCGCGTACTCTCCCTTGCCGTGGCTGGACCGCATTGAGGCGGTCGAAATTGCGAATCACGGAGTTACGGGCGCGTGCCGAGACTCCGGAAGGTTTCGCATTTCGCATGTCAATTTCCAGTTCTGACCACACCGTCATGCCCGAGAACGTCGAGAACGACGAGCTCATCGAGGCCGCAGAGGCCGTCGTCGCCGAGTCCGCCGCCTCCGCCGAGGCCGACGCGCCCCGGACCGAGCAGGCCGGTACCGACTCCGACGCCCGCACCGACTCCGCCGTCGTCGACGCGGATGACGACGCGGACGCCGAGCCGTCCGTCACCTTCGCCGACCTGGGCCTGCCCGAGGGCATCGTCCGCAAGCTCGCGCAGAACGGTGTGACCGCACCCTTCCCGATCCAGGCCGCGACCATCCCGGACGCCCTGGCCGGCAAGGACATCCTGGGCCGCGGCCGTACCGGCTCCGGCAAGACCCTCTCCTTCGGTCTGCCGACCCTGGCCACGCTGGCCGGCGGCCACACCGAGAAGAAGAAGCCCCGCGCGGTCATCCTCACCCCGACCCGTGAGCTCGCGATGCAGGTCGCGGACGCGCTGCAGCCGTACGGCGACGTGCTCGGCCTGAAGATGAAGGTCGTCTGCGGCGGTACGTCGATGGGCAACCAGATCTACGCGCTGGAGCGCGGTGTCGACATCCTCGTCGCCACCCCGGGCCGGCTGCGCGACATCATCAACCGGGGCGCCTGCTCCCTGGAGAACGTCCAGGTCGCCGTCCTCGACGAGGCCGACCAGATGTCCGACCTGGGCTTCCTGCCCGAGGTCACCGAGCTGCTCGACCAGGTTCCGGTCGGCGGTCAGCGCATGCTCTTCTCCGCCACGATGGAGAACGAGATCGGCACGCTGGTCAAGCGCTACCTGAACAACCCGGTGAGCCACGAGGTCGACAGCGCCCAGGGCAACGTCACGACCATGACGCACCACGTCCTCGTCGTGAAGCCGAAGGACAAGGCGCCGGTCACCTCCGCCATCGCCGCCCGCAAGGGCCGCACCATCATCTTCGTCCGCACCCAGCTGGGCGCCGACCGCATCGCCGAGCAGCTCGTCGAGGCGGGCGTCAAGGCGGACGCACTCCACGGCGGTATGACGCAGGGCGCCCGTACCCGGGTGCTCGCCGACTTCAAGGACGGTTACGTCAACGCGCTCGTCGCGACCGACGTCGCCGCCCGAGGCATCCACGTCGACGGCATCGACCTGGTGCTGAACGTGGACCCGGCCGGTGACCACAAGGACTACCTGCACCGCTCGGGCCGTACCGCCCGTGCCGGCAAGTCCGGTGTCGTCGTCTCGCTGGCGCTGCCGCACCAGCGCCGTCAGATCTTCCGCCTCATGGAGGACGCGGGCGTCGACGCGTCGCGTCACATCGTGGGTGGCGCGGGCGCCTTCGACCCGGAGGTCGCCGAGATCACCGGCGCCCGTTCGCTGACCGAGGTCCAGGCCGACTCCGCGAACAACGCCGCCAAGCAGGCCGAGCGCGAGGTCGCCGACCTGACCAAGCAGCTGGAGCGCGTCCAGCGCCGTGCCGGTGAGCTGCGCGAGGAGGCCGACCGCCTCGTCGCCCGCGCCGCGCGCGAGCGGGGCGACGACCCCGAGGCAGCGGTGGCCGAGGCCGCCGCCGAGGCGGAGGCCGCCATCGAGGCCGCCGTCTCCGTACCGGAGCAGCCCGCCGCCCGTGACGACCGTCGCGACGACCGCGGCAACTTCGACCGCCGGGACAGCCGCGGTGGCGACCGCGGCGGCTACCGCGGTGGCAACGACCGTCGTGACGACCGCGGTGGTGACCGTGGTGGCGACCGTGGTTTCCAGCGGCGTGACGACCGCTCGTCGGGTGGCTTCCGCCGCGACAACGACCGTCCGTCGTTCAACCGCGACCGTCGTGACGACCGTGGTGGCGACCGTGGTTTCCAGCGGCGTGACGACCGTCCGTCGGGTGGCTTCCGCCGCGACAACGACCGTCCGTCGTTCAACCGCGACCGTCGTGACGACCGCCCCTCGGGCGGCTTCCGCTCCAACGACCGCCGTGACGACCGCGGGGGCGACCGTGGTGGCCGTTCCTTCGACCGCCGCGACAACGACCGTCCGTCGTTCAACCGCGACCGTCGGGACGACCGCCCCTCGGGCGGCTTCCGCTCCGGCGGCAGCGACCGTCCGTTCAACCGCGACCGTCGTGACGACCGTCCGTCCGGTGGCTTCCGCTCCGGCGGCAGCGACCGTCCGACCGGCCGCCGCGACGACCACCGCAGCACCGGCACCAACACCGGCTCCTTCGGCCGCCGCGACGACAAGCCGCGCTGGAAGCGCAACGGCTGAGTGCGGTGACCAGGGCCTGCTGAGGGTCTGTTGAGAGCGGGCCCGTCCTTCACGGACGGGCCCGCTCTTTTTTTGCGGACGGGTCCGCCCTTCGTTGCGGACGGTCCCGCTCTTCTTTGCGGCTGTGCGGGGCCCCCTGCGGGCCGTGTCAGGGCAAGGAGCCGTCATTTGGGACGGGATCCGGCACATGCCCGGCCCCCGGTGGGGGAATCGCTGGGGGCATGACAACCAACTCCCCCGCACCGCCTCCGAGTTCGCCCGGATCCGACGAGGCGAGGCTCGCCGAGCTCGGATACACCCAGGTACTCGCCCGCCGGATGTCGGCATTCTCCAACTACGCCGTCTCGTTCACGATCATCTCGGTGCTCTCGGGCTGCCTGACGCTGTACCTCTTCGGCATGAACACCGGCGGTCCCGCCGTCATGACGTGGGGCTGGGTCGGCGTCGGCCTGATGACGCTGTTCGTCGGCCTGGCGATGGCCGAGATCTGTTCGGCGTACCCGACCTCCGCCGGCCTCTACTTCTGGGCCCACCGGCTGGCCCCGCCGCGCTCGGCGGCGGCCTGGGCCTGGTTCACGGGCTGGTTCAACGTCCTCGGCCAGGTCGCCGTGACGGCCGGAATCGACTTCGGGGCGGCGTCGTTCCTCGGCGCGTACCTGAACCTCCAGTTCGACTTCGAGGTCACCCCCACCCGTACGATCCTGCTCTTCGCCGCGATCCTGCTGCTGCACGGCCTGCTCAACACCTTCGGTGTCCGGATCGTCGCGATCCTGAACAGCGTGAGCGTGTGGTGGCACGTGATCGGTGTCGCCGTCATCGTCGGCGCCCTGACCTTCGTACCGGACTCGCACCAGTCCGCGTCGTTCGTCTTCACCGAGTTCGTGAACAACACGGGCTGGGGAAGCGGCTTCTACGTCGTGATGATCGGCCTGCTGATGGCCCAGTACACCTTCACCGGCTACGACGCCTCCGCCCACATGACGGAGGAGACCCACGACGCGGCCACGGCGGGCCCGCGCGGCATCGTCCAGTCCATCTGGACCTCCTGGATCGCCGGCTTCGTCCTGCTCCTCGGCTTCACGTTCGCCATCCAGTCGTACGACGGCGCGCTGAACTCCCCGACCGACGCCCCGCCCGCCCAGATCCTTCTGGACGCCCTCGGCGCCACCACCGGCAAGCTCCTGCTGCTGGTCGTGATCGGCGCCCAGCTCTTCTGCGGCATGGCGTCCGTCACAGCCAACAGCCGCATGATCTACGCCTTCTCCCGCGACGGGGCCCTGCCCTGGTCCCGCGTCTGGCACACGGTCAGCCCCCGGACCCGCACCCCCGTCGCCGCGGTCTGGCTCGCCGCCATCGGCGCCCTGGCCCTGGGCCTGCCGTATCTGATCAACGTCACGGCCTACGCGGCGGTGACCTCGATCGCGGTGATCGGCCTGTACATCGCCTACGTCATCCCCACCCTGCTCCGGCTGCTCCGGGGCGACGACTTCGCCCCGGGCCCCTGGCACCTGGGCCGCTGGTCCCGCCCGATCGGCATCGTCGCGGTGACCTGGGTCCTGATCATCACGGTGCTCTTCATGCTGCCGCAGCTCTCGCCGGTCACCTGGGAGACGTTCAACTACGCCCCGGTCGCGGTCCTGGTGGTCCTGGGGTTCGCGACGACGTGGTGGCTGGTATCGGCGAGGCACTGGTTCCTCACACCGGATCACCAGCGCACGACCACCGCGGAGGACCCCGCCCGTACCCCGTGATTCCACCGCGGATCCCCCCACGACAGGGCCCGGTAACCGATACCCGATCGGCGGCCGGGCCCCGGCGGGCTATGCTCAGGGGTGATTCGCCGAGGGCCGTTAGCTCAATTGGCAGAGCAGCGGACTTTTAATCCGTTGGTTGTGGGTTCGAGTCCCACACGGCCTACGCGACGCAGGGAGGGGAAACCCCATCTGACCTGCTACTTAGCGCCTCGATCGGCTTCGTCCGGTCGGGGCGCTTCGTCGTTCCCGGCCTCTTGCGTGAGCGATGCGTGAGCGGACGGTCCGACAGCAGGGGCTACGGCGGGTGCCTTACGGGCACGTGGCACCAGCGCGGCGGCGGCTTCTGCCGCGGCTTTGTCGACCTCGGGCAGCAGGCTCGTGTACGTGTCCGACGTGAGCGTGATGGTGGAGTGGCGCAGCGTCTCCTTGATCGTGTGGAGATCGCCACCCCCGCCGTGGGTAAGAGTGGCCGCGACGTGACGCAGATCTCGCAGGGTGATCGGCGGCAGGTCGGTGGCGGCGAGGATGCGGCGGAACGTCTCGGAAACCGTCTCCGGGTGCAACCAGGAGCCGTCCTCACGGGTGAATACCTTGCCGGTCTCGTTCCAGGCGTCGCCCCACTTCTCCCGGGCGCTCAGCATCGCTTTGTGGTGCTCGCGCAGAAGAGCGACGTTGACGCTGTCCAACGCGATCGTGCTGGCGCTGCCGTCGGTCTTGGGGGCGGACTCGTAGGTGTCCCAGCCGTCGACGACGATCTCCTTGGCCGGGGTGATGAGGCCGGCGTTCAGGTCGACGTCGGTCCAGCTCTGGCCAACGGCCTCGCCCCTGCGAAGGCCACGGGTGCCGACGAGGTGGAAGAGAGCGTAGAGCCGATCGGATTCGGCCGCGTCCAGGAACGTGCCGAACTGCGCCGGCGTCCAGACCATCACCGGTGACGGCAGCTCACCGGTGGCACGCCAGCGTTCCACCCGCTGGGTCGTCCAGAGCAGGGGCTTAGGACGCTTGCCGGACTCCAGCTCGACGTGGGAGGCCGGGTTGAAGGTGATGTACTGCTGGGCGATCGCCGCGTTCAGAGCCGCTCGCAGCGTGCGCCGGATGCTCTGCTGCGTCGCTGGGCCGGTGATCTTCCGGAAAGGCTTCATTGCGGCGAGTTTTTCCCGCTCGACGGCGAGCCGCGCCCGCTCGGCTGCGATGGGGCGGCCGGGCTTGCTGGGCTTGCACCTGGCGATCTGCTCGCGGCGTTCGAGGTTCTCCGCCTGGATCACCTCGTTGGCGTCGGCTATGCCGTCGTACATCTCCACCAGGTGGCCGACATTGAGACGGTCGAGGCGGACATGGCCGATGCGCGGCTTCAGGTGCACGCGTATGTGCGAGGCGTACCCGTTGAGCGTCGTCTTGCGTGACTTCTTCGAAAGAAGCCACTGGTCGAGCCATTCGCCTACGGTACGTCGGCCGATCAGGTCCAGTCCCGCCCTGAAGCGCCTGCGGGTGTCCTCGATGTCGGGCAGCGGAGCCTTCTCGTCCGCGACCTGTTCGAGCAGGGCCGCGATGCGGGCCAGGTCGTGCTCGTCGTCGGAATCGGCGATGGAGATGAGAGCCCGTACGTGGTCCAGGTCGGACTGTGCCGCCTTCAGCGTCTCGTAGCCGGCGCGGTTGAAGGAGCGGCGGGTGCCGTCCTCACGGGGTGGGAGTTCCTGGCGTATGGCGTAGGAGCCGTGCTTGCGGCTGGTGAGCTTGGGGCACTTCTTGCCGAGCGGCTTGCCGGTCTTGGGGTCGCGGCAGTAGCAGCGGCGGTGTGTGGAGCCCTTCAAAGGCGTTCCTCCGTGGTGGTGTCAGGGGCCGAGTCGGGTGGGTCGACGTCGTGGAGTGCGGATGGGAGGTCGGGTGGGGTGGCTCCGTCCTCGCGGAGGTCCCGGCGGAGGTGGCGGAGTTTGTACTTGGCGGAGATGGCCCGGTCGGCGTACGTGGTGCGCTTGCGTTCGGCTTCTTCCTGCTGGGCGCGGCCGGTTGCTGTCTTGGCCGCGAACCGTGCCTGTTCTTCTTCTTCAAGTGCGGCCAGGGCGGTGCGTACGAGGCTGGCGTGGGCTTCGAAGTCGGGGACCAGGCCCGGGTCGTATCCGGGCACTTCCTGTTCGCCGGTGAAGCGCCGCAGGGCGTCCCAGGTGGGGACGAGGCTCTGGAAGGGGAGTTCCTGGGTCTGGTCGACGTAGCCGACCGGGAAGATCAGGCAGGCCGGGTACGTCTCCAGGGCGGCGGCCAGGACCATGACGTCCACCAGCGGAAGGCTGGCCCGGCGGCCGGACTCCATGTTGGCGATCACGTTGCGCGGGATGGGGTGCCCGAGCTGCTCGCACTGGTCGGCCAGGTCCTGTGCGCTCCACCCCATCTCCTTCCGTCTCCGGCGGACTTCGCCGGCCACGTTTGCCTTGACCCGGTCCACCCACTCGGGGAAGTCGTCCTCTTCATCATCCATACCGTGTTGTGTCATGCAGACACATTAGCTTGAGGATGCTGGTTGGTGGGTGCCTGGAGCCGGACGTGATGGCCACGTTCGCCGAGGGCTGTACCGAAAGGGATGCCGCATGCGTGAAAACGCCACATCAGGACGCTCGAAGGGGATGAGCCGGGAGGATCTGCTGGCCCTTCCGGTGGCTGTTGACCTGGAGACAAGCAACCGCGCCCTGGGGCTCGGCCGGAGCAAGGGTTATGAGCTGGCGAAGCGGGGTGCGTACCCGTGCAAGGTTCTGAGGCTCGGCAGCGCCTACCGCGTCGTGACTGCGGATCTGCTGGATCTGCTGGATCTGCTGGGGCTGGCGGCGTGAAAGGGCGGCAGCGTAGCAGGCCAGTCTGCGTTGAGATGACACAGAATCGCTGGACTGTTGGCGGGCGTCGACGTACCGTCCGTGTTCCCTCGCGATGGCCTTGCGCCCGCGAGACGGGAACGGGCCCCCGGCGGTGCAACGCCGGAGGCCCCAGCAACCCCCAACGGCCCGCGAAGAACCAACCCGGCGGCAAGGGCGCGCAAGCCCGCCACCGCCAGACGAGGAGCTGCCCCCGTGGAACACGAAGCAACCGAGCCCTATTCCACCTCCGACAAGCCATCCTGGCCGCCGGTCGCCATACCCGGACAGCCGTCTGAGCCTGGGCCGTCCGCGGACGGACCCGACAGTTCATCTGCCTCCGAAGGTGAGCGGGTGCTGACGGAGCTACGGGAGCAGCTCCGCCGGTACGTCGTGCTGCCCAGCGAGGAAGCCTTCACGGCGGTAACCCTGTGGGTGGCGGCCACCCACCTGCAGACCGCATGGCAGCACGCTCCGCGGCTGGCCGTCGTCGGACCGGCGAAGCGGTGCGGCAAGTCGCGGCTGCTGGATGTGATCACCGAGAGCGTCCACGATCCGCTGATCACGGTCAACGCGTCGGCGGCAGCGGTGTTTCGGTCGATCACCGACACCCCGCCGACCTTGCTGGTCGACGAGGCCGACACCCTCTTCGGGTCCGCGAAGGTCGCGGAGAAGAACGAAGAGATGCGCGGCCTGCTCAACGCGGGGCACCAGCGCAACCGCCCCACCCTGCGGGTGTCGGGCCCCAACTACGAGGTGGCGAAGTTCCCGACCTTCGCCATGGCGGCCCTCGCGGGCATCGGTGACCTGCCGGACACGATCATGGATCGGTCGATCGTTATCCGGATGCGCCGCCGCAGGCCGGGCGAGAAGGTGGCCGAGTTCCGCACCTTCCGCGACACCCCGCCTCTCCACGCCCTGCGCGACCGGTTCGCCGCCTGGCTGGCCCCGCTGCACGCCGATGCGATGGAGCTGACACCGGCCATGCCGGTCGAGGACCGCGCGGCCGACACCTGGCAGCCGCTGGTGTCCGTCGCCGACCTCGCCGGCGGGCCATGGCCCCACCTCGCGCGTGCCGCCTGTCGGGTCATGGCCAAGCACGAGGCCGAGCAGGATCAGGACCGCAGCAGTCTGGGCATCCGCCTCCTGGCTGACATCCGGGTCGCCTTCGCCACCGAAGGCGACCCGCCGATGCTCCGCACCAGTCGGCTCCTCGACATCCTCAACCAGGACGACGAGACCCCCTGGCCGGAGTACACCGCCAACGGCCTGACCGCCCGGGGCCTGCAGATCCTGCTCCAGGAATACGGCATCGGTTCGGCGAATCACCGCTTCCACGGCAACGTCCAGGCCAAGGGCTTCACCCGCCAGCAGTTCGCCGACTCCTGGGCACGCTACTGCCCCGAACCCGCGCCGGAAACCACGACCGGGGCCTGACCCGGCACGACCCGTCGCGACTCGTCCCCGCGCAGGTCAGCGCGGTGACGAGTCGCAGTGCGGTGACGAGTCCACTCGACATCACCGCCCCACCCGTACTTGCTCTGACCAGGCATGCAACGAGTCGCGACGGGTCTCTCTCCCCCTCACCGGGCCACGTCAGCCGCACCTCCGTACCCCTGGAGCACTCTCCATTGCCTTCCCCTGTCCTCCCCGCAGCGCCGTCCGCAGCCCCGGTGCCCCTGGCCGCCGCGATCCGCACGGGCGTGGCGCTGCTGGCCGTGGCGGCCTTCGCCCTCTCCTACGACGCCCTGCGCCAGATGGCCGCCGCCAGCCACATCCACCGGGCGCTCACCTACGCCTTCCCGCTCGTCATCGACGGGTTCATCGCCATCGGGATCGGCGCCCTGCTCGTCCTGCGAACCGCACCCCTCTCCGCCCGCCTCTACGTCTCGGCGCTGGTCGGCACCGCCACCGCCACAAGCATCTGGGCCAACGTCCTGCACGCCATCCGCCTCAACCAGCAAACCCGCCACAACGGACTCTCCCTCGACGACATCACCGTCGGAGCCATCTCCGCCATCGCCCCACTCGCCCTGGCCGGAGCCGTCCACTTCTACCTCCTCGTCGCCCGACGCCCCATCACCGCCGGCCGCCACAACCCAATCGGTCACAGCGCCAATGACGGCCACAAACCCGCCGTGGGAGACATGGGTCGCGAGACGTCACCGCCAACCGCCACGAGCGCCAACGACGTGGCGCAGCCCGTCGCGAAGCACCTGGCAAAGGCTCCGTACCAGGCAGGTATGCCGGGAGGTACTCCGCCAAGCATTTCGCTGGAGCAGGCCATCGACATCGGTCGTACATCTCCCCTCGGACGGGCCGACCGTGTCTCGCGCCGCAACGTCGAGAAGGCGATCCGGGACAAGGGGTTCGGCATCTCCCGAAGCCGCCTGGACAAGGTCAAGAACCTGCTGCAGGCCGAACTCGACGAGGCCACCGCAGGCACCGGCTGACCCCACGACCCGTCGCTCTCGCCCGCCCTTCCCCGAATCAGCACGGGAAGGGCGGGTCCTCACCACCACCCCTTGCAGGAGTCCACATGCACGACCTCAACCACGAACTCCCTCCATCTCAGAAGCAGATGACCTACACCCCAGCTCCAGGCGGAGCAAGCTGTAGCGCTGGACCGTCCAAGGGCCGGTCCAGCGCGCTTGCCTCCGCCCCGGGGGTGGCGGAGGAGGTCCGGCGCCAGGGGGCACCGAACCCGGAGCTGGTGGCCGAGGGCGGCCACCAGCAAGACAAGCCCGCTGCCAAGCGGGGCCGCCGACGCTCCCGCCAGCCGCGGCAGCGCGTGAAGCGCCTGACCTTCCGCGCCAGCGAGGCCGAAGACGCAGAGATCCAGGCCGCAGCCGACGCCAAGGGTGTCTCCAAAGCCCGGTTCATCGCTCAGGCGGTCCACGCACAACTCCACGGCCGGAACGGACTCGACCAGGACGAGGCTTTCGACAGGCTCGAAGCGGCCCGCGTCGACCTGGCCCGTGTCGGCACCAACATCAATCAGATGGCGCGGATCCTGAACTCCGGCGGCGACGTCGTCCACCTCGCTCGCGCCACTAACGAGGTCTGCGAGTCCGCAGCCATGGTGAAAGCTGCCGCCCGGAAGCTGGTGAGCTGAGTCCTTGGTCCCCGACATCAACCCGCCGGGCGGCCGGACGATCGGCCTGCTCAAGTACCTCTACCGAACCAGCGACATCGAAGCTCACGTCGACCCGCACATCGTCGCCGCCTACGACCCCTTCGTCGCCGATCCCGGCCGCGATCCGAGCGCTACGTTCTCCGAGCTCGCCGCCGATCTCGACCAGTGGGTCGACGCCCTGAAGGACAAGGCCCCGTCCAAGCACGTCTGGCACTGCTCGGTGCGCACCGCGGACACCGACCGCATCCTCAGCGACAAGGACTGGGCCACCGTCGCCCGCCGCATCGTCAACGCCACCGGCATTGCTCCCGAGGGCGATGAGCAAGCTTGCCGCTGGATCGCGGTCCGGCACGCCCCCGACCACATCCATCTCGTCGCCACCCTCGTACGCGCCGACCGCACCCAGCCACGCCGCCACAAGGACGCCACCCGAGCCCAGGCGGAATGCCGCAAGATCGAGAAGGAATTCGGCCTGCGCCAGTTGAAGAAGGGCGACGGCACCGCCGCCAAACGCCCCACCAGCGCCGAACGGCGCAAAGCCGAACGTCTCGGCCAGGAGGCCACGTCGCGTGAGCTGCTGCGAGAACACGTCCACCGCGCCCTCGCCGGCGCTCCCGACGAGACCGAGTTCTTTGACCGCCTTGCCGCCGAAGGCGTACGGATCAAGAAGCGCGTCGCCCCGTCCGGCGACCTTCTTGGCTACTCCGTAGCCCTCGTCGGTGACCGCAATGCCAAGCAGGAACCCATCTGGTATTCGGGCTCGAAACTTGCACCTGACCTGTCCCTGACCAAAATCCGTGAGCGCTTCGCTACCGAACGAAATGTCCCCGAGCCCCCGGCCCTCGTGGAACGGGCCGGCGAATCCGCACCGGGCCGCGCCCGCCGCTTCTCCACCGAAGCCCTCGATACGGCACTTACCATGATCGCCTCCACCGACGACGAGGTCGCGGCTGCCCACATCGTCGGGGTGGGCGAGGTCCTCGACGCCCTCGCTCAAACCACCCTGGGCCGTCCGCATGAGGAACTCCGAGATGCCGCAAGGACCTTCGAGCGCGCAGCCCGCTCCCATATTCGCGGCGAACAGGACCAGATGTACGCACTCCGGCGGGCCGCTCGCCAGGTCGTCCACTCCGGGCATGCCCTCGGACGTGGAGCAGACGGTGCCGCCACCGCTCTGGTCCTGGACGTGCTGATCCTCGCCGTCGTCGCCGTCGGCCACTGGCACGCCGCCCACCAGCACGCCCAGCAAGCCGAAGCCGCACGCCAAACCGCCATGCACCTGCGCACGGCGTACCGGGCTGCTGCTGCAGGTCCGTTGGCCGACATGCGCGCATACGGCGAAAGGCTTTCCACTCGGACGCAGCACGACCAGATCGCCGCAATCCGTTCCGCACTGCCCGAACTGGCCCTCCGCGTCCAGACCGAGGCCAGCTGGCCTGCCCTGGCGGCCATGCTGGATCAAGTCCAGCGGGCCGGACAGAACCCCTCGGCCCTCCTCCGCAAGGTCGCAGCGCAGCGGGAGCTCGACAGTGCGGACTCCGTCAGCGAGGTGCTCGTCTGGCGCCTGTACCGGCTCGACCTCGCACCCGCCGAGATGCCCACCACCGCGCGATCCGACAAGCGAACCGCGAAACAGGGGCGGTATATCGCTCCGCCCGCCGCCCGCTCAAGTTGGGAGGCTGCGCGCCCTCGTCGTCGTTGAGGACGGAACCGACGCCTGAGGCGTGACGCCCAGCAGTCCCTTGTCCGCCTGCCCTCGGCGGGCGCACAAGGTGGGTCAACCGAGCAGGTGCGCGAGGTGTTTTCGCAAGGGCGCCTCAAGTTCCAGGTTGTTTCCGCGTTCGATCCCCTGGAGGTACTCGCTGGCCACGACCAATTGGGAGAAGCAGCCGGAGGCAGACCGCAGGATGGGCTTGAACTCGCGGAGGACGCGGTCTGCAACCGAAGGGACAGCGAGGCTGGAGATGTAGAGGGTGGCCTCGTCGTAGCCGGCTGGAGCCAGTCCCCACCGCTCCCAGTCCAGGATGCAGAGCTCGGGACCGGTCAGATTCGACCACTGGATGTCGGCGTGTGCGGTACTCCATTCCAAGACTTCGGTGTCCACGTCCGTCCCGAGGAAGCGGGGCAAGGCCCAGCGGAGCCGTTCTTGGCAAACAGCTACACGGCTCGTGGACACGAGGGAGATCGTGTCCAGCGCATCGCGTAGCTGGGCCCACCACACGGCGGAGAGGTCCAGGCCCGGTGGCGCCAAGGGCGACCGACTGAGCGGCTGGCCATCGGCGCGGTTGTGGACCTCGGCACGGTAGGCGTACGCGTCGGTCGACCATTCGAAAGCCCCCCGGAAGCGAGGACGCGGAACGCGGTCCGGCATCGCTTCGTGTGCTTCTTCCGGTCCCTTCCAGGATGCGCTGGCTGCTTTCTCTGCCTTGGTCTCGGCCACCCGCAGCCAGAGGTGGCCGCTGGCCGGGCCGCTCAGAGTCTTACCGTCCCACCCCCAGGTCTCCTCACTGCCTGCAGCATTGAGAGAGAAGACTGTGGCGGCGTACTCGAATGCTCGTCGCATTCGTTCTGCTGTGGCGTGGTCAGGCGCGGAAGGCATCGACGATCTTTCTCAGTTCGGTGCTGTCGAAGGGACGCGGCAGGGATGGGCGGGTGGCCTGCTCGGCTGCCGTCCAGTGGCTTGTGGTGCTGGCTGACAACAGAATCCGCGTCACACCGGGTGTGGAGGCGACTGTCCCGAGCAGCAGTTGTATGGGCGTGGTTCCCGGAAGCACTTCCTGCGCGACGGTGGGAGTGACCATCTCTAGCAGCTCTCCGCCATGAAGCGGCGCCGAGGCGAAGACTTCCAGGCCGGCGGCGTGGGCGTCGAAAAGAACGCCCCGGCCGTCCAGCGCGTCGGCGATGGGCCCCAGCTGCACGAGGCTCAAAGGGAGCTGGATCGCTGCGAACTTGTGGGTTGGGCCTCCGGCCTTGTGGGCCAGTTCCATGAGGCGGTCGACCGTCAGCGACCCGTCGTGCAGCGCCAACCACGTGGCCACGCCGTACGCCTTGATCAGTCCTTGCCGGCAGCACTCCTCCAGCGTCCGGAACGCTTTGAGGAGGCGGGCGTCGAGCTCGTGTGGCTCTGGTCCACCGTGTTCGGGGTTGTGGACGAACGTGATGTCGGGGATCCGGCCGAGGGCGGCCTTGCTCTGTGCTGCCTGCCACCTCACATATGACGGTTCGAGGCAGTACCCCTTCCCGGTCCGCGAAGCGGTGAGCACGCCCTCCTTCGTCGCCCGCTCCTGGCGGGCAGCGTCCAGGAAACCCACCTTCGTCGACACACGTACGGACGGGAAGGCGCCTAGCACGGGGGCCAGCTGCTCCTCGGCTGTGCCGCGCTGGTAGTTCGGGGCCGTATCGATCCAGGAAACGTCTTGGTCGATCGCGGCCTGGGCGGCGGCCGCAACGCCGGCCGTGCGATAGGTGCCCAGGCCGAGTTCGGCGCCCCTCACTGCGTGCCTCTGACGGAGGCGACCTGGCCGTTCACGAGTTCACTGATCACGGCAGCCGCCTGCTCCAGAGTGAGTTCGGTGTCGCTGACGAGGTCGGCGAGCCGGTGTTCCGATCGGTCGGCGAGGCGCTTCAGTAAGGGCAGTGCGGGCGCTGCGAAGGTCCAGGACTCGCCGCCTGCCGTCAGAACGGCGTTGCCGTCGTCCGTCGTACTGAGCGTGTGGCGTGCGGTGAGCATCCGCGCCCTGACGCCGGGGTCCGCCGGCACTGCGTCCACGAAGGGCAGGCTGGGCCGGAACCGTACGGGCTCGTCCGCGTCCCGGTGCTGGAAGTAGCGATCGATCAGGCTTCCGTCAGCCATTTCTTTGACGAGCAGGTCGCGCAGCTGGTCAACGACATGCTGCTTCTGATCGGAGGACCCGAAATGAGGGAGGTCTGCCCTGACTGTCTGTTCTGCTCGCAGGGTGTCCAGAACCCAGGACACGAGGTCGACGCCGGTCGTGGAGCCGAGCCCGCACGTCAGGTGGAGCGACCGCTGTCCCTCGGACGCAGAGACGGCGTGCCACCAGCCACGGGGCAGGTAGAGGATGTCCCCCGGTGTGAGGACGAACTCTGCGACGGGCTCGTCGGGCGGCGGGGCGGTCTCGGTCACGTCGCGGTACATGGGGGCGACGCGGGTCGGTCCGTAGATCTTCCAGCGTTTCCGGCCGTCTACTTGGACGACTACCACGTCGTGGTCGTCCCAGTGCACCCCGAAGCCCTCGCGCGGCTTCCAGGAGGCGTACAGGTTCACCTGGACCTTTGAGCGGAGCCTGGCCTCAAGAGCATGGGCAAGGCCGTGTACGCCTGGGTGCAGTTCATCGAATGCGTCGATCACCATGGTGGCGCCCTGGGCGAGCTTTTCGTGCAGGGAGGCGGGGTGGATTCGGTGCCACACGGTTCGGCGCCTGGCTACTTCACGCACGGTGTAGGCGTCGAGAGGAACGACCACGCCGTCGGCGGAGAGACGGAGCCGCGGTGGTTCCAGGCGGTGCCGGGCGATGATCTCGTTGAGGTCGTCCCAGTCGAGGAGTCCGGCAATGCACTGGGCATCGCCAGGGATGACGCGGAAGGTGCGGCCGAACGCCTCGGCGAGGAAGTCCTCGCCGAGGCGTGCGACGACCGCATGGGGCTGAGCGGTCATGTGTCCGGTCCCGTCAGGAATCGTTGCTGTCGGAACGGCCGCCGGTGTTGTCCGACGGGATGAACGCACGCTCCCGCGCCGTCTTCACCCGTGCACGGGCGACGAGCAGGCTGCCACCCGTGGTGGGCACCGTCAGAGCTGCGGGCGCCGAGTCCGCCTGCGTTTCGTGCTGGATCTCCATCGCTGACTCCTCTTCTTCTCTTGCACTTGCCGGTCGGGTACGGAGCGGTCCTCCGCACTCGTCGTACGCCCGCCCGACTGCCGACCTCACGAGAACAGCCGGGCAGGGTTCTTCCCGCCTCCGAGGCGTCAGGCCGTTGGAGGAGCCATGAGTTGTCGCTCGGAGACGGAGTCTGTGGGGCTAGTGGTCGCCGAAATACCAGATCAGAAGGCCGAGGGGGGCGGTGACAAGCAAGGGGAGGAGAGCGCCCGCCCACTCACGCCAGTCGTGCAGCCGCCGCTTGTCGGTCACCGGCGTCTCCGGTGGCTACCCATCGTTGGTGCCCTCCGGATGGCGCTCGCGGTAGAGACTGACGAAACGTCTCGTCAGTCGGCCGAGTTCACGCGTGTACTCGAAGGCAACGAACTGCGGAGTCTCAGCCGTCGGCCGGGCGTTCAGCTCCGTCAGGCGGTAAGCGTCCCTGTACATCTGCCGAACGACCGGGTCCTCGTCGCAGCCCAGCTCTTCCGTCACGAACAGGTTCAGCGCTCCACGCAACTGGGTGGCTGTCAGGTCGATTTCCTGCCGATCAGGCATGGACAGCGTGATGGCCAAAGCCTTCGTCACGACATCGCTGATGGCTTCGACGTCGATCGGCAGTGCCTCCGGATCGGCAGCGTCGACGCTCGGGGATCGGTCCTTGTCTGTCACGGCGGTCATCACGCGCTCCTCTCGTGTCCGCTTTTGGTTGCGGCGTGTGAAGAGCTAACTGCGAGATGTGCCCATCCGGGTACCGTAAGAGGGAGGCGTGACCGTGAAAGCCGTGAAACCTACGGGAGTTGGCAATGGCCAAAGCACCCCAGGACGACCGCAATACGGGACTCGAAACCCTGCTTGAGCAGGCGCAATGGTCGCGTACCCAGCTCGCCAATGCCGTGAACCGCACCGGTGTCCAGGTCGGTATGACCCTGAAGTACGACCACTCCGCCGTTTCGCACTGGCTGAGCGGGACGCAGCCAAGGGAGCAGGTCAGGCCGATCATCATCGAGGTACTCGAACGCAAGATCGGCCGCCCCGTGACCTATGCGGAAGCGGGTCTGCAGCCTCCGAAGGGCGGAGAGGACTCCGGCAGCGGAGACACTGTCGAGTCCCTCTTGGATCTGGGCAGGGCTGATATGGACCCCTCGCGACGCGGCGTGCTCGCCGCCGGCTTGTACTCGGCTGCTCTCGTCGTGCCCCTCTTCGCAGGCGAGGCGCACGCAGAGGAACGCGAACGCGCCACGAAACCCACAGGCCGTATCGGGCCGGGCGAAGTCGCGACCGTACGGACCATGACCGACCGCATCGCAGACATCCTCGACGAGCTGGGCGGCGGCCACGCCCGCCCAATGGCCGCGGCATTCCTCGTCAACACCGTCGCGCCCTACCTGCGAGCCCAAGCAACCGAGCCGGTCAGAAAGGACATGCTCTCCGCCGCCTCCGACCTGACCTACCTGACCGGGTGGATGGCGATGTACGAACGAGAGCACGGCCTCGGACAGCAGTACTACGTAAAGGCGTTGAACCTCGCCAAGGCTGCTGCTGACCACGTCACCTACTGCCGCACTCTGCGCGGCATGAGCCTTCAGGCATCACATCTGCGCCATGGGCAGATGGCCTTGAAGCTCGCGGACTCAGCTGCCGAAGCTGCACCCAAGGCCGGCCCGCGGCTGGTGGCGTTCCTTCGAGGTCAGCAGGCACACTCGGCAGCCATGGTCGGCGACCGGAAGCAGGCATTCACTCGCCTGCGTGAAGCCGAAGCAGCGCTCTCGAAGGCCGACTCACGCCGAGATGCTGTCGGCGGATACGACCAAGCGGCCTACCAGTTCCACGTCGCCCACGTCCTCTACGAGACGAAAGACCTGGCGGGCTCGATCGCGGCTCTGAAGAGCTCGGTCCGGGCACAACCCAAACAGGAACGGCAGGGCCGACTCCACGCCAACGGCGTGATGGCCCAACGCCAGTACGAACTGGGACACATTGAGGAGGCGTGCAGCACCTGGAATACGTTCCTCGACGACTACGTGGGCTTGTCAACCGCTCGCGGCGACGAGCACTTCGAGACGATGCGGAAGCGGCTCGCTCCCCACCGGAAGGTCCGGGCCATAAGAGAACTCGGCGAACGCGCTCGCCAGGTCGCGACGCTGAAGGGGTAGTGACCCTGGAGAGGGCGATGAGGCGGGCGCCGCACCGCCCTCCCCGTCTGGGCGGCGCGCGGGTCAGGCAAGCAGGATCTGGCGGGCAGGGCGGTCAGGCTTCCAGTTACGGACCCGTCTCGTTTCCGCCGGCGCCCTGCTCTTCCAGCACTTGATTGACCGCGACAGCGGCTTCGTGCGCGTCTGCTGATTCACCGGCGTTGAGTGCCGCGAGGTAGCGCTCGCCGTGCTTTTCAGAGCGGCCCCGAGGACGACGCGCCGCACGTGGTAACCCAAGCGGCCCAGTCGGCCAGGGGGCCGCTCTCCTGCGGCCTCGTCGGGGGCGAACGGTTGTCCGCCGAGAGGCGAGACGCTGACCAGACGACCCCAACCGACAGGCTGGATCTCCCCCTCACCGAAGGAGCGTCGAAGCCTCGACGGCTTCCTCGCCGCTCACCGCGTTCGCGGCCCGTCGCCGTTCGAGGCGGCTGACTCCCGAAGCAGTCTGGAGGCAGCGGGTGTCGGAGGTCTTGGTGGCGATCGATGACGTCAGCGCTTGGACCATGGGCGACTTCCGCTACTCCGACTACTGAATCCACTGCTGCGCGCTGAGGACCCTCACTGTTGTTTTGGTGGCGGCTTGCGCCTGCGCGTCGGTCAGACGGCGGCAGGGGCGCCGAGCATCGCGGAAGCCTGTTGGAACGGGTTGAGGACGCGCGTGGGCGTGTGGGGAAGGCCGGGGCAGGTGAAGCCGAGTTGGGTCATGGCCCGGAGGATTTCGCCGGCGCTGAAATCGCGGCGGTCCTGGCGTGTGATGACCTGCCCGACCTGCTTGACGGGGTAGGTGCGGCGGCCGATGATCACGGACTCGCCGATGACCTGTTCGGGCTTGATGCCCTTCATGGATTCCAGGACGCCGCTCTTGGTGAGGTCGAACGGGAAGCGGGCGATGACACAGCGCATGATGCCTCACAGGGAGAAGAATGAAGGGGAATGGTTTCGCCGCGGTGAGGCGGTTCAGTGGGCAAGGGCGAGGACGCCCGGAGCGCTGCCCTGCTCGTCGACGACCGGCAGGGCACCGGGCCGGCGGCCGCGCATCGCGTGCTGGGCTTCGGTGATCGTGGTAGCGGGTGAGGTGAACGGCCCGCGGTTGTCGAGAATGTCGCGTAGCTGGACCCGGTCCGTGTACGCGGGGCTGTCACGGACCGCGGCGAGCTGGGCCTGGGTGACCAGTTGGGTGCACAGGCCGTCGTTGTCGCAGACGAGCAGGTGCTCGGTGCGGGCACTGGTCATGACGGCCAGGGCGACTTCGATGGTCATGTCGTCGCAGACCTGCGGTCCGGCCGTGTCCATGGTGTCGGCCACTGTCCTGTGCGCGGGGGTGGCGCTCGCCGGGCGGGGTTGCATCTGAACCAGTGCCAAGATGTGCCTCCTGCAGAGATGGGCCAGTTTCCTGATCAAGGGTTCTAGGCCGCCGCGTCGAAGGAGGACTGCCGCACGATCGTGCGCCGGGCAGTCGAAGCGGGGCTGCGTCGACCGCGGGAGGCCGCGCTCCGGCTGCGCTGACGTCGCTCGGCCACCGGCGTGGTGATCGTCACGGGAATGCCGGAGGGGGTCTGGGCGCCGGTGATCCGGCTGAGTGCCTCCTCGCCCGAGCGGACCTGAGTGGTCTGCGGCACGATGCCGGCGGCTGCCATGAGGCGGCTCATGTCGCGGCGCTGGTTGGGGGTGACCAGAGTGACGACGCTGCCGGACTCGCCGGCCCGCGCGGTACGGCCGCCGCGGTGGAGGTAGTCCTTGTGGTCGGTCGGCGGGTCGACGTTGACAACGAGGTCGAGATTGTCGACGTGAATACCGCGCGCCGCGACGTTCGTCGCGACGAGCACAGTGACATGCCCGGTCTTGAACTGGGCCAGGGTCCGGGTGCGCTGCGGCTGCGACTTCCCGCCGTGCAGGGCGGCGGCCCGCACCCCGCTGCTCAGCAGATTCTGCGTCAGCCGGTCGACAGCGTGCTTGGTGTCCAGGAACATGATCACCCGGCCCTCGCGCGCCGCGATCTCCGTCGTCATCCGGTGCTTGTCGGCGCCGTGGACATGCAGTACGTGGTGCTCCATCGTGGTGACCGCCCCTGCGGTCGGGTCGACGGAGTGGACGACCGGGTCGGTGAGGTAGCGGCGGACCAGGAGGTCGACGTTGCGGTCGAGTGTGGCGGAGAACAGCATCCGCTGGCCCTCGGGGCGGACCTGGTCCAGGAGCGCGGTGACCTGTGGCATGAAGCCCATGTCGGCCATCTGGTCGGCCTCGTCCAGGACGGTGATCGCGACCTGGTTCAGCCGGCAGTCACCCCGGTCGATGAGGTCCTTGAGGCGGCCCGGCGTCGCGACGACGACTTCGGCACCACGGCGCAGCGCGCTGACCTGCCTGCCGATCGGCATTCCGCCGACGACAGTGGCCAGGCGCAGCCTCACCGAGCGTGCGTGGGGGGTAAGAGCGTCGGTCACCTGCTGTGCCAGTTCACGCGTCGGCACGAGGATCAGGGCCAGCGGCTGGCCGGGCTCGGCGCGCTGCCCGGCGGTGCGGGCCAGCAGGGCCAGGCCGAAGGCGAGGGTCTTGCCGGAGCCGGTGCGCCCGCGACCGAGGACGTCGCGGCCCGCGAGGGTATTGGGCAGGGTCGCGCCCTGGATCGGGAACGGGACGCTCATGCCCTGCGCGGTGAGCGAGGCCAGCAACTGCTCGGGCATGTCGAGGTCGGCGAACGCCTCGACGGCGGGCAGCGCGGGAGTGATCGTCTTGGGCGGGGCGAACTCGCCCGAGGCCGCCGCGGGCCGTCGGCCGCGGCCGCCTGGGCGGCTCGGCCCTCCGGAACGGCTCGGGGCGGGCGTGCCGAAGCGGTTGCCCCGGTGCGAACCGGCGCCGGAGCCGAAGGCGGGACCGCCGGTACGGCTGCGGGAGGAGCGGTTGTTCGTACGTGAGGGGTTCATTCAGAACCTTCCTTGATACGGCACGTATCAAGGAATTCTCGCAGCAGAAGAACAGCGCGGGGAATCACAAGAACGAGCCGAACGAAATGCGAAAGCAGATCTGGCCCGCGGTGAATCCGGTGCAAGTGCAGGCGATGAAATGGGTGACGTCATGCGGACGTGAGATCCCGGACGTCTACGGGTGCATCTTCAAAGAGGTCCGCATTCCTGGAGAGGGATCTGCGGGCGTCGTTGCCCCACAGGGAAGCCCCGGGGAATGCCCGTAGCTGGGGCCCGCACCCCGAGGGATGCGGGCCCCAGCTACGAAGTGCGCGTCAGCGTCAGGCAGGAACGATGTTCTCAGCCGTCGGGCCCTTCTGGCCCTGCGCGATGTCGAAGGTGACCTTCTGACCTTCGAGCAGCTCACGGAAGCCCTGAGCGGCGATGTTCGAGAAGTGGGCGAACACGTCAGCGCCGCCACCGTCCTGCTCGATGAAGCCGAAACCCTTGGCCGCGTTGAACCACTTCACAGTGCCAGACGCCATGTCATATCTCCTTGTGGGGCAGTACGCCGGAACCCGCAATCCACGGATACCGGGTCGCCGCGATGATGCCCCGCCCGGAGATGACCGGAAATACAAAACGCTCCCCGCGGCTAAAAATGCCGACGAAAGGCGTTGAGGTTTTTGGGAACCACGACTGCAACTGAGATCGACAGTAGCATGCGGTAGCGGCCTGCGTACGGTCAATAATTCCGCTCTGCCCGTTGCAGTAAACACACTGTCCGCGCGGCACATTAAACTCTCGTCTCGCGGTCATAGATATTGATCCACCCGGAACACAGCGTTCCAGGAAGAGCGGTCGTCGTTTACGGCGGCCCATCAGCCCGTATACGGGTCCCGACGCAGATCAGCGCAGCGCTGCTGCGCGGCGCTCTCACGAGTGCCCCAGATCCCACCACCATGGACTGAGACTGAAGGCGGCCGACGCCCACCGTTCGTGCGAACCAGTCGGACAGCAGGACCTGCCCGGGGCAGCAGTACGCTCCGCGCGCGGGCTGATCGCCGTACGGTGGGCGAACACGTCCGAGCCGCCACTGTCCGGGCGGTGAAGCCGCGGCCGTTCTGCGCGTCAAACCACTTCACAGTTCCCGCGGCCCTTGCCTCACACCTTCCTGCCGATGAAGCGTCCTACGACATGCGGCAGACGGAGGCGGTCACCCTGGCTCCTCCGCCGCAGCAGAACGCCCACGACGAAGATGTGGGCGAAGGGAACATCCTGGTCAAGGCAGTTGACCCAGAAGCCACGCGTCAGCCCGCGGTCGTCGGGTTCTCTGATTCGGCGGCGTGGCGGTATTCGGCGTTGATGCGCTGGGCTTCTTCGAGCTGGTCCTCGAGGATGATGATGCGGCAGGCGGCCTCGATGGGGGTGCCCTGGTCGACGAGTTCGCGGGCGCGTGCGGCGATGCGCAGCTGGTAGCGGGAGTAGCGCCGGTGGCCGCCCTCGGAACGCAGCGGGGTGATCAGGCGGGCTTCTCCGATGGCGCGGAGGAAACCTTGTGTGGTACCGAGCATCTCGGCGGCCCGGCCCATCGTGTAGGCGGGGTAGTCGTCGTCGTTGAGACGGCCGAACGAGTCGTCTGCTGTCATTTGCACCTCTCTGTGGAACGCGTGGAGGGGCTCGGGTGCCGTACGGCACCCGAGCCCCGAAGGAACTGCTACACCATCTGCCGACCCTGATACTGCGCCGGCCTTCTATTTCCGCTGACCCGACCTGGAAGTTGTCGGGGGTGCGGGGATCGCGGTTGCTTGACCGGAGACCACCTCGCTATCGATGTCCTGCGGTACCCGGGCTCAAAACTTCCACCCGGGCGATCCTGATGGCGCCTGGCTCCTCCGTTCTTCCCTCTGGGATCATCACTTACCTACTGCTGGTACTGCTCTCCTGCGTACTGCTCTGTGGCCTGCGCCAGCGCCACTTTTCGACAGCCAGCCCCGTCGCCCGTCCTGCATCTGCTCTGGCTTAGAACCCCACTGCCGAACCTCCCGGTGCGCGCGTCCGCAGCCGACGCCTTCACCGAGGTGCTGCTCACTGACTTCACTGCTGCGTACTGCACTTGCGGGTACTGCTCACGGCGGCCCCTGATCACTGCGGGCCACCCGGTCCGGTCGCCAGTCCCGTCGCCGTCCTGCAACAACCCTGGCTTCGGAACTCCACCACCGCACCGTCCTGCGAACTGCAACTGCGGTTACTGCTGCCCGGCAGTTCGTCTCTGCCGGGCCCTGCTGTCTCTCTGGGCTACGAGAGAAACCATAACCACACCACCACCCAATGTCTACTCTGGCCGACATAGATTTCCGTTACCCGGGCGGAGAGATAGTCGGCCTCGGTCGCGGAACGGGTGTGCGGCGGCCCCGCTCCAGCCAGGCTCGCCCGCTCCGACCAGCGTCGTTACGCGCAGCCTCGACGCCGCGAACACCGCAGTCGCCACGTCTGGCCATGCGGATGATCGCTCAGGACACGCGGGGGCTCGTGCGGTTGACACACCGCAGGCCGGGCACAAGCGCCGCCAGATAGGACCTGCGTGACGATCCAGAGACCAGGGTGGCCTGATGAACACAATGAGCGTCAACGTGGCAACTGCCCTCTCCACGGCATGCATTGCCAGCGCGCGCCGGAGCGCCCGGGATTTCCTCGCAGGTCACGATCTTCGCCGAACCTCATTCGGGACAAAGAGGCCGCTGGTTCAAACTCGAACCCGCCACGGCTGACTGCTGTCTGCTCTTGACCGGCAAGGCTCCGGCCGCGCCGCGGTCTCAGTTCTGGTCCCATCCACCGGTGTCCGGGATCGTTGAGGAACCCACCTGCCGACCTCTCCGCTCCAGGCCGGCACGCCCACCGACCCACCTCGGATTCCTGATGAACATTTGGAAGGTGTGCTGGCTCGGTCGTCTTCAACGGGGCCTGGATGCGTGAGCGATGCGTGAGCGGACGTGCTGACATGGCGCACACAACCTTGGACCGGCCAGCATGCGACATGCCTCTGACTAGGCATTTCTGGACCAGCGTGGAAGCTGGCGGAAGTCCCGGCAGGACCCTGCCGGGACTTTTAATCCGTTGGTTGTGGGTTCGAGTCCCACACGGCCTACCGATTGCAGGGGCGGGCGCAAGCCCGTGACCTGCGAGGAAACGCCCCATCCGGCTTTGGCCGGGTGGGGCGTTTCGGTGTTGGCGGGTTCGTACGTGAGCGGGGGTGCCGGCGGGCTGCCCGTCTGCTCGCCGATGGGGGCGTGATGGCTAGTTGGCGAGGTCGAACTGCCGGAGCCGGTCCGGGTCTCCGTCGCCGACCGTGGCGACCAGCCCGCCGCACAGAAGCAGCATGTACAGGACGAAGGTGATCGGATCGTCCCCGTAGTGCTCCATCCCCTCGTTGAGGGTGATGGTCGGGGCATCCGGGTGGCCTATAAATCCCGCCGCCTGGACGAGGTCGTCATGCACGATCCCGAGGGTGCCGGAGACCCATTCGACGGCTTCGCGCGCCTGGTCCTCGGTGATCTGCTCCCGGGCCGCGACAAGCCAGAACATGAGGGTCGTGAAGACCATGGCCGGGTCTGACGCGTGCTCACCCTCGATGAAGGAGCCGCTCGGCCCCTTGGACGGGTTCTCCATCCAGGAAGCGATGTCGGCTCGCAGGCGCTTCGCCGTACGAACTCGGGAGATCTCGGACAGGTCGGGCGCGGTGGCGCGGATCTTTCGCATCGCGCGGGTGCTGCGGCGGCGTTGGCTGTTTCGTCCCACGAGCAGAGCTTCGCACCCGTAGAGAACTCCGGGTCGGGAAACAGTCAGGCCGCTGGAATCCGCCCCTTGGGGAACAAACGAGTGATACGGCGCAGGCAGGCGCCCGGCTGGAGATTGGCCGGGCACCTGCTGCTGTGAGCGGACGGTCCGGCAGCAGGGGCTACGGGGGGCCTTATGGGCACGTGGCACCAGCGCGGCGGCGGCTTCTGCTGCGGCATTGTCGACCTCGGGCAGCAGGCTCGTGTATGTGTCCGGCGTGAGCGTGGCCGTGGAGTGGCGCAGCGTCTCCTTGATTGTGTGGAGATCACCACCCCAGCCGTGGATGAGAGTGCCGCGACGTGACGCAGGTCGCGCAGAGTGATCGGCGGTAGGTCGGTGGTGGCGAGGATGCGGCGGAACGTCTCGGAAACCGTCTCCGGGCGCAGCCAGGAGCCGTCCTCGCGGGTGAAGACCTTGCCGAAGCAGAGACTGCCGGGCACAGCGCGGCAACTGTCCTCGACCAGGCGCTCGACCAGCGCACCCTGGACGATGCCCACAGCCCCGGCAGCAGCCACTCCGCCGCCGCAGGCACCACCAGCACGGTGGCGCTGATCAGGCCGGTGCGGACAGCTTGGGAGTGAGCAGCTCCAGCGCTTCCTCCCAGCGGAAGCGGTCGGCACCGCCTCCGGCCTTCGGCTTGTGGGGCTCGTACGAGCCGATCAGGACGCCCATCTCGCGCAGTCGCGCCAGGCTCTGGCTGTATGCGGGATGGGCGGCCTGCGCCGAGTTCAGGTAGGGCATGACGGCAGTGGGGATACCGAATCCGTACGCCTCGCACAGGATGCCCAGCGCCAGGGTGTCCGAGATCCCGGCAGCCCATTTGTTGATCGTGTTGAAGGTGGCCGGGGCCACCGCGATGGCGTCGGCGGGCGGCAGCGGGCGAGGGTCGCCGGGCGAGCGCCAGGCCGAGCGGATTGGGTAGCCGGTCTGCGCCTCGACCGCCTCGGTGTCTATGAAGCCGAGGGCCTGCGGGGTGGCGACGACACCCACACCCCAGTTGGCCTTCTGGGCCGCGGTGATCAGGATGCCGACGTCGCCGGCGATGCCGGAGGCGCACACGATGACGTAGAGGAAGGGCTTCTTGGTCTGCCGGTCCGGCTGATCACTCACGCAGGGACTCCCAGTTGACGGCTGAAACGGTGCAGTTCCGGCAGCGTACGGCGGCGGTCGCGGGCGGCCATGTCGGCCACCAGCTCACGGACGGCCGGGCGACGGATGTCCTGGGCCGCGCAGCTCTCGGCGATGCGAAGGGCCTGGTACCCGTCCGCGAGGCGGCCCTGCTGGCTGTAGGCGCGGCCGGCCTCGATCCACAGGGCGGCACGACGCTCGGGTACGGGGATGTGGCGGCGCATGAGAGGCCGGGCGGTGTCCAGGGCGACGCCCGCGTCGCCGAAGGCCACCGCCGCGCTGAGTCCGTGCAGGGCGACGTTCGTCGGGCTGAAGTTGGCCCAGGCGTCGGGGCTGTCGAGTGCCACGTAGCGGGCGACTTCCTTCGCCTCGGTGAGGAAGTCCTGGGTGGCGGAGCGGTCGACGCCGCTGCTGGCGGCGGTGACCCCGCGCAGAAGCAGCAGTCCGAGTGCCGCGAGGTACTTCGGGGAGCGCTGGTCGTACGAGCCCGTGAGCTGGTCGGCGGTGTGCCGGACGAGGGCGACGGCTTGAGCGGTGTGGCTGTCACGTGCCAGGGCGTGGGCGTGAACGCGGACGCTGGAGGCGAAGACGACGGGATCGCCGGAGCGTTCGGCCTCGGACATGGCGCGTCCGACCGCGAGCCAGGCGTTGCCCTGGTCGCTCTGCTTGAGCAGCAGGCTCGCCGAGGTCTGGTACGCCGTGGCGAGGAGCCCGGACAGGTCGCTCGATCCGGGACTGTCGTTGATGGCCTGCCGTAACTGCCCGATCAGGATGGGCAGCGTGCCTTCCAGCTTTGTGTAGTCGCAGGTGCAGAAGAGGCGTCGTACACCCGCGACTTGGTCCCGCATGCTCTGGAGATCCGGCACCGGTTCGGCAGTCACACGGGCTGTTCCAGGCAGCAGGGACTGGACCAGGTCCTGATGGGCGGTGCTGGGAAGGGTCGGGGCCGCGAGCGCGGCGATGCCGGCGGCGAGAACGGTACGGCGGTGCATGTCCTCTGTCTCGGGTTCGGAGTGGTTGATGTCCGAGGTGGCGGCAAGACCGAGGCGGTGTGGCGGAATGGCCAGCACGCGCGAGACCTCGCGCAGCATGCGGACGTCGTCCGTGCCCCTGCCGCGCTCCAGGCGGCTCACCTTGGACTGGTGATAGCCCAGGGCGGAGGCGACTTCCTTCTGCGAACGCCGCTGTAATACGCGGGCCTGACGGATCACTTCACCGATCCGTCTCGCTTCGCTGTGCTCTTCGGCCATCTGTGCCACGGCTCCTCCTGCCGTCGCCGATCCTGCCTTCCCAACCGAGCGTAATGGACTGGCAGTGCACCGTGATGCAGCTCCTGCATAGACGATGCAGCACCGGCACACGTCCTGGTTCGAGGGGCCCGTCTGGCGGTTACGTGGAGTGGCCGAACCAATCAGGAGGCCGCTCATGGAAGCGCACCACATCCGGATTCCCGTCCCCGGCACACCTGCCGGCGCCGCGTCGGCGCGCCGGCAGATCGCCGAGGAGATACGGGATTGGGGTGCCGCTCTCGGACCTGCACTCCTGGATGAGGCTGTGTTGGTGGCCTCGGAGCTGATCACCAACGCGGTACGGCATGCACACAAAGGACCGATCACAGCCAGCGCCGACCTCAGCGACGAGGCGCTGCGGATCGCGGTGATCGACACCAGCTTCGACATCCCGGAAGTCGGCCTGCCGGATGCGGATGAGGAAGACGGGCGCGGCCTGTTCCTCGTCGCCGCACTCGCCGACCGCCACGGATTCGACCCGCTGCCTTCCGGTAAGCGCTGCTGGGCCGAATTCGAGTTCAGCACCCCGCTTCCAACCGTCGCAACACACGTGCCCCAGATGAGGAGCTGACTGTTGCCAGCCGTACGCATTCCCCCAGTCGCCGCAGAAGTGGTCGCCGTGCGCCCGAGCGTTCCGCTCGCCGGGGCCGTGACCGTAGACGGGTCGAAGAACGCGGCCCTGCCCCTGCTGGCCGCCGCCGCGGCCATGCACCGCCCGGTGAACCTGAGCAACGTCCCGGCCAACACGGATGTCGGAACGATGCTCACCCTCCTCCAGCAGTCCGGCTGGCACGCGGCCCGCCCGGTCAGCGATCCACACACCACGGTGATCCTGCCGAGCGACAAGCAGCGGCCCGATCCCGACCCCGAGACCGCCGCACGTATCAGGGCCTCGTACTACCTGGTCCCGGCACTTCTCGGCGCCTACGGACGGGCCCGGCTGCCGTGGCCGGGCGGCTGCGCCATCGGAGAACGCGGGATGGAGCAGCACTTCAAGGTGTACGAGCGGTTCGGTGACCGCTCGACCGTCGATGACCGCGGCTACCTCGTGGAAGCAGCCACTGGCGGACGCGGGACGGTGTCGATCATGCTCCCCTTCCGGTCCCGCGGAGCGAGCATCGCCGCTGTCCTGCGTACGGTCGTCGCCCGACGGCCGCTGCGACTGGGCCAACCGAACCTGTCACCCGAAGTACTCAGTGTCGTAGAGGCGTTAAGGCTCTCCGGGTGGGAGTGCCGGGTCAGCGAGGCCGTCCTCACCCTTCAGCCACCTCGATCCGTCTCCGGCGAGGAGATCGCGTGGAGGGTGCCTGGCGACAAGATCGAGGCAGGCACCCTGGCCTGCGCAGTCGCGGTGACGGGCGGCAACGCGCGCATCCTCGGCGTACGCCGCGACGACATCACGCCCCTGATCACCGCGCTGCGCTGGCTCGGCGTTCCCGCCGACGCCGAGGACGGCACCCTCACCGTGCAGGCCCAGGACGCTCAGCCCACCGGCCGACCGCTGCGAGCCATTGCCTCCCTGTCTCCCGGCGGCCTGGACGCGGACTTCGAGCCCCCGCTGCTGGCCCTGGCCCTCACCCTGCCCGGCACCCACCTGTTCGCCGACGACATCAACCCCGGCCGCCACCGCAACCTGCTGCCCCAGCTCGTCCGCCTCGGAGCCACGATCGACGAGCTGTCGCCCACGCAGTGCCGCTTCGCCGGGCCGCAGCAGCTGACAGGCGCCGGAGTGGAGGCCACCGACATCCGCACGGGCTCCGCCCTGCTCATCGCCGGCCTCACCGCTCACGGCGTGACCACCCTCGGCGGCCTCGAACAGCTCCGGCGCGGCCACGCCGACCTGCCCGTCAAGCTGCACGCCCTCGGCGCCGACATCTGCGAGGTGATCCCGTGAATCGGGAACTGCGGCAGATCATCGCGACGACCGACGTCCACTCCGCCTTCGACTCGGCCGCTCCGATGCTCGCCCACCTCCACGCTGCGAGGCCCGACAGCCTGATCGTGGACTGCGGAGACTTCTTCGAGGGGAGCGGCTACTACCACCTCGGCGAAGGACGCATCGAGCGCGAAGCCCTCACCACCCTGTACGACCTGCTCGCGCCCGGAAACCACGGGTGGC
Source organism: Streptomyces sp. NPDC087845 (assembly GCF_044742755.1). NCBI lineage: Bacteria > Bacillati > Actinomycetota > Actinomycetes > Kitasatosporales > Streptomycetaceae > Streptomyces > Streptomyces sp. NPDC087845. Next base: position 766,839 of record NZ_JBIUVC010000002.1, read on the forward strand.
CGCACTACTTCGAGCCGCAACTACACCGGATGACGGTGTGCGCGAACACGACCGATGACAGTGGCACGCCGCTCTTCGACCGCGTACGCATCCAGCACGTCGGTGGACGACGAGTCGCTGTCACCGCGGTGATGGGCCCGCAGGCGTTCAACGCCATCCCTGCCGACCAGCGCGCTGGCCACCGCATCAGCAACCCGGCACAGGCTCTGCACGAAGTGATGCAGGACAACCACCACAGTGCTGACGCGTGGATGGTGCTGTCCCACTCCGGCTTCGAGGAGGATATGAAGCTGGCCGCAGCCTGCCCGCGCGCCGATGTCATCTTCGCCGGGCACTGCCACAGCGACAGCTTCGGCCCCGTGCACGTCGGCGACACCCTCGTGGTCAAGGGCCGCGAGCTCGGTGTCGGATACGCCGCCGCCGAGCCTGTCGGCAGTGGGTGGGGCGCCCGCATCGGGTCCTTCCCCGATGCTCATTCCGTTCCTCACGAACTCACCTCGCTGATGGAGAAGATCTCAGCCATCGGGCTGCGGCTGAGAAGCCCCATCAGCGCTGTGGACGAGCGCATCCGCGATGCGCCCTTGGATCGCCGCAGACTGCTCGAAGAGATCGCAGGTCGACTGCACTCCGGCCTCGGCGCTGACGCGGTCATCCTCAACGAGACCGCCCTGCGTCCCGTGCCACTCGGCGCCACGCTGACCCTCGGCGACCTGCTGGCCATCGAGCCCTTCGGCAACCAGCTCGTGCATGCCTTCCTCCCCGAGCAGCACGTCCAGGACCACGGCAAGCTGCTTGACCACCTCACCGAACTCGTCGGCCCCCTGATCGTCGCCCCTGCGCCTCTTCCCCCGGCGATCCGAACCGTGCTGACCACCGACTACCTCGCCGACAGCTACCTCGGCGGGCGAACTCATCAAGCAGGCATACGCCTTCGTCAAGCCGTAAGCCATGTCCTGACCACCTCGCTCCCCAGCTCCGCCGACTCCCAAGAAGGAGGCCAGTAATGATCCTCACCGGACCTGAGATCAAGGCTGCCGTGGCCAACGGGCGCTTACGGATCACTCCCTTCACCCCGGACCAGACGAACCCCAACAGCTACAACGTCCGCCTCGGTCCGACCTTGCTGACTTATGCGGCCAAGGTGATCGACGCCCACCAGACCAATCCCACGTGCTCGATCCTGATCGGTGACGACGGATACGTCCTGCAGCCCGGCGAGCTGTACCTCGGCCACACCGTCGAGGAGGTCGGCTCGGACATCTTCGTCCCCCTGCTCTTCGGCCGCTCCTCGATCGGACGCCTCGGCCTGTTCGTCGAGATCACCGCACCGATCGGCGACATCGGCTTCCACGGACAGTGGACCTTGATGCTCTCTCCCATCCGCCCGCTACGGGTGTACCCGGACATGAAGATCGGGCAGATCATGTTCTTCGTCTCCACCGGCGACGTCGACCTGTACCGCGGCAAGTACCAGGGCGCCGCCGGCCCTCAGTCCTCCCGCTACTGGCAGGACCCCGCGCCCATCCAGGCGGTCGCCTCGTGATCCTCACAGGCTCAGCCATTGCCGCTGCCGTCAGCACGGGAGAGATCACCATCTCGCCCTATGAGCCCGAGCGGATCTCACCCAATGCGTACGACTGGCGGCTGGGCGACACGATCCGCATCTGTGACGGCGACCTCGACGCCGCCTCCCGTACCACCTTCACCGAACACCCCATCCCCGCCTCCGGTGTGGTCCTGAAACCGGGAGTGCTTTACCTCGGCATCACTCTGGAGAAGACCGGCTCGGAAACGTACGCACAGCTCCTCAACGGGGACCGCACCATCGGCGCCCTCGGCATCTGGGTCCACGTATCCGCCCCTCTGGGCCACCAAGGCCACGCGATCCGCTGGACCTTGGAGATCCGCGTCGCCAAGCCCGCCCGCGTCTATCCGGGAATGACCTTCGGCAAGCTCGTCTTCCTCACCACTGCCGGTAGCTCGGCCAGTTACCAGCAACAACGAGCCAAGTACGCGGCGACGGACGGCATCGACATCTCCCGCCTGTACGAAGAGATCCCTCAAGGAGCTTTGTGAAGTCCGTCGTTCACACAACCGCGGGCCTGCTGGCTGCTACCTGCCTGGACCTTCCGGCCGGTAGCCCCGGCGGCAGCGTCGAACTCTTCCTCGATCTCTATACCGGCGACGAGCCCCTCATCCCCGCGCGGGCCTTCATGCTGGCGCCCCCGGGCCCCAGGCCCCGTCTCCCATCTGGCCTCGACCTGCTGTCCATGTCCGGGAAGTGTCTGGAAGGTGCCGGCTTCAGTCGCTACGTCGCAGCCCTGCGCCGGGCTCTGGTGGCCGCGATCGATCCGGCACAGATCGGCGTTCTGCACCTGCAACATCTCGCGTTCGGCGCCACTCCCGCCTTGCTCCGGGCCCTGCCGGCACACCCGAGGATCGCGATGGTTCACGGCACCGACCTGCTGTTCGCTGAAGCTCACCGCGACCAGCTCCAGGTACTGCGCGAGACAGCGAGGGCCGCCGACGCAATCGTGGTCTCCACCGTTGCCATGGCCGATCACCTGCTCAAACTCGCCCCGCAAACAGACCGCCGCAAGGTCGTCCACATCCCGTGGGGCATCCCCGGAGCAATTGTCAATTCCTGTGGATCACCGTGGGGAGCCTCAAGTGGCCCGTAGCCATTGATCGAGGACTGCGAAGTCTTCGGTGGTGAGGCCGCGGGACGACGCGACGCGGTGGAGGAAGGCCGGGGTGGGGTGGTGGGTGGACACCCAGTCCCGATCGGCGTCGGTGATCTCGTCGTCGACCCAGACGAACGGGCGTCCGGCCGCCCATGCCGCCAGGGTTCGGGTCTTCCAGTGGAGCCCGTACCACTGGTCCTCGCGTTCATGCGCGTCGGAGGGTTCCGGCCAGTGCACGACCGGCAGGGGCGGCAGGCCGAGCCGCGGTGCTATGTCGGTGTTCGCCTCCTCCTCCCAGGTGGTGGCCCAGACCAGCTCGCACGGCAGTGCCGCGAGGCGGGGCCCGACGCGCGGGTCGAGCCGCGTCAGGTGCGAATCTGTCGCAGTGCCTGACGGCTCGCGTTGCGGGCCGTCGCCGAACGGCAGGAGAGGTCCGTCGACGTCCAGGAACAGCAGCGGGCGTTCCTCGCGCTCACTCATGCCGCGGCTTCCTGCTCACGCTCGACCAGGACGCCGCGTTCGAAGCGGGCGCCGTTGCGGACGAGGGCGACGAGGTGGGGTGCGGTGATCGCGCGCCAGCGGGCCTGGGCGGACTCGGCGAGCTTGAACACCATCGCCAGGGCCGCGGCCGGGCTGCCGGCGCCGCGGGTGACCTTGGTCCGCAGCTTTACCGTGCTGAAGGTCGACTCGATCGGATTTGTCGTGCGCAGGTGGACCCAGTGCTCGGCCGGGAAGTCGTAGAACGCCAGGAGTTCATCGACGTCGTCGGTGATCTTCTTGACGGCCTTGGGCCACTTCGCGCCGTAGGCGCGCCCGAAGTCCTTCACCGCCTTCTCGGCGTGATCGCGGTCCTCGGCGTTGTAGATCTCCTGCAGCGCCTTCTTCGCGCCGGGCTGGGCCGATTTTGGCAGGGCGTTGACCACGTTCCGGGTTTTGTGAACCCAGCACCTTTGATGTCTGGCCTGCGGAAACACCTCGGCCAGGGCCCGCCACAGACCCATGGCTCCGTCGCCGACGACGAGCTCGGGATCGCGCATGCCGCGCCGGCGGCAGTCCCGCAGGAGGTCGGCCCAGGACTCAGTCGACTCGCGCAGGCCCTCGGCGAGCGCGATCAGCTCCTTACTGCCGTCGGTGCGCACGCCCATGAGGACCAGGACGCAGGAGCGGGCCTGGCCGAGGCGGACCTTGGGGTGGACGCCGTCGGCCCACACGTACACGTAGTCGGATCCGGACAGGTCCTGGTCCTGGAAGGCGGCGTGGTCGTCGCTCCACTGCTTGGTCAGCCGGGTCACCGTGGCCGACGAGAGCCCAGCGGCCGAGCCGAGGAACTGCTCCATCGCGGGCACGAAGTCGCCGGAGGACAGACCGTGCAGGTAGAGCAGGGGCAGGACCTCGCTGATCTTCGGGGACTTCCGGCACCAGGGGGCGAGGATCTTCGACGAGAACCGCTTGCGCTCGCCCGTCTCGCCATCGACCCGCTTGTCGTTCACCCGCGGCGCCTTCACCGCAATCGGCCCGGCGGCAGTAGTCACCGTCCGCTCACGGTGGTGGCCGTTACGGACCACCAGACGGCGACCGGCCTCGTCCCGCTCGCCCGCCAACTCGGCTATGTACTGGTTGACTTCGGCTTCCAGGGCCGCGGCGAGCATCCGACGGGCACCCTCACGGACGATGTCGTCCATCAGGGAGCCGCTCTGGGTGGTGCCGTCCTCGTTAACTACGCTCAGCACGGGCGTGCCTTCCCGACCCGCGCTGCAACGCGGGCCTACTCGATGACCAGAAATCGATCACTCGGGAAGGTACGCCCTCCGCGTTCCGCGAGGCACCTCTCCCGAGTCCGATCCACAGGTCTTGAGCATTGCTCGCATCCCCGACCATCTGCTCACTGATCCACCGGTCCGGCCCGCCCGCACGTCAACCAGCCATCTGCGAGTCCTGTACGCAGGACGGCTGACATCCGAGAAGGGCGTCGAGCGCCTCATCACCGGCCTGGCGCCCATTCCGGGCGTCGAGCTGAGCGTCGCCGCCCCCAGAGCCCAGTTCCAGACTCTGACCCCACTGCTTCAGCGGGCCGGCGTGCGGGCCCGCTATCTCGGCTGGCTCCGCCGTCCACAGCTGTGGAAAGCCTTCACCGAACACGACGTGCTGGTCCTGCCGTCCACCACCCTGGAAGCCATGGGCCTGGTCGCACTGGAGGCCCAAGCCTGCGGCCTGCCTGTCCTGTACCAGCCCGTGCCCGGGCTCACCGAGGTCCTCGCAGGGTCCGGAGTAGCCACCGACTTCACGCAGTCCACCGCACTCGCCCGCGACCTGAACCGGCTGCGGACCGCACCGGGACTGCTGCCCGCTCTCCGACAGGCGGGCTACGCGAACGCCGCCCGCTACCCGCTCTCAACGACCGCTCAAGCCCTGACGGACCTGGGCCGCCGGCTCACATGAACGTCGCACAGCAGACGATGCCACCACGCCGATCGCCCACCGGACCCGCCCACGTCACTACGCTGACCCGGCGGGATGCACACGGCGAACAGGGAGACCATGACGTACCGCACCGACAGCATCGAACAGCTCCTGAGCGAAGGCGTCCGCGACAAGGTCTACCCAGGCGCCGTATGGGCCGTCGGTGACGCGGCCGGCATCCACGCCTCCGGCTGCACCGGAGTGCTCGACCCCGACGACCCCGGTACGCCGATGCGGCCCGACACCATTTTCGATGCCGCCAGCCTGACGAAAATCCTCGCGGTGTGGGCCTCGATCGGCGCCCTCTGGGAGGAAGGCAAACTCGATCTCGACATCCCACTCGCCACCTTCTGGTCCGAAGTCGACGGCCACCCGCTCGGGGGTGTCACCGCCCGCCAGCTGCTGACCCATACGGCCGGCGTTCCGCTGCGAGCCCAGCTCAAGAACCTCTACGGCACGGACCCGCAAGACGTTCGGGACGGAGTCCTCCACGAAGCCCTGCACCGTCCCCCCGGCGAGGCCGTCGAGTACACGGATCGAGCCGCCCTCATCCTCGGATACCTTGCCGAGCATCTCGCCGGCCAGCGCCTCGACGAGCTCGCGACCCAGCGGACGTGGCAGCCGCTGGGCATGAATGCGACCCGCTTCGGGCCGCTGCCCGCCGAGACCGCGTCACGATGCGCCCCGACCGAACTTGACCAGGAGACCGACACCCACCTCAAGGGCATTGCCCACGACTTCTCCGCACGGCTCCTTGGCGGAGTGTGCGGGATCGCCGGCGCTTTCACCGTCATGGACGACCTCGGCGCCTTCCTGCGCTACATGCTCGACCCCACCAACGCGCCCAGCCGGGCAGGGTTCGGCCCCACCTGGACCGCGGAATCGCTGACCATCCAGACCGGCGAGCTGCAGCCGGTACGCGGTCTGTTCTGGCACCCCGCGCCCGGTAGTGCGCCCGCCGAGGACGTCTGGGTCCACTACGGGTTCACCGGCACCGGCATGTGGATCTCACCAGGCCAGCGGAGGTGGGCCGCACTCCTGACCAACAAGCTCTACTACACCCGTGACCGTCAGCCCCTGGCAGACATCCGCAACGCCTTTCGCGAACTTTCCTTCGACTGCCCGTCGCTGCGCAGCTAGCCTCCTCATCCCACGAGGTGAGCATGGTCGACGGCCTTCGCCAGATGGGCGTCGACCAGGCCAGCGACGCCTGAGACGATCGCCCCGAGCATCGTCCTCGGCCGCTCCGCCGGGACCTATCCACCGGCCTACCTGGCCTGGCGCGCCCGCCGGCTCGCCAACCCCTCCCTGAGCTGCGAGGACGGCGTGAGCCTTACCGACCTTCACACCCGCGCCGCCTTCCTCCACCGCGCCGCCCAGCGCCACGGCCCATTCCTAGCCGTCTCGCACACGCTTCTGCTGGGCATCCTCACCCACCTCGGGGAAGGGCCCGTTGCCTTCACCGCAGTCGCGAAGATGCCGTGCCAGTTCGCCGAGCCTTCGTTGACTTTCAGCCCACGGCGCCGGGCAGGCACGAACTCCGTGCCTGCCCAGCGGGGCCCCCGAGTCGCTCGCCGTAGTCACCAAGGTGAGCCTCTAGACCGTTAAAAGTCCTCCAACGACGGGTTTGTCATCCTCTCCGCTCCTCAAGAGTCGACCGCCCGTTGGCCAAGCGCGAGGCTAGAACGCTCCTGCATACCCACAACAAGCGTGCCTTCAGATGCCTCGGCCCGTGCCTTTCTGGTTAGTCACGGGCCAGCGAAGACCTGCTGCAGCAGGAAAGGTTGGCTATTGACGCTGTATCCCGGAGCGATGAGGAAATTTACTGTGCGGCGCTCGTGGCAGCCTGGCCAGACTTCCTGGCGCTCAAGGTCCACCAGCGAGCCAGTAGGGCATGCGGTGTCCCAGACGCAGTCCAGTGGCGAGGCTTCCGCTGCTTGCCGCAGCCTGAGGGCTTCCTTGTAGACAGCGGATGCCTCTTCGTACAAGGAGCCCTCCTCGGGGACGTTCAGCAGTGCTCGGAGCTGGTGGAGGTCCGGCTGTCCGGGCGGGAGGAGAATCGCGCAGATCGCCCCTAGCAGGCGCGGGGCCTGTTCCCGCTGGGGAAACTTTGCTGCGAACTCCGTCCGCTTGACGCATTTGCGGGCGAGTGACTGCAGGCGCTGTTGCACCAAGCGGGAGATCTCCGATGCGAGGGTCTCCTGCTCGATATGCGCGGTCGACGCGATGTCGGTACGTCCGCGGGAGTGGACTGCCATGTGTGAGGCAATCTGGTCGGAGACTCGTCGCAGGTCCTCGCGGAGTACTTTGTGCTCCTTGGAGCCGGAGCGCGAGGCGCGCTCCAGGTCGACAATACGTCGTTCGAGTTCCTGACTTCGCTGTTCGTATACCAGCTGCATCTCCGCCATCATGAGAACACAGGCATCATGCCCGGTGGGTTGGTGTCGGTCGGTGAGGACCTGAGGCAAGGCGTCAGTCCGACGATATTGAGCACCAACGGTCCCGTCGCTGAATTCTGGCTGTACCACCATGATCACCTGTTTCGCGAATTTGAGTGCGGCCTGAAGCATCTGCCCCCCTAGAGGTTGTTATGGAAGCGGAGTTCGGTCGACGCCTCTTCGCCACTGCGTTCGACTACGGCACGGACCTTGACCTCTGTCTCGCCGAATTTCATGAAGACTCGGACTCCCCGGTCTTCCAGTGCGAAGCGCATGACCTTCGTCAAGTCGACAGATACTTCACCGACCTTCACACAGCCCTCATCAGAGGTATAGCGCGGGTCGGGGCGATCTGAGGTATAGAGCGGGACAGTCAATACGTCCTGGTTGGCGAACACCGGCTGGTAGCTGCGATTGACTTCCTTCTCCGTCGGCACTGCGTCGTCCTGGCGCACGAAGACGGAGAAGCGGTCCTTACACAAATCGCGCTTGTCCTCGTCCTGGTACTTGCTCTCTTCGGGGTCAACGCCTTCCTCGAAGAGCATGGACGTTTGTACTCCGTAGGTCAGCTTCGCCCGCCGGGCCCGGGTGTGGGGTTCGTAGCAGAAGTGCACCGCACCAAAGAGGACCGCAACGTTCGGATCGGGGGCCACCAAAAACTGCGCGCGGCCGGCAACGTGCTGCTCCACCGATGCCTGTAGGTACGCGGAGGTTCCGAAACCGCCGACCAACAGCACAACCGGAGGCTGGGTTCCCTTCGCTGCGGCCTTCTGCATCGCTTCGAGCTGCTCATCAATGAGTTGGAGAATGCCGGGGACTACCGTTTCGAACAGTCTCCTGGCCTCTTCCGGACTGATAGCGATGGCGTCGGTGACGTCGTCCTGGAGCCGGGCCAGACGCGTACGCGTGGCGTCGTCGATGAATCGGTCGACCGCGGCCGGAAGGGTGATGTACTCGGTGTCGACGTGCTTGAACGTGATGTTGAGCTTGGTCCGCTCCCAGGCGTCGAGGAGTTCCAGATATGCCCCGGGGTGCTGCTGCCGGAGCTGAGCGACGACCTCGTGGCCACCCAGCCGCTTAGCCAGAAGGTCGAGGAACGCTTCATTGATGTAGTTCGACCCCAACTTGGCGCCCTCGGCGCGGGCTAGCTCGACCATCAACCCGTCGGGGTCGTTCTCGTATGCGGTTGTGTCGACGGTCCCGCCCCCGCAGTCGACTACGAGAAAGCGCACCCCTGGCGTCATCAGTGTCGCTGACTTGGATCCCCTCCCGCGGCGTTCAACCCGTGTACCGCTGACCCTTGCATGGTGGGCAGCGGCCTCAGGTTCGTACGCCAGCAACAGCCGTCCTTCCTCCGTCGGGAAGCCGGCGGTCTTTGCTGCGTCCCGCATCACCTGCTTCTGGAAGTCCGACCAGCTGCCGGGGATCGTCAAGCACCAGCGAATGACGTCCTCGCTGTATCCGCTGGCGGTGATCTGGTCGACTGCCTGCTCTCGAATGCACTGCAGGTATGCGGCGATAGCGCCGAAGGCGGGAAGCCACTTCCTATCAGTTCCGGCGGCCTCCGTATCGGCCGAAGCCAGCGGGGCCCCTTCATCGCCGGTGGCGAGCAAGGGATCGCCGTCGAGCGCCATCTTGAAAGCGGTCAGATATCGATGTTTGGCGAGCTGGTCAGGGCGCATCGTCAGACTTCGCTTACGGGCGTCGAAACCCCAAGCAGTAACATTACTGCTCTCGTCCAGCAGTAGAGCCGTAAGGTTCTTCGCCGTAGCGACAGGCATAGCGGGCCAGCGGTTACAGAAATTGACCACCCTGTCCTCGACGCGGGCATTCCGTGCGTCAACGGGCGCCCACGCAAACCCTGTGCCGTGGGTTCCGAAGTCCACGGCCGCCACCGCGAGTGGCTTGAAGGTCATATTTGCATCCTTGCGCGCGTAGAAATAGGTCCCGGCGATGGTCGCAATGCGTGCAGTAGGTAAGGAATTTCAGGATCGTTTCCTCAGTCAAAAACTCCCCGAATAGCCCATATTTGAATTACAAAGCCAATTGATGGGAGTTGTGTGTTTAGTCGTACTTGTCATGCGTCCACAGGGACGGAAGAAGTCGTGCTCGACCTCGCGGCCTCAGACGCTGCGTCACTGCTGCCCAGTCATGCGCACGCTCGCGGCACTTGGACGGCTAGGCGTCATTGAGCCAGGATGCGTGAGCGATGCGTGAGCGGACGTGCTGGCACGACGGGCTCAGATCTGGACCGAACGTCAAGGGCGGGTCTCTGACCAGGAATTTCTGGATCACCGGAGTGCCCAACGGAAGTCCCGGCAGGACTCTGCCGGGACTTTTAATCCGTTGGTTGTGGGTTCGAGTCCCACACGGCCTACGTGCGGTGGTAAGGGGAAAACTCCTCTGACCTGCTGGGGAGCGCCTCGATCGGTGTCGGCCGGTCGAGGCGCTCCGCGGTTGTGGACCTCGTGCGCGAGTGGATGCCTCCGTCCTGCCCACCGCGACCGTACTCGCGGGGACGTCCGGGACCGGGACGATGATCTCCCCGGCGGGAGCGATGAGCCATGACGGGTGAACTCGCGGCGGTCCGCGGAGACTTATGGACGCGCCGTAGGGGCGCAGCCCTCAGGCCGCCGGCTCGATGTTCTGGTTGGCGTGGAAGAAGTTGTACGGGTCGTAGGTGCGCTTGACGGCTGCCAGGCGGTCGTAGTGGTCGCGGTAGGTGGCGCGTACCCGGTCCGGGGTCTCGCCCGCGCCGATGAAGTTCACGTACGTACCGCCCATCGAGTGCGGGTGGAGCTCCTCCCAGTAGTCGACGCACCACTGCCTGAGCTTCCCGGCGTTGTCCGGGTCCGGGTCGATGCCCGCGATGACGCCGGACCAGACCGCGTCCCGGTAGGCCCAGGCGGTGTCGTCGGGGCCCGGCCGGTGGGCGGCGCCGTCGACCGGGTAGAGGTGAGTGGTCGACAGGTCGGTGGGGAGGTTCTCGGCGTACTTGGCGTGTACGGCGATGGCGTCGTCGGAGATCCGGTCGAAGAAGTTGCCGCGCCAGTACCACTGCAGGCCGGCCGGGAGCAGCTCGTCGAACATGGACTGCAGGGCGGGATAGGGCATCGGCGCCGTGAAGTGGAAGGCGGGCGGGCCGGGTTCGCCGACGGGTTTCAGGGTGGCTTCGAGGAGGTCGGGACCGCCCGTCCAGCACCACACGATCCCGCACATCCGCTGGCCGTGGACCTCCTCCGGGAACGGCGGACCGGGCGGCACGGTGAGCGCGGCGAAGAAGCCGTTCAGGTCCTCGGGGGCCGCCGGCAGGAAGTCGCGGTACCAGCGCAGCACGTCGGGGGTCCGGTCGACCGGCCAGAGGGTGATGGCGACGCCCACGGTGTCCACCGGGTGCATCCGGAAGGTGAAGGAGGTGACGATGCCGAAGTTCCCGCCTCCGCCGCGCAGCGCCCAGAACAGGTCGGGATGCGTGGTGCCGCTCGCGGTCACAGCGGTGCCGTCCGCCAGGACCACGCCCGCGGCCAGCAGGTTGTCGGCCGTCAGGCCGTATCTGCGGGTGAGGTGGCCGTGGCCGCCGCCGAGGGTGAGGCCGCCGACACCGGTGGTGGACTGGATTCCGGCGGGGGTGGCCAGTCCGAAGGCGTGGGCGGCGTGGTCGAGGTCGCCGAGCGTGGCGCCGCCGCCGACCGTGGCCGTTCGCGCGGCGGGGTCGATGTGCGCCCAGCGCATGGGCGACAGGTCGATGGTGACGCCGTCGTCCACCAGACACAGGCCGGCGCCGCTGTGTCCGCCGCCGCGGACAGCGAGCACGAGCCCCTCGTCGCGGACGGCATCGACCGCGGCCATGACGTCCGCCGCGTCGCTGCACCGCACCACCGCTGCCGGACGTCTGTCGATCATGGCGTTGTAGATCGTGCGGGCGTCCCGGTACTCCGGGTCCCGGGGACCGATCACGGGGCCGCGCAGCACCGCCCGCAACGCGTCCGGGGTTTCGAGCCTGGTGCCGCTGCCGTTCATGGTCCGGCCCTCCTCTCGCGCGCCGGGACGGTGACCGCACGCCGCCGGGCCCCGCTGCCGGGCCGTCGGAGTGTGCGCCCCGGTACGCCCGGGGCGCCGACGCCTCGGCGCCCCGGGAACCGGGGGCGGAAGCGGCCACCATGGCCTGATGTTTCAAGCGTCCCCGCGGTCCGGGAACCGTGCCAGTCGCCGGACCGCGGGGGAGAAGGGACATGCGCGTCACGGGCCTCACGGCCGGGGCACAGAGGCTTCACGGACCCCACGGACCGGGGCACAGAGGCTCCACGGCCCTCACGTCCGGGGCGCACAGGCTCCACGGACCTCACGGACCTCACGGGCCCGGGGGCATACGGGACCCACACGTCCGGCAGGGGTGTGCTCGCTCAGACGAGGAGCTTCGTCTTCGCCCGCTGGTACTCCTCGTCCGTGATGGCGCCCCGGTCCTTGAGCTCGGCGAGTCTCGCCAGGTCGTCGACGTGCTTGCCCTCCTTCGGGGCGTTCGCCTCGGAGGTGCCGGCGGCCTCCCGTACGTACGCCTTGAAGGCCGCCTCACGGTCCTGCGCCTCCTTGATCTCCCGCTTCCCCATGGATTTGCCGCGCACGATCACGTACAGCAGGACGCCGAGATACGGCAGCAGCAGGGCCACGATGAGCCAGCCCGCCTTGCCCCAGCCGCCGAGGTCGTCGCTGCGGAAGATGTCCGCGACGACCTTGAAGAGCAGGAACAGCCACATGATCCAGAGGAAGAACCAGAGCATGGTCCAGAAGAGGTTGAGCAGGGGGTAATTGTCCACGGTCGGCTCCCTGATCACAGCGAATTCATCGCGTCGACTGGCTGAATGGTAAATCAGTCATATCACCAGATATCTGGCCTTGCCTCCGGGTGATCTCCGGGCCGCCCTCTGCCGCGACTGCGGAGTACCGTGGGAATGTCGAGGGAGGCCCGGGAGGCTCCGGCCTCCAGGAGGCGGGGTCGCCCCGTGTTCATGAAGCGGCGTGAGAAGCGGCGTGAGAAGCGGCGTGAGCGGCAGCGCGAGCAGCCCCGCGCATGGACGCTCGCGAGGGCACATGCGCACGGCAGATGAGTCCGCCCGGAGCCCGGTCGGGGCGATCGGCCGTGTCACGGTTCCGATTCCGGTCGGGGGCCCGGGGGAAGTACTGGTGGCCGTACGGGGTGGGTCCGAGGCCTATACCGCATGGTCGGCGACGTCGATCGACAGGGACGCACGCGTCGTTGTCGTCGACTTGGTCTCGGCGCGCGGCGTGATCGTGGAGCGTCTGCCGCCCTGAGGCGATGCGAGGGCGCCGAGCGGTGACGAGGGCGCCGGGAAGCGATGTATCCGCGCGAGGCGGTGACGTATCGATGCCGAGCAGTGACGTACCCGCGTCGAGCAGTGACGTACCCGCGTCGAGCAGTGACGTACCCGCGTCGAGCAGTGACGTACCCGCGTCGAGCAGTGACGTACCCGCGTCGAGCGCTCACGCAGCCGTGTGAGCGGATGTGCAGACACGTACGGCAGGAGTCTTCCGATGTTCTTCTGGCACGTTCCCGCCCCCAACGAGGCGATGCTCATATCCGGTTCCAAGGGGCAGACGCTGGACACCCAGTTCCGGATCGTCACCGGCCACGGCAGTTTCGTGCTCCCGGTGAAGCAGAAGGCGCGCATGCTCTCCCTGGCACTGCGCGAGGCGGAGATCACCGAGGACTGCGTGACGCAGCAGGGCATCCGCCTGAACGTCCGGGCCGTCGCCGTCTTCAAGGTCGGCGACGACGCGGTGTCCATCGCCAACGCGGCGCGCCGCTTCCTGACCGAGCAGGAACAGATGGAGGAGCTCGTCGGCCAGATCTTCGCGGGCCATCTGCGTTCCATCGTCGGCGGGCTGACCGTGGAGCAGATCATCCGCGAGCGCAACCGGGTCTCCCAGGAGGTTGTCGTCGGCAGCCACGGCGAGATGGAGAAACTCGGCATCGTGGTGGACGCCCTCCAGATCCAGGAGATCGAAGACGCCACCGGCTACATCAAGAACCTCGCCGCCCCGCATGCCGCCGCCGTCGCCAGCCAGGCCCGGATCGCCGAGGCCAAGGCCGACCAGGAGGCCAGCCAGCGCGAGCAGCAGGCCGCCGCGCTCAAGGCGGAGTACGAACGCGACACCGCGATCAAGCGGGCCGGATTCCTCGCCGAGACCGAGCAGTACAACGCCCGCGCCGCGCAGGCCGGGCCCCTTGCCGGGGCCAGGGCCTCGCAGGAGGTCATCGAGGAGCAGACCGCGTTGGCCGAGCGGCAGGCCGCGCTCGCCGCGCAACGACTCGAAGGAGAGGTGCGGCGCCCGGCGGACGCCGAGGCGTACCGGCAGCGCACTCTCGCGGAGGCGGCCCGTGACCGGGTGAAGTTCGAGGCCGACGGCAACGCGTACACCGAACGGATCCTCGCCCAGGCGCAGGCCGACGCCAACAGCGCGCGCGCCGCCTCGCTGCGCGACGGCAACCAGGAGCTCATCGCGGCCAACCGCATCGTCGAGAACCTGCCCGTCCTGGCCGACGCGGCCGCCCGCGGCATGTCGGGGGCGGACCTCACCGTTCTGAACGGCACCAGTGGCGTCAACGAGATGGCGGCGGGCGTGGTCGGCCAGGGGCTGGCGATCCTCCAGGCCCTACAACGGGGCGCGAATCCGATGAAGTCCCCGGCGGTCGACGGGAAGACCGCTCCCCGTATCACCGAGACGAATTGAGGGCTCCCCGAGACGAATTGAGGACGGCAGGGCCACGAGGCCGCGGAGCCGCGGAGCCGCGGAGTTGCGGAGCTGCGGGGCCCCGGGGAGAAGGGGCGGCGGGGCGGGGTGCAACGACCGACTGCTGGGGCCGGGCGTCGGGCGTCGGGCGTCGGGTGTCGACGGCCGCGTGCCGGGTGGGCGCCGGGCGAGCGCCGGAGTGGGCGCCGGAGTGGGCGCCGGGCGGTCATGATTCGCTCCGTGGTCATGAGCCCGCCGCACATGCCGTACAGTTGTGTTTACCGACGCGGGGTGGAGCAGCTCGGTAGCTCGCTGGGCTCATAACCCAGAGGTCGCAGGTTCAAATCCTGTCCCCGCTACTGAAGAGTCAGGCCCGGCACGCATGCAGCGTGCCGGGCCTGACTCGTTCCGGCCGACCCGTCGACCCATGAAGGAGCAGGTCCGGGCGGTGTGTGAGCTGTGCCACGTACGTACCCCCATTGGCCGATGAGGAGTCGCCGGGCGACTCTGCTCCGGTGAGCCTGGGGTGGGGCGCGGTACCGTCCGCAGCCGCGCGCGTACCGGGCAGGAGACCACAGGTGTGGAAGCGGCTGAGGCGGCGCGGCAGGCATGCCGAGGGCGACGGCACCCGCACGCGGCGGTTCGTCCGCGCGCTGCCCGCCCTGATGATCGTCGGCGGGCTGGTGTTCGATCTCCTCACGCCGCCGACCTTCACCGCCGTTCCGCTGTTCGTGGCGGCGCCGCTGATCGCCGCGCCGTTCTTCTCGCTGTCCAGGACCATCTGCACCGGCATCGCCTCGATGCTGGCCGTCATCGTGCTGCGGCTGTACAGCGCCACGCTGCCGGAGGTCGTGCCGCTGATCGAGTTGCTCACCCTGGCCACCGTCTCCGTCCTCGCCGTTGTGATCAACGGGGTCGTACGGCGGGGCAATGAGCAACTGGCCTCCGCGCGGGTCATCGCGGAGACCGCCATGCGGGCGGTGCTGCCGAAGCCGTCCGACCGGATCGGCGGGCTGCATGTGGCGGCGCGGTACGAGGCGGCGCAGGCGGACGAGTTCGTCGGCGGCGACCTGTTCGCCGTGACGGACACCCCGCAGGGGGTGCGGCTGGTCGTCGGGGACGTACGGGGGAAGGGGCTCGACGCCGTCGAGTCGGTGGCGGTGATCATCGGGGCGTTCCGGGAGGCGGCCGAGCAGGAGCGTTCGCTGGAGGGTGTGGCGCAGCGGCTGGAGCGGGCGTTGGCGCGGGAGGGGACGCGGCGGGGCGGGCTCGACGCGGTCGAGGGCTTCATCACCGCCGTGCTGGCCGAGATCCCGCCCGGGGGGTCCCGGGTGCGGATCGTCAACCGCGGTCACCCCGAGCCGATCCTGCTGCACCCGGACGGGGAACTGGAGGTGCTGGGGCCCACGGTGCCCGCGCTGCCCCTCGGGATGGACCTGGGCGTGTGGCCCGACCGGGCGGACGAGTGGGATCTGCCGGCGGGGACGACCCTCCTCCTGTACACGGACGGTCTCTCCGAGGCGCGGAACGCCGACGGCGTCTTCTACGACCCGGCGGCCCGGCTGCGGGGGCGGATCTTCCCGGGGCCCGAGGAGCTGCTGTCCGCGCTGACCGATGACGTACGGCTGCACACGGGTGGCGAGACGACCGACGACATGGCGCTGCTCGCGGTCGTACGTCCCGCGGAGGGGCAGCCGGACCGGCGCAGGACCGTGAAGATCGTGGGTCTGGAAGAGGCGTGAGGGGCGGGGGCGTGAGCTCCGCGCGAGCCGGGCGCGGCCGTGGGCGCGGGATGCCACGGTACGTAATCGAAGCGCACCGCTCCGCATAACATTTGACGCAACGTCAGAATCCGGGTAATGACTGAGGGTCGATCAACTCATACCGTTCCGCCCGGTTGTGCCCCGTAAAGTCCAGGCCAAAGACATGAACGATCAGTGGGAACAGCTTGGAATCAGGCACGGGTGTCTATTAACGTTCGATAACGCAGCGCGGTCGTCCCAGCCGTCGTCAGTGGCGGCACCGTGCGCGAGCGCCGAATTCCGCAAGGGAACCGGGGAACCACCTACATGGGGTGAATCGGACACCTGCGTCTCGTGAGAGACGGAGGGGCCCGTAGGAGACCTTCCTGCTCCGAACCCGTCAGCTAACCCGGTAGGCGAGAAGGAAGGAAAGGAGTGCGCCCCCGTGGCGTCCAACAAGCCTGCCCCCGAGGCCCCCTCTCGGTTCAACCCCGACTTCGGTTCCGATGTCGTTGCTGACTTCGATTCCCCGGCCGGACCCGACTCCGGCTTCGGCGCCGGCTACGGGACCGCCCGGACCGGAACCGCCTACGGCGCCAACTACGGCACTGTTGCGACGGGAACGGCGTACGGCACCGACTACGCCACTGTTGCGACGGGAACGGCGTACGGCACCGAGCCGGGCGGCGACTTCGCCGGTGGGTTCGGCGGCGAATTCCGCGCCGACGGCAACGGCGAGCCCGAGCGGGGCTGGGACGAGTGGAACCCCACCGAGGAGTCCGTCCGCCCCGTACGCGGCAAGCACCGCGTCGCCAAGCAGCGCAACGGACTTGCCCGTAGCTCCACGGTGCTCGGGGTCGGCGTCATCGCGGCGGTCGGCGCGGGCGGCATGGCCACCGCGCAGAGCAAACCGCCGGTCTCCATCTCCCTTCCCGACTCCATCGCGGACAACCTCCCCGATGCCAAGTCCCTTCCGGGCGTGGGCTCTCTCTTCTCCGACGAGTCCGAAGCCGACAAGGCCGCGGCCGCCTCCGCTGCTGCCCCGCTCACCACCGCCGGTCTCACCACCGCCGAGGCCGAACAGGGCACGGTGGACGCGGGTGAGGCGCTCCGCGCACGCATCCTCCAGCAGGCCGAGCAGCAGCAGGACGCCGCCGACGCCGAGGCGAAGGCCGCCCAGGAGAAGGAGGCCGCGGAGAAGGCCGCCGCCGAGGCCAAGAAGCAGCAGGACGCCGCCGAGGCCAAGGCCGCCGCGGAGAAGAAGAAGGCGGAGGAAGAGGCCAAGAAGAAGGCCGAGGCCCTGCGGCTCGCCAAGCTTGCCGCCAGCTACGCCCTTCCGACCTCCTCCTACAGGATCACCTCGACCTTCGGCCAAGCCGGCTCGATGTGGTCCTCCGGCTACCACACCGGCCTCGACTTCGCAGCGCCGACGGGTACGCCGATCAAGGCCATACACGGCGGCACCGTCAAGTCGGCCGGCTGGTCCGGTTCGTACGGCTACCGCACGGTGCTGGAGCTCGACGACGGTACGGAGCTGTGGTTCTGCCACCAGTCCTCCATCGGCGTCAGCGTCGGCCAGAAGGTCTCCACCGGTGAGACCATCGGCCGAGTCGGCGCGACCGGCAACGTGACCGGCGCGCACCTCCACCTGGAGGTCCACACCCCCGCCGGTACCGGCATCGACCCGATGGCCTGGTTGCGCGGCAAGGGCCTCAACCCCTGATCCGCAGGTCACCCTCCCGACCCGCGTGATCCGAGCCGGTTCGCCGGCCGCTGAACCCCGGCAGCCCTGACGCTCACCCCCCGACGTCAGGGCTGCCGGTCTGCCGGAGCAGCACAGCCGCCGGAGCAGCGGGAACAGTCAGTACAGCCGGAAACAGCTGACTCACCGGAGCAGTCGGCCCGTCGGAGCAGTCGGCCCGACGGAACAGCCGGCCCGTCGGAATAGTGGCGCCGCCAGAATCCGTTGATCCATTTATGACTTCTCTTCGCAAGCTGGGCTCCTCCGGCCTTCAGGTCTTCCCGCTCGCCCTCGGCGGCAACGTCTTCGGCTGGACCGCCGACGAGGCGCAGTCGTTCGCGGTGCTGGACGCCTACGCCGCGGCGGGCGGCAACTTCATCGACACCGCCGACGCCTACTCCGCCTGGGTCCCGGGCAACGAGGGCGGCGAGTCGGAGACCGTCATCGGGAAGTGGCTCGCGGCCCGCTCCAACCGCTCCGACATCGTCGTCGCCACCAAGGTCGGCGCCCACCCCTCGTACAAGGGGCTCTCCGCCACGAACATCAAGGCCGCGGCCGAGGAGTCGCTGCGCCGGCTCGGCACCGACCACATCGATCTGTACTACACGCACTTCGACGACGAGACCGTCCCGGTCGAGGAGATCATCACCGCCCTCGACAAGCTCGTGAAGGAGGGCAAGGTCCGGGAGATCGCCGCCTCCAACATCAGCCCCGAGCGGCTCCAGGCGTCCCTGGACTTCTCGGAGCGCGAGGGGCTCGCCCGGTACGTCGCCCTTCAGCCGCACTACAACCTGGTCTCGCGCGACACGTACGAGGGCGAGCTCCAGGACACGGCCGCACGGGCCGGGCTCGCCGCCGTCCCGTACTTCGCCCTGGCCTCCGGCTTCCTCACCGGCAAGTACCGTCCGGGTGCTTCGGTGGAGAGCGCCCGCGCCGAGAAGGCCGGTGAGTACCTGGCGTCGGAGCGGGGACAGAAGGTCCTGGCCGCGCTCGACAAGGTCGCCCAGGGGCACGACGCCGAGGTCGCGACCGTCGCCCTGGCCTGGCTCGCGTCCCGGCCGACCGTCGTCGCGCCGATCGCCTCGGCCCGTACGGTCGAGCAGCTGCCCGCGCTGGTGGCCGTCGCCGACCTCCGGCTGACCGAGCAGGAACTGGCGGAACTCACCGAGGCATCCGCCTGACGAGCACGAGCACGAGCACGAGGGCTGGAGCGGGAACGGGGACGGGAACGGGCGGCCGTTCACGGATCGTGGTCGCGGTCGCCTGTTCGTGAACGGCCCTACTGCGGGGGCGGTGGCCGGTGCGGGTTCAGGTAGGGGTTGTACCCGTTCCCGCCGGGCTGCGTGTGCGCCGGCCGCGGGTAGGCGTGCGGGGCCGTCGGCGCGGGGTGGGGGCGCAGGCGGCCCGTCGCCTGTGCCGCGTACGTCAGGGCGGGGGCGGCCACGCCCCGGCGCTGCCAGAGGTGGTGCAGCAGCTCCAGCTCGCGCTCGGCGAAGTCCGGGCCCGCGGTCCCACGGCGGGCCTGCCGCCGCAGCGAGGCCAGTGAGGTCGCGAACGATTCGTACTCGGCGACCGCACGGGCGGCAGCTCTGCCGTGGGCCTTGGCCTGCGCTTCGGCATGAGCCCTGACCTGCGCCGACGGCTCGCGCCTCGGCGCATACCCCGTCCCGTATCCGGGCGCATACCCCGGCCCGAATCCCGGCCCGTAGCCGGGTGCGTACCCCGGCCCGGGGCCCGGACCGGCTCCTGGCCTTGGCCCGTATCCCGGCCCGTATCCCGGCCCGTATCCCGGCCCGTATCCCGGCCCGTATCCCGGCCCGTATCCAGGCCCATATGCCGATGCGTACGGCGGCGGCCAGTGTCCCGGTCCGTACGGGCCCACCCGGATTCCCCCGGCCGCCGCCGCGTGTCGTTGGCGTGCCGCGTCACGGGCCATGCCGCGGGCCCGCATCGAGGAGAGGGCGAGCGGCTCGGCGGGGGTCAGCCAGCCGGCCGCCGCATAGGCGGGCAGCTCGGCGGCGAGCGTACGCAGCTCCCGTCGGCGCGACCAGATCGCCAGCCAGGTCACCAGGCCGAAGACCGGAACCATGAAAAGCCCGTACACGGCGTAGAAACCGTACGGGCCGAACGCCGCCGACCCGTTCCACAGGGCGTGCATGCCCATGGCGAGGACGAGTCCGAGCAGCGGCAGCGCGATGCGCCGGATCCGGCGGCGCCGCGCACTGGCCGCGGCGAGCCCGAAGCCTATGCCGGTCAGCACGGTGAAGAGGGGATGCGCGAACGGCGACATCACCGCCCGTACGAAGAACGTCGCGGCCGTCACCGAGACGACGCCCGAGGTACCGATCTGCTGGTCCTCACCGAAGGCGTTGCCCAGGTAGAGGATGTTCTCGGTGAACGCGAAGCCGCTCGCGGTGAAGCCGGCGACGACGATGCCGTCGACGATCCCGTTGAACTCCCGTCTTCGGAACAGGAAGATCAGCAGGACGGCCGCGGCCTTGGCGCTCTCCTCGATCACCGGCGCTATGACCGTGGCACCGAGGGTGTCGGCGTGCGACGGGTCGGCGGTGGCCGTCGCTATCCAGCGGGTCGCGAACGAATTCGCCAGGATCGCGACCAGAGCGGCCGCGAACGCCCCCCAGGCGAAGGAGAACAGCAGATTCCGCCAGGGCGCCGGTTCGACCCGGTCCAGCCAGCGGAACGCGGCCATCAGGAGCGGGACGGGCAGCACGGCGAGACCCAGGCCGACGAGAAATCCCTCGGTGCCCGTCTGATCGCGGACCAGGGCCAGGATCGCCAGTCCGCACAGCGCGAGCACCGTGCACACGGCCGCGATGCGGAATGTCTTGCTGCGCCACACCATCCCGACGCGGCGCGGCCGGTAACGCCAGTGCCTGCGCTCCGGCACGGCAGCCAGGATCTCGCCGACCCGCTGCTCCTCAAGCACCGGGACGGCCGGCTGCGACTGCCGTTGCTGGACAGACCCGTCGGACACCACCCGATGACCCTAACGAGCAGCACTGACACCTGGCCATGGGGCACCGGGGACATCGGCTCCAGGAGGCCGTTCCCTCTGGTCCGGTCAGGCCCGTCTGGTCCGGCCGAACCGGTCCCTCCGCCCCGGTCAGGCCCGCCTGGTCCGGCCAGGCTCGTCTGGTCCGGCCGAACCGGTCCCTCCGCCCCGGTCAGGCCCGCCTGGTCCGGTCAGGCTCGTCTGGTCCGGCCGAACCGGTCCCTCCGCCCCGGTCAGGCCCGCCTGGTCCGGCCAGGCCCGTCAGGCCCGCCTGGTCAGGTCAGGTCAGGTCAGGTCCGGTCCGTCAGGCCCGTCCGGTCAAGGCTGTCCGGTCCGGTCCGTCAGGTGCCGCCTGGGTCCGTCCGTCGGCTCCGGGGTTCCGTCGCCGGCTCCGCGTGCGGGTCTCAGCGGCGGGCGAAGAGCAGGTCGTGGACGACGTGACCCTTGTCGAGGCCCTGCCCCTCGAACCGGGTCAGCGGCCGGAACGCCGGCCGCGGCGCATAGCTGCCGTCCGCCTGGGTGTTCTCGAACAGCGGGTGTGCGGACAGCACCTCCAGCATCTGCTCGGCGTACGGCTCCCAGTCGGTCGCGCAGTGGATCACGGCCCCCGGCTTGAGCCGCTGCGCCGCCAGATCGAGAAACTCCGGCTGGATCAGCCGCCGCTTGTGGTGGCGCTTCTTGGGCCAGGGATCGGGGAAGTACACCCGCAGCCCGTCCAACGAGTCCGGCTTCAGCATCTCGCGCAGCAGGATGATCGCGTCACCGTTGGCGACCCGGACGTTGGACAGTCCGTTCCGGTCCGCGAGGCCGAGCAGGTTGCCCTGGCCCGGGGTGTGCACATCGACGGCGAGAATGCCCGTGCCCGGGTCGGCGGCAGCCATCTGCGCGGTGGCCTCACCCATGCCGAAACCGATCTCCAGCACGACCGGGAGCCCGTCGAACAGCTCGGGCAGATCCAGGACGCGCTGCCCGTCGATGTCCAGGCCCCACTTCGGCCACAGCCGCAGCAGCGCGTCCTCCTGGCCGGGCGTGACACGGCTGCGGCGCGGCTGGAAGCTGCGGATCCGGCGCTCGTGGTGCGATCCGGCCGGATCGACGGCGGGCCCGCCGGGGAAGCGCGGTTCCTGGCGCAGCCTGCGCTGCCGCTCGAAGGAGGCGGCGCGCAGATCGTCCGGAATCCCGGCAGCGGGGGAGGAAGGACTGTGGGCCATGGAGGCGGCGTCGGCCGTGGAGGCGCTGCCCGTCCCGGTTGCCGTGCTGCTCGTCCCGGCCGCGGCCTCGCCCGGTGCCGGGGCGGAAGGGTTCGCGGAGGAAGCGGAGGAATCTGCGGAGGGGTTCAAGGGCTCAGACACAATGCCCCGATTCTACGGCGGGCGGCTTCCACCCCGTCCCCCCTGCCCGGAGCAGCGCCCTGCGTGCCACCTCCCGCCCGATGGGCAGGGACGCCGTCGCGGCGGGCGACGGAGCGTTCAGTACGTGGACCGTGTGCGGTGCCTCACGGATCAGGAAGTCGTCCACCAGGGTGCCGTCCCGGAGCACTGCCTGGGCCCTGACCCCGGCCGGGGCGGGCCGCAGATCGGCCTCCGTGACCTCGGGCAGCAGCCGCCGCACGGCTGCCGTGAACGCGCGCTTCGACAGCGAACGGTGCACCTCACCCGCCCCGTACCGCCAGTGTCTGCGCGCGATCTGCCAGGTGCCCGGCCAGGTCAGGGTGTCCGCCAGCTCACCGGGGCGCACGACGGACCAGTCGTACCCCTCCCGGGCCAGCGCCGGCACCGCGTTCGGTCCGACGTGGACGCTGCCGTCGTGGCCGCGGGTCAGATGCACACCGAGGAAGGGGAACGCCGGATCGGGCACCGGATAGACCAGGCCGCGCACCAGCTCCGGTCGCGCCAGCTCGTAGTACTCCCCCCGGAAGGGCACGATCCGCACCCCCGGGTCGTCGCCCGCGAGCCGCGCCACCCGGTCGCAGTGCAGCCCCGCGCAGTTGACCAGGACCCGGGCCCGCACCACCGCACCGTCCGCCGTGCGCACCGCCACGCCCCAGGGGCGCCGGTCGATCGCGGTGGCCTCCGCCCCGTAACGGATCACCCCGCCCGCCCCGCTCAGCTCGGCGGCGAACCGCGCCGCGACCGCGCCGAAGTCGCACACCCCGGTTGTCCCGACGCGGATCGCGGCGAGCCCGCGCACCCGCGGCTCGTACTCCGCGATCTGGGCGGGACCCAGCTCGCGCACCGGCAGCCCGTGCTGCCGGCCGCGCTGGACCAGGGAGTGCAGCCGGGGCAGCTCGGACCGCTCGGTCGCGACGATCAGCTTGCCGGTCACCGCGTGCGCGATGCCGTGCTCGGCGCAGAAGTCGACCATCTCGGCGGCACCGCGTACGGCGTAGCGGGCCTTGAGCGAGCCGGGGCGGTAGTAGATGCCGCTGTGGATCACTCCGCTGTTGCGCCCGGTCTGGTGACGGGCGGGGCCCCACTCCTTCTCCAGCACCGTCACCCGGGTGCCCGGAGCGGTGCGCGTGATCGCATACGCCGTCGACAGGCCGACGATTCCGCCGCCGATCACCAGCACATCGCAGTCGTACGCCGCGTGCGTCATCACCACGCCACCTCCCACCCCGATAGTGCACTGACCCACTGACAACGCACTCAAACCAGTGAAGCCCAGCGTGGCGCCGATCTTTACGCCCGGAGGCGACCGGACGGCACACCGGATGCCGTCCGGACACCGTGCGTACACCGTGAGGACGCGGAGGCGACGCCGCGGAGGTGCGGGGCATGCGGGCCGGTCGTCGGCCGGGTCGTCCGGCCCGGGTGCGGCTACGCGGGCGCCACCAGCAGGGGCCGGGCCCGCTCGCGCAGCTCGGCGACGCGCGGTTCGTGCCCGTACGGTTCGAGCCGGTGCAGCAGATCCCGTACGTACTCCGTGGTCCGCGCCGAAGAGATGCGGCCCGCCACCTCCACCGCCCGGGTGCCCGCCGCGCAGGCCGCGTCCAGGTTCCCCGACTCCAGCTCGGCCACCGCCGACACCACGAGCCGCAGCCCGTGCGAGCGGACGAATTCCTCGGTCGGCCGGGACAGGGCCTGCTCGGTGAAGCGCCGCACCTGCCGGGGTGCCTTCAGGTCGAGGTGGCACTCCGCGGCGTCCGCCGCGAATCTGTCGTACGAGTAGAAGCCCAGCCACGACGGGTCCGCGTCACCGTCCCGGGAACGCTCCAGCCAGCCCTCGGCGGCCTTCAGCGCGGCCCCCGCGGCCTGGGCGTCGCTCGCCTTCGCGTGGGCGCGCGCCTCCACCAGGCGGAAGAAGCTCATGGTGCGGGCCGTGGCGAGCCCCCGGTTGCGTTCGACGGCGGCCTGCGCGAGGTCGACCCCCTCGTCGGCGAAACCGCGGTAGGTCGCCTGCAGCGACATCGAGGCGAGGACATAGCCGCCGAGCGGTACGTCGGCCGCGGCCCGCGCGAGCCTCAGCGCCTGGATGTAGTAGCGCTGCGCGGCCTCCTGCTGGCCGGTGTCGAAGGCCATCCACCCGGCGAGTCTGGTCAGCTCGGCCGCCGCGCCGAAGAGCGCCCGGCCCACCTCGTCGCTGTACGAACCGAGCAGCAGCGGTGCGGCGTCGACCCGTAAGCACTCCGGGACCATGGAGGAACGCCAGTCCCCGCCGCCGTACTTGGAGTCCCAGCGGCGGGCGTCCTGGGCCGCCTCGCGCAGCTTGGAGACATCGCTGTGGCCGACCCGCAGCGGGGAGATGTCGCTCGTGACCGGGCCGACCGGCGCGGAGTGGGCGAGTGCGGACGGGGACGTGGCGGGGGACGCGGGCGTGGTCTCCGGGCCCGGCTGGGCCGGGATGGACGGTGCCCGCTGCGTACCCAGAGCTCCCAGGGTTCCCAGCGCCGCCTGAGCCGCCTGTGCGTTCAGGGCTGTCTGCGCCGCCTGCGGTGCCTGCGGTGCCTGTGCTCCGGATGCCGCGTGAGTGCCGAGCGCCGGTCGCGCCCGCAGCGCTCCTCGCGCTTCCTGCGTGGCCGGAGCCCCCGCCGTGCCGGGAATGGCCCCAGCGCTGGCCGTGCCGGGTGTGGCAGGAGTCCCCGCCGCGCCCGGGGTGACCGGTGCGCCGGACTCCGCCGCCGTGTTCTTCCCCGCCGCGCCCGGCATCCCCTGCGCCCCTGCGCCGGTGCGTGCGCCCCTTGGGTTCTGGGCGCCGAGGATGACTGCCACGGCGGCTGTCGCGTCGCGTTCCACCGACGGATCGGCGGGGGATATCAGCCAGCGGGACGCGGGCGTCGCGTACGCGCTCACCGAGAACGAGCCGGCCAGCGACTGCCAGATTCCGCCGCTGCCCGCCCGCCGCCCGGCCAGATCCAGCCGGTACAGCTCGGTCGCCGAGCGGACCGCCTCGGCCACATCGCGCGGAAAGGCCAGCCCGACCTCCGGCGCCGGGTCGGCGTCCGCGAGCCCGATCTCGTGCAGGGGGACCGGCCGGCCGAGTTTGGCGCCGATCGCCGCCGCGATGAGATGGGGCGCGGCGCCCTGCGGCACCATGCCCTTGGAGACCCATCGGGCCACCGAGGTCTTGTCGTACCGAAGTGTCAGTCCGCGCTGCGCCCCGAGGTCGTTGACCCGCCGGGCGAGCCCGGCGTTGCTGATTCCCGCGAGGGCGAGAACGGTTCCGAGCTTCTCGTTCGGTCCGCGTTGCTCCCTGGACATGCGCCACCCCTCGACACACAGACGGCCGCCGCGTCACCGTTGCGGCGCGCGGCATTCGTACCGTGTCCTCCCCAGGGACGAGCCCCGGCACTCCGGCCGCACACGCATATGGCCGAGCCCCGAGGAATATGCCTCCTGCCGAGAACCTCAGTAAACCCAGCGTAGTTCGCCGCATCCCTACCGTTAAGGGGCAGACGTCCGTATGGCGGGAATGTTGTCCGTGCGGATCCGCGCGGACGCGGCCGGCCGCGCCGGCGTCGCTCCGGTCGTCGCGCGGAGCGTCCCGGGCGCGGCTCGGACCCTCTCCCGGGCCCGGCTCGGACCTTCGCCCGGAACCGGTGCGGAACCCTGCGCGACGCCCGGTTCGGACCCCCCGCGCGATGCCCTGTTCGGACGTGGTGGGGCGCCGCCCGCCGGGCCTCGTACGTGCTCCTGGTGTGTGGCCGTGCGCCCGGCCGTGCGCTCTCGTCCGGTTGTTTCGGAAGCGCTTCCATGGGTGCTGCGTGGGTCGGCCCACTGCATTGGACTCAGTGGGCTGGGGGACACTGCCGCCTCATTCCCCGCAGGCGGCGGACCGGTCCGGGAGGCGGGCGACGCCTCCCGGACTGTGCGTCGCACTGTGCGTGGAACCGGCGGGGAGGCCGGTGTGAAGTCGGCGAAGCGGGGCAGGGGACGGGGGATGAAGGTGGGCGAAAAGGGTCTTCCGGTGCGGTGAGTTCCCTGTCGTCCGGTTGCCGCGTGCGCTGAAAATGGCCGAATATCGCCGGTCGGTCGAGGTTGGGTCGATCGATTCGCGGACATCCCGTCGACCGTCCGGTGATCACCGGTGACCGACCGGTCACCGGTCGTGGGCGGTCCGGGGGGTGGCTGGATCCAGCCCGGTGGACCGTGCCGGAACGAGGTACGCAACACGCCCGACCCGTAAGCCTGTTGGTGTGTGGACCACCTCGTGCGGGCCCCGCGTCGGTCGTCGCCGGGGGAAACCCCCTGCGGGTTGCCGTTCGGCGTGCGCCCATACGCGCGCCACCACCCCCTCTCGCGGCCCGGCCTTTGCCAGGGGCGCATGCCCTTCCGACGTGCGCCGTCCGTAGCCCCTCCTGTGCGCCTTTGTCGTGGCAGCATGTTCGCAACGGCGCCGCGCGCTACCGGAGTTCTCCCGATAATGTCCTGCTGCGCCGATTTGTCCACAGCCTGTGGAGGCGGCGATGCGTTGGTTGGTGGGGTGGAGCAGTATCGCCGCGAGCTTCGGCACGGCGGGTGCCATCGGCGACGCCGACGAGGGGCGCGCGATGCACCCCGTCGGATCCCAACTCCTGTGGGGAGACCCGGATCCGCTCTGGGCCGTCGGCGACTGGCGCCCCGACGAGATCCGCACCAGCTCGGTCGAGACCGCCGAAGGCGCGCCCACCGCCCGGCTCGCCGTCCTCGGCTGCTGCAGCGCCACCGACGAACAGCTGCGCGTCGGCCTCCTCGCCGCCCGCGGCGGAGCGCTGCGCCATCTCACGTCCTGGCCCGGCAGCTACACGGCCGTCGTCCAGGTCGGCCGCCGGATCACCGTCATCGGGGACCTCGCCGGAGCCCGCCCGGTCTTCTACACCCCCTGGGCCGGCGGCACGGCGTACGCCACCGCCGCACTGCCGCTCGCCGACCTCATCGAAGCCCAGCTGGACATCGGCCACCTGGCCGCCCTGCTCGCCTGCCCCGAAACACCGGAGGCGCTGCGCGACGGCACCCCGTACGCGGGAGTGAAGCGCATCCCGCCGGGGCACGCGCTGATCCTCCGCGAGGGCTCGCGCGAGATCACCGGGTACGAGGCGGTGGCCTCCCTCGCCGTCGCCGCGCCCCAACTCGACCCGGTCAGTGCCGTCGACGGGGTGCGCGACGCCCTGGTCGAAGCCGTACGCGCCAGACTCACCGCCCCGCGCCACGCCCCCGAGACCCTGCCGCCCGACCCGGGCCCGGTCCCCGGCATGGGGCCCGCCGAACGACGCGCCGCCCGCGGCGCCCCCGTGCCGGGCATCGGCGCCGACCTCTCCGGAGGCAGCGCCTCCGCCACCCTCGCCCTCCTGGCCGCCGGACTGCCGGGCCTGCCCGGCACCCTCCTTGGCCACGGCGCGGGAGCGGGGGAGCGGCTGCTCGCCGTCACCTTCAACGACCTCACGGCGCGCGGACACGAGGACGAACTCGAACGCGCCCGCGTCATCGCCGCAAACCCGCGCCTGCACCATGTCGTCGTCGCCGCCGGGGAGGAGGCCCTGCCCTACGCCGACCTGGGCGGCGGCCCGCTCACCGATGAACCCGCCCCGTCCCTCGTCGTCGCCGAGCGGCACCGCCGCCGCCTCGCCTCGGGCAGCGCCGACCACTTCGTCGGCGGTGGCGCACGGCAGGTACTCGACGCCCACCCGGCCCGTCTCGCGGACCTGCTGATGGACCGTCGACGACGCCATCTGCTGCGCCCGGTCGCCGCCCTGGCCAAGGCCGAGGGCCCGACCGCGCACTCCCTCTTCGTCCCGCTGACCGTCTACCGGGCGGCCCGCCGCCTGTCCCGTACGTCGTACCGCACCGGTCTGGAAACGGCGGCCGACCGGCTGTCCGACGCCAACCGCCACGCCCCCGACCTCGACACGCCCGCCGACGCGTCGCTCGCCGCCCTCGCCTGGTCGCGGCCGGGACCCGCCGCGCGCTGGCTGACGGGGGAGGCGCTCGCCGAGGTGTCGGTGCGTCTGCAGGAGGCGGCGACCCGCCCCACCTCCGTCCAGCGGCCGGGCGAGGCCCGCGCCCGGGCGGCCCTCGCCCGGTTCGCCGCCGACCACCGGATCCTGGAGCAGGCCGCGGAGAACCGCAGCCAGCGGCTGCATGCCCCGTTTCTCGACAATCAGGTCGTACGCGCCGCCCGAGCGCTTCCCGAATCGCTCCGCGTCCAGCCGGGCGCCCGCGCCGCGATCCTGCGGCGGGTGCTCGCGGGCGCGGGCATCCACGAGCTGCCGCCCGGCTGGGGCACCCCCTCCCTCGCCCTCGCGAACGCCACCGCCCGCACCGGCCTGCGCGCCGCGCTCCCCGACCTGATCGCCCTCTTTGACGCACCGCTGCTCGCCGACGCGGGCCTGGTCGAGGCCCGCGTCGTACGGAAGGCCCTGCGCGCGGCCTCGGAGGGCGAACCGCTCCCGCTGGACGGCCTGGCGCATCTGGCGTCCATGGAACTCTGGCTCCGCCGACTCGTGTCACGGCGCGGCACCTGCTGGACGGGCACGGCGGCGCCACGCCAGCGCGCGGTCGCGGGTGGGGTCACGGGCGGGGTCACGGGTGGGGTCGCGGGCGGGGTCGTTCCGGCGAGGCGGACACTGCTGCCGTAGCTGTGGTCTGTTGTCTGTTGTCTGTTGTCTGTTGTCTGTTGTCTGTGGTCCGTAGCCGTGGACGGTGGCCCGTAGCCGTGAGCGGGGTGGGGCGGGGCGGGGCCGGCGTGGTGGGCTCGCGCTCACCACCGGCCGCGTGCGGTCGGGGGCTGTTGCCCGGTGCGGTGGCCGGTGGACACCTGCTTCCGTGCGTTCCGCAGGACAGAATGGCCGGATGCGTTACCTGATCCTGGGCGTCACCGAGGCACGAGACGAGAACGGCAGGGCGCTGCCCGTGGGCGGTGCACGGCTGCGCGCCCTCCTCGCCTCCCTCGCCCTGCGTACGGGCCGGCCCGTGCATGTCGCCGATCTCGTCGACGACGTATGGGCCGCCGATCCCCCGCACGACGCTCCCGCCGCCCTCCAGGCCCTCGTGGGCCGGTTGCGCCGGGTGCTCGGCAGGGACGCGATCACGAGTGACCACGGCGGATACCGCTTGGAGGCCGCGCCCGAGGAGGTCGACCTGCACGTGTTCGAGCGGCTGTCCCGGCAGGGCTCCGACGAGCTCGACGCGGGCGACCCCGTGGCGGCCGCCCGCACACTCCGTACCGCGCTCGCCCTGTGGCGCGGCCCGGCCCTGGCCGACCTGCCGGACCGGGAGCACGGCCACGGTCTGCGCCCGGAGGCCCACCGTCTGACCACGCTGGAACGCCGCATCGAGGCCGACCTGCGGTGTGCTGCGACCGCTGCCGGCCCGCGCACCCTCGTACCGGAGCTCAGGGAGCTGACCGCCGCCCACCCGTACGACGAACGTTTCCGGGCCCAGCTGATCCGCGCCCTGCGCGCCGAAGGCCGCCAGGCCGAGGCGCTGGCCGCTTACGAGGAGGCGCGCCGCTCCCTTGCCGACGCCCTGGGTGCCGACCCGGGGCCGGAACTGACCGCGCTCCACCGGGAACTGCTCACTCCGCCACCGACGGTGCCATCCGAAGCAGCCGTACCGGCCTTCCTGTCCGCCTCAACCACTTCCTTCCCCTCCTCTTCCCCCTCTTCCCTCTCGGCCTCATCCGCCGCATCCGCCGTATCCGCCGCATCGGGCCCGCCTCGCACCCCCGGCCCCGCCCCCGTCCGGGGCAACATCCGGCCCCGGCTCAACTCCTTCGTCGGCCGCGAGCCCGAACTGCGCTCCATCCATGCCGATCTGGCCCGGTCCCGCCTGGTCACCCTCACCGGGCCCGGCGGCTCCGGCAAGACCCGTCTCGCCGAGGAGGCCGCCGCCCGGAGCGGTCCGGCGGCCCCGGCTCCCGTGGACTCCTGGATCGCCGAACTCGCTCCGGTGGATGACCCCGTGGATGTCCCCGGAGCCGTACTCACCGCTCTCGGGCTGCGGGAGACCACGCTCCTGCGGGACAACAGCCGTGACGGGCAGCCGTTGCGCAGCGACCCGACCGGCCTCCTCGTCGAGCACCTGGCGCACTGCTCCCGGGTCCGCCCCTTCCTGCTCATCCTGGACAACTGCGAACACGTCATCGGCGCGGCCGCCGCCCTCGCCGAAACCCTGCTCACCCACTGCCCGGAGCTGCGCATCCTCGCCACCAGCCGAGAACCCCTCGGCGTCCCCGGCGAATCGATACGCCCGGTCGGACCGCTCCCGGCCGACCCAGCCCACCGCCTGTTCGCCGAGCGCGCCCGCGCCGTACGTCCCGACTTCGATCCCGAGCAGGAGGCCGCACACGATTCGGATGCCGTCGCCGAGATCTGCCGACGGCTCGACGGGCAGCCGCTCGCCATCGAACTCGCCGCTGCGCGGCTGCGGCTGCTCACCCCACGTCAGATCGCGGACCGGCTCGACGACCGGTTCCGGCTGCTCACCGGTGGAGCCCGGACCGTACTGCCGCGCCAGCAGACGCTGCGCGCCGTCGTCGACTGGTCCTGGGACCTGCTCGACGAGGGCGAACGCACGGTCCTGCGACAGGTCTCCGTCTTCGCGGGTGGCTGGGACCTGCCCGCCGCGGAGGCCGTGACCGCGGCGGGAGCACCCCTCGCCACCGGGACCTCCGTCACCGGGACCTCCGTCACCGGGGACTTTGCCACCAGGGCCTCCGTCACCGGGGCAGCCACCGGCCCGGGCCCTGCCGGGCCCTCCACGGCCGACCTGATCGGTGCTCTCGTCGACAAGTCCCTCGTCGTCGCCGCCCCGACCGCCTCCGGCGAGATGCGCTATCGCCTCCTGGAGACCATCCACGAGTACGCCGCCGAACGCGCGGCCGAGACCCCGGACATACGCGCCGCCGCCGCGCGGGCGCACACCGCGTACTTCGTCGCGCTGGTCGAGGCCGCCGAGCCCCGTCTCCGCTCCGGCGACCAGCTCCCCTGGATCGAACGCCTGGAAACGAACCTCGACAACATCCGGGCCGTCCTCCACCGCACCGTCGTCACCACCCCGTCCGAACCGGACGCGGTGCGTCTGGTTCTCGGCATGGGGTGGTTCTGGTTCCTGCGGAACTTCCGTTCCGAAGGCCTCGGCTGGGCCGAGCGGGCTGTGGAACTCGGTCCGGAACCGGCCGACGGCAGCGACCCCCGCTTCTGGCCGCGCATGCATCTGGAGCTACTGCGGTACTTCCTCGCCGCGCAGAGCCAACCCGCCGACGACGTCCGTGGTGACGACAGTCGGCGCGCCCTGCTGGGCCGGGTGGCCGACGCGTTCATCTCCTCCGGTCCGCAGTCCGCCCGTTTTCCGGGACTGCTCTGGCCGACGGCCCTGTTCGCGAGCCGTACCACCGCCGAGGCCCACGAGATGATCGACATGGCGGTCGCCAACGCCCGTATCCACGGCGGCGCATGGGAGTACGGCATCACGCTGTTGTTCCGTACGCACATGGTCGTCGACATGCCCGGCGGCATGCCGGGGGTCGACGACGGCCTCGCCGAGCTGCGCGAGCTGGGCCGCCGCGTCGGTGACCGCTGGCTGCGCGCCCAGGTCGCGGGTGCGGCCGCGGAGGTCGGCATGACACGTGGACGGTACGCGGAGGCGCGTGCGGCGTACACGGAGGCGCTGCTGCTCGCCCGCGAGGTCGGGGCGTACGCCGAGGCGCCGTTCCTCCTGGCCCGCCTCGCCGAACTTGATTATCGGACCGGAGACATGACGGGCTTCGAGCGGAGCCTGGCCGAGGCGGAGACGGAGACGGAGCGCTACCAGGTGCACGACGCCCGCGGCTACACCTACTTTCTGCGCGCCACCCTGGCCCTGGACCGCGGCGAGATCGCGGAGGCGCGACGGCTGGTCGACGAGGCGGAGGCGTCGATCGGACGAGGCAGTCCGCCGTCGCACTTCACCGCGGTGGTCGAAGGGCTGGCCGCCCGGATCGCCGTGTGCGAGGAGGGGCCCACGGGCGGCCCGGTGGCCGGGGTACGCGGTCTGGCGCGCGCACTCCACGGGGCGCGGGAGGCCCACTGCCCCGAGCTCGTCACCGGGCATCTGGCGGACAGTGTGGCGGCCGTGCTGCCGAAGCTGGGCCGTCACGGAGCCGCCGTACGGATTCTGGCGGCGGCCGACGGCTGGCGCCTCTCCAGCCCCAGGACCGAAGCACAACAGGCCGAGGCGGACGAGGTCGAGCGACGGGCGCGCGAGGAACTGGGACCTCAGCTGTACGAGTCGGAGCGCGCCGCGGGCCGCACACTGACGGTCGACGACGTCATCGCGCTCCTGACCCGTATCACCGAGGAACTCCCGGACACCCCCGCCGCCTGACCCCCGACCGCGCCGCCACCGGTCATCTCACCGACAACTGATGGTCGAATGGGCCCAGTCGGCCAGCGCTGCGCCGCCACCCGGATGCGCCCGCTGGGCGACGAGCCGGATCTTGTCCTGTCCGGTGATACCGACCCTGACGGGTACGGCCGGATCGTCACCGTTCATCACCGGGGACTGCCACAGCAGCGTCCCTTCGCCGTTGAAGACGGAGAAGCGCACCGAGCCGAACCCCATGGTCATGTCGTCGATCCCGACCATGGCCTCGTAACGCGTGCACGGCCGGTTCAACTGGATGGTGACCGAGGACTTGCCGTGGACGGTCACTCCGTGCGCGTACTGCGTGCCGCCGATCGACAGACCGGAACGCTGCCAGACCCAGTTGCTCTCGTTGATCACCACCTCGGGTCGGGTGTGGTCACCCACCATCGAGTAGCTCAGCTCGTTGAGCTGATAGACGGTCGGGGCGGGCGGCGGAGTCGGGGCGGACGGCGACGGCTTCGGCGGATCGGACGGCAGCGTCGGCTTGGGCGTCGGCTTGGGTGTCGGCTTCGGAGTGGGCTTCGGAGTGGGCTTCGGAGTCGGAGTCGGAGTCGGCGTGGGCGTGGGCTTCGGCTTCGGCGGGGGAGTCGGGGCCGGGGCCGAGGCAGGGGGCGCGGACGGCGCCGGCGCATCGGGCTTCGACGGCGGTGTCGGCTTCGGCTTCGGCGGATCGGGCGTCGGCGCCGCAGGAGCCACGACAGCCGGCTTGGCCGCATGTCTGGCTTCGGGCTCCGGCCGGTCGTCGCCGACCAGCGCCCAGGCCAGCCCGGCCGTCACCGCCACGGCAACAGCCGCCGCGATACCGGCCTTCGCCGGGACACCGAGCCCTTCCGAGACCGCGGCACCACCGGCGCCGCCCCCGGACGTGCTCCCGCCGGTCGCCGCCGCTGCGGCACCGGCGCCCGCGGCTCCCGCCGCGCCACCCGCGACGATTCCGGCGGCTTTGAGCGCATACCCGGCGGCGAACCAGCCGATGACCGCGACCGGCAGCAGCGCGGGAATCCCGGCGTTGACGTGGGCCAGTTCGCCCGCGGCGAGCCGGCACTTCGCGCACTCGTCCAGATGCCCCCGCAACCCGCGCTCGGCCCGCATCCGGAGCCCACCCCGGGCATAGGCACCGAGGCGGTCGGCGTAACGCGCGCAGTCGCCGCCCGAGGTGAGCGCCTCGCTCACATGGGCCTGGAGGTAAGCCTGCTTGAGCCCCTCGCGGGCCCGGCTGGCCAGGACCGCCGTGGCATTGGCGGTCAGCCCGAACAACGGGGCGATCTCGCTGGGTGACTCCTCCTCGACGGTGGTGTGCCACAGCACCGCCTGCCAGCGCTCCGGCAGACTGCGGAACGCCTGCATCGCCATCGACTGCTCGGCCTCGTGCATCGCCAGCACATCCGCGCCGAGGTCGAGCGTGTCCGCGTCCGACACCTGGGAGGACTTGGAGGACTGGGCGGCGAACACCGCGAAGTCATCGACCAATTGCTCCCGCTTCGCGGTCTTGGTCCAGGCGGCTCCGACATGCCGGACAGCCGTCATGAGGTAGGCCCGCACCGCCTCCACGGGCCCCTTGCCCCTGCGTACCGCCTGCAGGGTGCGCGCGAAGACCTCGGCTGTCAGGTCGTCTGCGGTGTGCGCGTCCCGGCAGCAGGTCCGCGCGTAGCGGCGGACCGCGTCCGAGTGCCGCCGGAACAACTCCTCGTACGCGAGATCGTCGCCGTCCCGCATCCGTCCGATCAGCTCGGCGTCGGAGAACGCGGAGCCGGAGGCATCGGCAGTGCTGCTGCTGCCGCCCTCCCGCTGCATCGGCACCGAGGCTTCGGCCCCGACGCCCCCGCCGATACCAACACCGGTGCCGGCGGGGGCCGGCCACGGGCCGGGCTGGACGGCGCCGCTCTCCGCGTCACCACCCGATCGCTCGGGCCCGGCCTGACTCGGTACCTGCCGGGAGGTCAGCTCACCGGCTTCCGTCATCCCGCCCATGGCGGAGGCGTCGTCGAACGACTCTTCCTGCTGCCCGTCACCGCTCATCGCGGAAGCCCCCGTTTGCGCTGTCGGACCCGAACATCGGGCAAGCGTGTCACATGGCGCAATCACGCCGAACCTTCAGCCCCCGCAACCACTCATCCGGGGCCTATTCTCGAATGTGAGTACTAGAAGTCGCTCATTCGGGGAAGAGGTATTGAGCTCTTCTGCAGGGGCAGGCCGAATGCGACGGGCAGCGGCTCCAGCGACGAGAACCGATACACGGCTGGTCAAGCGCCGATCAGGCGCCGACCGGACGCCGTACGGACGCCGATCAGAAACCGCAGAGAGCCGGTCTGTGGGCTGCTGAATGAGCGCGGACGCGGCAGTCGGAGCCGGAGCCGGGAGGAGTACGCGCGTAGCCGGATGCCTAAATCCAGACACATAAGCCGAATGTGAGCTCGGACGAGCGACAATGAGCCGCTGAGTAAGACCCACCGAAACGGGCCACGCGGGTCGCGGATCACCGGACACGGCAACCCCTTCACGCCAGCCATTCAAACCAGCCATGCGCACTGGCCCTTCACACCGGCCGTGTGCCCCGGCAGCCGGCCCCGGCTACGCACCCCGGTGTGCCCACTCCGACCGTCCGCCCCCGCCCCGGAGAGGCAGTGCGCGCACGCAACACGTCTGCGCACCACCCCACCCACGCGCCGCCAGGCTCACCGCGCCGACGCGCCGCCAGGTTCACCAAACCCACGCGCCGCCACGCCCACGCACCGCCACGCCCACCGCGCCGACGCCGTCACACTCAGACGCGACCCGCTCACGCGACCTGCTCACGCGCCGCCACACCCGCGCTCGCCCCGTTCACATAACGGGCAGCGAACGCACTCCGTTCACGCGCCGGGCCGCGAGCGCAGCCCTTCCAGCAGGATGTCCAGCAACCGGCTCGAAGCCGCTGCCTGCTGGGCCGCGTCGGGCAGCGAAGGCGCCGCCGTCGCGATGACCAGCAGCACATCCGCCACCGTCACGTCACGGCGAAGCTCACCGGCCGCCCGAGCCCGGTCCACCAGCCGGCCGACGACCTCCAGCAGCTCACCGGCTCCCGTGTCGTCGTCATCGAGGCCGGTGTCCGCGGCGGAACGCCCGCCGGTCGACCGGGTGTCGGCCTGACCCGCACCCTGCCGCTGCTGAGGCACCCGCGTCCCGTCCCGAGCGCTGTCCGAGCCCGGCTCGGAGGCCGCTACGGCCTCCGAGTCCCCGACCGCAGCCGAGTTGTCGACAGCCGCAGCCGCAGGGGTAGAGGCAGACGCAGACGCAGGGGCAGAGGCAGAGGCAGAAACAGCGGAAGCGGCAGCGGAGTCGATGTCGATGCCGGAGTCGGTGTCGACTCCGACCCGGAGCACGTGAGGAGGCAGCAGCCGCCCCGCGCCCGAGGCAACGGACGTCCGCAGGAAGCACGACAGCGCCGACCACGGCTCGTCCTCCTGACCCAGCGCGGTCCGGGCCTGGTCCGTCAGCCGGGAGGTCTCCTCCTCGGCTATCCGCCGCACCAGCACGTCCTTGCTCGGGAACCGCCGGTACACCGTGCCGACCCCGACTCTGGCGCGACGCGCCACGTCCTCCATCGGAGCCCCGTACCCCAGCTCACCGAACACCTCGCGTGCCGCTCGCAGCACATGTTCCAGATTGCGCTGTGCGTCCACGCGAAGCGGAGCCGAGCGGCCGTTGGCGGCAGCTGCCCCAACCGTCGCACCCGTCCCGCCGGTTCCGCCTGCCGCGACCGAGCCGACCGGACCCACCGAGCCGACCGGAGCCACCGCGTCCACTGTCCCCACTGTTCCGTTTCGTCCGTTTCCGTCGGACGAATGGGACGTGACTGCCGCAGCAGTCTGCCAATGAGAATCCTGAATGTGCATAACTGTTCCCCCGGTTATGACGTCTCCCCCCGGAGACTTCCCGCCGTTTGAGCCGGAGAGCGGATCATGGTCCAGATCCGGCACCCCGACGTCGTACGAACATAGTTGAGCCCGGGTCAATTCAGAAGGGGGTAGTTCCGCACGGAGCGCCCCCCGATCGGAGCAAGGACCGGTTGGTCACTGATTCGGCCCCGGCCCCCCACCCCCACTCCAACCCCTGACCTGCGCAGCTCCCGTGTCCTCGTGGTGATCGGCGGCAGTGGCCCGTCCAGAACCTCCGGTCACACAATTTGCCGGGGCTGTGGACAAACCCTTGAGCACGTTGCGTCATGGGGTGGTGATGGCTTCAGATTCCGGGGGAACACCCCCCGGCCCTCCGCCGGGTGTGCGCATTCTCGTCGTCGGTGGCGGCTACGTCGGGATGTACACAGCGCTGCGTCTCCAGCGGAAGCTGAAGCAGAGACTCAGGAGCGGTGAGGCCGAGATCGTCGTCGTCACGCCCGAGCCTTATATGACGTATCAGCCGTTCCTGCCCGAAGCCGCCGCCGGTTCGATCTCGCCGCGCCACGTCGTCGTGCCGCTCCGCCGGGTCCTGGCGCACTGCCGGATCGTGATCGGCGAGGCCGAACGGATCGATCACGCCAAGCGCACGGCGACCGTCACCACCCTCGCCTCGGGGGAGGACGGCACCGGCGCCGTCGAGATCCCGTACGACGAGCTGGTCCTCGCGCCCGGCTCCGTGTCGCGAACCCTCCCCGTCCCCGGCCTCGCCGACCACGGCGTCGGCTTCAAGACCATCGAGGAGGCCATCGGCCTGCGCAACCACGTCATCGAGCAGATGGACATCGCCTCCGCCACCCGCGACCCGGCCATCCGCGACGCCGCCCTCACCTTCGTCTTCGTCGGCGGCGGATACGCGGGCGTCGAGGCCCTCGCCGAGCTGGAGGACATGGCCCGCTACACCTCGCGGTACTACCACAACGTCAAGGCGGACGACCTGAAGTGGATCCTCGTCGAGGCATCGGGCCGCATTCTTCCCGAGGTCGGTGACGCGATGGGCGCCTACGCGATCCGTGAGCTGCGCGGCCGCAATATCGACGTACGCCTCGACACCCGGTTGGAGTCCATCGAGGACCGGATCGCCGTTCTGAGCGACGGTTCCCGCTTCCCGACCCGCACCCTCGTGTGGACCGCGGGCGTCAAACCCGCACCAATCCTCGCCGCCACCGAGCTGCCGCTCGACGAGCGCGGCAGGCTCCGCTGCACGGCGGAACTCACCGTGGAAGGAGTCGAGCACGCCTGGGCCGCCGGGGACGCCGCGGCCGTACCCGATCTGACCGCGGCGGAAACAGGTGCGGAGACCGCGCCCAACGCCCAGCACGCCGTGCGCCAGGCCAAGGTCCTCGCG
Organism: Streptomyces sp. NPDC087845; assembly: GCF_044742755.1. Classification (NCBI taxonomy): domain Bacteria; kingdom Bacillati; phylum Actinomycetota; class Actinomycetes; order Kitasatosporales; family Streptomycetaceae; genus Streptomyces; species Streptomyces sp. NPDC087845. The sequence continues at coordinate 804,772 of NZ_JBIUVC010000002.1, forward strand.
GACAACGTCCTCGCGTCGATCAGCGGCGAACCCCTCAAGGAGTACCGGCACAGTTATGCGGGATCCGTCGCCTCGCTCGGCCTCCACAAGGGCGTCGCGCATGTCTACGGTCGCAGGCTCAAGGGCTTTCCGGCCTGGCTGATGCACCGCACGTACCACCTCAGCCGGGTTCCGACGTTCAACCGGAAGGCCCGCGTCCTGGCCGAATGGACCCTCGCCGGGCTCTTCAAACGCGAGATCGTCTCCCTCGGCTCGCTGGAACACCCGCGCGCCGAATTCGAACTCGCCGCAGGAGGCGGGCGCCCCGGGCCGGAGCACCCACCGGGCCCCCGGAACCCGCCGTTCCCCGACGGTCCGCCGGGGAACGGCGGCTGACCGGCCGTCGGCCCGTCACCTCACCCGCCCGGGACGGGCCGTACCGACAACTGTCAGTACGGTCCGTCACACTGGACGTGTGACCATAGGTGGGCCCACATCTGCACAGAGTGACCCGGCCGGCAGTGACCGACAGTGAGCAGCCCGCCCGAGCGGACCAGACCGACACACGAGGCCAGAAATTCCGTGAACTTCACGCGTTGGAGCGCCCGCCTACCCGGAACGCAGCGTCGCGCCGCCGCCGCACGGGACGACCGCAGTTCCGTGCCCTCGGCCCGCGCCGAGTACGCACGGCCGGAGACCGGACCCCGCCCACCGGACGGCGACACGCACAGTGACACGCACGGCACGTCTCCCGAGGACCGCGGCCCCGCTCTGGAGGACCTCTCGGCCCGGGACATCCTCGGCCAACTACCCGCCCTGGTGGCCCTGGTGTACGGCCCCGACCACCGGATCGCGTATGTCAACGACGCCTACACCGCCGCCTTCGGCTCCCGCCCGGCCGGCGCCACCGCGGCCGAGGCCATGCCCGAGCTCGTCGAACTCAGCCTGCTGCCCCTCATGGACCAGGTCCTGCGCAGCGGCACCCCTCGTACGGTCAAGTCCCGCAAGGTCCGCGGCGGCAATTCGTACACCGTGACCTGCACTCCGGTACGCAGGGACAGCGAGGCCGCGACCGAGACCGAAGCGGACGACGACGGGGACGGGGGCAGGAAGCAGACCGGCAACAAGGGCAAGAACAAGGGCAAGAGCAAGAACAGAAAAGGGAACAGAGGAAGCGAAGACGGAGTGCTCGTCTACGCCGCCGACGTCACCGACCACGCCGAAGCGGCCGAACGGCTCCGCGCCAGCGAGCGCCGCCACCGCGAAACGGCCGTCACCCTCCAGCGCTCCCTGCTCCCGCAGGAGCTGGAGCAGCCCGACGACCTGCGGATCGCCGCCACCTACCAACCCGGCGGCACGGACGCCGCGGTCGGCGGCGACTGGTACGACGTCATCACCCTCGGCGCGGGCCGCACCGCCCTGGTCATCGGGGACGTGATGGGCCGTGGGGTACGGGCCGCCGCGGTCATGGGCCAGCTCCGCACGGCCGTGCGTGCCTACGCCCGCCTCGACCTCCCGCCGCACGAGGTGCTCCAGCTCCTCGACGGTCTCGCCGCCGAGATCGACGCCAGCCAGATCGCCACCTGCGCCTACGCGGTCCACGATCCGAACGAGGGCCGGCTCGTCTACGCCTCCGCCGGGCACCTCCCGATCCTGGTGTGTCACGAGGACGGCACGGTCCACCGTGCCGAGGACCCGACGGGACCGCCGCTCGGCACCGGCGGCTGGATCCATACCTCGGGCACGATCGCGCTGCCGCCCGGTTCCACCGCGGTCCTCTATACGGACGGCCTGGTGGAGCGCCGCAGCGAGGACATCGACGAGGGCGTCGCCGCCCTGGAACGCGCGCTTTCCGGTGCCAAGGGTTCACCCCAGGTGGTCTGCGACCGGCTGATCCGCTCTCTCGGCGTCACCGCGGAGCACGACGACGACGTGGCGGTACTGGTGGTCCAGCACCCCGCCCGTACGGGGACGAACGCGGAACTCTTCCACAACGCCTCGCTCGATCTCCTCGGCGGCATCGAGGCGGCCCCGCGCGCCCGCGCCTTCGCGACCGGCGTCCTGACGTCGTGGCGATTCCCGGTCGAGCTCTGCGACCTGGGCGTCCTGGCCGCGGGCGAACTCGTCGCGAACTCCCTCAAGCACGGCACACCGCCGATGCGCCTGGGCCTGCGCCGTACCGATCGCCGCCTGATCATCGAGGTGACCGACGGCGACGACCACCTGCCGCGCCGCCGCCGCGCCGATCCGGCGGACGAAGCGGGCCGCGGCATCTCGATCGTCGCGACGATCGCCACGTCCTGGGGCAGCCGCCGCACACCGGGCGGCGGCAAAGCGGTCTGGTGCGAGTTCGCCCTGCCGCAGTAGGGGCCCTGCCGAAACAGAGCCCCTACGCCTCCCCGCCGCTCACCCCTGCTGCCTCAGCGCGTGGTGGCGGCCGAGGCGGCTGCCACCGGCTCGGCCTCCGGCAGTGACACGGCCACGACCCTGGACGGCGCCGCCTCGATCGACGGCTGATCCTGCACGGGAGTGAGCCCTCGGCCGAGTCGCAGCGCCAGCACCGTGATGCCCAGCGAGAACAGCACGAATGTCACGATGTACGGTCCGTGCAGCGTCGCCCCCATCGGGCCGCCCACCGCCGGACCGACCGCCAGCGCGAGCTGCTTGCACAGGGCGAACGCGGAGTTGTACTGCCCGACCATCGACTCCGGTGCCAGATCGGCGACCAGCGGAGCCACGGTCGGCGACAGCATCGACTCACCGAGTCCGAACAGCGCGTACGTGGAGATCATCGCGGCCGTCGCCATGGTCTGGCTGCCGTGCCCGAGCCCCGCGTACCCGGCCACGATCCAGGCGAACGCCCAGATCAGACCGACCGAGGCAATGACCCGGCTGCGCCTGCGGCGCTCCACCAGCCGCAGTACGACGAACTGCGCCACGACGATGACGGCGGTGTTGGCGGCCAGCGCGATACCGAGCGTCGAGGGCTGGATCCCGGCGGCCTCGGTGCCGTAGGCCGCGAGCCCGGACTCGAACTGTCCGTAGCAGGCGAAGAACAGCACGAAGCCCAGCACGCACAGCTGCACCATGGCCCGGTGCGAGAGCAGTACCCGCAGCCCGCCCGGCGCCTTGGAGCCGTCGGTGGGCCTGGTGTCGGAGAAGGACGGTGTACGGGACAGCCGCACCGTGGAGGCGATGACACCGAGCACGACGAACATCGCGGCCTCGATGAGGAACAGCAGGGTGAAGGTCTCCGGCCGGCTCGTGTCGACGATCTGCCCGCCGACCAGCCCACCGATGCCGAGCCCGAGGTTCTGCAGGAAGAACTGCATGGCGAAGGCGCGCGTACGGGTGGCGGTACTGGAGCACCACACGAGCATGGTGGCGAGCGCCGGCTGCATGACCGCCGTACCCGCGCCGAGGACCGCGGCCGACAGCACGGAGGCGGTCACACCCGACGACAGACCGAGGGCGGCGGCGCCCAGGGAAGCGACGGCCGAGGCGACGACGAGCACGGGCAGTGGCCCGCGCCGGTCGATGGCACGCCCGGTGAACGGCAGAACGGCCAGCGCTGCCATGGCGAAGACGGCCAGCACGACTCCCGCGGTGCCCGCACCCAGATCCCGTACCTGTGCCACATAGACGTACAGATACGGAACGGTGAACCCCAGCCCGAACGCGCTCAGCGCACTCCCCAGCTGGATCCGCCGCAGTGCTGCACCCATCTCCCTGGTCACACTCACCTACCTCGAGGTCTCGTAGCGATGTGCCGAGCCAACCGAACGACTCGAACCCGAAGACTTTAGCACTAAAGTTAGAACCTCAACAATTCAGACCGAAGGACTTCGACGGCTTTGGAGGGCGTGCCATACTGCCCGCCATGTCTGACACCACCGAGCAGCCCGGCCCGCAGGAGCCGAGCCTCGACGAGCAGATCGCCGCCTATCAGCGCGAGTTCCGCGATCTGGACCCCCAGGTCGAGCAGGTCGTCTCGGCCCTCGGCCGACTGAACCGCCGGATGAACGTGGCGTACGGACGCCAGGTCGCCGCCCTCGGCATCAGCAACGCCGAGTGGGAGGTCCTCAAGACCCTGGTCCTGTCCGGTTCCCCCTACCGCCTGGGCCCGGGGGAGCTGGCCAAGCGCCTCGGCCTCACCCCGGCGGCGATGACCCACCGCATCGACCGCATGGCCGGCGAGGGCCTGGTGACCCGGGACCGGGACGAGAACAACCGGGTGCGCGTGATCGTCGAGCTGACCGACGAGGGCCGTACGAAGTGGCTGGAGGCGATGCGCATGGCCACCGACTTCGAGGAGGACCTGCTCCAGGACCTCAGCGGCGACGAGCGCGGAGTCCTCGGCGACATGCTCATCCGCCTCCTGCGCCGCGTGGAACACGCCCAACCGGACGCCGGCGGCCGCCTCACCGACCTGGACTGAACGGACTGAACCCGTGCCGGACAGGTGCGAAAACGGCTTGACCTGGCAGGGTTGACACGTCCCCACGCGATCCGTAAGGTTCGTCGAGTTGTCACGGAGCCGGAACGGTTCTGCGACAACCGATCCCGCCGCGAACGCGGCAACCAAAACTCAGCACGATCTCCCACTCGGGACAATTTCGGCATGCCGAAATTAATTTCGAAGACTCGATTATGAGTCGCCGGGAAAATCCGCTAGAGTTTGGACGTCGGAACGGCCCAACGGCCGGGAAGGCAAATCCCGCTGACTGGGAATCAGGCCCGAAAGGATCTGATAGAGTCGGACTCGCCGGAAAGGGAAACGCGAAAGCGAAGAACTGGAAAGCAACCCCGCTTCGACCGGGAATCAGACACGAAAGAGTCTGATAGAGTCGGAAACGCAAGAC